>JBIJBE010000016.1:0-70000 GCA_044345405.1 Bdellovibrionota bacterium
AGGCCATACAAGAGAGCGTCGCCGGGCTTTTCGCTGCGCATGTGGGAGTTGAGGGACGACTCGTCAAACCTGAGCGAAGTCTTGTCGATCGCCTCTTTGGAGTCTCACGGCGTCGGTCAGAGAAAGCTTTTGTGGCGGCGTTTGGAGATGATCCCGCGTTAAGAGAGTCGGTCCAGTATGTGGCCAGGTGTTTTGATCTTGAAGTTGTCACGCCAGAGGAGACGTGCAAGTCAAACATAGAGTGGCTTCGCAGTGCCGCTATGAAACAATTAAGTTGGGTGCATAATTGGAGCGATTATGCGCAGGAGTGGGACCGTTCGGTTGAGCACAATCCGTGGATCGTGGAGGGGAAGCGACTCGGTTTGGGGATAGCGGAGCTGCCTCTCGCGGCTGAGAGGGTGATGACAATCGGTGATGATTGGGTCGTTCGGCGCATAGTCGAGTTTGAAGGTAAAGAATTAGAGATCTTCCTCACTTCGGAGATTGGACGATCTCCAGAGGAGCAGGTGGCCCACGCCAAAGAGCTAGGATACCGAATTGCGACTCGCAAAGAGCATCGTGCGTTCATACAGGGGCTTTTAGATGCACGAAAGGTTGGCGCCCTGAGCGAAGCGGAGGCGGCTGCTCTGGGGACTTATGAAGATTGTCGAGTGGGTGACGATCAGGGTGCACTTGTTGTTTGGCTCGGCGGTGTGAGAACCGATGACGACTTCTTGCAAGAGCGAACACGCCTCGCATTGTATGTGCGTGAACTTGGACAAAGTAAATAGATTAACCTTTCATCATCATTTTCGTGAGCCGTTTGGTCAGGAGTCGGGCCCTATAAATTAAAGGTTGAGACGAGCGAAACTAGCACACCAACATAGCGAGGGTACCGCAGCGACTGACACGACGTTACGGCTGCTGTGAGAGCTTTGTGGAAAGGTCCGCTTGAATATCGGTCCCGGTCGCGGCAGCGATGACGCTCGCGAGGGAGCGGTAGGCTGGTATAAAGTCAAAAGGGTTAGACTCGGCCGGCTTCTTAAACTCGTGCGTCATCTTGAACGCGAGGGTGTCAGCGACGCAGTCGATCAGCAGAGTGGTTGTTACCTGTGGCGCGTACCCGAGACTCGCGAACGAGAGAACGCTCTTAAAGCGCTCCAATCCGTACCGGAAAAAGCGAGGCTTAATCGGCGCGGCCATCCCCAAGAGATGGTTGGGAAGCCACGATGGTAAGCCGCCGGCACGCTCTATCTCTGTTCCGTGAACGATGTGATGGGTTCCCTCAAATCGATTGAAAGGCGAATAGCACACGACCTCAAAAGGTTCCCATTCAAAGTCGCTTCCTTTGGTATCGACCGCTACGACACCTCCGACACGAAAAACCTCATCGGTTCGTGGAGTTGCGATGCCTGGAAGGAGAGCCTCATGCGGGTCTCGCCCCTTAAGATCGAGGAGCTCCTTCGGGTCCTCGCCTTGATGGATCAGTGGTGTTACCTCACGAAGGCACCCGTCGATGACGTCAGAGAGCGCGCCCTTTTTGAGTGTGATACTTCCCTCGAATTCGAGCTCACGGCCACCGAGGATCCAATTTTTCGATACATTCAAGGTGGACATGTCACGTAGATTAATCGGCCCGCGTAAGTTCGCTACCGGGACCTATGACCCATATAGCTGAGAGAGAAGCTGAATCTCAGTTGTCATTATAAGTAAAAAGCTGCCTGGATCTAGGTTCATTCTAGCAAACCCGAAAAAAACTCAGGCACAGATTCGTTCGACCCGTGATAGGGAACACGCTTCAACGGCCCTGGACGATTCGCGCGACCCTTTTCGGTACGGCGCGACTTGCGTTCGAGTGGTGACAGTTGGAGGAGCATGATTGAGCTTGGAATCATCGACCTAAGCGCGGATGGACGACGACGCATCGCTTCTCTTATTGAAAAATGGACCTGGGTATCCCCTGACTCTCGAGTATCGACACCCCGCGTATCGCTATCACTTCTTTCGCCCGAGGAGATTCGTTTTAACGGCTCCTTGGATGTGTGCGTCATCGGGCCCGAATTAATCGGTTGTGACGCCGCTTTTATTCACACCATCCGACAACAAGTACCGGGCAAGCTTATCCTCTGCGTTTTAACTCAGGAGATCTATTCCTTCGGTCTTATCGAGCAGCTTGGCCGACTCGGTGTTGATGATGTCTTACTCGATACCGCTACATCGGATGAGTTTTTTAGACGCTTGGTTCTACTTCAAAGACGACTCGCCTATAAACAAAAGGGGCGACTACTTGTCGTCTCCTCCGCCCGGGGTGGAGTAGGGTGTACCTTTGTGGCCGCGGGTCTCGCGGAGGGCTATCTGAGCGCCGGCAAGCGGGTGTGTGTGGTGGATTGTGATGTGATCTCGCAGGACCTTACCAGATTCTTGCAGGTCAAGCCTCATGTCAGTGAATCGATGAGGCTGCTCCTTGACCAACAACGGGTTGTTACCTCTGAGACCGTCGGTGAGTGCTGCGCGCCCATCTGGAGTGACGAGCCAAATATCGTCTGCGTTCCCCCAGCAGCGGGCCAGGACGAGTCGATCTTCGCAACCCCTCGCGCAGCACGTTCGCTCGCCTCGATTCTGGAAGTTTTGCAAGCTCAGCATGATGTGATCGTGGTTGACGCCTCAACCCTACCCGCCCTGACCGCGAGCGCTTTGCTTCAGATCTGCGATGAGGCGGTGTTTGTCGCTAATCGAGACCCGGCTGGAGCCTTCGCTCATCGCCAAGCTCTCCTTCTCATCTCGGGATGCGTTCGACCAGACGCCCAGGTTTCTGTGGTTATCAATGACAATAGCGTGGCAACGGCATCCTTATCGATGTTACGCGCTGAGGCGTTTGCAGTGCCCGGACGACCGATCCGTCAGGTTGTTCTTCCGCGGACACCTAAGGCGAGCCGTTGGCCGTGTAGCGGAGCTACGCCATATCAATTTCTCGGTCGATTTGTTGATCGCCTTATCGAGGGACATCTCGATAGCCAAGGCGCAACGCCACATGAACGGTTAGCTCCTCGAGATCGGTGGTTCACTACCCCGTTCACTTGGATAGGTTCGTTGGTATCGACGATTCGATCGGGAAAGAGGCGCGGCACGGCCGAAGAAACAGCAGCTTGCACTCGGTCGGACCGTCATGTGTTTCCCGCTCTGGGCTTCACGGACGATTCGATTCAGGAGGGCGAGCTTGTATCGAAACCGGTACTACTCGCCTAGGGAGTGCGACCGCGATGAACAAGGTGAAAACGTTAGATGGGGAGAAAGAGATGAGAGAGAAGAAAAACAATCGTCAGAAGGGCTACACGCTTTTGGAATATTGCGCTGGAGCGGCGATCATCGTCACCGTTCTCTATACGGCCCTTAATGGGCTTGGAGATCAGCTCAGTTCGTTTTTAGGTAATATCGGAACCTGGGCTGTCAGCCACTCGCCTACCAATCAAACTAACTAAGAGGAGCGCGCGTGGTCGCTCGAGTATCTACGCCGTCGGCGCGACGGCGTCTTCATACAAGCCGGGTTCTCGGAGTGCTTCTTATGGTGATTGGTTTCACCGGAAGCGCCTATGTAATGGGGCGGAGAGCCCCACCCGAGCCACGGCTTGAGCGTTCGCGAGCCTTCGTTCCTGAATTCAACGTGGTAGAGGTTCCCGTGCCTGATCGACCTGTCGGCGCTGGAACCTCTATCCGCGATGTTCCTGTTAGGCTCGAAAAATTTCCGGAGCACCAACTTCCTCAAGGGGTCGTCCGAGACATCGGACGGGTCCGTGACTCAGTAACACTCGTCGCCCTCCCGGGAGGCTTGCCGATTCTCGACGTCAATTTGGGAGTGGAGACGGAGATGTCGAATCCTCTCGCTGGACGTATTCCCCCCGGGATGCGCGCAATGACGGTGCGAGTGGATATTACTTCGGCGGTCGAGGGGTGGGCGCGCAGCGGGTCGGTGGTCGATGTTCTCCTCGTTGAGAAGAACGGAACCAGGGTTGTGGCGGAGCGGGTAAAGATCCTATCGACGGAGCGGTCGCTCTCCTCGACGGTGAGTCTTGATTCCACGGCGGCGGTGCCCAATACGGTTACCCTCCTTGTGACCCAGGAGCAGTGCTTGGCTATTAATACCGCTGTGGCGGTCGGCAAGATCGCGTTCGCGTTGCGAGGTGGCGTTGATGGTGAGAGCTGGCGAGATGGAAATTTTGAGGCCGCCGAGCTCTCTGATCCTGAGGGTAGAAAGCGCAAACCAAAAGTCGAAGGGGTGGTATCGGTTGGAAACGGAGAGCGCAAGAGACAGTACGCGCTCGTCGAGGGGAAGTGGATTCCAGCTGAATCGATGCCTTCAGGATTCTTTGTTCATAAAGCGGCGCAAGAGTGAGGTTCTGATTGAAGGAGACGCACATACATAGTCGGGGCGCTCAATCGCTTTCGCCGGTCCTTTCGCAAGTGCTCGACGAGGTGCGACGGACACTTAGTTGGCGCGCAAGCGAGTTGTGGGGCACTAATCGCTTAGCTGATCTCGGCGCGAGCGTTCAGGAGGCGGCCGCGCGATTAGGGGTCTCCCTCTCAAGTTTTGAGCGGGACGAGGTCCTCCTCCACCTTGAAAGCGATAGTCAGAATTTCGGAATAATTCAACCGCTAATCGACGATCCATCGGTCTCGGATATCATCATCTCGGGTTTCTCAAAGGTTTCGGTGCAGCAAGGGCGGCGGAGCGTTCGCACCCAGACCCGATTCGCTGATCAGCGATCCTACGAGGCATTTGTTGAGAGATTGCTCCACAGAGCTGGCACTTCGTACTCCACGAAGCAACCGATCGCCGACGGTATGATTGGCGCTCTCGTGCGAGTGCATGCCGTTCACAAGTCGCTGTGCGATGAGGGGCCGTACGTTACCATCCGCGTCAATCGATTTACCTCTGTTGCGATGGAGGACCTTGCGAAGGTTGGCATGGCTCCTCGGCCAGTGCTTGAGTATCTGAGGGCTGTTATCGGAATCGGTAAGACCGTCCTCATCGTTGGCGAGGTTGGTACCGGCAAGACCACCCTCGCGCGAGCGTTAGCGGCGACGATACCTCACGATGAGTCGGTGCTCGTGATTGAGGACACGCCTGAGATACGCCTTGAGCACCCGCACGTTCGATACATCACAACGCGGGATGAGAATCTCGAGGGGGCGGGAAGGGTGTCTCCGGCGCAGTGTATTCGGGCTGGGATGAGAATGGCGATGAATCGGGTAATTTTTGGCGAGATTCGGGACGCCGAGGCCGCGGAAGCGTTTGTCGATGTGTGCGCCTCCGGGCATCCGGGGTTATCTACCTTACACGGTCGTAGCGCGATCGACGCCGTTACTCGACTTGAGCTCTTTCTCGCGCGAGCACAACGGGGATCTGATCGTTCCCTTCTCGGCGCGCAAGTGGTCACAGCGGTGCAGGTTGTGGTGGTCGTTGATGTTTGTAAGCTCACGGGGATGCGGCGTGTTATGGATGTCCGGGAGCTCGGACCGGTCGCTGATGGCGCCTTACGGCAACGAGAGATCTTCAGGTATCAAAACCAGGACGGAGCTCCTTCGTGGTTGGTAACGGGTCGGGTGAGCGCGTTTCGGGATCGCCTCGAACAGCCTCCATTTGAGTTCTTCTTCTCTAAACTCCCGGAGCGGCTCGAGCTCTCGGTGGACATTTCATACCGGGAGGCGGCGTTATCGCTGAGACGTTAGATGGTGGGACGGATGCGTCGGGAGAGTGTGAGGGTGCTCAGGTCGTTGTTGGAATCGTATCAACGACCGGTCGGCGTCGAGTCGACGCGGTCCGACCGAGCTGATGGTCTCCTCGGGGTCCTGTGCGCGCAAGCGGGGATACCGGCCGCGGTCCTTCGGAGGAACGGGATTTTCGCGGTCCTAGGCGCTGGTGTTGGTTTCAGCGTGGGTGGAGTGGCGGTAGGTGGTACGCTGATGGCGATCGGGATAGGCGGTATCGGTCTTCGTGTATGGCGACGAGCTCGATCGAACCGTCAGGCGATCGACCGCGATCTCCCCGCCCTTTTGACATCGGTCGCATCGTCTGTTCGCGCCGGAGTTGACCCGGTTTCAGCCCTGCTCTCCGCTCGAGACTATTTTCAAAAGGAAACTCCGCTCGTTCGTGAGATTGAGGGGCTCCAGAGAGGCCTCGTGAGCGGCGGAGATGAAGAGGAATTGCTTGAGGCGTTTCTCGCTATCTACTCGAGCCAAGAGGTCGAGCTCTTCAAGCGGTGTCTCATACTCTCCCGTCGACACGGTAGCTCATTACGTGATCCCCTGCACCGAATTACGAGAGTGGTTCGGCAGCGACAATCGTTTAGACGAAAAGTTAGAGCGGCGCTCGCGATGCATCGAATGTCAGCCATTGGGATCGCCCTGTGCGCTGTGGCGATGGGAGCCCTCCAATTAGTGATGAACCCACACTCACTGGATATAGCGATACATCATCCAACTGGTAGGGTTTTGCTGCTGGGAGGGATTTGCCTGATCTCCTGCGGTCTTGTGTGGATGATGATTATGGGACGGGAGGCCACGACTCGATGAACATAGTCGGTTCGTTGTTCCCTTTTGTTGGGGTGGGGTGCGCGGTAGTTGGTCTCTTTCTCTGGGTGAGGAGTTTGTGGCTAGGCGATGGTATGGCTCGAGCGCTTCTCTTTGAGGCGTCTGTCCAGGATGGTCGCGGCGCGCATGAGGATGGCGCTCGGTCCGAGCACACGAATGCCCGCATGAGAGCGTGGATTGTTGGCGCGATGGTTGTTGGGACCCTCTCCCTCTTTTTGAGACATGGGACACTCGCTCTTTTCATCCTTTATGCCGCTCTCGGTGGGTTCGCCGGGGAGTTGATATATCGCGGGCGTCTTGAACGTGCGCGTAGGGAGCTGACTCGACGCTTGGAGTTTTATTTACCTGCAGCGATGGAGCGAGTCGTGATGGCGGTTGGCGCTGGGCTCGACATTATCCCTGCCCTTTCAGAGGCCGCGCGCAAGAGTGAGGACCCGGTGTCGGACATCTTCCGCTCTATCGTCTCCCTTTCGGAGGGAGGACTTCGCGTAGAGCGCGCTATCGAGATGACGGCGGGTACCGTCCCGTCCTCTCCGGTTAAGCACGCCCTCGTGCATCTGGCGTTGGCCTACAAACAAGGAGGGGAGGTCGTTAGGCCTCTCAAAGAGCTGAGTGACGCTACGCAAACGCAGTATCAAGAGAGCGTTGAGGAGGAGATCGCGAAACTACCCGTACGCGCGGTGCTTCCACTCATGCTTACCTTCACCGGTCTGATTGTCTGCTTTTTAACCGTACCGGTCCTTCAAGTTGGCGCCTCGTTGGAGAAGTTTTCTCATGCCACGAAGTAATCCGCCGGGTCATGAACGTGGCTCAGCCTCTTTACTGTTCGCGGTAGTGGTGGTGCCACTTCTGCTTCTCTTTATGTCGGTGGGAATCGAGGTCTCACAGTTTTTAGGGATGCGGGAGGAGGTGCTCGAGTACCTCGACGCGGAGATGCTTGCGGCGCTTCGATCGCGCGACGGAAAGGAACAGATCGCCGAGAGGGTGCGCGGACGGCTGGATCGTCTTCGCCCGTATATGACCGTGGAGGAGGTTGGTGTCACCGTTCGTGGTCCATCCGTCGAGGGGCGTGTCCGCGGGAGATATCGTGGCCCACTCATCCAGGTAGCCTCTCATCTCGCGGGGCGTGCAGGTGAGGGAATTCCCCTTGAGGTTCTCTCGTTCGCTCGGCGCCCTCGCTCGGCGGCGCTTCTTGTTCTCGATCGCACGGTTCCGGAAGGAGCCGAGCCGTGTGGAGACTCTGGGCTCATAGGCCGGGCGTTGGTTATATCCAAGATCGCTGAACAGCTGACGGAGGCGGGGGTCGCCACCGTTCGGCTCGCTGTGCTTCCCGGTGTTGATGGAGCGGTCGACGTCCTAAAGGAGGGCGATAGGGTGCCCCGGTGTCCCGGGAACTCGCTCTCTCAGTTCGCGGTGCAACGGGTTGAAGGCACGGCTCAAGACGCACTTCCTGATTCACTGACGGTAGCCCTCCAAACAGTCGAGGGCGCTCTAGCTCTCTCGTCCTCTGAGTCTCTAGAGCGCCGGACTGTCATCATGGTGGGAACGCTTCCGGATCGAGCAAAAGATTTTATGACGACCGCGCTCTCTCTGCTTGAGAATGAAGCCTCTCGTCAGCGCCTTGTTATGGACGGAATTGGTATCGCGGTCGGAGGTAGTGATGAAGATGATCTGTTTACGTCGCGGAGCCCGAGTGGACGGAGTGTGTTGTTTCAGATCACGGACCGGGATCTTCAGGCATCGACGTTGATGACGGTGTTATCGCGCCACACGCAGGGACAGGGGGTGATTGCGAGGTAGTATGGGTCGAATGAAGGAGAGAGAGCGTGGGATGGGGATCTATGAGGCGGCGATCTGGGTCGTGGTGTTACTTCCCGTTGCTCTCATTGGAGCCTCTCTTGTGTCGATAGTGCACGACCTCAACCATATCTCGGGCGTCCCCGCCGCGGTGTTGCGAGAATCACCGGCGGCCGGCCTGAGGTGGTATCCAGATGGAGCCGGAGGCCACGTAGAGGCGGATTTGGAGGAGTTGCGTGTTCATGTTTCCAGCGTCTCGCGACGGGCGGTGGCCGAGGCCGAGAACGGTCTTTTTAAAGCGGATCTGGTATCGGCCAAGGCGTGTTTCTGGGTCTTTTCGGTAAATACAAGCAACGGAAACCTTGAATTCCCGATAAGCAGTGAGTGTGACGCCCGCGGGCCTTTGGGGAGCGACCTCTCGTTGGAGAGGGAGTTAGCGTATGAACGTGATCGGGCCCGGGGGATCTCGGTCGGAAAGAATGAAGGATTCGCGGATAAGGTGGTGCTAACGGGAGTGATCGTTGGTGCTGAGGCGCGGCATGTGCTCGATCGCCGGGTCGCGTACCACCTTTCCAAGGGTGCTATCGCGTTCGCGCGACAGGAGGTGGTGTTATGAGGGACGTATCTACTAGCGCGCGAAGGCTTTTCAATCGGTTCAGGGGATTAAGGCGATCTAGTTCTCTGCCTTCCTTGGTGCGGGCGCTTGATGAGTTGGTGCCACGTAAGGTGATGCGAGAGGTCGTCGCGTCCTCTCATGATAGACGGCAGTGGGGAGTGCTCGCCGCGGCGTGGGTCGGGGTTAGTGAGCGGGAATTTTTCGAGGCCGCCGCCAAGGTGATGAAGGTCTCTCTCGAAGAACGAGTGCATCCGGTCGACCTGACGCCCTTCGGGGCGGGCGCCCGGACCTTGGCGAGCGAGCTGCGTCGAGTGGGAGCGATTCCTGTTTTGAGCGATGGAGAGGTGGCGCACATCATCGCGGTGGATCCCGCCGAGGCGCGAGCTCTCTCCATATATAAACCTGGAATGGCGGTGTCACTTGGCTCGTGGAGTGATATCGCGAGAGCTCTTGATGGGACGGAGCGAATCCTGACTGAATATGAGAGCAACCATGGCCTCCGAGAGGCAAAACGGCGACAGGAGATCTGTGGCAAGATTCTGAATATCATTATTCGCGAGGCGTCAGCGCACGGGGCGCATACCGTTGAGGTTGTGACCGTTGAGGGAAGGAGTCGGTACCAATTCGTCACCTCTCACGGCAGGATGGCGACCGGCGCAATTCGGTCGGGGGTAGTCAACGATCTTCTCCAGCACCTGTGCTCCCTTGAATCCGGTATTCTCCGTTCCGACGAACATGGCGAGGTGATGCTTCGTTCCCTCGGAAGCGCGTCGAATTTTCGACTGTCATGGGGCGGAGCCGCCACGAGCGCGGCACGTCCCTTCCCCTCGCGTAGCGATGAGTCTGAGACCAGTCAATCCTCGCTCGCGTTGAGCGAGTCGACGCAACGGATCTCTGAAGCGTATCTCGCGGAGAATAGCGATCACGAACACCCTGTTTTGGTGGTCGATGATAATCCGATGTTCTGTAGAGTTTTAGAGCGTCTTCTTCGTCGAGAGAAGGTAAATCCATACTTCGCTGATAACGGAGTTGTCGCACTTGAAAAATTGGAGGGAGGAGGGGGAGTCGTTCCTCGTGTAATCATCTGCGATGTGCATATGCCGGTGATGAATGGGCAGGAGCTCCTCGGCCGACTCAAGAGAGACCCCCGTTGGATGCATATTCCAGTAATTATGTTGACCTCAGATGAGGATGTCGATGCCGAGCTCCAATTGCTTGGATGTGGAGCTGACGCGTTTGTCTCAAAGGCGAAAGATCCGCGTGTGCTCACCGCGCAGGTGCAACGACTCCTTAAACAAGCGACTCTCAGAGAGGCCGCATAATGCGCGAAACGCACAGAGCTCTCAGCCGAGCCCTCTCGTTCTGTTGTGGATCCACATGCTTTGACGTGGAGAAGTTTTTTCATCGAGCTACATTGGAGCTTCATCACGGACTGGAGTCTGACGTCGCCGCGATGGCGTTCGTTATCAAACGCGGAGACGGCTCCTGTTTTGTTGGGCGTTCTCGCGAGGACCAGGCGCTGCCGGCGGAAACCTTGCTCGGCCTATTATTGGAGAAACATGGTGAACGGTTGCCCTATCGCGTTCGCGACCACGCGTTGGACACGGTACGGTTCCTCGACCATCGATTTCGAACCTCTGTGATCGTTCGGATCGAGGTTCCTGAAGGGCTCGTGCCAGGCGCCGAGGGAGCGATATGGCTGGGATTGCCCGGCGGCGCGCATCCCGGTTTTTTAGCGGTGGCGGAAACGATGGGACGCGATGTGAGTGAGTGGCTCTCGTGGTACGGAGGGATTCTCGAGGCGAACATGCGAGTAGCGGCTGAACGTTCTCAGGAGATTCGCCGTCTTGAGGAGATGCGATCGTTGCTTCACGACGCACGAGCGCCACTCGGTGTTTTGAAGTATATGACCCGCGGCAAGCACGATGACGAATCGATCTCCTGTATGCGGCAGGAACTGAACTATCTTCAAGAGATTCTCGCGCAGGGCGCCCCTCGCTCGAACTCTATGGCTCTACCGGAATCATGCGATGTTGGTGAGATCGTTCGCAGGGTGTATCGACGTTACGCGCAAGAGGGATACGGCAACACGATGACGATCGATGTCGGCTATCGGACATTCTACGGACGATTCCCCTCACTTGAATTAGAGCGAATCGTGACCAATCTCACGAGTAACGCCCTACGACACGCACCGCGCTCACAGATACGACTTGTGATTGAGGAGCGAGGGGAGCGTATCGTGGTGTCCGTTTGCGACAATGGGCCGGGGATTCCGGCGAGCACGCTTAAGGCGATCCGAGAGGGAGACGCCGTGCGGAGTGACGGTGAGTCAGGCTGGGGCATAGGCCTTAAGAGTTGTCTTTCGAAGGCTCGCTCCTGGGGAGGCGATGTCTCGATTGTATCGAACGAGCGGGAGGGGACGTGTGTGAGCGTCTCTATTCCAAAAGGGGAGGCGCCCCTTGAGGCGCGACGTTTGGAGGTCGCGGATGGAGGTATCCATCGAGATGATGCCGATACGCGCGTTGATGTGTGCGTTGTTGATGACGACAAGGAGCATGGACGCTCCCTCTCTAGGCTTTTGCGCGGGTTTGGATTGAAGGTAGGACAAAGTGATTCTCTGGAATCGTTCTTGCGTGATTTCGCCAGTGAAGATGTTCCTTCAATCTTGTGCGACGCGCACATGCCAGATGGTGGCGCGGAGCGGCTGTTGCCTATCCTCGCGAGATCGTCGAAACCTCCCCGTCTCGCGGTAGTTAGTGGAGACTCTTCGGATGACCAGCTCTATCGCCTCGCGGGTCTTGGCGCGCAGGCATTCTTTACGAAGCCTGTTGATGTGGATGAGGTTGTGGCGTGGGTGAGGGGAGGGGGATGAGTAATGCCTTGTTCGGCAGTCGCTGGAATCAGCGAAGCGGGAGGGCGACCATTCCTCCCTCGACTTTGCTCGGGACAGGCTGGTCGCCGAGAGGTTGCGTGGCGCGCATGATTTCCGCCTCCCGGAGCACGGCGGTCAGGAATGACCGCCCTCCCGTTGTGCGGGTTCTCACCGCGAAACTTTCTACACCGCCTTCGTCGTCCGCGTATCGATCGGCTTCCCAAGAAGCGGCGGAAGATCTGGATGGTGTTGCATACCACCCTGCGAGTGAACGATCTGTTGCCTCGAACGTTGGATATCGGACTGTAGGTGCATGAGCGCGTCGAGAACGGTCTCTGGGCGTGGTGGACATCCTGGGATGTACATATCAACCGGGATGATCTTATCGATGCCGGCTACCGTTGTGTAGTTATCGTAGAATCCACCGGATGACGCGCACGCGCCAAAAGCTACTACCCACTTCGGCTCAGCCATCTGCTCGTACACGCGCAGAAGAACCGGAGCGAGCTTGTGGTTAACGGTACCAACCACCCACAAAAGGTCTGACTGACGAGGGGTGAATCGTGGAAGCGCGGCGCCGAAACGATCGGTGTCGTAGTGGGAGCAGTTCACTGACATGAACTCCATGCCGCAGCACGCGGTCACGAACGGGTAGGAGAAGAGGGAATACTTACGAGCCCAGCCGAGTGCGCTTTCAAGTGTCGTCGTAAAAAACCCGGACTGGTCAGCCGAATAAACCATGTGAACTCCATCGGTACATCTTCGAGAGGCGGTCTCAAAACCGTCGCCCCCTATTACTATATAATATGTCGGTGTCCCGCAAATCGCTATTCGACCCGAACTGATGTGGGAATTGGAAAACATGTGTGCGTTCCAACGTGAAGGCGTGTATGTGCCGACAAAACCCAAGGGCTCTGGCGCAAGCCGCTGATATTGTTGGGTTTATGGCAATTTGCGGAAGCGGTGGTGTTTCGGATCTTCCTAAAGCTCGCGCCATCACGGGAATACCCCCGACTCCATCCTTCGTGCTACCCTCCAGCTCGCGTTCGTAAGTAAAGATCTTTATGTCAGCGACCCCAGCGATGACCCCCCAACAGAAGGAGTTAACCGACACCAAGAGCTCGGGGCTCGCGGCGTACCGTCGGCTCGCTGTGGGAAAGGGCTCGACCCTGCATTTCGTCGCCTATGAGGTGGTGCAGTTGCTCTTCGGAAACCTCCCAGGCCTTATAGGTTTCGCGACTCGTGCTCTCGCGTATCCCTTCCTCTTTAAGTCATGTGGTCGTCGACCGGCCCTTGGACGTGGGGTGCTTGTTCGGATTCCTCAGCAGATCTCCCTGGGTAACGGTGTCCTTATCGATGATGGAGCCTCACTTGATGTGCGAGGAGATGACGCCTCGATTACTATCAAGGATAGGGTCAGTATCGGTCGCCTCTCAACGATCGCCGCGAAGCACGGGCATATTACCCTTGGGGATGGATGTAACATCGGCTCGTATTGCCGCATCGCCACCCAATCACGAGTTGATATCGGAGAGAGCGTACTGATAGGAGCGTATTGCTACGTTGGGCCGGGAAATCACACCGGTGGTGGCGAGGAAACCCCGTTGATTGAGCAACCGATGGATATCAAAGGTGGCGTTTCGATCGGATCGCATGCGTGGCTCGGCGCGCGAGTAACCATTATGGATGGTGTGAGGATCGGGGCGCACGCGGTAGTTGGCGCGCACTCGTTCGTGAAGGATGATGTGCCGGATTACGCGGTGGTTGTTGGAACTCCAGCGAGGATCGTAGGCTCCCGTAAGGCCGAGGCCACGCACACTCAAAACGCGTAGAGGATATTTTTGAGGCCATTTCTCGTACTAGTTTTCTGTGTTGGTATCGTCGCCCTGGTCGCGGGTGGATTCGTGCTCGTGCGTGACTTTAATCGTACCTTCCCGCAGCTAAAGCCAGGGGTGTACGGAGGAATGCTCGTTCCCGATGGCGAAGCCGCGGCGATTCCGTGGTGGGTTGAGTCCACGGTCGGGAGCGCTGACATCCTCGTCGCTCTTGGTGTTCCCGGCGTGCCAGCGCAACGCGGCGTTGTGGTTGAGTCTTCGAGCAAAACGCGACTTCCGCTCATCGTTACCGGTGCTGAGCGGCGATTTCGTATCGTGGGTCGAGAGGATGATAACGGCACCTATGAGGGCGATTACACGGACCCGATTACCTCGGAGCGTGGAACGTGGCGCCTAAAGCGATATGATATTCCTCCTTTAGAAAAATCCTCGCGCGACGACCTCGTTGAGTGGGTGACAACCTGGCAGGCGTTGCGATCCGTAGAGACCAAGATCGAGGAGGTCAAAAACTCGTACGATACGGATGAGGAGCGTATTGAAAAATTACATCGATACGCTGTCGAGGGTGACTCTCTCCAGAAGGTCGCAAATTCCCGACTTACCTCGACCTCTTCCGCGCTTGATGAGCTAAAGAAGAATAACGCCGTTAAGAAGGGGGAGCTCGATGAACTGCTTCGGAATATCGATATCAGTAGGCGAGTTTCAAATGAGGGGCGGCTCGTTGATTTGAGTCGTGAAAGCATCACTCGAGAAGGGAGATGGATCGAGCAGGCGCTCAACATCGCCGCTCCAAATGTATCTGGCAACTTTGACGCCTCCTACGAGCGAGCGCTCAAGGTAAAAGCGCTGCAAGATCAGATCGCTGATGAGCGAGGGCTTATCCGTAATCTTACGGAGGGTCCTCGATATCGAGAACGTGACGGTGAGCGTGAGAGTGAGGAGGCTTTCTATAATGAGCTTCAGTAAGACCTCACAGTGCGTAGGCGTCTTGTTCGCTCTCGGTGTTAGCGTCGCTCACGCCTCTCCTGAGCCCGTAACGTTGGTGCAGTCGGTCGAGATAGCGGCGCTTCCGGATAAGGCGAACGTAGTGGTTTCTCAAGGGGCAACCGTTATCGCCGTCGTCCCCGCCGCAATCGTGGTTCACGATGGCTCGCCGACGGTGACCGTTGTCGGTCGAGTAACACTGCCGATAGAGGGTGGGCCCTACAAAGCGCTCGTGACGGTATACGCGAAGACCGGTGAGATAGGCTCGGCTGTTCGCGAGATCAAGGATGTGCGGCTTGAGCCCGCGGTACTGCTCGACGTGTCCGAGCTGAAGCGACGACTTGGCGAGCAGAAGGCTGAGCTGCACAAGTGGGATAAGCAGTCGAATGAGCAGAGATCCAGACTCAAAAAGGTGCAGCAGCAGGCTGATACCCTCTCAAAAGTTGGGAAGATCATCGATACTGATGATGAGCTTCGCGCGGCGAAGGAGGAAAACGCGCGCCTCGTCGCCTCGATAGCCCTTGCTCAGGAGCGAGCGCTCGCGCTTAAGAGTAAAGAGACCCCACCTAACTTCAAGAAACGGGAGGCCGAGATCTCTACCTACCTCAACACGCTCTCAACCGAGCTCAAGGCATCTGAGGAGGGGGGCGCCTTCGATAGCGCCTCAAAGGAGCTTCAAGAAAAGAAAGATCTCATTGAGGCGACAAAGTACGAACACCTCGATCTCCTCAAAGATGAGCTTGCGGAGATGCGCCGTAAGCGCGAGGCGTTGGAGCGCAAGGCGGCGGAGTAGGTTGTCGCCCTCCCTAATGTCGGGTTAAACCCCCTCACAATCGTCCTTTTCCCTTCCTCCAATATCGACTAGTGTAACTGCGTGGAAATAGGGCAGAAACAAGATTTGCAACCGCTCGTGGATGCTATCGTCAAACGACGAATGGTTGAGCCATCTATCTTCCTCCTGGAGATGTGCAAACCGCTCGTAGGGTGTTTGCGAGAGCTCTATGCGGTGAGTGAGCCTCTGCTGCACACGCTGCTCGGCAGCTCCCTTGCGCCGGCCTTGAAACGGGCGCTGCAATCATCCGATGACGCAGAGGTGCTGATCCGTGCACTTGAAGAGACCCGTGGGGGCTCACGGAGCGTATGAGTGGTCTTGAGCACATCACCCCTGGAATACTCGTTGTTCTCGTCATCGCGGGTATTATCCTGTATCGCGAATTAAAGCGCGCGCAGGGAGGCTACCACCACTTCATTCGCCGCATCCCGGGCGTTGATGCCGTTGAGGGCGCGGTTGGTCGATGCGCTGAGCTTGGAAGGCCCGTGGTGTTTACGACCGCGCTTACCGATGTGGGCCCCGTACTCTACGCCTGTCTTGGAGTGCTTCACGCTGTCGCGCGAAAAGTCGCGCAGTACAAATTAAAGTTGATTGTTCCGCAGTATTCCCCTGAGGCCATGGCTCTCGTTGAAGATACTGTGCGCGAAGCGTACCGAGATGTTGGTCGAGGAAGCTCCTTTGATCCTGATGGAATTAAGTTCCTTTCGAGCGAACAGTTCGCCTTCGCGTCCGGATATATGGGCTTGATGCATCGCGAAAAGGCGGGCGCCGCCTTCATGTTCGGCGCCTTCGCGGCTGAGGCGCTTGTGTTGGCGGAGGCCGGGCAACAGGTTGGCGCGCGACAGGTCGCGGCGAGCGTGAGTCCAGAGCAGGTCGCGTTCTTCATCTGTACCTGCGACTACACGTTGATCGGCGAAGAGCTCTTCGGAGCTTCCGCGTATTTGAGTCGTGAGCCGGTCCAGGTGGCGACCCTCGCGGCGCAGGATCGGTTGAAGCTGCTCTTCCTCGGTCTCATCATCCTGGGTGTTCTCTTGGCGACCCTTCAAGCATGGTATCCCAGCCTCGCCGCATGGATGCCGCATAGGCTGTTGTCCGCTGATTGGAGCTCGCTCGCATGGTAACGATACAATCAACCGACACGAGAATAAAGCTGATCCGGATCTTCACCTTCTTGGGAGGAGTCTACTTCTTTCTCTACTTCGTTCTTCCCGAGAGCGCCGTGACCGCCATCGGCATGAAGGCGCACCACGAGCAGATATCAAATGGATTTATCGTGATTGGGGCGATGGCGCTCGGGCTCGGATTGTACAATATCGTTCGAGCTCACGGCGCGCGGGTCGTCTTTCAACGGAGTGGGTGGTTTAACAGCCTCGCATTGCTCGTTGGACTGGTCGCGATGATCGGAGCGACATCGGCTCAGTGGATAGAAAATCTTCAGAATACAAAAGACATTCGCTCTGTTCAGGTTCTTGGAGAGTTCGCGACCCGTATCGTCGAAGACGCCAAGAGTCCTCCAACTGATCGAGTTGTACCCCCGTTTGCAGAACGAGTTTCCGCTCTTGTTCGGTATGGAGAGGAGCGCGTAACGCTGATCGAATCGCATACCAACCTCTCGGTAGAGGCTGGTACGAATGGCGCCTCAAGCGTTCTCATCGGTGAGGTGCGAGACCGTATCGCGACCACTCGCGCGAAGCTTGGAGAGATTAAGAATGTTTCCTGGGAACAGCCGAGTGACGAAAATTTGGGTCGACTGACACAGTTCTCTCAGGACGCCGCGAAGCTCGCCAGTTCTTACTCCATAGTTAAACGCTCTCACGACGCGCATAGCACCTCGCAGAAGGTATATGACTTCCTCTTCGATGGGCTCTTCAATCAGCTCGGTTCCGCGATGTTCGCCCTGCTCGGTGTGTATATCGCGGCCGCTGCGTATCGGGCATTCCGTGTTCGCACGATCGAGTCGGGGCTCATGATGACCGCGGCGGTAATTGTGATGCTTGGGCAGATCTCCTTTGGAAAGGAGATCTATGAGCATATGCCCTCCATCCGGCAGTGGCTCCTTGAGGTTCCTAATAGCGCGGCGTTCCGAGCGATCCGACTGGGAGCCGGAGTCGCTGGGCTTATGCTCGCTATCAGAATGTGGCTCTCTATCGAATCGAAATCTTTCTCATCGGGGCGTAAGTGATGGGTGGACGTCGGTTGATATACCTTCTCATGATCTTGGCGGTTGGATTGCCAATCGTATTCGGCATCTCGCAGAAGCCGTCGCGCTTGGTGTCCGCCGAGCGGATGTATGATGTCGTCGAACAGGTGCGAGTACAACCGGGCGAGGTCGCCATGGTGTGGTTCGATTTCGGTCCTAATACGATAGCCGAGAACGAGCCGCAGGCGCAGGTGTTGATCGAGCACCTCTTCCGTCGTCGGATTCCGGTAGTGCTCCTCTCGCAGTATCAACAAGCTGAGCGTTTCCTCACCAAGATTCCGAACGAGGTAGCTCAACGGCTTGAGGCTGAGATGCCGGGTCAGCAGTGGCGGTACGGCGAGGCGTGGGTGAACGCGGGGTTTCGCCCCGGTGGCGCTATCTTTATCCAATCGATGGTCAACGCGGCCGATGTCTCAAAGTTCCTCGGACGCGATGTCAACGGAATGCCTATCAGCCACTATCCAGCGTTCTCCGCGATCGGGGGCGTTGAACGGGTGAAGCTCGTTGGTGAGATAACAGGACTTGTTGGCGTTTTCGACAATATCATCCAGTTCTTCCAAAAGAATGAGTATCGACCCACAATCGTGCACGGCTGCACCTCGATTACGATTCCAGAGGCGTACATCTTCCTCGATTCAGGTCAGTTGAAGGGACTTCTTGAGGGGATAGCGGGGGCAGCGTGGTACTCTGAGGTTCTGAAGGAGCACTTCCCTCATAGTGAAAATAAGGAGCTCTTGGTGACGAACACGGCGCTTAGCGCCGCTCACATCGTGCTTATCCTACTCATCGTTCTTGGAAACATCGTACCGTTGTTTGAACGTCGGAGGGCGAATCATGGATAGCTCCTCAACATGGGCCCTCGCTTCCGTTATCGTTGGTGGACTCGCGACCCTCGCCATCTTTAGCTTCCTTATTAAAGAGAACGGATTCTATCGTTTCTTCGAGCACCTCTTCATCGGTATCGCCGCGGGGCTTGGACCGATGCTTATTATCCGCGACTTCTTGTGGCCGAATATCCTGGAGCCGATGTTGGGTCTTACCATCGTGACCTATCCAGACGGGACCCACTCGGAGTCGTATCAGCCACTCTACCTCCTCTACATCATCCCGATGATATTTGGGTGTCTCTACTATTTTATCTATTCGCAGCGGTACTCGTGGCTCGCCAAGCTTGTTATCGGATTTACACTTGGCGCGAGTGGAGCCCTGGCGATTCGAGGCTTCTTCTCTGAGGCGGTCCCGCAGATAGCGGGAAGCTTTAAACCTCTTGTCGTCTTCGTTGAGGGTAACGTATCCCTCCTGGAGAGCTTTAATAATATCCTCTTCGTCGCCACGTTGCTGTTGGTGCTCAACTATTTCTTCTTCACCTTCGGAAAGGAGGGCTCGCTGCAGGGCAAGATAGCGCCGGTCGGGCGGCCGCTTCTTATGGTGTGCTTTGGAGCGTTCTTTGGCTCAACGGTCATGGCGCGACTCGCCCTTCTCGTCGAGAGAGTGCAGTTTATCGTTCACGATTGGTTCGACGCGGTTGGTACCCTAGTGGGGATAGGATAGCGTGATGAAAACGAATCCCGCGGAGCTCAAGACTGTGCTTGTTACCGATTGTGGCTCAACCACAACAAAAGCGCTTCTCTTTGAGCGTCGTGAGGATAGGTGGCACCAGACCTTTCGAGGTGAGGCGCCCACGACGGTCGAGGAGCCTACGGCGGACGTGACCATCGGTGCCGTGAACGCATTTACGGAGGTTCAGGAGTTAAGTGGTCGAGCGATCGTTACGGAGGGCGAGTCTCCCTTCGTCGTAACGGAAGGTGATCCATCTCAAGGCATCGATCTCTATCTCTCGACGAGCTCCGCGGGTGGTGGTTTGCAGATGCTCGTCGCCGGGGTTGTTCGAAATATCACAACTGAGTCCGCTGAGCGCGCGGCGCTTGGCGCTGGCGCAATCGTGATGGAGTCCGTCTCAGCGGATGATGGACGGGAGGATTACGAGCGGATTGAAAAGATTCGGCATATTAAGCCTGATATCGTTTTAGTGACCGGGGGTGTCGATGGCGGCGCGACAAGTCACGTTGTGGAGATGGCGGAGATCCTGGTGGCTGCGTCCCCGCGTCCTCGATTCGGTGATACGTTAAAGCTGCCGGTTATCTACGCCGGTAACGCCGAGGCGGCCGACGAAGTTGCTCAGATCCTCTCGAAAAAAGCGCAGGTTGTGGTCGTGCCGAATGTCAGACCAACGCTCGAACAGGAAAACCTCGGTCCGGCGCGCGAAGCGATTCATGAATTTTTCCTCTCGCACGTCATGAGCCACTCACCTGGATATGGGAAGCTCATGTCGTGGAGTCCGATTGCCATTATGCCCACCCCCGCGGCCGTGGGAGATATCGTGCAGATGTACGCGAAGCAGACGGGACAAAATGTCCTGTGTGTAGATATCGGAGGAGCTACAACCGATGTTTTCTCAGTGTTTGTAGATCGAGCGGGAGCGCACGCGTTTAACCGCACAGTGAGCGCGAATCTTGGCATGAGTTACTCGGTGGCGAACGTGCTTGTTGAGGCCGGCGTTTCGAATATAGCCAGGTGGCTTCCCTTTGACCTTAGCGAGACTGAGCTGCGTGACCGTTTGCGTAATAAGATGATCCGTCCAACTTCGATCCCGCAGACAGTTCACGACCTCTGGCTTGAGCAGGCGGTATGCAGAGAGGCGCTTCGTCTATCACTCGATCATCACCGCTCCCTCGCGATCGGTCTTGAAGGGAAGCGAGAGAAGGGGATAGCCGACGTGTTTAAGCAATCCTCAGAGCGTTATGAGCTCGTTGACCTCATGCGCCTCGATGTGGCGATCGGATCTGGTGGAGTGCTGAGTCATGCTCCCTCACGGATGCAAGCGGCACTCATGCTGGTCGAGGGCTTTGGCTTGCAGGGAATAACGCAGCTCGCGGTGGATTCTATATTTATGATGCCACACCTGGGGGTTCTGGCGTCCGTGCATCCGCAAGCCGCGCGGGAGGTTTTTGAGAACGATTGCCTGATCTACTTAGGGCCATCAGTCGTTCCAGTGTATCCCGCTAAACGTCAGGTGCAGGGAGAGTTGGCGACCGTATTCCTTAATAACCAAACCCTTGGCTCCGTCATCGCTGGCGCCGTAACGCGATTAGCAACCCCAAGCTCGGGTAAGGGAACCCTTCGGGTCGTTCCATCGCACGGGTTTGTGGATGTTGGAGGTGGTCCCGGTAAGCCGTTCGAACGAGAGGTAACCTTGGGTGAATGTGGTGTCGTGTGTGATGGGCGAAATCGACCTTTCACTTTGCCAGAGCCGCGCGCTGCAGCACAACGAAGTGTATTTTCCAACCTAGGACTTCTCGGGGAGGCGGCAGATGTCTAAGGCGCTCACACCCGCACTAGCTGTTACCTCTCGGGCTACGATTCGTCGCCGCCGCGATCTTCCGATCGCGGGTGAGGTGCTCGTAAGGGAAGGGGACGTAGTCGCCGGTTCTCAGGTGGTAGCTCGCGCGCAGCTTGATGGTGAGTTGCGGCTGGTACGGGTCGCGGAGTTACTCGGTATCCCCGCTTCCGATCTTCCAACGGCCTTACGAGTCGTGGAGGGTGACAAGGTCGAAGAGGGCACCCTGATTGCGGAGCTCCGCGGGCTTTGGGGGCTCTTTCGAAGCACGGTGATGTCACCGATTACTGGAACGGTTGAGTTTATCTCAAGCGCCACAGGACACGTGGGGGTGCGCGCGCCATCCACGCCCCTTAATCTCTCAGCGTATATTGATGGTCGTGTGGTCGGTGTTGAGCCGCAACGGTCGGTTATCATCGAGGCTGAGAGTACCTTCGTGCAGGGAATCTTTGGCGTGGGTGGGGAGCGACGGGGAAAACTTCGCGTGCTACCAGTCTCGCCCGATACCGTTTTGACCGAGGAGCATATCCCCGATCGCGCGGAGGGTGAGGTGCTCGTTGGTGGACATTCGCCAACCAGTGGCGCGCTCGCTAAGGCGGTGAAGGGTGGCGCTGTCGGATGTATCACCGGTTCTATCGATGATCGAACGCTCCGTGAGTACGTGGGTTACGATATCGGAGTGGCGTTAACGGGGGACGAGGATGTTTCTATGACCCTCATTTTGACTGAAGGCTTTGGCTCCCTCTCTCTCAGCGATCGGGTACTCGCTACGCTGCGCGCCATTGATGGTCAGATCGTCTCGATAAATGGGGCCACGCAGGTTCGAGCGGGGGCGCAACGTCCTGAGATTATCGGCCCGATGGGGCCCGTGCGGCATGACCACGACGGCGGTGAGCGATCGCTCTCGGTGGGGGCTCGTATTCGGGTGATTCGGGTTCCCTATTTCGGAGTGTTGGGAACTGTAACAGACCTTCCCCATGAACTTTCTCAGATCGAAACGGGAGCGTCTGTGAGGGTGCTCGTCGCCACGCTCGACGACGGTCGACAGGTTGCCGTGCCCCGGGCTAACGTGGAGCTGCTATAGCCCGTGAAGGAGCCCTCGCATGTTTGAGAAGATAGCAAAGACCCGCGCGAAGTTCTGGTTCTTGGGGCTCTCCACTCTTGTGGTCGTTGTGGGGATAGTTGGATATCTGGTGGAGGGGCGTCGGACACTCCCGCTTCCTCCGGTCATGCGGATCGTCACCGATCCGGCCTCAAAGGCTCAGCACCTTCAGGTGCCACTTCTTCACTACACCAAGGGCTCGCGATTGAAAGATCAGATAGTCCTTGATTTTGTCGGCGCCGTACATCTCGGTGAGAAATCGTACTACGGAGATCTCAATAAACGCTTTGCCTCATATGACGCCGTGTTGTTTGAGTTGGTGAGTGATGGGAATAACCTACCAGCCATCGGGGAAGAACGACCGGATTCTCTGCTTGGAACCGTGCAGCGAGCCTTTAGCAATCTCCTTGGTCTCTCATTTCAGCTTGATGAGGTGAACTATCGCGCTAAGAATTTCATACACGCCGACCTTTCCCCCGAGGAATTAAGTGACGCGATGGCGGCGAGAGGGGAGAGCTTGCCTCAACTTCTTATGAAGCTCGTTAAGCTCTCAACTGACCCAGAAATTAAAAAATCTCTGGAGGCCAATGGCTACAAGGAGAGTAGTCTGGAGGGGATTAATCCGCTGCTTATTCTGTTGCGAGGGCCAACGCAGGAGGACCGCTTAAAGATTCGCCGATTCATGGCGCAAGGGCTGGTTGGCTCCGACGCCATGATGAAGGTGCTTGAGGGTGATAATGGGTTTTCACTCATCACCGATAGGAATAGTGAGGTCATGGCAGTTCTCAACAGAGAGACCGCACTCGGAAAGCGCAAGATCGCCATATTCTACGGCGTTGGTCACCTCCCCGATCTACATAAAAGATTCCTAGAGCAGGGCTATCGACTGGCGAAGGTTGAGTGGTTGACCGCTTGGAACATGTGAGGAAGCGCGTATGAAGGTGATGGAGTATATTCGTCCGGGAGCGATAGTAACGAGGGGATACGCTGAGCGGTTGCTGAAAGGGATAATGCCTGAGAACTTCGCTCGCTTTCCCCTTACAAACGGCGCTCAGGTAACGATTAATCATCCCGCCTTTGTTTTTGGGCATCTCGCGTTGTACCCGAGTTTGATCGCGGAGATGACCGGGATCTCGAGTAAGGGAATGGAGATACCGGCGACCTACTCCGATCTCTTCAAGATGGGAGTTCCGTGCCAGGACGATCCGAACGGCACGATCTATCCGTGTATGGAGGAGATAGTGCGCACGTTTTTTTCGGGCACCGACGCGCTCATCGCGGCACTTGATACGATCTCGCCTGAGAGCCTTGACGTAGTACTTGAAAACCCCTCACGTCGGGAACGATTCGGAACGGTCGGGGCTTTTTTGGCGTATATTCTTCTCGCGCACCCACAGTCGCACCTAGGGCAAGTGAGTGGTTGGCGTCGGTGCATGGGACTTGGTCCCGCTTAAACCGTGCCTATTGCTGCGACATCTTCTGGATCTCCTCATCCTCAAGGAGTACCTTCTTGATGTCCGCCAAGGTGACAAGGGTTGGTCGCGGACTCACCGGCGAACGTGATTTAGAGAGATCTTTTGTCGCGGTAGCCGCGACCTCTAAGTTGGATACCACCTTCTTCAGCATGCCGTGAACCGTTCTCTGCCAGTTCATGAGCTCTTCGATGTGTTGGATCTCCTGGTCTACTTGGTCCAGAGGTGAGTTTTCGTTTATCGGGCTGTTCACACGCTCAAGGATGCAGAGAGCTTGAGAGTACTCCCGAGTCGCGAGATGATGGCGAACATCGTCATCAACCAGTTCAAGGCGATTGAGGGTCTCTTTGAGTTTTACCCATTCGTTGTCTGAGAAGACCGCGCAGTACTCGTCCGAGTGCTTCTCGAGTGTGAGGATGTGACTTCTAAAATCGCCCACCTTCTCTTGAAACCACCGTGATTGAGCGTAGGCGCGAGCTCGAACGGGATCTCTCACAAAAAAGTACCAGCCGCAAACACCGAGAGCCCCTGCCGCTATCAGAACGAGTGCAAACATGAGAAGAACACCAAAACTATAGACGTCCGTATGAAAGGAGAAGACGGCGAAAAACTGAAAGTTCTAAACGGTTAGGGGCTTTTTAGTGTGCATACCGCAACTCTCTCCCGCCTCGTCTCCACCGCTACGATGGCCAGCGTGGAGCAAATAATTGAAATGCCTTCGGTTTCGCCTTGTAGTGGCGCCTTACCTGCACCGCCGACGAGGTCTACGGGTATTTCGTAAAAACCTGGGCAAAGGCTTAGAGATCTGTTGTCTCCATCAAGGGGATGCTCTTGGGCTCATCGGGCCAGATCTGTTTGAACGCTATCTGTGCCTCTTGATCTGGGATCCGCGTGTTGTCTCCATCAAGAAGTAGCGAATCAGGATATCCCGGAACTATCTTCTCGATGAGGACCTGAAGATCGCTCACCGTGAAAATAATTCGCCAACCCCCGCACCCCATCTGCCGTTGGTTTTCCTGCCACTTGCGAATTCTGCGAGTTCGGTGAATCGATGGATCGCGGCTGAGCGCGTCCTGAGCCCGATCCATAAAGAAGACACCCCAGTTTTGCCGCAGCCACTCGATCTGAGCGGTGGCGAGAGGGGCGTAGGTTACCGTGTATCGACTCGGCTCCAGGAGCTTCTCCTCAACGCTTGAGATCCATCCCATAGACGCGTCCGGAAATGCGTCAACCGTTGGGACGTACGGCTTGATATCGAGGATCGGCGTTCCGTCCACGAGATCGGTATTACCGACGATGATGTTGAGCTTTTCAATTCCAAGAAGAGGAACCGCTGTTATTCCTATTGGATTCGGGCGATGGGGTGAGCGGGTAGCAAAGACCCCTCTCCGTGTCGCCTCTCCTCTCGGTGGGAGCACGAGGGGGCGCCACGTTGCGTTTTTGTGAAACCACCAGATGAGCCAGACGCGATCGAATGAGGAGAGGTCCCTCAAGGCGACGTCGTACCCCTTTCCAGGATAGAGCTGAATAACGTTCCTCTCTTCGTCCGAATTCCTGGGCTGATGGGGCGAGTCAAATTTAGTCCGCATGTTAGTGCGGATGACGCCGATCGGCTCAAAGGAGAGAGGTTCTAGGTCTGAGGGCGACTTTGTCATGGCTAGGCGATCACTATGCCCTTATTTTTCTCGGTAATCTAGGTTAGGGGAGCGGTCTCAAGGGGTAGTATTATCGGTGGGTTAAAAGCTCTGTGCGGGGGAGGATGCGCCCTCCCCATCCCACGTGAGCGTGCTCGTAAACGTAAACGTGAACGTACACGAAGAAGGGCCGCTAGGTGTGCGGATGGTTTGAGCGCACGGCCCCACCCGTTTTCATCGGAGGCTTCCTGGTCCGCGTAGCAATTATCGGATTTCTTATCCCTTTTCTGGGGTCATAGCGATTTGGGTACGTTCACGTTTACGTCTACGAGCACGTTCACCTCCCAAACGTTCCTCGACACTCTACGGTGCAGGTGTACGTTTGGCCGCGAACCGGCACTAAGCATACCCTCTTCCGACGAACAATCGGGGTGTTACCCCTCAATTTGCCCCGACTGAGGGATCGGGGTATACCCTTTTGAATTCCTATGAATCAGCACTCTCACACGGCAATTATCGCTTTTGGCGGCAATCTTGGGGATCCTATCGCGACGTTGCGGCGGGCTCTACCTATGATCGAAGAGGTTGTGGGGCCGATCGTCAAGCTCTCCTCGCTCTACGAAACCAAGGCGTTGACCTTGCGAGGAGAGGAGCACCCCAACTATGTGAACGCGGTGCTTGAGGTGTCCACCACCTCGGAGCCGGAGGGGATCTTGAGAGAGCTCCTTCGCATTGAACACGAGCTCGGAAGAGATCGCTCCCCTGACAAACGGTGGGAGCCGAGAACTATCGACCTCGATCTTCTCTTTGTCGGATCGACCGTTCTGAGCACTCCCTCCCTTAAGGTACCTCATCCAGAGATGGCGAAGCGGGACTTTGTGATAGAGCCGCTAGCCGAGATAGTTGGAGATTTTGTACATCCTATCCTTGGTGAGAGCATGACCGATCTAAAAGCTGCTCTTCTCGCCAGTGGTGCCGAGCGATTTGTCATTCGCACCTTTCCTTTTGAGCAATGATTTTTGAGTCGCTTGCAAGTTTGTAGCGAGCAGGACTTTGTGTCGCCCCGACGTGAGCGTACCCGAACGAGGTTGCTCCGTTATTCGCCACTCAATCTAGAGAACGTACCCAGCGTAATCAGAGTGAGGAAAGGGATGTTCGTGTAGGTTGACGTTCATGATCACAGGATGCGCCACTCGGGCATGCTGACATCAGCGGCCGAGAGCGCCTCCCGTTGTCGCGCCACGTTGTGAACTCGAAGATAGGTAGGGACGTCGTGGGCCACCTGTCGGACGGCCGCAGCTCCAATGCGCGCCGAAATATCATCCTTAGCCTCAAGATCCATCTCTCCAAGTAGTTTAAGAAATCCCTTTCGAGAGCAACCGAGAAGAATTCCTCCCTGGGTTGAGGCAAGTTCTCCCAAGCTTTCAGCGATGAGCCATGAGACCTTCGGATCGGAGCTGATAAAGGCGCCCATTCCAGGATCGACGATCAGGCGGTGGTTCTCGATACCGGCGTTGACGCACACCGTAATCGTCTCCCTGATCCAGGATGAGATTCCAGAGAGCGCCGATTCGAAGGGAAATCCATCTCCAAATTGGTGAGCGCCCCCGTGTGGATTGCACATGAATATATACGACGCGCGACTCAGAGCGACGACACGTAGCATTTCGGGAGATCGTTGGCCCGACACGTCGTTAATAAAAGTGGCGCCGGAGTCGATGGCTCGTCGCGCTATCTCTGGGTGATGGGTGTCGACGGATATCGGAAGGCGGTGCGCGAGGTGAGAGAGGAGCGGGTTGATACGTCGCCATTCCTCCTCAACTCCCGGGCAGGTAGAACCTGGTCGCGTCGAGTCTCCTCCGATATCCAGCACATCGACGCCTTCGTCGATCAAACGGCGCGCAGTCTCGGTAAGGCGTTCGTACGATACATCGCCAGTGCTATCAGAGAAGCTATCGGGCGTGCAGTTAAGGATACCTACGATTTTGGTCGCCATACATAGTGGTGTGTAGCACCTTTTCGAGGGGGCGGCTACGATCAGGGAAAGACCCCGTAATGTGCTATGAGAGAGCGACTAGCGCCCTCATTCTCCGTGGAATACTCTTCTAGGCATGAGCGCTGAGTATCATCTGACACCCGAAGAGCAACAGATAGCGGACCGCTTCCATGACCTGTACTACACCAAGCGTGTGGGACCAGGGCATCATCGTATCTGGGAGCAAACGAAGTGGATGGGGTATCCGGTACTCAAGACACCGGCTGACCTGTGGGTCTATCAGGAGATCCTCTTCGAGACGAAACCGGACCTGGTCATCGAGACAGGAACCTACGCAAGTGGTACCACCCTCTTTATCGCGCAGATGATGGATCTGATAGGAAAGGGAAAGATCGTATCGATCGACATCCAGGAGCTCTCTATTCGAGCTCGTCATCCCCGAATAACGTACCTTTCCGGTTCAAGCGCTGATCCAGCGATCGCCACATCCGCCGCCGCTCATGCGGCGCCGGGCGAGTCGTGTCTCGTGATCCTTGATTCCGATCACACGCAGGCTCATGTAGCGGCGGAGCTCTCACTCTTTGCTCCCCTTGTAACGGTCGGAAGTTATCTCATCGTTGAGGATTCGAACGTAAACGGACATCCGGTCTATCCGTCTTTTGGCCCTGGCCCGTATGAGGCGATCTCGGATTTCCTGCGGCGGCATCCGTCATTCGCGCCTGATAAATCTCGCGAGAAATTCCTCGTGAGTTGGAATCCGAACGGATACCTCCGTAGGGATGCCTAAAGGCGACTCCCTGAGGAGCTATCGAAGTTCCGTTATGGGGAGAGGTGGGCGCGGGAACGTTCGCGAAGCTAGAATTTCCCACGCCTTAAATTCTGGCCCATACATCACTGAAATCTTCCTCTTGGCGAGGAGGAGAGCGTTATGAACCAGGCCGGAGCGCTTCCGACCATACCCGGACCCAGGTATAGGCATTGGAGTTCTCAGGGGTCTAGATCACGGGTGAGATATTGCTAAGAGCCTAGAATCGCGGGTCTTAGCTGACCTTATTGAAGTGCTGCTTTGGAAAATCAGATTTTGGGAGGCAAAGCGGGGAGACAGATATCCACCAAGAAGTCGGCCATGGCCTAAAATTCTACGTTAATGCTCGGATATGGGGTAAGCTTCGGCTAACGAGGGTCTCGGGAGTGAGAGCGCATGAGAATGGCGTTATGGACAGTAGTGGCGGTTGTTTTCGCGCTCACCGGGTGTGAGGGTGGCGGGAGCTGCCCATGGGAGCGCCCCTCGTGCTGTGACAACAACCTCTTTGGGTGTGGGCCCTTCGATCTTCCGCAGGGCTGCTCGTGTGGAGATTACTTCTCCCGTTCCTTCCAAGGCTTTCCAATTCGCTCAAAAGTAGCATCAGTTCGGCAAACCCTGAACACCTCGGAAGGGACGTGGCGCGCGTCGCTTACCAAGAGTGGCAGTGGCTGTTCCTATCTTAAACGACGGACAACAGCTACCGTGTTGATCCGGGAGCGGAATCAACAGGTCACGATGAAATTCCTCGGACTCGCGACGCTGCGTGGAAATCGAGTTGGCCGAAATGTACGCGCCCGTGGGCGAATCTCGGTCCCACTCTCTCGCTGCTCTGCTGATGTTAGTAGTGAAATCTCCCTCTCCAGCCCAACCGCAGGCAACGTCTCCGGTAAGGTCGATGTGACCTGCGCCACTCAGAATCTCTCGTGCGCCGCTACCTATTCAGGCGCCCTCAAAAAGATGTGACAGCCCCCTCGGCGCGTCGTGGAGCTCACCGTCTTCGGTCATAGATATCCAGTAGTTTGGGGTCACGAGCCACGCGGAGTCGTCGACCTTTTCCAGATCAAGGCGGAGCTCGCTGTTGGTATACCACCCATACATCTCGACAGCCTCTCGAAGCGTTTCCGCGCATTCTTCGTTGTACGTTCCCGTGCACGGATACGCGAAGACCTCCTGAATGAACTCCACCAGGAATCCAGTGCGTTGACGAGTAATGCGCGCAAGCTGTCCCGGTTCATCTGAAGCGTACGATAGAGGGACGAGGATACGTCCACCTTCGTTGAGGCTTTCAAGCCACCGCCTTGGAACGTGGGTGGCTGCCCCGTGGACTATCAAGACGTCTAGGGATCGAGCTTTGAAGGGATAGGTGCTTCCATCGGCGTGGAGGCATGTGCTGTTTGGATAGCTGGCGAGGTTGCGCTGGCACTGCTTCGCGAGCAAGGGGTTAGCCTCCAACGCAAACACTGAGCCGGTCGGTCCAACTAGGTGCGATAGGATTGCGGAGTAGTATCCCAAGCCCGCCCCGATCTGCGCCACCGTCGAGCCGATATCGATCGACGCGCTCTCCATCACGCTCGCCATGTATGATGGAAGGGCCGTGTTTAACTCTTCCTCTGGGTCGATAGCTACCATTACGTTGTGGTACAGGTGATGAGGTTCCGCTGTGGGAGTTAGTTGATAGGTCTCGGTCATCATTCCGGTCGAGAAATGCCACGGGCCTTTCGAAAGGAATAATTCCCGGGGAATGGACGCGAAGGCGGAGATGATACGGGGGTCGGAAACCCCAGAGGCCCACCGGATCTCTTCGGCGTACCAGCGTCGTAAAGTCTCAAGAGAAAATAA
Organism: Bdellovibrionota bacterium; assembly: GCA_044345405.1. Lineage (GTDB taxonomy): Bacteria > Bdellovibrionota_C > UBA2361 > UBA2361 > OMII01 > OMII01. Next base: position 29,952 of record JBIJBE010000016.1, read on the forward strand.
ATTCATATACATCCCCGCGATGGAGGGATGTTATGAATTGTCAAAGCTTTAGTCATGCGGAGGGCGCTAAAGGAGCCCTCGGTTCCACTTAAAGTAGAGAAAAAGCGTGTCAGTCGCGACTTTCACACTTTACGTAAGGTCGAACACGATGATCTCCGAGGGTTCGCCCGCTCCCTTGATTGTAATCAGCCCCGTCTCTTCGATGGCGACAGCGTCTCCACCCGTTACGGTATCTCCGTTGATGGAGCAGATTCCTTTAATGACGTGAATCCACGCCCCTCTTCCCTCCTTGAGGTTGTGAGAAATATCTCCCGTGGAGGATAGCGAGGAAACGTACACATGGGAGTCTTGGTTGATCGGAAGGGCGTTATCTCCCTCTCGCTTGCGACCGGCGACCCGAACGAGTCGATCGACACGATCCGCGAGAGGAAATTCACGCTGCGCGTACGTCGGCGGTAGCCCATCCGTCTCGGTCTCGATCCAAATCTGTATGAGATGCACCGGGGTGGTCGGCGATGGGTTGAACTCGGAGTGTCGGATGCCGCGACCGGCGGACATAACCTGCACCTCCCCAGGTCGTAAAACCTCTCCATGCCCAAGGCTATCTTTGTGCTCAAGAGCACCATCGACGACGATGGTGATGATCTCCATGTCGCGGTGGCCATGCATTCCGAATCCTTTTCCGGGGGCGATGATGTCATCGTTGATCACCCGTAGGGTGCGAAATCCCATGTTTCGGGGATCGTAGTAGTCACCGAATGAGAATGAGTGACGACTATAGAGCCATCCTATCTCGGTGAGACCTCGATCGTTAGCTTTTCGGATATACATGAGCACCTCTGGAGATGTTTCCTCTCAGAGTAAGGTTCGGGGATATGAATTTCAAGTCTAGAGAGACTTGGAAAACTCCCTAGTTGAGGCCCCGACGAACCAGCTTCTCAATAGACGGTTGCATAAGGGCCTCAAGCGCCTTACCGGGCTCACCCGCTCCCGCGTGGAAGCGCAGCCTGTGAAGGAGCACGTACGGCGCCATGTAACGCAGATCATCCTCAGTGGCGTGAGAGCGGCCATTCGTGAGCGCCCACGCTTTGACGGCGCTCTGTAACATGAGAGCCGCGCGAGTCGAGGCCCCAAATTGAATCATCGGATTGCCGCGAGTTGATTGAACGATATCGATAATTGCTTGGCGTAGTGGCTGAGCGATGTGAACCTCCTCGCACACCTTGCGCGCGTCGAGAATGTCACTTCGCGTGCATACCGGATCGATCGAGATCGAAGCGTCTCTAATAGACGAGTGGTTCTCCAGGATTTCACATTCCGTGGCGCTATCAACGTACGACATCGGAACCTTGAGAAGGAATCGATCGAGCTGGACCTGGGGGAGGGGATAGGTACCGGCGATATCGAGAGGGTTTTGCGTGCCGAGAACGAAGAAGAGTTGGTCGAGTGGCCGGGTAACGTTGTCCATCGTGACCTGCTTCTCGGCCATACACTCCAGGAACGCTGCCTGAACCTTCGGACCGGTTCGGTTGATCTCATCCGCGAGTACAACGTGAGCGAAGACCGGGCCGTGCATGAAGTGAAACTGTCCAGTCTTGGGATCAAAGATGTTTACGCCGAGCACGTCGCCCGGGAGCATATCTGGTGTGAACTGAATTCGGCGGAACGGTACGATCGGATCGGACGAGACAGATGGGAACTTATTTCTCCCGGGATCGTCAGCGGCGATAAGTCGTCCCAGGGTCTTCGAGAGCGTGGTCTTTCCAGAGCCGGGATAGTCCTCAAGCAGCACATGCCCATCGGCGACTAACGCCGCAACCACGAGTCGGATGGTGTCAGAGCGACCTCGAATTACCTTTTCAAGAGCCGCGCAAAGCTTGAGCACCGTCATGCTCGCTGTGGTGAAGTCTTCAGTTTGGACCGACATTTCGTATCTCCTCTCGAAAAAGAGCATCAGATAATTTGTTTACCACTTCGGGTGAAGCGCTTCCCTCTACAAGTCGATTCTTGCTCGATTGTCCGGGGCATGAAAAGCGGAGCGCGAGCTTCCCAGGAGTGGTCGGATCGGCTGCGGTAATAGAGCAGAGGTTACCCTTGCCAGAGGCTTCCCGAAAGGGGCCCGCTTCGAGCGCTGACCGCAGCGAATGTGGGTCGGAGCCAAGGTCGATGGCTACGGGGAGCTGGAAGCCGTAGTTTCGAAGCTGCGGGGCCGCGGTATAGAAGACTCGATAGGCGAGCTCGCGATATCGGTCAGTGTCCGGAGAGAGGGAGCTCATCCTGCGGAGGGTGGTATGTACCTTGAGGAGGGTGTCGAATCCCTCCCGACTCCGCTGCATGACCGATTCATACTTATCGTTCGCCCCTCCCGAAAAGAGCCACGACCGCTCGTTCTCAGCGAGGTACGCGTCATAGAATACCCCAGCGATCGCGCGAGAGTCCTTTGCGCGTTGCGCCTCCACTCGTCGCGACAGCGCTGAGGTTGAGAGTCCCGCCAGCGCCTCTCCTAATGTGGGATATTCGAGAAGGCTGTCGGTGTTTCTGATGGTTAGGTCTTCGATGTCGTGAAGATCCTCGATGAGGATCTGTCGAGCGCGTCTCAAGAGCCACCACGCCCTGACTGAGTTAGAGGCGATAGTCTCCTTTTGTGTGAGCCACTCGCTCCAGCTCTCGGTTTGATAAAAACGCAGGAGATTATTCTGACGAAGGAGCGCTTGAGCAAGCGAGATATTCGCGGCAACCACGAGATCGTCTTGGTTGGTGCCGATCTTTCCGAACCACTGTGTGCCCTGTAGGGCCGTCTCAAACCGCTTAATCGCCCGATCAACGTTTCCGGTATGGAGGTCGATACGCCCGCGGGCGAGATTCACGAGCGCCGCGTGCTCCTCGTTGTTACGCAGCGGGAATTGAGCGATGCACCGTTGGAACCCGTCCATCGTGGAGAGCGCCGCGTCTGTTTTGAGTTGCTCGATATAGAGTAACGTTAAGTTAAGACTTGGAAGAACGTGCTCGCAGCCATCCGGGAGGCTTGTTGCTCGAAGGAATGTTGACTCGGCCTTCACATCGTCGAAGATCTCCTTGTAGACCTCCCCAGCGTTGTTAAGTGGTGTCGCTGGTTGCCCATCGATGCCTTGAGAAAATTCGTACGCGATGGCTTGGCGAAAGATCTCAAGCGACTCCTGCGGCTGATCGTTCATGGAGAGAAGGATGCCGAGCATATTGAGGGTTCGTCCGCTCTCAGCTCCAGCGAGGAGTCCCTCTCGAGCTGCTTTGATCGCCTCCTGAACTCGACCAAGCTTCATGAGTACCCACGAGCGCGCCCCCGGATACCACTCCGATTGATATCCGTATCCATGGTAGGCGTCGAGGGCGTCGAGGGCGCCTTGGTAGTTATCGAGGTTCAGCCTGCATTGACTGAGGTAGTAGAGAAGATTGCCGTGCTCCAGTTGAAGGGTGTGGGAGCTATACGGTGGCTTGCCGTTTTTCTTCTCGAAAAGCTCTTGAGCTCGTTTAATGTATTTAAGCGCGAGCCGGTAGTGTCCTACGTGTACGAGGTAGTACCCGGAGAGAAGATAGTACGCCTTGTATTCGTTCGGGTCCTTTTGAATGGCTTTGAGAAGCTTCGTACGCGCGTCGAGGGGTCGCTCCGTAGCGAGTAGGAGCGACGCCTCACGGACCAGCTCTTCCGCGGTCTTATTCTTGTCGTCCGTCGTTGTGATTTCGTCGAAGCCAAAGATATCGAAGGGATCGAAGGGATCGTCTACCGTTTTATCGGATTGGCGAGTTGGTTGCGCGTCTTGAGCTGTCGCGTTCAACGGCGCGAATAACAGCGCGAGACAACAGAGTGGAGAGAGGTATCTCGTTACCATGTACCACCTCCCAACGCGTTTGTAATGGAGGATGGGTTAATCGCCGCGATGATTCGCTTCCAGCGCGGAGCCTGATTGAGATTCGCGTGAGCGGTCGCGATAGCTTCGATCACCTCCTGCTTGTTGAGGGATGGGTTCGCGGCATACGTGGCGTAGTTCACCAAGTCGGTAAGGGGAACCAGGACACGCTCAGGAGAGCGCAGCGAGAATTGTTGCCGGGTCTCTCCGAAGGACCGGCGCACACCCTGGTCGTAGAGGAGCGATGCCACGGAGATGTATCCCCATCGCGCTTTGCTTGCCGCGGTTGGCGCAAGGCGCCATCCGTGCCGGAGGGATACCTTTACGAGTATAAGGAAAACGCCCACTCCTAGAGCTCCCCAGATGATCAGAGCTTTATTCGGAAGCCACATCGCTTCAGGTTCTTCCATTCCCGGCTCGTTTTTGGTTGTCTCAGAGGGAAGGATCTCTTCCCCTGGTTCAAGGCTGCCCATCAATTCCTCAAGGAGCTTTGTATCTACCTGCGTGTCAGCATGACTCTCGACTTGATCGGGTTGTATATCGAATGGTACCCATCCCGTTCCCTGGATGTACGCCTCTGACCACGCGTGTCGGTCGCTCATGCGAAGGAGGATGTGCCCATCTTTCGCTTGGCTCAGATCGGTGAGGTAGCCTGTACCGATTCGAGCCGGTATCCCGAGCGCCCGAAGCATGTACACCATCGAGTGCGCGAAATGGACGCAGTAGCCACGGTGATCTCCAAAGAGAAACGGAACAACGGGGTCGTCCTGTGGAGCGACGTTGTGGTTCGGGGTGAGGGTGTAGATGGAGGTGCGAGAGAGGTAGTTAGTAAGCGCGTTAATCTTCTCCACCGGGCTCGTGATCCCTTTGGTGATCTCTTCCGCTAGGTCCTTGTACCGTTTGTCGCTGTGTTGTTGAAGATAGTGGCTTCGAACCTCCTCTGTCCATCGAGGGTCCCCAACCTCAAGTTTCGAGAGTGAGGAGAGTGGGAACGCTGGCGCAACTGAGTATGCCCGGTAGGAGGCCTTAAAACGGGAGGGATTTGGGTTTTTAAGTTGGACAATTGAGAGTGGATAATCGACCGCGAACGCGGAATCGTGATCCGCGAGCGTGTAGATCGATTGAATGAGGGGCGTGCGGGGCGCTAGGTCGGTGTCCTCTTTTCCAGTGAAGGTGGATTGTGGTGAAACGACCGGTAGATCCGTATCGAAAGCGCGTCCAGCGAACACCATCTCCTTACCACTGAATTGAGAGAGAGCGCTCTCTCTCAGGTAGAGCATCGGGCTGAACGGATTATCCGAGTAGTCTCCCTCAAGACGGATAAGACCGGCGGGTTGATTAGTACTTCCGAGCGCGGACTGGAATGTTAAAGGGCTTACACCGAGATTCTCTCCCATCCCTACGCCGTTCGATACCCGAGCGAGCATCGCCGTGTTGTAGTGCTGATAGAGAGCCGCTTGGATCGCGTAGACGATCCCAGCGAGCGCGATAACGAGCGCTGTTGAGAAGATGAAGCCACGGCGAGCGCGACTCAGCTGCACATTGGTGCGTTCAGCGCGTGGACGTACGGCCTGCGAAGCCAAATAGAGGTAGCAAAGCAAGAAACCAAGTAGCGATGATCCCACCACGATAAGCATAGAGAGGTGTGGAATCCCTAGTCGCCACGCGAGCGAGGAGATAATCTTTGGTCGATCGAAGTGGTAGTCGCGGTGTCCAGCGAAGACGGCGATCGCCGCCGCGGCGAACACGATAGCTTCGAGAGTTACCGCTCCTCGAGCGCGCCAGAATGTCCACGTCGCGCCGGCTGTTAGAAAGAAGGCGATAAGCGCGAGTTGGGCGTGAAGGTAGAGTCGAGAGATGGAGAAGTACGCGGGAGTAATTCCCGAGAAAATATAGTTAAGCCCGCCGAAGAGAAGAGCGAGCGCGAGAACGGCTACGCCGAACGAGATAACGAAGGCTAGATTCGTCAGGCGAGTTTGCGCGAGTCGGGATGCTCCGATAACGCCCAGGATGCCGGCGATAGAGAGGAGAATAGGCGATGTTCCGAGGGGCTCCATGGTGTTGAGGAGCGAAACCGCTAGAACCACTCCAAGAGAACGGAACGCCAGAACCGCGCGGTACCACGGGATGCTTGGGGATGAGAGCCACGTTTTTATCATACGTGGACCTCCCATTGGCGCTGCAGACACGAAGCGAGAAACGTTTGATACGATCTGATAGCGTTCTCTGAGCTCGGATCTCGCGTTGGAGTGACAAGCAAACGCGAGAGCTTATCAAGCTTAGTTGAAGTTCGCATGGTGATAACGCCAGATGGTCGCGAGAGGCAGAAAACAGGGTTGATCCCTTGAACGCTTAACCAGGCGGCGAGATCCTCAATTTGTTTCGCCTGTCCGGGGACGGCGAGGCGCTCCGCCGAGATGAAGAGAAGAAGCTTGTTCACCTTGAGGCTGGGTGTCAGTTGGCTACAGTAATCGAGGAGTCCGGCGGCGTCCTGTTGGAGATGTCCCGCGCTCTCTGGAGTGGCGTCCCACACCGAGTCGATGAGGAGCTCTCGCAAAGCTTCTGGCGAACAGGCTGCGGAGCGACCGTTCGCCCCTTCGCAGCTCGCGATGATCTCAAGATTGAGACGGGCGAGCGATTCCGCGTACGCGACAACCTGCGCGCATGCCATATCCCCTTCCTTCGCGGCTATGGTGAAGATGACAACGAATCCCTCGGGCGTCATTGAAGCCTCAGGGTGTCGAGAGAGAAGTTCTCCTCGTTTAGCGAACGCCTTCCACACAATCTTCTTAACCCCATCTGAGGGATGGTAGCTCTTAATATCAAAAGGTTCGCCCTGGCGGTTGAAGAGGTCGATCGTCATCTCGCCGGGGCGTTGTGTTGAGCTGAGTACGGGGAGATTGGAATCATAGGTCGGGACAGGGGCGATCGTGACCGCTGTCTGTTGCGGGATGGTCCAGGAGAAGCGGGTGAGTCCGGTGACATCACGGAGGGTGCACTCGATGCCACGGATGTCCCATTCACCACGGTGTGGAAAGCTAAGGTCAACGTGCGCGCGACGATCTCCTTCCGCAAAGCCCGATACGCGAACGAGCGCGGATGAGGCGCCGGATCGTTCGAACACGAGCCGCATGTCGAGGACAAAGAGGGGAAGGATTCTCGCACCACGAAGCGCGATGAAAACCCGTACCAGCTCGCCAGAGACCCCTGGTTGCTCTGGGGTGCCGATCGACGCGGAGAGGTAGCGCTTGAGGGCGACACCGTGCATAACAACCATCGCCGTCGCGATTCCGATGACGATGAGGAGGGCGTAGGTAAGGGAGGCTGAGATGATGTCGGTACTCTTTCGAACGGGACCGAGAAGGAGATAGAGGAGCAGGAGCAGTGCAGCGACGCTTCGCCCGCTTAGGGGCCCCAGACCTGGTCGTTCTACAAAGCTGTGGATAACTCTCCGAATGTGGTGCAATATGCCCCGAAGCTTTTCGCTTTTGTCGTTGCGTTTCAAGTTGTTGCGTAGGTTTTCCACAGTTTGGGCGGGCTGTTGATACGTGTTGAAAACCTCAATGGGTGTACTAAAGGCAGAGGTGTAGTAGCCTCGCCCACTTACGGAGGAGTGGCTCACAAACTCCCGCCGTCCTGATAAGTTACCAATGACCATGACGAAGGGAAAGAAGCAACAGAGTACCGGTGCAGATTGCGACATCTCCCTGCGATCTTCGACCTTTATGTCGGATGACGAGTACGCTCAGGTCGGTTCCCTTTTACGGCAGGCCGGCGCCGCTCGTGAGGGGGTGGTGGTAGACCCTTGCGACCATCCTCGGGGCCGCCTCGGTATATCGCAAAATCCCCTGGGGAGGATGCCCCGCTCCCTTATGACCGCCTTCGGCCTTGAAGACGCGCTCATAGACACCTTTGTGCGGGATGCGCGACCTCGCTGCTCTCGATGTGGGATGGCGACGCAACGTTCCGAAGCTCTCAACCACGATCGATGGCCCGATTCGGGGTACGTGGCGATAGTCGTCGACGGCGTTGAGGAGAGCGTCTCCTTGGAGCAGCAATGTGAACTACTTGATGTCGAGCGAGCTGTTATCGAAGAGATGCTCGTTCGCAAAGATGACATCGAGGGACGAGAGGGTGAGCCCGTTCTCTCCGTCGCTTCCGCCTCGGATTTGACTCACATTTCACGCGAGGTTGAGCGATGGTTCTCTCGAGGTGGTGCTCCGTTGCGCCTCGTGCACTTTCCTAGTCGGAGTGATCGTGGTGTTGAGATTCAAAAGCTTTTTAAGGAGTGGCGATGCCCCTCCTGCGGTGATGCGTATCCAGCCGCGACTCGACAACGAATCGAGGACGCGCCACCGTGCCAGAGGTGTCGAGGGGAGGGGTGGTTGTTAGTAGAGGACGATCGCTTCGTTGCGTGTGAGGATTGTGACGCTTTCGGTCGGACGTCGTCGTTCGCTCACTATGAGGTCGCGGGCTCCTCGCTTAAGGATCTCCCTCGGGTGACTTTTGGTGAGGTGCGTGACTACCTCAGGGGTTCCACGAACTCAGAACGTGATGAGGTCGCTCACAGGATCGACGCGCTCTGTGAAGAGGGTCTGTCAGGATATCCTATCGGTACTCCCGTGGCGCTGCTCTCCAAAGGCGAGAAGGTTCTTGCGACTATCGCCTCGGCTCGTGTGTCCGAGCTGCATGACGTTGAGCTCATGGTGGACGCTGGTGCCTTAGGTGTTTCGAATTCCTGGATAGATGCCATCGTTCAACGAAATCAGCCTCCCTGCGTGCGTGTGGTGAGTCCTCACGTGACTGGTGTCGAGCCGTTCGAGCGGCGGCCCGAGGAGGATCGCGTATGTACCCTTCGAGATGTCGTGTTGGGTCCGCTTGCGATATCGTCGTTCTCTTTTGATGTCGGTGGTCTCACCGTTGTGCAAGGGGAGCCAGGGGTCGGAAAGAGTCTTTTGCTGTGGGAGGTCTCAAGACGTTTCAGCAAGCGAAAGAAGCTGGCGCACCTCGCTTCGTTTGGCGACCTCAAGCGTTGTCACCTTATCAAATCCGACGCCATTGAGGGTGATGCGGTGATGGAGCTCCTTGGGATCGCGCCTCACATCGCCGAACAGGCAGCCCGGACTCGTCATGCTCGAGAGCGAGGTTTTCTCAAGGAGGATTTCCTTCTGTCACGCTCGCGGCACCGGTGCGACTTTTGCAAGGGGACGCCCTCCGTTGAGAGTGCGAGATGCTCTTTGTGTGATGGCAGCCTCTTTGACCACGTCGTTGGCGGCGTCGTTGTGAATAATGTTCCGTTCGCGGAGCTGATGCGAAGTTCCTTGGCCCGGGTAGGGGAGGTCCTTTGGGCGGATGACGAGCTGATTGCTATTGTTGAGCGAGTTCCCCTTGAGCTGCGAACTTCCTTAGAGTTGATGGGAGCTGCCCGTGGGTTATCTCCCGCCGCGCAACGATTTCTCCACACCCTTGGCGCGCTCGCGAGTGTCCTGGCTAGGAAGGGGTCGCTTGACGGCGATCTCGTTCTTGTGGATGTGCCGTTCGGAACTACCTCGGCGTATCAAGGCGTTTTATTACAGTGTATCAATGAGTTGCGCTCGCGAGGTGCCACGATTGTGTGCGCCGGCATGCCCGAAACACTCGAAAGTTACTTCTCCTCTGTGGTACGGTTGCGGTTTGTCGCGGAGCCTCGCAGGGGTGAGGATGCGCGGCGCTTTTTAGATGTTCGAATGACTCGAAAGAGTGAAGTTGTCGTAGAGAGATAAAGGTAAAGCCGTGACGGACAGAAAGATAACCCGACAAGAATTGCGAGACATTCTCTACCGACGCCGATACGCAGTGCCGAACGCGGTGACGATCGGAAACATGTTTTGCGGATTTCTCGCTATCATGTACGCGTCCTCTGGTCGATTAGAGAAGGCGGTTATCGCGGTGCTGATCGCGATCCTACTCGATGGTCTCGATGGTCGAGTGGCTCGACGCTTGAACGCAACGTCAAAGTTCGGAATTGAGTTTGACTCGTTCTCCGATGTCGTATCGTTCGGACTCGCTCCGGCGGTGATGATGTATCATTGGGCCTTTCACGCGCGAGCCGATGAGTTCGGGGTGGCCGTAACCTTCTTCTATGCGCTGTGCGCGGCAAGTCGTCTCGCGCGCTTTAACATCTCCGCCGAGAATTTAAAGAGCTTTACCGGATTGCCCACTCCGGGAGCGGCGGTCTTCGTTGTTTCCGTCATCAACACCGCTCCGTATGAGCATAACTCCTTGCTGATGACCGTGTTAGGAACCGTGGTCATGCTTGCGATGGGGTATCTGATGGTCTCTACCATCGAGTTCTTCAGCATCAAGCAATTCAAGCTCGCCGGAGTTAAGTTGAAAGGAAGGCTCCTGATCGGATCGTTGATCGCACTCATCTGGTACTCGCCTCCAATAGGGTTGCTTGCCCTGGCGTTTCTGTATGTGGCGAGCGGCCCGTATGGAAAGGTCGCGGACTCTCTGCCATCGTGGTTGGTTGGTCGACGGCCCGCTCGTCGTGACACCGAGGGCAAGGTTGTCTCTCTCAAGTAAGACCGCCTTTCAATATCTTCATAAGCTCAAGCGCTTTCACGAGGTACGGTATCACAGCGCCATCGCTGAGCGCGTACGGTACGTCTTTGGCAGATAGCAGATCGTTCCTCACGCCCGCCTGGATTAGGGCGGCTACATCCCTCCACTCGATGAACTCCCGTTTGAGGCTACTCTCCAACTCCACGGAGCCTTGCCCATAAAACTGGGTCAGCTCAAGGACGAGCTCAGCCAAATGGGGATGAAGCTCTCCGGCGATATCGATCGGCTCCGTTCCTATTGATGCCTTGGTAGTGAGAAAAAGAGTTGTTGCCTTAGCGAGGATAGGATTGGAGAGGAGAAGTGGAAGGTCCCTGCTCGCTATCCTTCCCCCGTTGCATGCCATAGCGATAGCGATGATATCGGTGGACTCCACTGCGCGACGCATGTGATTTTCCTGTCGTTCGACGAAGGACCCTTCGCTGATCGACGTTGGTTCTGTTGAGAAATCGGGTAGGAGGCGCGAAAGATGAGCGGCTATCTTTTGGGCCGGTAGGGCTTCCTTACTCAGGTGTCCGAACAGAGCCATGCACACCTCGCGCGCAATAAAGATCGGAGCCCTCAGCTGAGCTAAGGAGCGCCATCTGTTCGGCATTCAAAAGAGATTAAGCCGCGGGTCGCACGGTATAGATATTGATCGGGAATAGGTTCAACCACACTCGCTCGCGCTTGAGGTAGCTGATGTACCCTGAATCCTTGAGGTACTCATGAACCTGCGCCACCCGATCTCTCCGTTCCGGAGCGCCGACGGTCTCATTAAACTTCCGAACACCGATGTACTCATAGTACGTCATCAAGGTGTTGGGAGAGCTGATCTCGCGCAGTTTTCTGAAGATAGACTGCACCGTCTCAAGATCGAAATTAACGAATGGAAGAGCGCAGACAATGATGTCGTACATCCTGTCGCTTGGTAGGTCTTGCGCCGCGCCCAAGAAGAATGAAATTTGGTTTTGTACCCGCTGGTAGTGAGGATCCTGCTCCAACGTCTCCTTCAAGCTCTTCATGAAGCGTGGATTGATCTCGCAGATAGTGAGGTGATCGCCTGGTCGCAGCTCCTTCAGGAGCGGAAGGGTCACCGATCCGGTGCCAGGACCGAGCTCAAGGATGTTTTTTGGGCCACGGGTAGGGGCACGCAGTGGGGTTATGAGGGCTTGAGCCGCCCAGCGAGATGTTGGGAAGCAAGCGCCGGTGGTCTTGAACTCCAGCAAAAACTCTCGAAGAAAGACGAGGTTTTCCTTAAACATACCCTTTCCTAACGTCCTCTACACAGTGGCCGACCTGGTGGTTGCGTTCTTCGCGACGCACGCCACCCCTGACGAAATCATCTGGGTGGTTATGGCATCTTTCTACCGCCAGTAGCCTAACGGCGCTCCCATGGTAGTGGGGCACGCTGTTGGCGTAAGTCCCTGAGTTCTCTTCAGGCTGAGGCCGCTTACTGTAGTTCTCTCCGCTCATCCGGTCCAGTGCTTACCAAAAATATCTTTAGCCTCTGACAAAGACCATCATCCCCGTCAGAGGGTAATTCCTCGGAGTGCCAACGCCACAGCCCCCTATGCGGACGCTCAGTCTCGCCCACCCCTGGCCCATAGGCGCACGTCACCCCAAAGGGAAGATCGGAGAACTCCGTAGAGGGCTTAAGTATCTGGAGCTAAATAGTTCACCCCGAAGGCTTTGTAGGGTACAAGCATACGTGTGTTCTCAGTATGATAGGTTGAGCACGGGGGCCGGAGGAGTCGATGGATAAGGTGACATTGTGGGAACGTTTCAAGGGTAGGCTCATACACGATGCCGCCACCGGTTTTTCGCTCGACACGAGCCGCCTCTCCTACGACAACGAGTACCTTACTCGGATGGAGCCTCACATGAATAGGGCTCTCGAAGCGATGAGTGCCCTAGAGCGAGGAGCTATCGCAAACCCAGATGAGAATCGGATGGTGGGCCACTATTGGCTGAGAGCCCCGGAGTTAGCGCCAACGGATGAGATTCGGGCCGCGATCACAAACACGATCGCTCAGATAAAACGTTTCGCCTCTGATGTGCACTCTGGTGTTATCGCCCCAAAGCCGGGCGTTACCTTTTCCCACGTGCTGATTGTCGGTATTGGCGGCTCGGCGCTTGGGCCGCAGTTCGTCAATCAGGCGCTCAACTCCGTCGCCGACCCGATGACGGTCTCTTTCTTTGACAACACCGATCCGGATGGGATGGCGAAGGTTCTTTACTCTTTGCCCAACCTTGAGCGCACATTAGTTGTGGTCATATCAAAATCGGGTGGCACCAAGGAGACTCGCAACGGACAGCTCGTCGCGAAGGCAGCCTTCCAGGCGGCTGGTCTCGACTTTGCATCTCATTTTGTCGCGGTGACAGGGGAGGGAAGTGAGTTGGACGCCACGGCTCGAGCGGAAGGGTGGATCGCTCGTTTCCCGATGTGGGACTGGGTCGGTGGGCGCACCAGTGAATGTAGCGCGGTCGGACTATTGCCGTTCGCTTTGCAAGGTTTCTCCGTCGATGAGTTTTTAAGCGGCGCCGCCGCTATGGATGAGATGACTCGTCGAACCATCATTCATGAAAATCCCGCCGCGACTATGGCTCTCGCTTGGTATCACTGCGGATGTGGCAAGGGAAACAAGGATATGGTGGTGTTACCCTACAAGGACCGACTTGAGCTTTTCAGCAGATATCTGCAGCAGCTCGTTATGGAGAGCCTTGGTAAGGAACTGGATCTCTCAGGTGCCGTTGTGAATCAAGGTCTCGCGGTATACGGAAATAAGGGTTCCACGGATCAGCACGCCTACGTGCAGCAACTTCGAGACGGATTGCACAATTTCTTCGCGGTGTTCATTGAGGTGCTCCGAGATAGATCGCCTCGCACGCGGGCTTCGAGTGTTCTCGCAAAACTCCACCCGGAGAGTTTCGATGTGGAGCCCGGAGTAACGAGTGGTGATTATCTCGCCGGGTTTCTGCTTGGAACGCGCTCCGCTCTCTTTGAGAAAGGTCGTGAGAGCGTTACGGTAACCGTACCTGAAACGAGCGAACGAACGGTTGGTATGTTGATCGCGCTCTTTGAGCGCGCCGTAGGTCTCTACGCGTCTTTGATTAACATTAACGCCTACCATCAACCCGGTGTTGAGGCAGGTAAGAAAGCGGCGGCCCGAGTGTTGGCGCTTCAGGAGAAGGTTGTCGCGTTTGTTCGCAAGGCAGGCTCCCCAGTGGGAGTTAAGGAGATCGCGGCTGGGGTAGGGAGTCCCGAGGAGGTTGAAACCGTCTTTAAGATCGTTCGCCGACTCGCGGTAAATGAACGCATGACGATCGAGCGAGGACCCTCGCTCTTTGAGGACCGTTATCACTGTGCGTAAGAGAGCGTTGGCATGTTAGGTGAGCTGCTCGGTATCAGTTTTCACGCGTTCGGACTTATCGTCCTAATCCTCTTCATGGTGGGGCTCTTCATAACGGAGCGCTTGCCGGTGGATGTTACCGCGATGGGTGTTCTCCTCATCTTGATGGTGGGAGGATATGTGACGCCTCAGGAGGCCTTTCAGGGCTTCTCCTCGCCAGTTGTCGTGGTGATGGTCTCGACCTTGTTTGTCGCGTCGGCTTTAAAGGCAACCGGCGTCAGCGACGCGATGGCGCGTTGGATCCGAGGCTATGCTGGAGGAAATGAGCGCGTCGCGATCGCCGTCATTATGATCGTCGGCGCTATCTTGTCCGCTTTCATGAACAATATCTCCGCCGCGGCGCTCGTGATGCCCGCTGTAGCGGTGCTCTCGCATGAAACCGAGATTCCTCCCTCTCGTCTCTACCTGCCTCTGGCGTTCGCCGTAACACTTGGGGGAATGCTCACCCTGATCGGAACTCCGCCGAACATCGTCGCCTCCGAGATAGCTCGACAGAGTGGTGTCGCCACGCTCTCCTTCTTTGCTTTTACGCCCTACGGCGCGGTCGCGTTAGTGGCCGGTATCATCTTCATGGTCACGGTCGGCATCAATCTTCTTCCGGTACGAAAGACTCAGCGACTAACTCGGCGCATCACCGATCTTCGCTCTCTCTATCACTTGCAAGATCGATTGTTCTCCGTCCGCGTGCCTGACTCCAGCTTGGTCGATGGCAAGTCGCTCGGTGACCTCCGGTTTGGCTCTTTGGTGAGCGGGGTTGTCGTTACTATTATTCGAAGTGGTCGAAAGCTCCTCTCTCCCAAGGCGACCGAAAAGTTACACACGCGCGATGTAATCTTGGTCCGTGGGAATCCTGAGCGTTTCTCAGAGGTGGTAGCTCTTAAGGGACTCGCTTTCACCGCCGTTCCGGACGCCGCCCTTCGAAAGCTGGCTGAATCCGCCGAGGTCGTTCGATACTCGATCCGGGAGGTGCACCTCGATACGCGGATGATATCGCTCCGTGAGCTCCTGAGAACGACCGGGGTCGTTCCACTCTCAGTCGAGCGTGGCTCGCACGACCACGCCTGGGAGGCTCATCCTCCATCTTGGTTTTTGGATTCGCTGGTGCACAAAGGAGATAAAGTTCTCGGCGCCATCGTTGGTAAATTCTCCGAAGACTCCCCAAAGGTGGATGTTGAGCTTGAGGTGCTTGATAAAGGTGAGGTTGCCCTACGAGAGAGCCTTCACGCGATGACCGTGCAACCTGAAGGGTGGAGTGGCGCGCCACTTCATCGTCTCTCGCATGAGACGAAGTTGTCGATCCTCGGTCGAATTGTAAACGGCTCCGACGTTGAGTGGCTCGACGTTCCCGTTATTCATCCCGGTGGGGAGGTGACGGGTGCGCTCCTCTCGGCGGATCATGTGATCCGCGAGGGTGAGGTGTACTTGGTAAGCGGGTCGCTTGAGGAGGCACAGCGTAAAGCGGCTTTGGGGTCCCTTGTGCTTGAGGGAGAGGCCGCGACCGATGAGCTTGAGTCAGCTGACGTAGGGATAGTTGAGTTAGTTTTAACTCCCCGATCAGAGTTCATCGGAAAGACCTTGGCGGACCTTCACTTCAGAGAGAAGTTTGATTGTCAGGTCCTTGCGCTCTGGCGTGATGGTAAGGCACAGATGTCGCTCTCATCGAGCCTTCCTCTTATGTACGGAGACGCGCTTCTCGTGCAAGGCGCTCGCACGAGCTTGAGTGTGTTGGCGAAGGAGCCGGATTTCCTCTTGCTCTCTGAACATCGTCAGTCGCCCCGACTCTCAATTCGGTCGGCATTCGCGATTGTCGCCCTCTTTATGCTCATGTTCACCCCGCTGGTAACCGGGATGGCGGTTCATGAAGCCGCGTTTATCTCGGCGTGTGTGTGTGTATTTTGTGGCGCGATTACGATGGAGCAGGTCTATCGCGAGATAGATTGGCGGGTCGTATTCCTTCTCGCGTTGATAATTCCACTCGGGCACGCGGTTGGAAACATGACCTCGGGCGAGGGCGCGGCGCGAGCTCTCGCGGATGTCGCGACCGCGACGCCGGAGGTGCTCCTATTGTTGGCGTTCCTGTGCGCTGGAAGCGTCTTGAGTCAGGTTATCGATAGTTCAGTCGCTGTTATCTTTTTAGGCCCGATCGCTATTGGGCTCGGTAAGTACACAGGTGGAAACCAATTGAGTCTTCTGCTGGCGGTGACGCTCGGAAGCTCGCTCGCCTTCATGCTACCAACGAGCTGCCGATCTAACATGCTCGTAACGGGGGCAGGTGGGTACAGGGTCGGTGACTTCCTTCGAGTAGGTATTCCCTTCACGATCGTTGTTGGAGCCGCGCTGTTGGCGGCACTGACACTTTTCTAGTGGTAGTAACGGAGTGTAATGAATTCTCTAGGCACTCGGTTCTCAGAGCCGAGGGGGGGCGCGTAAAGTTCGAACGTCGATAACATCCACGTGAGCTTGTAACGCCGCGAGGACCTCGTCAGAGATCGTGCCGTTCGCCATCGTGATCAGTTCCTGAATAGCTGTCATGCAGAGGTTGACATGGTCCCAATCGGGACACTCCTCGCTTCCAACCCGCATCTGTATCGTTATCTCCCGCCATTCCGTTTTGCTCCACGGATTGAGGAGGGCCCACATGGAGGGAGCGTCGATGGAGGTCGGTCCTGAGAGTTTGACCTGCCATGTTTCGTGAGGTGTTTCGATGCTCATCTTTTCCCTCCAACAACCTCTCCCCGCATCATCGCTCCCGTGTCGAATAACTTCTC
Source organism: Bdellovibrionota bacterium (assembly GCA_044345405.1). GTDB lineage: Bacteria > Bdellovibrionota_C > UBA2361 > UBA2361 > OMII01 > OMII01. The sequence goes on from JBIJBE010000016.1 coordinate 46,596, forward strand.
GTCCCATCGCTGGGCGACGGAGGTGGCAGTGTGTCGGGGTAATGAAGCGGTTTTGGGATCTGAGAAGTGCTCGGAAACGGTGAGTTGAGAGAGGTCAGTGTTGTGGCGGCCTGCCGCCCTGTGAGGATCGGTGGTCTGGGGTCCCTGTCGGATCATGTCTGCCATAACGTATCGCCTCCCTTACCTGTAGATCGGGTAGCAACCTGGATTCTTAATAATTGGATGCCGCAAAGGGGATTTTAGTTCGCTCAGTAGAACGGAACTTGAAAAGCGACCCCCTAAGGTGTTGAATATTGGTTGGCGAGCTCCGTGAGTACACGGCAGCTTTGAAATCAGGATGGGCAGCGGTTAGTTGAGTTTAATTCGCGCCGCCGGTGTGGCTGACCGAACACAGTTGTCGGTGCTAGCGGCACATAGTAGAACAGCGGCCGACAGTAATTTTCGCGAATAGGAAGGTATGGCAAAGAGCAACGAAAAGATCACCATGAAAGGAAATGCCCTTACAGTTGAGGGGCGATGCATCGAAGAGGGGACACAGGCACCAGCTTTTAAACTCACTGCTCCTGACATGTCGGATGTGACCAACGCAACGTATGCTGGCAAAGTGCTCGTTCTTGTCTCGATCCCAAGCATCGACACCCCAGTGTGCGCGATGGAGACCAAGAAGTTTAACCAAGAGGCCGCAGCCCTCTCCCAAGATGTTGTTATCGCGTCTGTAAGTCGTGATCTCCCCTTCGCGCTCAAGCGTTGGTGCGCGGCCGAGGGCGTCGAGCGCGTGGTAACGCTCAGTGACCACAAGCACCGAGGCTTTGGTAAGGAGTACGGTGTTGAGCTTCCTGACCTTGGGCTCCTCGCCCGCGCTCTCTTTGTTGTTGATAAGAGCGGAAAGGTGGTACACGTAGACTATGTCACTGAAATCGCCGAAGAGCCGGATTACGCCGCAGCTCTCTCCGCAATTAAAAAATCTCTCTAGTCAGAGGCCCCGTTCCACTCGTTTAAGCTGGAGGGAGTTAGCCACGCGTGGAGCGACATCGACCGGTGTCGCGCTATGCGTGGTTATTTTTTTTGCGAGTGGTTGCAAAGGAAGGCCGGAAGTTCGAGTGGCGCCCGTCACCAAATCGCATGTCGAGGCTACGGTATCGAGTGTGAATTCCGGAACCGTTCGCGCGGAAGGCAACACCGAGCTCGCGTTCGGCACCGTTGGTCGGGTCAAGGAGGTCAACGTCACGCTCGGTGATTCCGTCAAGCAGGGAGAGATCTTAGCCAAGGTCGAAAACGACGATCTGAAATCCCGGCTTCAATCAACGCTCGAGGAGTATGAGCGATCGCAACGTTTGAGTAAGAGTGACGCGATGTCGCAAAGCGGAGTGACCCAAGCTCGGGCAAACTATGACGCCGCTGTTACCGCGTATGAGAAGAGCCTCATCAAAGCGCCGTACGATGGAATAGTCGCTGAGCTGAACCTCGAGGTTGGAGAGCTCTCTCAGATAACCGCAGTGATTCCGCAAGCGCCCATTCGAATCGTTGATGTGAAGCCCCGCTACGTTCGGGCTGAGATAGACGAGGTCGATCTACCTAAGGTGAAGGTTGGTCTGCCCGCTCGAGTAAAGATTCTCGCTATTCGCAAAGAGCCGTTTAAAGCGCGCGTGCGAAAGGTCATCCCATTTGTCAGCAGTATTCGCGAGCAGGATCGAACCTCTGAGATAGAGCTCGATATCGACAGTGAAGGGCTTCTTCTTCCCGCTGGAGCATCGGCTGACGTCGAAGTTGTTACGGACACGAAAGATGATGTCCTGACCGTGACATCGAGGGCGCTCCTTGGACGGGGAGATGATCGGTACGTGTATGTCCTGAGCGGCGCCAAGCTCAAAAAGACCCCAGTAAAGATCGGAATCTATGGGTACACGGTGAGTGAGATAGTCTCAGGGCTTTCTCCATCGGATGAGGTAGTTCTTCCATCGGATAAGTTCGAACTAGCCGATGGATTGCGAGTAGCTGTGGTTAGGTAGCGGAGGGCGCCACGATGTCCCTCATTACAACCGAGAAACTGAACAAGATATTCACTCGAGGCGATGAGACAATTCAGGCGATTCGCGATCTCGTCCTTTCGGTAGAGGCTGGGGAGTTCATTTCGATTACCGGGGCATCGGGAAGTGGTAAGTCAACGCTTCTCTATATCTTGGGGCTCCTCGATAAGCCCACTAGTGGTCGGTACCTGCTTCAAGGTCAACCCGTTGAAAATCTCTCTGATACAGAGTTAGCCGCCCTGCGAAATAAGTTCATGGGGTTCGTATTTCAGAGCTTCCACCTCTTGCCTCGAGCGAGCGCGTTGCGAAATGTGATGATGCCCCTCGTGTACGCGGCAACCTCTGGAGGTGGCATCAGCGAAGCGGAGCAGCGGGAACGAGCCATGACCGCCCTTGATATCGTTGGTCTCAAGGATCGGATGAACCATCGCCCGAATGAACTCTCTGGTGGTCAGCGACAGCGTGTGGCGATCGCCAGAGCTATCGTTAATAACCCGAAGCTACTCTTCGCCGATGAGCCAACCGGCAACCTCGACTCAAAGAGCGGTAACGATATCCTGACCCTCTTTGAACGACTGCACGGGCAAGGTGTAACGATCCTTATGGTGACCCACGATCAGGCTATCGCGGCGCGCGCTCACAGGCAGTTGGTGCTGAGGGATGGCGCCTTAGTGGAGGATCGTCGTGGGACTTAAAGAGGTCATTCGGCTCGCGGTTGAATCACTCCTCGCGCAGAAGTTGCGAACAGCCCTGACTATCCTCGGAATGGTGATCGGTGTCGGAGCGATCGTCTTGCTCGTGTCCCTTGGTCAGGGAGCGAAAAATTATGTGACGAGTGAATTCGAGGGGCTTGGAACGAACCTGATCGTCATTCAGCCCGGTAAGTCTGACAAGAAGGGGCACATGGGCCCCCCTGTGGGTGCCGCTCAGCGCAAGATGACAACAGCGGATGTCATGGCGATTGAGAAGCGTGCGTTGAACGTGGAAGCCGTTTCAGGACTCGTACTCGGAACGGTGTCGGTTCGTTTTGAGGACGCGCTCAGTAATATCACCGTTTTCGGTACTAACGAGCAATTTCCTCACATCCTCTCGGTACCGATCGGCCGTGGGCAGTACTTTACCAGAGAGGAGGACGAGTATGGCCGGCGGGTCGTGGTACTCGGACGCAACGTCGTGAATGAGCTTTTTGGCGAGGCGGATCCGATCGGACAAACGGTGAAGCTCAATGAGAGTGAGTATCGGGTTATCGGGGTGCTCCAGCCGATGGGAAATAAGCTCGGTTTGGACTTCGACGAGCTTGGGTTTATTCCGACGGAGGCGGCGCTCAAGCTCTTTAATGACGACAAGTTGTTTGGCATTCGAGCAAAGGCCTCCTCTCGTGTGGGTGTTGATGACGCGGTCGCTGAGATCTCTGAGATCTTAAAGGAACGCCGAGATGGAGAGGAGGACTTTACGGTACTCACCCAGGTCTCGATGATGGAGAGTATGAACACCATCCTCAACATGTTGACCTACGTTCTGGCCGCCATAGCCGCTATCTCAATGCTCGTAGGTGGTATCGGTATCATGAACATCATGTGGGTGACGGTCGTGGAGAGAACGCAAGAGATCGGTATTCGTCGAGCCGTGGGTGCTCGGCGGATCGATATCTTAAAGCAACTCTTGGCTGAGGCTGTCGCGCTCTCTGTTTTGGGAGGCGCCGTTGGTGTGGGAGGCGCCGTAGTTATCACCCTCGGACTCTTCTTCGCGTTCCCATCCTTCGACATGCGGGCCCCGATTTGGATCATCATTCCCGCCTTCTTAGTCGCGTTTGTTGTAGGGGTTGTGTTCGGTGTCGTGCCAGCGTGGAGAGCGTCTCGGATTGAGATCCTCGACGCGCTTCGGTACGAGTAGAGTTTGCTTAACTTGATTTGCGCGCTGTTCCGGCGCACCTACCTTTTCGAGCGGTGCGAGTAGGGTGCGGTAAAAGAGTACGGTTCCACGAGGGCATATATGAATGAGGCTCTCTCTACAAACGCGCGCTATGTGACGGTAACGGTCGTAGGAACCCTGGTGGTTAGTTTCAGTGGTTGTAGTCCTTCGTATTCGATCGTGGCGAATCCCACCGAGCCTTGGGAGGATGAAATAGCTCGGGAGCGACAAGCTGTCCGTGAATCGGAATCGAGCTCCTCGCAAGCTGCGGTTGGTAGACAGAGGTACGACACTGACGGGAATGTTGAAAAAAAACCTGAACACAGCGCTGTTGTGGTAGCACTTACCGATATTATCGCCTTTCCATTCCGAGGGGCCGGATGGCTGGCGCAGCAGATATTTTGAGGCCCGTAGCGAGATGACGCACTCTACTACTTGAAGAGTGAAGGTACCGCGGAGAAGAGAAACCTGACAAAGAGAAAAGAGGGGAGTCCGTTCCCACTCTTTCTATCTTTTTCCACGCCACTGCTGCACAAGCAATCGCGCGTCAACTGAGATCCCGTAGGTGGCGAGGTACGACAAGAATATGTCGATCTCAGCACCCGTCGCGTGTTCATTTGGAAGATACTTACTGGTCTTCCAAAGGAGCCACGCGGCAAACGGATCCTTGGCAACTTTCCAGGCGTCTCGCTTGGTGGTGCCAAAGAGCACAATTCCCTCAGCGACCGGGGTCGTGAAGGTCCTAATCTCCTCACAGAAGAACTTCAATCGTTCTGAGTCTGTGATGAGGTACGAGACCTCAATAAACCGTCGGTCGTCCGGATACGGAATGGTGAACATTCCGGCCCGAGGAAGGGTGATGAAGGCTTCCCGTGGATAGACGTGCCATCCAGGGGAGTATACCTTCTCCGTTCCTACGCCGATCTGACCGCCCGGCACCCACCGACCCATGGTCAGCGCGCCGAGTACGGTCAAAGCTAAGACAACGCATGTCGCCCACCTCAGAGATCGCTTCCACAAGGAGCGATCTACGTTGTGGTACGCCGCCCTACCCGCTACGAACGCGATGTAGATGGCGGCTGCGACAATCGCGGCAAACACGTACGTGTTCACCGCCGGAATATAAGACAGAGTTGAAAACATGAAAAACCTCCTTTCTCTGCGGTACCTCCGCGACACCACCTCGTAAGAAGGTGTCGCCGGAGCACAGGAGAGAGGAGCTGAAAGCTTATGGAGCCTCGCATAGGGGAAGCGCCTAAGGAATAGCGGTCCATGTGCGCTTGGTGAGCGGTATTAGTTGGTATTAGTGAGCTTCTTAGGCTACGAATAACTCGTATGCTGTTGAATTGAATCGAGAATGTGCCTTTCAATCGGATGCAGAGTGTGCCCCTCTCCGGATAGGGGGACATGAAGTTCGTGAAGGCTTTATTGGTTGCTCTAGTTCTCTCGCATGGCGCCTATGCCGAGGGATTTTCGCCTTTCAGAACTACGACCACAAAAAAAGTTTCCAAACGCGCTCGAACGCATACCACATCCGTGGCGCGTGGCTATACCGCCGGTCTCATTCCAACCATCACATTCACGACGCGCTTGCACACCGAAGGAAACGTTCGGGTGTCACTTAACGTTCAAAAAGCGGTCAACTGGAGCGCCACTATCTCAAAAGATGGATATCAGCACATCGATTCGCCTCGCCTCGAGCTCTATCAAGGCGAGGTTTATATTCGCGGTGTTCGGTATCCAGCGGCCGCCTCGGTCGTTGGGAAGAATATCGTCCTCTCCTTTCCGGGGCGCCAACGTGGGAGCAGGTCTTCTCGACAACGAATCTTTACTCTTACGACTCCTGTTGTAGCGGAGGGAACATCGTCCGTCAGAGTCGCCAGCTCTCCGTCGTCCGTATTTCACAATAAGACGTGTGGTCACGATCATTCAAATAGCGACGCTCCGGCGCACGCCATGACGATTGAGCCTTTAAACGGAGGTCTACCTCAAACCAAGATGTACCATGTGCTTACCTTGAGCACCGTCGCGGACCCAGCGTTGTACGCCAAATACGGAGACGCCACCAATTCTCACGTAGCTGGTATCGTGAACGCCGCTGAGGCGCTCTTTGAGCGCCAACTTGGAATTCGATTTCAGATAGTAAAGCAACATGTCTACGCCGATATCGGGGCGCTCTCTATTCCCGAAACTGATCCGGCGCGTTTCCTGAAGGCTTTCGCTTCGAGCACGGAGAACGCCGCAGTCATGGGGCGGAATGTGTCTTCGTTCGACGATGATGTTGATCTCAAGCACCTCTTCACGGGCAAAGACTTAGACGGTACCACGATTGGGATCGCCTATGTTGGAGCGGTGTGTTACCAGCCGAAGTTCGCCTATAGTTTGACGCAGGTCACTGCAGGTGGGGGAGCTCCGTACTACTTCGCGCATGAGATAGGACACAATCTCGGCGCGCGTCACGATATGGTTGGATTCGGCGCCATGAGTGTGATGTCCCCTAATATCTTAGTGGGTTCCTCTTTCTCTCAGAACAGCCTCACGCAGATTAATGAGCACCTCTTTCATTTTGGAAGTTGTCTTGAGCTCAAAGCGATGGCACCGAGCCTGACGAACTCCAGCATCTCCTTGAGCGCGACCGGAAATCGCGCCGCGGTTAAATTCTCAGGTAAGCTCATTTCACGAAACGGAGAGTCTATCGTTGGGGCGCCAGTCAAGTTGAGCATCGGAAAAAAGGTCGCCTCTCTTACCACTAACTCGACCGGTCGATTCTTCTACGTCACGTCGAGACGCAAGCTCCGAAGGTCGACCGTTGTGGTAGCCGCCACCGCCGGACGCGAGGCGGTTTCGAGGAGTCTCAGGATTTCAAACCTCTAGGTGCTCGCGCACGATCGGACACGTTACTGCGATAGTTTGTCGGACAGGCTTGCCTGATAAGTCTTAGAAGTGTCAATCAATAATGGGAGTTGCGGGCAAAAGATGCCGCTCCATTTCTAGTCGGCGTCAGACCCTCAAGTTCTTGTAAGTATGAGTCGACATTGACCTTGCAAGTGGTTTAGCCAGGATTACACGAGTTTCTCGCACATACGGGTTTAGCGTATGGCTATACTCGTCTTATCCCCCAAAAACGAACTCTTAGGTATAGGACCTATGAACGGACACACTCTACGCCAAGCCTTACGTGCGCTGATCGTTGTTTTGTATGCGGGGATGTCATCGCTTCCGGCGGTCGCCCAGAGCTCTCCTGAGGGTTTTGCAGGGGGGAGTAGGACGAGTACGACAACATCGTGCGACTCGTGCTGCTCGATATCAAATTTTAATTGCTCAAATTCCGCTGTCAAAATCTACATTAACGATAACCTTGATAGCTGCTTGGTCTGTACCGATAAACTTGAAGCGCGGGCGCGTGGTTGTGGCATGATTCCATCGGATGAATGTCCGGTGTGCCCGACCCCAGCTACCTGTCCAGCATGTCCCAACCCTGGGACCCCGGGCACATGTCCAACGCCCGTTGTATGCGCAAGTGGTACCCAACCAGCGTGTCCTACCCCTGTGGTGTGTACGAATTCCTGCCCGATCAAAGGGTGCCCTCCTGGTGAGTCTTTATGGAATCCCGATTCGCCGGCGTGTGAGTGTGTGAAGGACCCCTGCACGAAGATCGGTGATCTCACGAAGATTGCCATACATCGGTATCACCCCAATTCCGAGCCCAACAGCGATTTCATGGCTTCCTTTGCGGACGGCCAAGGAAAAGAGCTTCTCAACTCGACGTCTCTCAACGAAGCTTCTCCTTGTATGGAGAGCGCTCGAAGCACATGCTCCGCTAATCTCGTCGGCTCTCAGTTTGGGTTTTATTCGTATCGTCTTCCAGACAGGCGCCAAATCGGCATCTCCGCGGCTGATGGCATTGAGTACACGAAAGCCTACAACGAATACGTAGCCAAGGCGAGAGCGGCTGGTAATGACCCGGCTTCACCGGCCGAATTTGCGGCTGGTTTCCGCAGTGCCATTAAGTACATGGACACCTGCATCAAGTCCTCTTTGCAGATCCGGTACGGTGTCGGAGCGCTTACGGCGCAAGCGAGGACCGTAATTAATGGCGTGTGGGGTGAACATCTTCAAGGAACTGCACTTCTCTACAAAGATTGTCGTCCTGTTGAGCCATGGAAGCAGCAGCTGCTGAGTGAAGCTAAGTGTTCCGTCGCGATATCAGCGAGCTTCAACGAGTTCACGACCCCTGTTTCTCTCCTATGGTCGTCTGATGTGAAGATTCGAGAGGTCGCGTCTCGCTCCAAGTTCCCGCTTAATCCGAAGGACGCGGGCAAGTGGTTCGTGTGGCGGGGGTCAGGGCTTACCCCTCTCGTCGTATGGGATCCGGATAAGAGCGGTATGATTCTGGGCGCCGCACAGCTCTTTGGCACACACACGTGGGGGAAGGAGTGGAAGCACGGCTATGAGCCTCTTACTACCCTGGATAAAAACGCTAACGGGTGGCTTGAGGGAGATGAGCTTAAAGATCTCTCGCTCTGGTTCGACTTCAATCAGGACGGTATCTCAGATAGAGGCGAGGTTAAGCAACTTTCCGATGTCGGTGTCACAGCGCTCGGTGTGAAGGTCACCGCCACCGATAAGAAGAGCGGAGAGGTTCACGCCGCGCAAGGTTTCCGTCGTACCGTAAACGGAACTGTCGTCGAAGGAGCCTCAGTTGACTGGTTCAGCGGTACCGAAGATGGTCGTTTCGGTATGGAAGCGTTGGAAGAAAGCCCTGTCGAGATGGCTAAAAATATCGACCAAGCGACCATGTCCACGGCGTTTGATCCGCTCGACGCGGTAAGCGGGCTGTGGGATTGGCGAGTTGTTGATCAGGCGTCCGGGGAGCTTCCCGAAAACATGCCGCACGGCACGTTGGTCCTCTATTCGACCAACAAAAAGATCGAGGGCACTGTGTACGTGATGGACCAGTTCGCCCCTAATCGAAGTGGAATAGGCGAGCGTGTCTCGTATCAGTCTATCTCTGGCGCAGCTGAAGCCGGAGCCAAAGGACAGCCTCGCGTAACCTTCTCCTCTCAGAATCAAGCTGGCGGCTCAGTAGAGAGCGTCGCCCAGCTTTCAGAGGATGGTATGTACCTGGCCGGCATTACCACTGAACAGCAGGAGCGCGGGAAAGCTCCTGTGAAGTACGCGTGGGTCGCTCGGCGCGCTCCGATCGGAAAGTAGCGCTTGCGTCCGCGGGTGAAGGAGAGGCATCCTCAGTAATGCCTCTCTATCGTTCGTAGATGTTACAGGGTTACTCGTGATGACATCCCGTTCCGCCGCTCTCCATCACCTTTCGAATTTTTTAGAGCGAGTACCTCACTATGCCTCTCAACGGAACTTCGATAGACCGGGCCACGCCGAGGTTTCCTGCCTATCCAAATGGATTCGCTATCGGGTTATCACTGAAGAGGAGTGCGTCGCCGCCGTGTTCGCGCGCCATCCGTTTGAGGTAGCTGAGAAGTTCGTACAGGAGGTCCTGTGGCGTACCTATTGGAAAGGGTGGCTCGAGCTTCGTCCTCAGGTATGGAGATCCTTTCGCGCTGGTGTAGAGCGTTTCAACGACGAGGGGTTTCCTGAGGGATATCTCCAGGCGATTGAGGGGAGAACCGGACTTTCATTCTTTGATGAGTGGGTCCAAGAGCTCCGCCTTACTGGCTATCTTCACAACCATACCAGGATGTGGTTCGCGAGTGTGTGGATCTTTACGCTGCGGTTGCCATGGCAACTTGGGGCGGATTTTATGTATCGCCATCTCCTTGATGGAGATCCCGCCTCGAACACCTTGTCGTGGCGGTGGGTCGGGGGGCTCCAAACCCCGGGTAAGATCTACGTCGCGAGACCTGATAACATCGAGAAGTATTCAGAAGGCCGATGGCGTCCCAAGGAGTCCGAGCTCAATCTGAATCCCACCCCCCTGCGTATGGATGACATCGGAGCCATCGTACCCCTGGAGCCTCTCTCTGCCGACCTGCCCCGCCCGGGAGACTCTGTGCTTGTCCATGACGACGATCTGTCAGTGGATCTGTCCCAGGAGTTTTCATCAACTGGGCTTGCTTTTCTGATGTGGACACCGATTTGTGGCGAGGGTTCCCCTTTGGTTCTCAGCCATCAAGAGGGTCTGCGGCGTGATGCGGTCGAAAGGATGGGAGCAGCGTATGTGAATGACGCCGAAGCGATTATTCAGGAAATGAAGCGAGGTCCTTCGAGGCGATTGCATGTGATGCTTCCCCCATGCGGTGAAGTTCGTTCGGATTTCGACCGTCTCGCTGAGGTTTTGTCATCTCACGGTGTTGAGGTGCTGCTCCACCGTCGAAGATGGGACTCGCTCTACTTCCCGTTTGCCAAATCCGGCTTCTTCCCCTTTTGGTCAGCCGTTAAGCGGCGTCTTGAGCGCGAGTCGTAAGTGCTCGCCAGCACGACCGTGGAGTCGGAAAAAATGGAAGCTCTCGCATATGAGTTTCAAATGTGGGCCCAAACGCTTTGAGGAGGCGTCTCTCTTTCACGCGGGGACCGACCACGCAGTACGTCACAAAGATAGTCGCGACAATGAGGTGGTCGATGTTCCAGACGGGGCCAGTGGTGGATACAAGTGCCATCGCAAAGTAAACCGGATGGCGACATATCCTGTAGAGCCCATGTTGTGGAAATGAGCTGTAGACAGGCGCCTTGCCGCGGTACACCGCGGTCCATCCGAGAAATCCCATCTGCGTTCCGAGGCCAGCATTGGTCATCGCGATAGCGAGAAGGATCCAGCTCGCTCCGTAGATGGTCGTCCATGCCAACATGAGTGGTTGTGGAGGACGCCACTCAAACGAGCCGATGTGAACCCAGAGCGTGAACAGAAGGAGCAGTTGCGTGGAGGCGGCGATAACGAAGGTGGTTGTCACCAGATGTTTTCCGAGTTCACCTGGAAAGAGGCGACTGAGGAACGCGCGCCCCGAGGGGCGCAGCATGACCGAGTGAAGAAGGGGGAATTGGAGGAGTAGGATGAGATCGATTGCGAGAGCGGCGCCCCACGATAGAGAGGGGGAAGAGATGCGCATGGAGCCGAAGAGCGCCGCCCTCATCACGCCGACCGCGCCGGCGAAGGAGAGGTGGCAGAGAATGCCAAGAGAGAGCGCGAGAAGTCGTATCTTCATACTGGGTGCAAAAAAGGCTCGATACGGAGGAGGATAGCCTATCGGCGCGGCCGAGGACCATCATCCCATGAAGATGGCGGAGGGTTATCGCGCCCTATGGCGCTTTTCAGGTGGGTGGTGCATCTTGAGGGGAACGGCCCACTCCCCAAGGATAGCCATGAAGAACGTGCTTCTCGCGTCTATCGCGACCCTCCTCTCAGTAATTCCCGCGACTCCACGACGAGCGATGGCGGATACCTGGAACCTGCCAAGTCCGTTGAATGACTCTAACACTAAGGTCTCCTTCGTCGTTGATTCGACCTGGCACACCGTCAACGGAACGACGAGAGATCTTAATGGTTCTGTGGTCTTGAAGGATAAAAACGATCCGCTCTCGATCGTGGTCGATCTGAAAATTCAAGTGAAGACCTTTGATACCGATTGGGATAGTCGGGACGAGAAGTTGCAAGAATGTATGGCGTCGGACACCTATCCTGTGGCGTCTTTTAGATCGACCCGTCTCTCTGATAACTGCAAACCGACCGTCATTGATATCGCCGGAAAGTGTTCCGGAACATTGACCGGTATCATCACGATGCGAGATGTTTCTAAAGAGGTCGCTCTTCCCGTTTCTATAACCAAGGAGCATGATAGCTACCTCATCAGCGGAGCGCTTCCTGTGACGTGGGCGGACTACAACATTGAGGATCCCTCGATCCTCATAGCCAAGCTCGACCCAGTCGTTACTATCTCGTACCAGACGAAGATACCGCTGAAACGGTAACTAGTGTCCCTTTCAGCGAGTTTTGTGCGGATGAGGCCGAACCCTAGTCGCAAGAGACACTAGTAGACTCTATAGTTTTTCGCCGCAAAATGCGGCTAAAACGAACAGCCCTAGCGCGGCTTATGGGGCTTTTGAGGTGGGGAAAAATTTATTGAAAGCCGCACAAGAGGCTCCGTCACCATGTCTTTCGTTCAGTCAGTTGTTACCGCGCTTCCACCGTATCGCTATTCAACCAAGGAGATTACCGAGAAGGCGGGATCGTGGTTGAAAAACTCCGAACAAGAGCGTGCGCTCTTTGAACGATTGGCGAACTCAACTAAGATCGAGCACCGCAACTTCGCGCTTCCGATCGATGATCTCTTGGCTCTTAGTGGCCCAGCGGTCCGTGCCCAGATTTTCAAGGAGATGGGTGGGAGCCTTCTTAGGGATGTTCTCTCTCAAGCCATGGAGGTCACAGCAACCGATCCCCGGGAGGTGGGAGCTTTGCTCTCAACCTCGTGTTCAGTTCCAACGATTCCGGCCATTGACGCTTCAGTGGTTGGGGACCTCGGTATGCGAGAGACTCTACTTAGACTCCCCGTTTTTCAGTACGGATGCGCCGGTGGTGCAATTGGCATCTCTCTCGGTCGGCACCTGTGCGCGACGACTGGAGTAACGCTCCTCGCTTCAGTTGAGCTTTGCTCCCTCGTGTATCAAGGCGCAGACCTGCAGGCGGGCAATATAGTTGGGTCCGCGATCTTCGGGGACGGCGCCGCGTGCGTGGTCATCTCTCCCGAGAGAGGGCCACTCAGAATTGTCGACTCCCAGTCTTTCCTGATTCCCGATACGAGCGATCTCATGGGGTACGACATCTTTGATGATGGGACGCATCTCCGCTTGGATAGAGAGATACCGCAGGCGCTTCTCTCCGCCGCGCCGAAAGCGATAGATTCATTCCTCAGGAACGCTGGTCTTTCCCCAACGGACGTTCGCTGGTGGCTCTTTCATCCAGGGGGCGCCAAGATCCTCTCAAGCCTTGAGGAGACCCTCTCCGTCTCTCGATCGCAAACGCGGTGGAGTTGGGAGAGTTTGCGAGACCACGGTAATATGTCATCCGCTTCTATCCTCTTCGCCTTGAAGAGCTTCCTCGATGATAAGGAATACGAGCCGGGTGATAGGATGGTGATGCTTGGAGTCGGGCCAGGATTAACGCTCCAGCTCAATCTTTTTGAGTGTTGTTAATGTCTGCGTTGTTTTGGGTGCTCTTCGGGTACTGCGTTCTTGAGCGTCTTGGTGAGCTCATCATATCTCGACGCAATCAAGACAAGATGAAGGCCAATGGGTTCTCAGAGAAGGAGACCTTGGCTGGAGTGCGTTGGATGATCGCGCTTCATACCTCGTGGTATGTGGCGATGCTCGTTGAGGTGGTGAGCTTTCCATCGATTGTACCATCGGTTATTGGTTTCGGCGCCGCGGCAGCTTTTCTGATGGCGCAGGTCTTGCGATTCTGGGCTCTTCGGACGCTCGGGAGCTTTTGGAATATCTCGGTTGTCACAACCGACGGGGTTGGCCCGCGGTTTGTCTCTCACGGTCCCTATCGGTTTATTAGGCATCCCAACTACTTGGTCGTTATCATCGAGATAGCGACCCTTCCCCTTGTTGGAGGCGCCGTGTGGACCTCATCGATCTTCACCCTTTTAAATGGTCTCGTTCTCGCTCGTCGAATCCCCTTAGAGGAGTCTCATCTCTTTCGCATTTCGGGATATCGAGATGTAATGGGAGGGAAGGGGAGATTTATACCCTGTGACCTATTCGGACGGCGATGCGCGGAACACCTCACAAAGAAGGACGAGTTGTCATCATAGGAGCTTCCCTCGCGGGCTCAATCACCGCGATCGAGTTAGCCCGCGCCGGCGCCCACGTCACCCTGATCGATAAAGAGACGTTCCCCCGTCGTAAACCTTGTGGTGAAGGGTTGTCCGCTCGTGGTCAAGCGGAACTCGCCGCGGCCGGGTGTTCGCTGGACGATCTTTCGTGTTCGTATCGGCCTCTCAATGGCTATCGAATCTTTCAGGGCTCTCGTTCCCTTGAGATACCCGATCGCGCGGGACTGGTCGGCGTCACCCGGATGGACCTCGACGCCGCGCTCCTATCGTACGCCGCGCGGTTCCCCACCGTCGATGTGGTTCTCGGCGCGAAAGCGTCAGTACGGGAGGCACGACCGGGATATTGTAAAGTTAAGGTTGGAGCGAGTGAGGTGATTGGCGATTCGCTGATCGTCGCTGATGGTGCGACCTCGCCTACGCTTCGGGCTCTCGGTCGCTCTCTTCCGATTCCTCGTAATCCCCGTCTTGGAACAAGCTCTGTCTGGCGGCTGGTCGGAGGCTCCCTTACTTCTAAAGTTCATACGGTGCTCGTTCGTAGAGGTGAGATCTACCTGACCCCTCTCGCGAACGGATTAGTAAACGTCTCGGCGCTTGGAGACCGCGCCTTAATCCAACCCTTCGCGCGAGAGCGATCCCTACGCGTGCGGATGGATGCGATCTCAGACATGATGGGTGTTTCGCTTGAACTGGTATCTCCGCCTCTGAGCTGTGGAGCTCTGAACACCATGTATCGGTGTGCGAGCGTTCGGGGCGCCTATGTAGTGGGTGATGCGTGTGAGACCTTTGACCCGTGCGCCGGGTTTGGAATGGCGCATGCCCTTATTTCGGGTCGATTAGCGGCATGGTGTTTGCTGCGAGGCCTTAAAGAAACGAACCCTTCAGAGGCGGCTCGCATGTACGCGCTGGAGCGAGAAGAGCGGATTCGAGATGTGCGGGGATTCGCGCGCCTCACTTCAGCCACGATGACGAGTGGAGTGGGGCGAATGAGCTTGCCTTTTATCGTCTCCACCGGACTCGCCGCGCGGGTTTCTCATTCGGTCCATGCGGTGCATACCGGAGGCGCTGTGAGGAGCGTAGTGTCTCTTCTTGGTGGACTCGCGCGGGGGGCTCAACCTGAATTCGCTGAGGCTTAACCGCGGATGTCATGCATCTCAGACGAGGGCGAGAGGCGCTTTACCGCTTCCCGGAATTGTTCACCTCTATCGCGATAATCCTTGAACACTGAGAAGCTCGACGAAGCGGGTGACATAACACAGATCTTCCCCGCGCTCGTTAGATCGTAGGCCGCTTGGACGGCGGCGTTCATCGATTCAACGTCCATCCGTGTGTACTCTCGTTGAGGAGCGGCCGCCTTCGCGGCATCCCATATCTTTTGACCGGTTGTGGGAAAGAGGATCAGGTTTTTAACCTTTGACGCCGCAAGCGCTGGCCCCACGGGAGTCATGTCGACACCACGATCGAATCCGCCAGCGATAACCGTTTCGACCTTATCGCCGAGCGCTACGAGCGCGTGCGCGAGAGCCTCAGGGATGG
Organism: Bdellovibrionota bacterium; assembly: GCA_044345405.1. Lineage (GTDB taxonomy): Bacteria > Bdellovibrionota_C > UBA2361 > UBA2361 > OMII01 > OMII01. The sequence continues at coordinate 61,867 of JBIJBE010000016.1, forward strand.
TGGCGAGAGAGTCGTTATAGAAAGAGATTTCGTGTCGAGTGGCGACGAACTCAAGCCGATGTTCCAAGGGTTTGAAGTTTTGTAATCCCTTTTGGATCTGCGCTATGGAACCGCCGAAGGCCACGCCGCACGTAATAGCGGCAAGGGCGTTCTGCAGGTTGCCTGGGCCGATAACGGGAAGATCCTCAGTTCGCAGTACGGCGAGGCGTTCGCCGTCCTTCGTAATCATAATATTACCCTTATCGACGCTCGTTGTGCTGTTGAAGCTGTGGCCTTCATTAAAGTGGAGACGCGATCCAAGAAAACCGCTCGTGATATTTGTAAGGAGCTCAGTTGTCTCGTTGGTAATGAGGAAGTTTCCAGCGGTTTGGTGCCGTCCGATATTCGCTTTCGCCGCGCTGTAGGCATCGAATCCGCCATGGTAATCGAGGTGCTCGGGAACGATGTTGAGGAGTATCGCCACGTCCGGGCTCCGGCGGAGGTCCTCAAGTTGATAGCTTGAGAGCTCAACGACAAATACCGTATTCGCGGTCGCCCCGGCGAGGTGGCTCAGCATCGGAGTGCCGATGTTTCCCACTAATCGAACGTCAGGAACGATCTGATTCAGTATAGAGGCGGTGAGAGATGATGTCGTACTCTTTCCCTTGGTACCGGTGATGCCAACGATGCGTCCGGGACACTCCGCGAAGAAGATATTGGTCGCTGAAGTGAGGTGGGCGTTCGCTCCCATGAAGGGCTTAATGAGACGGATGCTCACGCCCGGGGATCGAACGATAGTGTCAAAAGAGTGCGCCGAAGCGAGATAGGTTGGGCCCATGAATACCTCAACGCCGTCCGGAATACCCGCGTTTGCGCTGTCGATGTTGTGGTCGGCTATCCCTATGCGCGCGTTCGGATGTCGGCTACGAATATATTCGAGGACGCTCCGTCCTTCGCGCCCGAATCCAACGATCAGAAACGAATCTCCACGAAGCTCAGGGTTTCTCATGCGAGCTCCTTGAGAAGGCGCTGAAGCCGCTGTGCGTATTCTGATGGAAGTTCGTGGTCATCGCTCCATGCGATGAGGGTCTCCCGCGCGTTGTGTAGCGAGGGGAGGATGTTTTGTCGCCTGAGTTTCTCAGCGATCGCCTCCAATCCGGTGGGTGCCGGGATTCCCTCCTGCGCGTAGCGCGCGAGTGTCAGCACGAGCGCGTCACGTGATTCCCCTATGGTGCCCACACACTCAAGTGGTTTGTGATCTCGTACGCCGGTAAGCTCCTCAATCGCTGAGAGGATCTCGGGAACCTCAAAGAGGTCTTTTCCAAAGATGGATGCGCGATGATCCGGTGAGGTAAATGGCGCGATAGTGAGGCACACAAAGGCGCATTTTGGGCACTTCCCGCACCACTTGTCATCTCGTTGCCCCACGTTACAACTGCGGAAGGAGTGAAGGTGGCGCGGGGCGAGTCGGGCGAATAGTCCGCTCACCTGCAGATCGTAGAGGGGGCGAATGATGCTGTAGTACGACGCGCATCCAGGGAAGTGCTCAGCGGCGTAGGCTCGAAATCTTCGTTCGAACCGAACGCCCTTTGAGTACTGATGATTGATCGCGAGTCCGTGAAAGATCGTGTTCTCCTCGCTCGCGCTCCGTTCGTTAGACACGATCACTGAGCCGAGACCATACATCTCCGCGATCATGGTGCCTAAAAACGCGAGATAGGCGGAAAATGGGGTATGTCCGTTGAGATACCCCTGAGCGTTCATTTCGATGAGCTGTGTATCGATCGTTCGGCGAACGACGAGAGGCTCGCCGTAGCCAGCGATAGTAATGCTTTCACTCGCGGAACGAGATGGATTGAGCATGAGCGTTTCGCGACGGACGTTTGGATTGAACGCCTTGAGCATCTCTAGGGTAAGGGAAGAGTCCTTTCCGCCCGCCGCCATGACGAGCTCGCCGTTTTTGGTGGTAGCGTCGCCTTGAGCGCTTCGTGGAAGTGGACGATCTCCCCGCGACTCTATGGAGAGCAGCCCGTCTTGGCTCGGGTCTATATCATTGACGAAGTAGAACTCTCCGAGTCCATTGATGAAGAGATCGTGCCACCACGCACGCTCATCTTCCGTCAATCGATAGCCATCGATGATGACGCGCGGGGGGCATGCCGCTTTCCAGTAGCTAAGAACCTCAACCATCCCAAGGTGAAAGAGGTACGGGGCAAGTTTACTCTCCACTATCTCGGTGGCCGGAAGAGAAATCGCCGGAAAAGAAATCGCCGGAAAAGAAATCGCCGGAAAAGAAATCGATGGACGAAATTGGATAGAAGGCTCTAGATCTATCAGGAAGGTCGCTTGAAAGGTGTCGCCGTGACGTACGAGGGTGTACCCCCGGTAGGTGAGGGTGGGGTGTTTAGAACGAAGCGTTGTAAACGTCGAGGTCACGATAGATTCCATCCAGCTATGGCCGTAGCGAACCGGAGGAAGGCTACCACGATCACGATGGGAGTAGTAGAACCGGGAAGTGAGAAAAGGGGCAATAGTTGCGGTCGGTTGCCCGCCCAGCGAGTGTCCTCGTGCGCTAAGCCGCCTGGAGTCTAATGTCCATGAATGTTCTTTCCGTTCGTATCGACCGTTTTCTGATAGCCGCCGCGCTGGGCTTAGCTGTGGCTATCATCGGAGCGCTCTCGATTGAACAGGCCCCGTCTGCGGCCATCGTTCGTGGAGATTTTCCCGCCTTCTACGCTATGGCGACCCTTGCGGATCGGAGGGATGGCGCGCGGCTCTACGACCTTGAAACGCAGCGACAGGTTCAAAACGAGCTATGGCCCTCGCTTGAAGGGTCTGTTCTGCCGATGGCATATCCCGCGTTTCTCGCCTTTTGTCTGGAGCCACTCGCGGAGCTCTCCCCATCGAACGCTCGATTAGCGTGGATCCTTGCTATGACGCTCTGCGTAGCTCTAGCTGGTGCGCTGATAGCGAGAACCTCGCCATTCCTCAGGGGGCTGACATGGCAGGTGATCGTTACATCGCTTCTCTTCGCACCGCTGTTTTTGGGGGTGATTGGTGGACAGATCGTTGGTTTGAGCGTGTTGCTGTACGCCGCGCTCCTCTTTCTTGATCGACGACAAAAAAAGGAGATGGAGATCCCTATCGGTATTCTGGCTGGGCTCTGGATGTACAAACCGCACTTCGCGTTGGCGATCGTGTTTGTCTTCCTCGTGCAGTCCCGGTGGCGTGCAATTGGAGCGTGTTTCACGACGTGCGCTGTCCTCTGGTCGCTCGGAGCGTTGGTCGCGGGAGTTGATTGGCTCTCTCGGTGGTACGCGTTCGCGAGGGGATTCTCGCACATTGATCTGGTGAGTAACGCGCCGCAAATGACCGGTATCGTGCCGTTCCTGTATGTTGTGAACGATTGGATGTCAGGGCAAGAGCATGTAGGAGCTGAGACATGGGGTGCGCTTACCCTCTTTTTCGCCCTCGTCGTGCCATCCGTTCTCGCGTTCGTATCTCGGCGCGGAGGCTCGAGCGGGCCAAATCTGGGGCTCCTTGCCGTGGGACCCCTTATCGTGTTGTTTGCTCCCGCCGTTAATTTCTATGATCTCGCTCTCGCGGCTCTTCCCCTTATGATTCTCTTTCAGCCGAATCAACCTGCGGATCGTCTCCTCGCTGGCGCTCTCCTAGCGTTGAGCCAGATCGTTATCCTTCTAAAGGATAGCGGCGTAGCTGGGAGTTGTTTTGTGCTCGCGTTATGTCTCTCGTATATCCTTATCAAAGCCGCGGCTCGAGAGGTCCCAGCGAACGTCGTCGAGCGGTGAGTCGCGGAAGAAGGGGGAGCTATCCCTCTGAGAGCCATCCTCGCTCGACCGCTTCATCGACCTGCCTTACGACGTAATCCCATAAGCGGGGAGCCGCGCTTTGGATGAATTCGTTTCGTTTGAGTACTTGCGAACGTGAGGGAGAATGGTGCCTCCAGCTCCCTCCTTCGTTTGCCACATTCATGAGGAGCGGGGCTACTCGATCAATCGCCACCGCGTAGCGGGATTCAGGGGTATCTCGTCTTTCGAATTCAAGCCAGAGCTCTAGAAATTCCTTTCCTTGATGCTCGGGAAGGAGTCCGAACAGACGCTTCGCCGCGCGAAGTTCCTTCTCTGGTTGCTCATCCAAGACGGATTGGGACGCGAACGCGAAGGTGTCTCCCGCGTCGATTTCCACGATGTCGTGAACAAGAAGGAGGCGAATAACCCGATTCAGATCGATCGGCTCATCAACATAGTCATGCAGTACATGAGCTATCAGACAGATATGCCAGCTATGTTCCGCGCTGTTTTCTCGCCGGTTATCGTCGGTTTTCACTCGTGCGAGTCGGTAGACCCCCTTTAATGTATCGAGTTCACGGATGAAGGCGAGTTGAGCGTCAAGATTCTGCATGGGCGAGATGGTAGGGACGTCGCACCTGTTGAGCAAGAATTTAGTGATATGGCCTTCAGATTAGGATTCCTGTCCTTTCTCATCCATGAGGATTTTTGCCCATAGCTCGGCCGGCACGTCGGGAAAGAGCCCCTTCTCTCCGTGTCGAAGGTGTTCCAGCTCCAGTAGGGCTCGCTCGACTCGATTTTCTGTGGCTGGAAGGAGGGAGAGGATTTCAAGGGTATGGAGAAACCGGTCTGCCACGGCGGGTCCCCGTTGGAACGCCTTGTTGAGGTGAACGGCGAGATCAAAATCCGAAAATGATGTCTCCTCAGGGATGCCCGTGATGGACCAGTTCTCGCCCAAGACGCCCCCCTCCGCGTACAAACGAACCATCTTGAGTAGTGAGGTGCCGAGCAGGCTCGGCGCTTTATGAAGCGTGCCGCTCCGGTATCGCGAGGGGCGCAGAACGTGTCCGATCGTATCGAGCGCGCACAGGAGAGATGCGTGAACGACATCATCAATCGCCGTGACTTCGTTAATCGTGAGGTCGCGAGAGCGGAGGTAGCCACCGAGGTCTCGAATGAGCTCAACCCTCGCGCCGTGTTCGAAGTCCCGCCCCATAAACGCTCTGCCAACTTCATCGTCGGCAGGGATTCGATGGATGCCCCTACGAACAAGGTCGATATCTCTCGGTTGTTGAGCTGCTCGTAGTGAAAGGCGAGAGGCTAACGCCTCTCGGGCCGCCCCTCCTTTAACCCCAAATCCAACGGGTATTCCCAAGGATGAGAGCGTCGCCGCGGGAAGAGGGAGTGAAAGGACGTCATCCTCGAAGGGACAGGGGAGCGACAGATGTTCCTCTATAAAGGAGAGGGCATCGTGAATGGCGCGCCGAGAGCTGTAGCTTTGAATTAATTGACTGGCGAGAGATTGAGCCCGAGCTTGGAGAGGCGAGAGAGGGCGCTCAGGTGAAAGGGAGCGTTGAGAGATGCTGAGGGTTGAGCCTTGAATCCACATCTCGCAACGAGCCTCTGCCTGAAGCTGAAAAGAGAGGTTTTACTCTCGGAAATTGGTGAACTGTAGCTCGATATCGGTAACGGAGGACCGCAGGGTTGCGATAGCGGTTTGAAGGTCATCCCTCTTCTTCCCCGTGACTCGGACCTGATCTCCTTGAATCTGAGATGTTACTTTGAGCTTGGTTTCCTTGATGAGCTTGTTAATACGCTTCTTCTCCTCGTCGGTCAGAGCCTGCTTAATAGTAACCGTCTGACGAAGGGTGTCTCCTCCGGCTGGTTGCGGCTCCTCAAAGGTGACCGCCTTCTGACTGATGCCGCGCTTAGAGAGTTTTTGACGCAGGATCTCTTGCATAGCGGCGATGCGAAGCTTGTCAGGGGCGTGGAGTCCGATAACTCCCTCCTTCTCCTTGAGCTCGATCGTCGCGTTCGAATCCTTGAAGTCATATCGCTGCGCGATTTCACGCTGGGTCTGGTCGACCGCGTTTTTAACCTCCTGAATGTTTACCTCTGAAACGATATCGAACGATGGCATACGACCCTCACTAAAAACGTGATTGCAGTATACACCCGCCGCGGACGCAACGGTGAATTATTCAGGTTTCGAGAGGTCTCTCCTGAGAGTTGGAGCTGGGACCTCGGTGCACGTTACCGCTGAGCCCTGTGTGACTAGTGCGGAATGCGAGCTCATCTAATGAAGAGCAAAGCAAGAGACGGTGCCGAACTTTGCCGAAATTTATTCGTTACAAATTTACGACATTTTGCGGACCAATCGTTGACATCTCCGAGCCTCCCGGACTACTATCCCCGTCCGCTGAGAGAACGGTACTTAAAAATACCGAACTCAAGGCCGCTCTTCGGTAGAAGAGCGGGTTTCGAAAGTAATCGAAACGCTGCGAAAAAAGTTGAGATAGTCTCTTGACTGAAAGCGGCAAATGATTAAAACTCGATTCCCTGCTGCGACGAAAGAAACAGCAAAAAGGCAGTAAGACAACTAGGTTATGGGTAGAAGCTGTTTAGGATTTTAGGTCACAGCGACCTAAAATTAGAGAACATAGTTCATGCAAGAACTAAACTCTGAGTGCAGCTAAGTAGAAGTGACTCTCTAGAAGAGTCTGACTTAGAATGCATTCGCAAGTGATGGGCAAATATTAAATTTTGTGCACGTCCCGAAAGGGATGTGCTTACGCAGTAGATTTCTTTGAATTAGAGAGTTTGATTCTGGCTCAGAATGAACGCTGGCGGCGTGCCTAAGACATGCAAGTCGTACGTGAAAGTAGCAATATGAGTAAAGTGGCGCACGGGTGAGTAATACTTGGATAATGCGCCTCCTCGCTGGGGATAACCAGGCGAAAGCTTGGCTAATACCGAATAGTCCGTCTGAAACCTCGGTTTCGGTCGGTAAAGCCGTAAGGCGCGGGGAGAGTAGTCCAAATCCCATTAGCTAGTTGGTAGGGTAATGGCCTACCAAGGCTACGATGGGTAGCTGGTCTGAGAGGACGATCAGCCACACTGGAACTGGAACACGGTCCAGACTCCTACGGGAGGCAGCAATTAGGAATCTTGCGCAATGGGGGAAACCCTGACGCAGCAACGCCGCGTGAAGGATGAAGGCTTTCGGGTTGTAAACTTCTTTTAGCAGGAAAGAACACAATGACGGTACCTGCAGAAAAAGCACCGGCTAACTCTGTGCCAGCAGCCGCGGTAATACAGAGGGTGCAAGCGTTATTCGGAATTACTGGGCATAAAGAGCGCGTAGGCGGTCTAATAAGTCTGATGTGAAATCCCTGGACTCAATTCAGGAAGTGCATCGGATACTGCTAGACTAGAGTGCAGGAGAGGAGAGCGGAATTCCTGGTGTAGAGGTGAAATTCGTAGATATCAGGAGGAACAACAGTGGCGAAGGCGGCTCTCTGGACTGTAACTGACGCTGAGGCGCGAAAGCGTGGGGAGCAAACAGGATTAGATACCCTGGTAGTCCACGCCGTAAACGATGGAAGCTAGATGTCGGAGGTTCTTACCCCTTCGGTGTCGTCGCTAATGCATTAAGCTTCCCGCCTGGGGAGTACGGTCGCAAGATTAAAACTCAAAGAAATTGACGGGGGCCCGCACAAGCGGTGGAGTATGTGGTTTAATTCGATGCAACGCGAAAAACCTTACCTGGGCTTGACATCTGGTGCTATCCGGTGAAAGTCGGAGTTCCCTTCGGGGACGCCAAGACAGGTGCTGCATGGCTGTCGTCAGCTCGTGTCGTGAGATGTTGGGTTAAGTCCCGCAACGAGCGCAACCCTTGCCATTAGTTGCCAGCATTAAGTTGGGCACTCTAATGGGACCGCTTGCCGATAAGGCAGAGGAAGGTGGGGATGACGTCAAGTCCGCATGGCTCTTACGCCCAGGGCAACACACGTACTACAATGGCTATTACAGAGCGCTGCCAACCCGCGAGGGTGCGCAAATCGCAGAAAAGTAGTCTCAGTTCGGATTGGAGTCTGCAACTCGACTCCATGAAGCTGGAATCGCTAGTAATCGCGGATCAGCATGCCGCGGTGAATACGTTCCCGGGCCTTGTACACACCGCCCGTCACGCCATGGGAGCTGGTAATGCCTGAAAAGACCGAGCTAACCGTAAGGAGGCAGGTCTTAATGGTACTACCGGTGACTGGGGTGAAGTCGTAACAAGGTAGCCGTTGCGGAAGCAGCGGCTGGATCACCTCCTTTTAAGGATGCCATAAGACACTTAG
>JBIJBE010000070.1:0-8714 GCA_044345405.1 Bdellovibrionota bacterium
ATCGTTTGGCGGGATGCCTCTTCTACAGCGAAGAGACCGTGCGCGGTTCCGCTGATTCCATACTCGCCAACAGGCTCCCGCAGTCTGGTCTGTGGCGATTCGGGATCTCAGGAGATCTTCCGATCGTGCTCCTTAAGGTCAACGATACGCGACAAACTCGAGTCGCTCAGGATCTCCTTCTCGCGCACCACTTCCTGCGTGAGCGCTGCGTTGATATGGACCTTGTGATTCTCTATGAGGACCAGGGAAGTTATCTCCAACATCTCGCGGAGGACCTTAAGGATATCATCCGACTCAGTCCGGCCGGACACCTCGCCGACCGACCGGGAGGGGTATTCCTTCGCTCGACAAGTCAGATATCGGAATCTGAGATCTCGCTTCTTGAGACGGTCGCTCGCGTCGTCATCGACGCGGAGCTTGGGGGATTAGCGGAGGGACTCAAATCCTCGGCGTTTGACACGGTCATAGCCCTACCAGCGCCAGCGCCACGCAAACGGCTCCCTGGCCCAACTCGACGGCAATTACCACTTATCTTCGAGAACGGAGTTGGTGGATTCTCGCCGGACACCAACGGATACGTTATTCCTCGTGAAGGCGCGGTTCGTCCTCCCCTTCCATGGGCCAACGTTGTATCAAATCCGTCCTTTGGCTTCATCGTGACCGATTCAGGCGCGGGCTACACCTGGTCTGAAAACAGTCGTGAGAATAGATTGACGAGCTGGAGCAACGACCCGGTACTCGATCCCGCCAGTGAAGCCGTATACATCAGACGTTCTGAGCACGGCGATTACTGGTCACTCACTCCAGCTCCAGCCGGAGATGGTCTAGAGTTCAAGGTAACCCATGAGTTCGGATTCTCCTCGTTTGAGACCTCCAACCACGGGGTATCCTCTCGGTTGACCCTCTCAGGCGCGACGAAGGACAAAGTAAAGTGGTACACCGCGACCCTGACCAATCATGAGGGGGCTGAGCAGAAGCTTGAGCTCTACTTCTACGCGGACCTCGTGCTCGGCGTGACTCGTGAGAATACCTATCGTTTCATTACGACCAACTTCGACCGTACCGCCCAGGCGATTTGCGCCGTGAACCACTACAACAATGAGTTCGCGGGCCGGATGGTATCGATCGGAAGCAGCGAGCCGGTTGTGGGGTACTCGGGCTCTCGGGTTGAGTTCCTTGGTCGCAACGGAGACCTGAAGCGTCCAGCGGCGCTTGAGCGAGGGGCTACCACGTCGTTCTTCCCCGCGAAACCGAAGCCGATCAAGCTCAGTGGTAAGGTTGGCGCCGGGGTGGATCCATGCGCGTTGATCCAGGTGAGCGTAGTGTTGAAGCCTCGAGAGGAGCGCACTATTCAGTTCTTCATTGGCGAATCGCCGAACATCGACGCACTGAGAAGTGACGTCTCACGGTTCCGCAGTCTCGCGACGCAACGCTCCGAGCTTCACGCGGTTCAATCGATGTGGGGAGAGCTCCTCTCCACCGTTCAGGTGAAGACGCCAAGCGATTCGTTCAACCTGATGATGAATAGCTGGTTGATGTATCAGACGCTGTCGTGTCGTATCTGGGGACGCTCCGCCTTCTACCAGAGCGGTGGCGCCCTGGGATTCCGGGATCAGCTGCAGGACTCCTTAGCTCTTCTGCCGATTAAGCCAGAGATGGTTCGAGCGCAGATCCTGCTTCACGCGGCTCATCAGTTCCTCGAGGGAGATGTACAGCATTGGTGGCACCCTCCTCTTGGACGCGGCGTACGAACCCGAATCTCAGATGATCTGCTCTGGCTGCCCTACGCGGTCAGCCGCTACATCGAAACGACCGGTGACTACTCGATCCTCAACACAACCGTTCCATTCCTTAGGGGAGCGCCGCTCGCTGAAGGGCAGATGGAGACCTACTTCATTCCGGAGTTGAATGGCGGTGAAGGGACGATCCTTGATCACTGTCTTCGCACCCTCAAGATCACGGAGGCCGTAGGTGAACACGGTCTTCCGTTGATCGGATGTGGGGACTGGAACGACGGCATGAACGAGATAGGACGTCACGGCAAGGGTGAGAGCGTTTGGCTCGCCTGGTTCCAGATCGAGGTTATCAACCGATTCGCTCCTATCCTTGAGGCGCAGGGAGACCACCACACCGCGAGCGATCTGCGACAACGCGCCGAGCGTCTCCGTGGAGCCGTTGAGCAGAACGCGTGGGATGGTGAATGGTACCGACGAGCGTTCTATGACGATGGAACACCTGTTGGTAGCAGCTCGAACGATGAGTGTAAGATCGACTCACTCGCGCAATCGTGGTCGATCATCAGCGGAGCGGCTCCGAAAGAGCGAGCACACCAGGCGATGGCATCGGCTGGGTCCTTCCTCGTGGATCGAGAGGGTAAGCTCATCAAGCTTCTCACCCCCGCGTTCAACAAGAGCGAGAAGAATCCGGGATACATCAAGGGATACCCTCCTGGTGTTCGAGAAAACGGTGGCCAGTATACTCACGCCTCCGCCTGGTTCATCATCGCCAACGCGATGATGGGTCGAGGTGGTTCGGCGCTTGATCTCTTTGAGCTGATCAATCCGGCAAACATCACCGCGACAGCGGAGGGTGTCGCGACCTACCAAGCGGAACCATACGTAATGTGCGGAGACGTCTACTCAGAGGGAGACCTTCGAGGACGCGCCGGATGGAGCTGGTACACCGGCTCTTCTGGATGGCTTTACCAAGCTGGTCTTGAGCACATCATCGGTCTCCGTGTTCAACCGAACCACTTCACGGTCGACCCATGCATTCCGAGCGCGTGGAACGAACTCTTCCTCACCTACAAGCGGGTGGGTCGAACGTTCACTATCCATGTCGTGAACGAGAGCGGCGTTGAGCAAGGGGTTCGGGGAGTAGAGATTAACGGGCGGGCTACCCAGGGGCTTGCGATTCCATTTGAGGATCCATCATTCGGCGATACCGTACAGGTTACCGTGTTCATGGGAAGTTGAAAGCCTAAGAAGCCTGGGGCTTGATTGCGGTGCTCATTCGTAACACCGAGCTGATGCACGTGGTGATTCATGTCGACGAGGTTACACAACGTAACTTCGCTATCCATGTGAGTCCGAGCGATGATGCCGGTCAAAAGTTAATTCGTTACCTCGGTTGGAGGCAGGGATAATCCCTCCCTAGCCCGAGGGACGATTTCATAAAGCGAGTTTCTCAAGATTACCCTAGGCGAACCTGGCGTGCCTTTTGTTCCCCATTACCGCAGTAAAGTTGGGGGCATATGGGAAAAAATGCCGTGACTATGTCCCACGCTCGAACGCCGGCGTTTTTACACTAAAAGTGGAATTTTAGGGTATGTACGAGCTCGCCCACTCCTGCTCCTTGGGCTTGAAATCCATATCTCAGTGAGGGATGCTCACGTCCTTGAAAGCTCCCTGGCTCTCCTACTTCGATGTATCCCTCTAAGGTCTTTGAATGCTAGTGCCGAATCCATCCTCGCAACCAGGCGATGAACACCCACTTCGACGGCATATGCGTGGCCGAGAGTCGAGCCGAAATGAATCCCCTCCCTCACTTCCCCCTGCTCCACTCAACTCCGACCCTATCCTTAGACAACTAAGTCTCCTGAACACTCCTCTCTCTAACCTCGCGCGTCGACTCCTTACCGGCACCTTCTATGAACGGGTACAGATCATTAACACCCCACTCTCAAAGTCAGGATTAACACCTCTGTACATGTCGGTCACACCGACGTGGGAACGTTTGTGCAGAGATCTTCCCGCCGAGTTCGTGAAGCAATTGCCACACGTGTTTCTTGAGCTGGGAGCCGATCCATTCAAGCGTGACCCACGTGGCCGTACCGCAGTCCTCTCGAATAGCTTCCTCGAATCGCCCGCGATCTTCAAATTACTACTGCAATACCACAAAGAGGATCTCGCCGGCCCAACACTGACTCGAGAGGAAAAGATCTGGCTCTATTTAGCGGGCGAGAAAACGTTGTGGTTGGATTCATACCGCCCCCTCGCGCACAGCCTGCTTGAAACTCTATTCCCCTCCAATCAACCTCCCCAATTTCGGCATGGTCCTAGCTTCAAGACCCCCCGCCACCACCTGAAACCGGGTGGAATCCCGCAGGGCGAACGTATCTTGTTGGGGCTAACCCGTCTTGAGAGCCGTGGTATCATGTCAAAGGAGGAGCTCTCCACCTTACTTGATACCTGCCACGGAAATGATGGAGAACTTCTCGTTCATCGCTTTATTCGAACAGCCCCCTTAATTAACCGCACTCTACCCCAGTTACTGGCGCTCGGAGCTTCCCCCGCCGCGCGAACAAACGAGCGCTCCCTACACCCTGGCGCTACCGTGTGGCATATCGCCGCCAAAAACTCAGCGCTCCTTGACGAGGTTCGCAAACACCTTCGACCGAATCCAAACATCATGGACACGACGGACGCTCTGGGAAACACACCTTTACACATCTACCTGACGGGTCATAACGATCTCTTTGCCGGACCGATGCGTGTGCTCATCGGTGATGGATCTCCCCTTCACCGCTCCAATGACGCCGGTGAGTTTCCCCTCGATATCGCGCTAAAACGCGACCTACCCGCCGAGGTTCTGATACTTCGCGACCTTGACGCGCCAATCGGAGACAATGAGAAGCTCGCGGAGAAGCTCCGTTTCATTGAGTCTCACGCCGATTTCTTCAGAAACGGAGTGCGGATGGCAATCGATGCCGCATTGAGAGGTTACAACGACCTCCCAGCAAACGAACGGGCACTTTTTTCCGAAGCACTGCGAGCGATTACCACGCCCGATAAAGATAGTTGGCCCCTACCGCAAGACCGGCGAAAAAAACTCGCGCCCGACGCGCCGAAGACCGCTCTGGCAAGGCTCTTACCAAACCTTATCCTCTCACCAGACGCATCGATCATCCGTCACCTCACGAACGTCTTCGATGGCTTCGCCGGCGATGGAACCTCAAAATCTCCGTTTCATCCCAACGAATCTGAACTCCTTGCGATGCTCGCTCGCCCCCAGCTTCTTGAGCAAGCCGGAGCGAATCTGCATGCCGTGGTGTTCGGGGTTACCAGCCTTCGGCGCTTCGACCTCAATCACGTACGACATGTCGACGATCAGGTCTTGCATCTGTGGGCTGATGTAGGCGCCGCCGGGTTTGAGTTCCTTAATATAAAGTTCGATGCGCGAAGATTTTCAAAACCTGACGGCTCCACCACAACTCTCCTTGAGAGCTATGGATTTGAGAGGACGGATCTCCCCCCGGTGACACACTCGCAAAGCCTCATGAGTATGAACCGTAAGGGTACACCACATTCCCAGAGCGCGTTCATTTGTAGAGGAGAGCGTAAACCATACGCGGCTCGCATCCAGAAAATTGGCGGCCCCGATGGAGCGCGACGACTCGTGACGAGGCTCAACGCTCAAACCGAATTCGAATTCACTCGATTTTTCTTACGTATCTATCATCCAGAGCACGGAGAGTTCATCCTCCGCAACTCCGCTCCGGATGGGGGGAGGGACACGTTACTTCACCCCGCATATATTATTTCTGAATCTCGACGAGCTCTCGCCGCCGGACGAGATGCCGCGCCGGGATTACAGCGGCGGTGGAGCCCGTATGAGATTGAGCACTTCTTCAGTGATGTTCTCTCGGTTTCACTCTATCCAAATGGGCATCTGGGAAGAGACATGCAATCCGCCCGCTTCCTTCTCAATCAATATAGGACACTGATGAGGGACTATCGAACATGGATGTGCGATCTCTCTGAACACACCGCGTATCTTGACGATCCGACCTCTGGGAAACGCTACCTAGTTGGAGCATACCGGTCACCGGGGTTTCAAACCCTCTTACGCGCGACCTCTCATTGGGTATCTACCGGTACGCCGGTCGAGCTGGCGTTTTGTAGGCGTGACTTCCCGGCGTGGAACGAGTATGCCCGCCTCCAGATGACCCCAGAGGTCGTTCGTGAATTGTGGAAGCTCTCTAATGGAAGCTTTAATTCCCCTAAGCTACGCTCCTCCGGAGTCTACGATTTCATTCAATCGGGTCTGAACTCGTTTGGAGATCTTATCATTCGCTCTGCAGAGCAAAGGGGTACCTAGATATGCGCACCATCGTAACACCACGAGCCGCGCCAGCTCCGGCGATCGAGCCAGCTCCACCCGTTGAGACCCCTGAAGAGACCCCTCATGAAGCTCCGGAACGACGGGATGCTCCAACCGAGGATCCTTTTCAATTTCCGAGCCCAGAGCACGAGCCGGTCCCTGAAAAGTGTCCCGACCCGTACCGCAAACACACAACCTGCCAGAGCAATCCGTTGGAAGGGCTGCGATTTCCCCGATAGGCCCCCGGCCCAGGATGATGGGGGAGCTCTCAAAGAGAGTCAGATTCGATCGATTATTCCCAGCCCGTGGACTGGATATCAACTCCTCTCCCTGCTTGTGGCGATATCAGGAGCAGTGCTCTTCGCGCGACGGCAACGAAGCTTTACCGCACAACACAGATACTAAAGCCCCCCGAGGCCGTCCCGCCCTACAGCTACCGCTTCAAAAGATCATCCTGAATCGCCTTAATCGTATCGCGCAATTTCGCCGCGTTCTCGTACTCTCGCCGCGCCGCGGCCTCAAACATCTGCTTCTTAAGGGACTCGAGGAGCTTCTGCTGCTCTTTAGGATCCTCAGGAACGACGATGCCGTATTTAGGAGCGTCCTCGCCCACCGCCGCCTCCGCTGCCGCGTCACCGAGCGCTATCTGCTCGGATCGAACCGCGGTGCGAGGAACAATGCCATGGGTTTTGTTGAACTCCGCTTGAATCTTCCGTCGACGATCGGTCTCCGCTATAGCGTCCTTCATCGACTTCGTCATCTGGTCGGCGTAAAGAATTACGCGCCCGTTCACGTTTCGCGCGGCTCGACCCATGATCTGAATAAGCGATCGTGTCGAACGCAGAAAGCCCTCTTTGTCAGCATCGAGAATAGCGACGAGGCTAACTTCCACGAGATCAAGCCCCTCTCGAAGAAGGTTAATGCCGATAAGCACATCAAAGTCACCACGGCGAAGGCCGCGAAGGATCTCGACACGTTCAATCGTGGTGATATCGGAGTGGAGATACCGAGCGCGAATGCCGACCTCCCGGAGGTACGCGGAGAGATCCTCTGACATCTTCTTCGTTAAGGTAATCGCGAGAACCCGTTCCCCCTTCGCGACCGTAGCCTGAATCTCGGTAATAAGATCATCGACCTGGTGCGTCGCGGGCTTAATCGTTACCTCAGGATCGAGGAGTCCGGTCGGTCGATTAACCTGCTCGATAACGATACCTTCGCTCCTCTCAAGTTCAAAGTCCGCTGGCGTAGCGGATACGAACACGGTCTGCCCTACCCGCCCCCAAAACTCATCAAGATTCAACGGACGGTTGTCGAGCGCCGATGGCAGACGGAAGCCGAAATCAACGAGGGTCTGCTTGCGAGCGCGATCCCCTCGGTACATTCCACCGATCTGCGATACCGTAACGTGACTCTCATCCACTATCAGGAGGAAGTCATCCGGGAAGTAATCCAAGAGGGTCGTTGGCGGCTCGCCCGCCTGACGCCCGGCGAGATGTCGGCTGTAGTTCTCAACACCGGGGCAAAACCCGATCTCATCGAGGAGCTCAAGATCGTAGAGCGTGCGCTGCTCTAATCGTTGGGATTCGAGCGCCTTACCTTCAACTACCAGTTCACGACACCGCTCCTTTAGTTCTTGGCGAATCGTAACGATCGCTTTATCAACCGCCTCTCGATCGGTCACGAAGTGACTCACTGGATACACCGTGCATGAATCGATCTTTCGCAGCGTCCCTCCCGTCAGGGGATCGATCTCTCGAATCTCCTCGATCTCATCACCAAAAAAGAGCAACCGAATAGCGGATGAATCCTGGTCAGATGGGAAGATATCGATATTCTCTCCACGCACTCGAAAGGTACCACGGGTGAAATCGATGTCGGTGCGTTTGTACTGCATGTACACGAGCTGACGGATGATCTTTTCACGCTCCGCTTTATCTCCCTTCTCAAGGTAGAGCATGAGCTTGAAGTAATCCTCTGGAGCGCCAAGCCCGTAGATACAACTCACACTCGCGATTATGACGGAGTCACGCGCCTCGAGGAGCGCCTTTGTAGCGGCGTGACGCATCTTGTCGATCTCATCGTTTACCGCCGAGTCCTTCTCAATAAACGTATCAGTTGAGGGAACGTACGCCTCTGGTTGGTAGTAATCGTAGTAGCTGACGAAATATCTGACCTTGTTCTCAGGAAAGAACTCCTTGAATTCACCGTAGAGCTGGGCGGCAAGGGTCTTATTCGGCGCGATGATAAGCGCGGGGCGATTGATCGTGCGGATCACGTTGGCCATCGTGAAGGTCTTACCGGAGCCCGTCACACCGAGGAGGGTCTGGAACTTTACCCCCTTGTTCACGTTCTCCGTGAGCTGCGCGATAGCTTGCGGCTGGTCGCCCGCTGGAGCGAACTTAGTGGAGAGCTTAAATGGCTCGGAGGTGGGCTGAGCGGTAGTAGGTCGCCGGTTCACTGAGATACTCGATTCTTCGCCGCGTTGATGACTTCCTTCGCGAGCACGACCGCCACCTCTTCGGAGAATTTGCTACGGCGAGACGCCTCGTCGAGCACCTTCGACGTCGTAGTGTAGATATCGTTCACCTTCGACGAGATCCATTCAGTATTTT
>JBIJBE010000071.1:0-8699 GCA_044345405.1 Bdellovibrionota bacterium
CTTCATCACGGAAGTACTCAGCTGTTGTAAGAGCTGAGAGAGCTACTCGGAAACGAGCTCCTGGAGGCTCACTCATCTGTCCGTACACAAGGCACGCCTTGTCGATAACGCCGGAATCCTTCATCTCATGCCAGAGGTCGTTACCCTCACGAGTACGCTCACCTACGCCGGCGAATACAGAGAATCCTCCGTGCGCCTTCGCGATGTTGTTAATGAGCTCCATGATGATAACGGTCTTTCCTACTCCCGCACCGCCGAAGAGACCGATCTTTCCTCCCTTAAGGAACGGAGCGACGAGGTCTACCACCTTGATTCCTGTCTCAAGGATCTGCTTCGAGGTCGATTGATCCTCGAACGATGGAGTTGGACGGTGAATCGACCAACGAGTATCGGTATCAACTGGACCAAGCTCGTCGATAGGACGGCCGGTAACGTCAAGGATTCGACCAAGGGTCTTCTGTCCTACTGGTACTGAGATAGGAGCGCCGGTATCAACAACAGATTGACCACGAACGAGACCCTCTGAGGAGTCCATCGCGATACAACGAACCACGTTGTCACCAAGGTGCTGAGCTACCTCGAGAACGAGGTTGTTCTCTTGGCTGTCGATGTTTGGGTTTGTGGTGAGCAAAGCATCGTAGATCTTTGGAATACCGCCACCTTGTGGGAACTCAACGTCGATTACCGCGCCGAGAACCTGACTAATCTTTCCTTTACGTCCCATTGTTTCTTTCATAGCTATTTCCCTTGGTTACTTGAGTGCTTCAGCTCCGCCGACGATATCAAGCAGCTGGCTGGTGATACCTGTCTGTCGCAGTTTGTTAAACTTAAGTGTGAGAGAGTGAATAAGCTCCGATGCGTTCTTCGTCGCGTTATCCATCGCTGTCATACGGCTTGCGTGCTCACTCGCCTTAGTGTCGAAAGCAGCCTGTCGTACGATCGCTCGAACGATTCTTGGAACCACCGCGTCGAACACGCGTTGCGTATTCGGCTCGAAAGTCGTCGTTCCGGTCGCCGCCTCTGGAGATGCGTTCACAACAGCGAGGTTCTCCTTATCGAGTGGCAGCAAACGCTCTGAGGTCGCGACCATTGAGATTGCGGACCGGAAGCGCGTGTAGATCACGTACAACTCGTCGAACTCGCCCTTGAGGAAATCAACCTCCAAACGCTGGCAGGTCTCTTGGATCGGCCAGTTTGCTGGGTCATCAGAGAGGGTCTCGTTTGCGTCGAGATACTGACGACCGATGCGACGGTAGTGCTCAGCGGGCTTCTTTCCAAGGATCACGGTATCGATTGAGCACCCAGGGTGCTTCGTCGCAATCTCCTTGTGGAGCGCGTCAACCTTACGGTTTACGTTGGTGTTGAAACCACCACACAATCCACGATTCGCCCCAAGAACGAGAACTCGAACCCTCTTCACTTCAGGACGAGCCTCAAGGAAGGGATGCGTGAACTCGTTACCACCCTCAAGCTGCGCCAGAACGCCCTTCAGAGCGTCCGTGTACGCGCGTGAGCGAACAACGGCCTCTTGAGTCTTTCGCAGCTTCGCGGCCGCGACGAGCTTCATCGCCGAGGTGATCTTCTTTGTGTTTTTCACCGACTTTAATCGTCGGCGAATCTCTTTAAGACCTGCCATGAGGTTTTAATCCTTATGCTGCTGAAGCGTGAGCTGGAGCCGATTTCTGTGCTTGCGCACCGTGACCAGCGCCGTTTGCGCTCGCGTTGAGAGATGTCGCTGTTCCAGCGATGAACTTCTCAACGAAGCCGCCGATAGCCTTCTTCAAACGATCCGTGATGTCCTTATCGAGCTCCGCTTTAACACGAAGGTCGTTCATAAGAGCTGTCTCGTTGGAAAGCATGTGACGGTGAAGCGCCTCTTCGAACGGACGAACTTGAGCAACGTCAAGCTTGTCTGTGTAGCCGTTAGCTACCGCGAAGATGGAGAGAACCTGAAGCTCTACTGGCATCGGAACGTTCTGTCCTTGCTTCAAGATCTCAACAAGACGAGCACCCTTCGCGAGCTGCGCGCGGGTAGCGGCGTCGAGATCAGATCCGAACTGCGCGAACGCTTGCTTCTCACGGAACTGAGCGAGATCAAGTCGGAGAGTTCCAGCGATCTTCTTCATCGACTTAACTTGAGCGGCTCCTCCTACACGCGATACCGAGAGACCTACGTTTACCGCGGGGCGGATACCGGAGTTGAAGAGGTCAGCCTCAAGGAAGATCTGTCCATCGGTAATCGAGATCACGTTCGTTGGTACGTATGCTGATACGTCACCCTCGAGGGTCTCAATCACTGGGAGAGCTGTAAGCGATCCACCGCCGAGCTTGTCGCTAAGCTTAGCAGCTCGCTCAAGGAGTCGGGAGTGAAGGTAGAATACGTCTCCTGGGTACGCCTCACGTCCTGGTGGACGTCGAAGGAGGAGCGAAACGCTTCGGTACGCTACGGCGTGCTTGGAAAGATCGTCGTAGATAATGAGAGCGTGCTTTCCGTTCTCCATGAAGTACTCACCCATCGCACATCCCGCGTATGGAGCAAGGAACGACATCGGAGCTGGCTCAGACGCCGTAGCGGATACCACGATCGTGTGGTCCATAGCGCCGTGCTCCTTGAGTCGTTCAACTACCTGAACAACTGAGGAACGCTTCTGGCCGATTGCGACGTAAATACAGATAACGCCGGTGCCCTTCTGGTTGATGATCGTATCGATAGCGACCGTGGTCTTACCGGTCTTCTTGTCGCCGATGATAAGCTCTCGCTGTCCACGACCTACTGGGGTCATGGCGTCGATAGCCTTAAGGCCTGTCTGCATCGGCTCGTGAACGGACTTACGACCAACGATACCAGGAGCCTTGATCTCCAGACGACGAACGTGTGGTGTGTTGATGTCGCCGAGTCCGTCGATAGGATTTCCAAGAGCGTCAACTACGCGTCCGATGAGCGCCTCTCCTACTGGAACCTGCGCGATTTGGCCGGTACGCTTAACGGTGTCACCCTCAGCGATCGCCGCGGTGTCGCCCATTACTACCGCTCCAACGTTGTCCTCTTCGAGGTTAAGAGCGATCGCCTTCGTTCCGTTCTGGAACTCGATGAGCTCTCCAAGAGCTACCTTACCAAGGCCGTAGATGCGGGCGATTCCATCACCCACGCTCAATACGGAACCTACCTCGGCGAGGTCTTGATCGCCCGATACGTTGCCGATCTTGTCTTTGATGATTCTGCTTATCTCGTCTGCGCGTATGTCCATAGTTACCTCATCTTTGAAAATTAACGAACCAACTGAGCAGCTACCCGTTGCAACGTTCCAGCTACGGAACGATCAAGAAACGAGTCACCTAATCGAACAGTCAATCCACCGATTAACGATGGATCGGTTTTTACGGTCATCTTCACCTCTCCGCCCAAGGACGAAGAGAGCTTCTTTTGAAGTTCAGCGATTGCTCCCTCGTTAGCTGGCTGAGCCAACGTAACTTCGAGGAGCAAGCTCTTTTTGTACTCACTTACGAAGTGAGAGAAGATCTCGGAGAGCGATGGAATTACAGAAGTCTTACGGAGTGATGTAAGGGTCGTGAGTGTGCGCTTGAGAGGCTCCGTCGCGAAACCACCGAGAGCCTCAGCTACCGCGGCGATAACAACGAGGCGCGATCCCTCAGCCACGCGGGGATTGCTCATGCTTTCACGGAAATCGGTTGAGGTCGCCCAAGCCTGCGCAAGCGATTTAAGCTGCGTCTCAACTTTGTCGAGATCAGCTGGCGCGCATACGTCGAAAAGCGCTTTAGCGTATCTCTTTGCAATTCGTTGTTCTCGTCCAGAACTCATGCTCTTTTCGTTCCCTCTTCTAATTAACGAACCAACTTCTTAGCGCGATCGATCGCGGCTTCTACGTACTGCGATTGACGAGCCGCAAGCTCGCCAGTTTGAAACTTCGCCTTTGAAAGCTCTACCGCCTTAGCGACAAGAGCAGCGCGGAAATGCGCCTGCGCTGAGCGAGACTCTCCCTCAAGGAGATCCTTCGCGGAGGCTGCCAATCTCGCTGCCTTCTCTTTCGAGGCTGAAACGATGGAGCTTGACTCAAGCTCACCCTGCTTCAATATCTCAACACGAGCACGCTCCTGCTCATGGGAGAGATTTTTGGTAAGAGCCTCAACCGCCGCAAGTTCGCGCTCAGCGGCTTCCATGTCTGAGGTAGCGGAGGCAACCTCTTCCGCGATTCGGTTACGGCGAGAGGCCCATCCGTTCTTAATCGGATTGCGCAGGAGTACGGTCATGAGACCGATGTAGATCACAAAGTTTACCCAGAACGGCACGATGTCATGAATGGAGGGCTGATGCCCGGCGCCACCACCTGCTACAGCTAACTCTGAAACCGTCAAAACAAGCGCGAAGGACAACGCGAGGGTCTTGAGAGAGAAGATGGTACCTGTGGGACGATTCATAGGCTTTCGAATGTAGTAACGTCTCTTTACGTAAACGCCCGTAACGGCGACGGAAGTCTAGCCAAGATCGCCTGAGAAGTCATCCCTTTGGCTTACAAAAGTAGCATGCGGTCGGGAAGCCGTTGAAGGCGGCCTTGGGGGCCTTCGCTCTAGTGAACGGTGAGCTGCGAATCAACCTTCGATGTGAGGGTATCAGCAAGGGCCTGAGCCTCCCCTTCAGCCTTGGCGTACGCCTGCTGAAGAGCGGAATCGATGGACTGACGACCAGCTTGGAGCTCCTGAGCTGTCTTAGCCTCTGCCTCAGCCAATATGGAGGAAGCTGAAGTTTTAGCTTTGGCAACAGCTGTTTGGCGCTCCTTGTTTGCCGCGATACGAGCCTGGAGCATCCCCTCGTCGTAGCGCTCGCGTAAAGCTTGAGCTTTTTGGCGCATTTGCAACGCGGTGTGAACCGCTCCGGCGGTTACCGCCTCGCGCTCCTCAAGGTGCCGAAGGAGAGGCTTGAAAAGGGTGGAACGGAGCGCAAAATAGAGCGCAAAGAGGAAGACCGTACCAACAACGATCATCTGTGCGTCCTCGTTGGTAAGGGAGAATAATTCAAGGATCGGGTTTTGTTCCATGGGCGGAAGATTCCTCGATTTCGACAATAAGATCAACTGTAGGGACGGGTGCTTAGAGCGAAAAGAAGGGTCATACGTAGTCGAGCGCACGGTTTTCCATGCGCTTGAGCTCCCCTACTGTCAGCACCAACACAGATTCGCGCAGATGGGACCACAAACGGGCCCCTTGCGTCGAGCCACATCGGCCCCCAAGCCTACGCTGGCTGAGGCATACTGCAACGACCAACGAAGGTTGCACCCGGCTCAATTACAATTTGCGGGGTGGTCACATCGCCTCGAACCTCAGCGGAACTGAGAAGCGTAAGCATTTTGGTGGCCACGGAGTTGCCCTGCACCTTTCCGCCAAGAACGACCTCAGCGGCTCCCACTGCGCCGATGAGCGTAGCTCCGGCCACGATAGTAACGCGGCCATCACAGGCGACGTCACCTTCGAAAACGCCCGCGATTACGACATCTCCCGCTGATTTAAGGTTCCCCTTCAAAACAACATCGGCGCCGATCACGGTCGTACCAGCGCAAGCCGAAGCCTCGTTTGGTGACGATTTCGTGGAGTCAAAAAACTGAAAAGATCTTGCCTCGTTTGCCATATCGCTACTCCTTTGAAGTGCTGAGAATATCAATTAAACGGTCGAGTTCAGAATCGGAGAAGAAGTGAAGCTCGACGGCCCCGCCCTTCTTCGATCGGCGGATGGTTACTTTTGTTCCGAGGGCGTTTCGCAAACGTTCCTCAATCTCAGGAAATTGGGAGCTTTCGATGCGTTTCCCAACGCGAGGCCTCTTTGGCTCCTCAAGAATTACCTCCCGAGAAACGATCGCTTCAAGTGCTCGCACAGAGAGAGACTCATCGATCACCTTTTGAGCGAGGCTCGTCTGCGCTGCCGGTTCTTTCACCGTTAATATGGCCTTAGCGTGCCCAACGGTAATAATCCCCTCTCGAAGGTATTCTTGAACCGCTGCTGGAAGTCTGAGAATACGAACTAAGTTGGCAACCGTCGCTCGGTCCTTCCCTACTCTCGCCGCAACCTCTTGCGCGTTGAGGTTAAACTCATCCATGAGGCGCTGGTAACCGCGCGCCTCTTCAAGCGGATTGAGATTGAGTCGCTGAACGTTCTCAACAAGCGCCACCTCGAAAGTATCACGATCGGACAATTCCTTTATAAGTACAGGCACTTGAGAGAGTCCCGCACGGATCGAGGCCCGGAACCGACGCTCACCGGCTACAATCTGATAGCTCCCCTGCCATGGGCGGACGAGGATCGGCTGAAGCACGCCAAGTGCCTTAATTGACTCGGAAAGTTCATTAATTTCCTGTTCGGGAAAGTCAACTCGTGGCTGCTCGGGGTTGGCCGATATACGGGCGACATCAACGTATTGAACGCCACTTGTTGGGTCTGCCGGAGCCACAGGCGCGGGAGCATCCGCAATATTTTCAGGCACTTGAGTCGGAATTTGTGTCGGGGGGGGCGTCGCCGCTACGGGAGCCGCTGACGAAACGAGCGCACTGAGTCCCCTACCGAGTGCCATTCTTTGATTCTTCTTTAAACCTTGCACACTATCTCCTTACTAACTTCCGTACCTACAACTGTTCCACGTGGAACACTTCCTAAGCAGCCACCGCTGCGTCCGGCTCGTTGTTCAACCCAAGCCGCTCTATCAATTCCCCCACCAGGGCCAAGTAGCTTTTGGCACCGGCACTCGTTGGATCGTAGACGCAGATTGGTTGACCGTGGCTTGGACACTCAGAAAGCTTGATGTTTCGAGGAATCCGAGTTTTCAACAGCTTTTCCCCAAAGTGACGCTCAGTTTCGTCTCGAACCTGCATACTGAGGTTCGTTCGGGCATCGTACATAGTCAGGAATACCCCAAGTATTTCAAGCTTTGGATTGAAGGTGCTCTGCACGAAAGCGATAGTCTTTAGAAGTCCGGACAAGCCCTCAAGGGAGTAGTACTCAGCCTGAAGCGGGATAAGGACCTTGTTGGCTGCGCCTAGCGCGTTAAGGGTCAGGAGGCCAGAGGAGGGAGGGCAGTCGATTATGACCACATCGTAGTCCTTATCCACATTAGCCAAAGCGCTGCGAAGAATAAGCTCGCGGCCAGGGGTTTTACCGATCTCAAGCTCCAAACTTACGAGGTCATGGGAACCAGGTACAACCCTGAGGTTCTCGATAGGGGACTGAACGATAACGTCCGATAGTTGCAGCTTCCCGAAGAAGATATCGTATAGGTCAGAACCTTCAGGGTGCATCGGAACACCAACACCGCTGGTGGCGCTTGCCTGAGGGTCGAAATCCAAGAGGAGAACCTTGAATCCAAGAAGGGAGAGCTGAGCTGCGATGCTGACGGAGCTCGTCGTTTTCCCGACTCCACCTTTTTGATTTGCGAGGGCGATGACTTGCGCCATAGAAATTACTGTATTTTCTTTATCTTGAGAGCCGTTAGAGGTACCACGACTGGCTCTTCTTAACAACATAAAAGATGAGTAGGGAAGGCAATTCACGGGGAGGTCTGCAGGGCGAGCGCAGGGTGTTCCACGTGGAACAACAACACAAAGCAGGCTGGAGTGTTCCACGTGGAACAGCGCCAGGAGAGCAGGGGAGCCTCGCCTATTCGGTAAGTAAGATGAAGGAAAGTCACCTGCTCTTTATGAAGGGGCATTTTCGCCTATCAACTTACCCGGCGTTCCACGTGGAACAGTCCGTGCGACCAACCTAGTCTTGGCATCCTTCTACGCGCAGAAAGTCACTTTCCTTTATTACCTCTATCCCTAGAAGATGTCGCAGGTGCCGCGCTTTATAATCAAAGGCTCTTCTTCGTGATAAGAGTTCCACGTGGAACAAACGAGCGCCTCAATATCAGAATAAGGGATAGGGCGCCTTCTTTTCCACGTGGAACAAGCTGCGAGCCACTGCGACGATGCAGGGGCGAGCCCCCAAAACCCCTCAACATCAGCGCAATCCAGACGGCACCGTACCCTCAAACTGGACCAAGCACCCCCATGTTGCCTCCTCTGAGACCCGCTCCGGTCCCGGTGCCCCAAAAACATCACAATACTTACCCTAGCATCCCTTCGCAGCTTTACTAAGATTACTCTCGAGAGACAAACCCACCCGAAACCGAACAGAAAAGGGGGCATGAAGAATCGCTCTATACTTGGTTCCCGTGCTCCGTGCCGGCGCTGTCGCACTGTTACGCCCAGCTCGCCAATGCCCTAAGGAAGGGGGGACGACCATCGCTCACAAGTTGCGCCTCCCGGGGTAGGGCGTTCCCTTTCCTCTTACGAACCATAAAAACCAACCGAAAAGCAATAATCACCAAGATAAGAGAGAGAACTCAGCGACCGCCAAGCACATCGACCAGATTAGGAACACAGTACCTGCAAACGGCAAAAGACTAGCGAATGGGGCGTCGGAGCAGGGGACCACAAGGAATACTGCCACCAACAATGAGACCAGAAGAAGACGAGCGCCCAGCCATGAAGCGAGGCGGAAAATTCTCTTCACATACATCCGACGAGCGAAAGACTGTACCCACAACCCACATGTGCAGTTCCTGTGAGTAAGGTAGCTAGCCCATTGAAAGAACAAATAAATCCATCAACACCCTCACTTCAAAAGGATACCGGAGCAACATAGTGCCTCCAATGAA
>JBIJBE010000046.1:0-26581 GCA_044345405.1 Bdellovibrionota bacterium
CCGGTGTACGCCTCCTGTAGTGTTGGAGCTTCTCCTTTGCCTTCTCCCATATGTAGCGCCTGAGCATGCAGGCTGATTCGGGAGGGGGAGGGGATGGTGTGTGTTAGATGCGGGCAGAATAGATGCGGAGCATTCAGGAGTTGGTTCAGAGCGTGCTCAGATGGAGCTCCTCAACGAATACTAAGATGGTGCGGAGGCTCTTATAATCGTGAATTTCCGAGCTGAGGGAATATAGAGGCGTAGGTTGCTCCCAGCTCTTGATACCCTCTCGCCGAAGCCAGAAGGCTCTCTATCTCATCCTCCGTAAGAGAGCGCACAACCTTCGCCGGTGTACCAATCACTAAACTTCGCGATGGTATCTTCATCCCTTTAGGGACGAGAGTGTGTGCGCCGATAATGCACTCCTCTCCAACCTCAGCGTTATCAAGAACGGTCGCCCCCATTCCGATCAGGCACCGATCGCCGATCGAGCATCCGTGGATGATGGCGCGGTGTCCAACGGTTACGTCTTCACCGATGAGGGCAGTGGACATCCCGTGGCTTGTGTGTACGAGGGTGTGCTCCTGCAGGTTTGTGCCGCGACCTACCTTGATAGCTTGGATGTCGCCTCGAAGTACGGCGTTAAAAAAGATCGAGACGTTATCGCCGATGGTGGTGTCTCCGATGATCCACGCGTCCGGCGCCACAAAAGCAGAGGCGCTGACAACCGGGGTCTTCTCTTTGAAGGGAATAACCGGCATATCAGCGCCTCGCTTTTTTCTATGAGTGTTCGCGTTATCCGCAGATAGCTCGCACTTCCTGACAGATTCTCTCAACGCTTGGAAGGAGAACAACCTCAAGCGCCTTCGAGTATGGCATCGGAGCCTCAAGGGTCGAGACCAATCCTACTGGCGCGTCGAGCTCGTCGAAGATCTCACGTGTAATGAGGTGTCCGAGGAACGCTCCGTAGCTTGCTACTTCGTGTTGCTCTTGAACTACAACGCAACGGTGAGTCTTGGCGACCGAGGTGAGCAAGGTCTCCGTATCGAGAGGACGAAGGGTTCGAAGGTCAACGACCTCCGCCGAGATACCTTCCTTCTCGAGTTGCGCAGCGGCATCCAACGTGATGAAGAGATTCTTAGACCATGTAACGAGGGTTACATCGGTTCCTTCGCGCTTGATGTCAGCTTTTCCGATCGGAACGAGGTACTCTTCAGTTGGAACTGGACCACGTAATCCGTAGGTAAGCTCTGACTCAAAGAAGCACACGGGGTTGTCGTTTCGGATCGAGCTCTTGAGCAATCCCTTCATGTCGTACGGTGTTGCTGGAGCAACAACGATAAGACCTGGGGTGTACGCGTAGAAGTGTTCGAATGAGTTCGCGTGTTGAGCTCCCAACTGGAACGCTGCTCCACCAGCTCCTCGGAATACGATTGGACACTCGATCTGACCTGCCGACATGAGTCGAGACTTAGCGGCGGTGTTCAGGATCTGGTCGATCGCGACGAGCGAGAAGTTGAAGGTCATGAACTCAACGATCGGGCGGAGTCCTGCCATCGCGGCGCCGATACCGATGCCGGCGAAGCCGGTTTCAGCGATCGGTGCGTCGATAACGCGCTTTGAGCCGAACTGCTCAAGCATGCCCTTAGAGCACTTATATGCTCCGTTGTAGTGTCCGACCTCTTCGCCGACGAGGAATACGCGCTCATCGCGCACCATCTCTTCCGTCATCGCCTCTTTGAGGGCGTCTCGAATCTGAATCTCACGAACTGCTGATTGAGCTGATGTATCGTTTAACATGGCATTAGGCATAGGTGTAATCCATTGCTGTTTCTGGGGCTGGGAATGGGGATTCTTCGGCGAATCGAACGGCATCTTGGATCTCCTCCTCGATCTCGTTCTCAATCTGTATGCGAAGGTCCTTCATGCCCTGAGCGTCCATGGTCTCTCCGAGAACCTTGATCGGGTCTCGGGACTTCCACTCGTCGACATCAGCCGCGGTTCGGTACTTGGCAGGATCCGCCATGGAGTGCCCACGGTAGCGGTAGGTCTTCGCCTCGATGAGGGTTGGAAGGTGTTGCTCTCGAGCGCGTTTCGCCGCTGCGTGCATCGTAGCGCGAACTGCGTAGATATCGTGACCATCAACGGTTTCACGAGCCATCGGATACGCAAGCGCGCGGATCGAGAGGTCGTCGGTTGGAGCTGTTCGCTCAAGCGGCGTTCCCATCGCATATTGATTGTTCTCGATGATGAAGACCGCTGGGATGCCCCAGAGTGCTGAGAGCGCGAGTCCTTCGTGGAATGCTCCGATGTTGATGGCGCCATCACCAAGGTAGCATACAGCGATATTGTCGTCGCCCTTATACTTCTCAGCGAACGCGAGCCCCGCTGCGACAGGAACCTGTCCGCCCACGATGCCCCAACCGCCCATGAAGCGACGCTCTACGTCGAAGAAGTGCATGGAACCACCGCGGCCCTTGGCGCAGCCGGTCTCTTTACCCATCAGCTCGGCCATTCCAGCGCGAGCCGATCCGCCGCGAGCCAGGTAGTGTCCGTGGCAGCGGTAGCCGGTCATGATGTAATCGGTGTCCTTCAATACTGAGATCGTTCCGACTGCGACCGCCTCTTGTCCGATATAGAGGTGTAAGAATCCTCCGATCTTCTTCTCGGTGTAGAGGCGTGCGGCCTCCTCCTCGAAGCGACGGATGCGCAGCATCTTCGCAAACAGGTCAGTTAGAACTTCATGTTCCATCGTTTTCTCCGCGTGGGAAGGAATCTGTGGGTCGAGCTTTGAAACTACTACGACCGACCAACAGAAAAAATGTAATACAACGTGGGGCTTACTTGAGCGCCGCCACTGTGAGTTCCGGAGGTAAGCGAACACCGCTTCGACCGGAGACCCGACGGGGCTTTATACCAGCCGCTCTGGGGGCTGTCCACCCGGGGAGAGGTCAGAGAATGGGGGGAGGCGGGAGCGATAGAGCGTGGTCAAAAAAATAGGCCATCATGTTGATTATACTAAGAGAGTATATAGCGGGTTGGTCCCAGAAGGTCGTAGTATGGGGCCATGTCCGGTTTGCGATATCTCATGGCTGTTGACCCGAGTCTGACCTGTTCCGGTTGGGCACTCCTCTCGATAGGAGATGGGGAGGTGTTGACAGTCGGGAAGATTAAATCTGCCCCCCCCTCGATACCGCTGGCTACCCGCCTCGAGCGTCTCCAAGGCGCCATCAAGAAGGTGATCGAAAATCTCGCGTTGGGGGAGCTGGATGTGCTCGTATGTGAGGCGCCCACGACGATGAAGGACCCGCACAACGCCATCAAGGTGGAACAGGTGCGGGGATTGTTTGAGTCCACCGGCAGAAGTAGGGGGGTGGTTGTGCCCGGTAGGGTCAATCCACGCTCCGTTCAGTTCGAGGTCATGGGATTGACCGGTAAACAGGTAGGTCGCACGGAGGTAAAGGCGGCGGCGGTTCGAACGGTTCAGTACCTCTACACTCCCGCGTTGCGACGACTCGGGTTGGCGACAACGGCAGAGGACCTTAAAAAACATCAGGATATCGTCGACGCGGTTTTGATCGGCCGTTTCGCGGTGCTGCGAATTCAGGGTGCGCTCGACGCGCGACAAGCCCTTGAGTCTGTCTTTGAGACGCAGAGCAAGCAACAACGAGCTTCATGGAGGGTGCGATCATGCGCAGTGTAAATAGATCAGTGATACGGGCGTGCGCGTTGTTCGGTGTGTTCTTCGCGTGCTGCGCTTCGCCCTTCGTATCGTTTGGCTCGGATGAGCCAAAGAAGGAGTCCGCTGAGAAGGCGGCTGAGGGAGAGGCGGCACCGCAGAAGCCAAAAGTGAAACGCACTCCGTTGACCGGAGAGGACCCTCGAGGTCCGAGTGATCTCACCGTGTGTTCGCAAAATTTAAAGATGTACGGAACCTTTAGCACGCTGAAGGTTCGAAATCCCGCGTACACCCGTCAGGAACACGCCGAAAAGATCGCCGCCCTCGTTGAGCGGTTCGACGCCGTGAACTGTGATGTCATCTCGCTTCAAGAGGTGATGGGGGAAAAAGAGGCTGACGCTAAGGCCGCCTTGGATGAACTTGCGGCCCAGCTCGGAAAGAAAGACAACCGAGTATTCTCATCGAGGGTCGCGCCTCCTGCCGAAGGCGGAATGACCCTTGGCTTTCTCATCGCGAACGACCGCGCCACGATCCTCAACGCGGTTTCGTACGCCAAGGTTGAGCTTCCGAAGTTAGCTGAGAAGCAACGACCGAGGCTCTTCCTTCGAACCCCGATGGAGCTTCAGATCTCAGTGCCATCTCGGAACGGACACGAGCTAAAAACTATCTCGGTCGTCAATTTTCACTTCAAATCGAAGCGAGGCGCTGCGTCTGATCCAACCGGCCTTGAGTGGGAGACCTATCGAATGGAGATGGCTGAAGCTCTGCGTCGCATCATTGACCATCGACATAAGCAGGCGTTCGCCTCTTCCGATTCTCTCTTACTCGTGATGGGTGACCGGAATGGAAATTACGATGTCGCGAGCGCGCGTATCCTTGAGGGCTCTCTCGTTCTTCAGGAGTTTCGCGCCAAAGGGGGGTGCCGTTTGAGCAAGCGCGGAGTTCCGATCTGTAAGACGGGAACCTCACTTCCGCAACGGCTCTTTAGTGTGTTCGCCCGAAATGAGCGGGTGCATTCACTTCCCGGAACCTTTAGTTACGAGGGTGAGTATTCATGGCTCGATGATATCTTGATGCCCGCGGAGTCATTGCCCTTCGCCTGGAAGAGTCCGTACGTTGAGGGTGAGTACGATTCTGGGGTGGTGTACGCTCCGAAGAACGCCTCTGACCACGCGCTCGTGTACGTCCAACTTAACTGGTAGCTTTCGAAAGCTGTCGCATTACCGCTTTGAAGGAGCGATCAAGGCTCTCAGAGTGGCAGTAATCGTTCGATGTGGAGGTATAGAACGCGGCTCGTACCTGCTCCTCTATCTCGGTCTCTGTGAAGCCATCTTTTCGCGCTTTCGTAACCTCAGTGATGAGATCCTCGGTGTTCTGAGGGATAGCGAGAAGATGACGCTTAGTTAAAGCTCCAGTGACTGCCCCACCGTAGCTAAATCCAAGTCCGTTTAATTGGATATCATTAAATTTTCGAATAGAGGCGAGCGCCTCATGGAGATTTGTGTCTCCGCCTGGCGCGGCGAGGTTTCGCCCGTGAAAGTATCCGAACGTCTCGTCGACGATGGCAAACTCGTGCGGTACCACAAGATACGCGACTGAGTGGGGACGGTGACCGGGGGTCGACACACTTCTGATCGTTATGTCCTCATCGAGGTGAATGGAATCTGTCTCTACAAGGTGCTTATCGATCTTAAGTCCCTTGGAGAACTCCTCAAAGGATAGATCTTCGGATGGCGGGGTCGCTCCCACGGTTTTTGAGAGTTGTCGATCTTGGTCGAAGAGATCTCGTACGAAGGATTTGTCGGCGAGCTGGTTATGCATAGCCACCGTTCCGTATACCTTGAGCGATGGATTCAGTCGCCTCAGAAGTGGGATTCCCGCCACTCGATCCGCGTCCAGATGGGTCACGAATATCTGTCGAATGTTCGCGAAGGGGAGCTTTAACCTGTCGAAGCGCTCCTTAAGCGCATGCACATGCATGGTGGCTCCAGGATCGCTGAGCGCGATATCGCCGCTCTCGGCGACGATGGCGTAGCGGCAGGTCGCGCCCAAAGTAATAAGGTAAAGGCGTTCGTAGATGAGGCCCGAGGATCTAAGGAACATGGTAACCCGTTTGAAACAACTCGTTACCAACTCTGCCATGCACCTGAGTCAGGTCTACATGAGAGAGCAGGTTTTTCTATTGTTTCACGGGAAGGGGAGGGAACTCAACTAAGAGCGAGTGGGTAGGCCAGAAAAATGCCGCTTGAGACTGGTAGGATCTCAAGCGGCACAGAAGAAAAGATAACGAAGAAAACGAAAGGTTCGCACCCTTGTGTAAGGGTGCGAACGTACTATCCATTCGCGACAGCCTTTTTCTTGCTCTTGGAGGTCTTCTCGGTGATCGTAAGATCCTCATTCGTTGCATCCGCCAACTGTTTAGGGGTAGCGCCAGCTAAGTGAGAGTCCAAGATGAGGCTTCGGATCTCCTTGGCCATCTCTGGGTTCTCACGGAGGAACTGCTTAGCTCCCTCGCGTCCCTGACCGATTCGCTCACCCTTGTAGCTGAACCATGCGCCAGCCTTGTCGATGATGCCTTTGTCGCTACCGATATCGATGATTTCACCGAGCAAGCTAACGCCCTCGTTGAAGATGATATCGAACTCGGCTTCACGAAACGGAGCCGCTACCTTGTTCTTAACAACCTTCACCTTAACTCGGTTACCGGTTACGTCGTTAGCGTCCTTAATCTGTCCGATACGACGAACGTCCAATCGAACTGACGCGTAGAACTTAAGCGCGTTACCGCCGGTGGTTGTCTCTGGGCTTCCGAACATAACGCCGATCTTCATACGGATCTGGTTGATGAAGATGATGGTCGTGTTCGACTTCGCAGTGATAGCGGTGAGCTTTCGGAGCGCCTTGCTCATCAGGCGAGCTTGCAATCCTGGTTGCTGATCACCCATCTCACCTTCGATCTCGGCCCTCGGAACGAGCGCCGCGACGGAGTCGATGACGACAAGGTCCACCGAATTTGAGGATACGAGCGCTTCCGTAATCTCAAGCGCTTGCTCTCCACAATCCGGTTGGCTGACAAGAAGCTTTGAGGTGTCTACGCCAAGACGCTTTGCGTAGTTTACGTCGAGAGCGTGCTCCGCATCGATGTACACCACTGTGCCACCTGCGCGCTGAACCTCTGCGGTTGTGCTTAGGGCGAGAGTCGTCTTACCTGATGACTCAGGACCGTAAATCTCACAGATACGTCCCTTTGGAATTCCACCGATACCGAGTGCTAAATCAAGGGAGAGACTTCCCGTTGAGTAGCTGTCCATTACTTGGCCTTCAGTCGCCTCAAGGTTCATGATGGCGCCCTTGCCGAACTTCTTCTCAAGTTGAGAGATCGCGGTTGAGAGAGCTTTTCCCTTTTCTCCGCCTGTCTCACCGTCTCTATCGTAAAGTTCCATTCTGTATCTCCTGTTGTTTGGTTAAATCTTACTATTTATTTGTGGTTCAATCGTGCGGTGCTTGAGATCCTCTATGAACACTACCATGCCTTAAAACAGTGGTATGCTAAAGAGAGAAAATCCTTCCACCTTACTAGTGAAGCTCTCGGATAACACCGATGAGTCGACCCTGGATCGTTACCTTGTCCACCGTGATCGGTTGCATCGTTGGGTTCGCCGGGATGAGCATCACCGAGCCGTTCTTTAATCGACGATACCGCTTCAAAGTTGCGCTTCCATCCTCTAGAAGAGCAACGACGATCTGTCCATCTTCAGCGTTCTCTTGTTTCTTAATAACGACAATATCCCGGTCGCATATGTGCTCGTCGATCATTGAGTTTCCACTCACCTCGAGGCAGTAGACCTCGCCACGACCGTTGATCATATTCGGAGGGATATCGATGGTGGCGGCCTGTTCAACCGCTTCTATGGGTCGTCCCGCCGCGATAACACCGACGAGTGGAACCGCTGTAGGTCCAAGTTCGGGGGTTACACGGTCGAGAAGCTCCAACATTCCATCCACACCCCGTCGAATGAAGCCTTTCTGCTCCAATCTCTCTAGGTGGAAGTGCGCTGTTGAAGCGGATTTAACCCCGATAAACTCCGCGATGTCCTTAAGGGAAGGGGCATAGCCCTTTTCCGCAAGGAATTTTCTCAAGAATTCAAGGGTTTGCCGCTGTACTGGGGCAAGGGTGCTGGATTGGTACGACGAGGCGTCCTCTCCGATCTGTTTACGCGATTTAGCTTTCATGAGGGTCCTTTTAAAAGCCGTCTATGGGCGTACTATATAGAAAAAGGATAGAACCCACAACCTAAATGTATAGCTTAGTGCCTTTTTTTCAGGAAAAGGTTCGGAGGGTCCATTTTTAGCTTCATTATTCCGTCCGTCGTTCCGACCATTATCTTTAACGGGGCGAATGTGCCTTCGGTTATTACAGCGCTCAAGGAGCGAGAGATTTGATGCGAATGATTCCGGGCGGAGAAATGGTTGGAGGCGGCGCACGCAAGGAGGTTAAGCTCCTTGTTGTTGACGATCAGTCCGATCATTTCGAGCAGATCCGTTCGTTCGCTGATATGTATAGCTCGCAGTTCGTTATCGAGTGCAAGCTGGCCCAGGATAAAGATGAAGCCCAGCAGGTAATGGAATCGTGGAGCCCCTCCGTGGTGCTCGTTGATGTCCATCTCATTTCGGATGCCCTCAGCCTCATTCAAGAGATTAGTCATAAGGGTGCATCAGTTGTCGCGGTGAGCGAGGCTCGAATCCCTCAGCTCACAGAGACAGCCCAAACCTATGGCGCGGTTGGATGCCTTACGAAGAGCGATAATCCAGATGATGTTGAGCACCTTGTGGGGTATATCGCGTCTATAGCCACCTCCTCAGTTGTAAGTCACTAACACCACTAGCTCGTTTCGATGAATTCCTCTTTTTAGAACGGGATTCTCGGGCTACTCTACTGCATTACGAGAGTTGATAAGTTTCTCGCCGGTGGAGATGTGTATGACGGATAAGTCACTGTTGGAGAAGGTCGCTGGGACGATCGCCCTAATTTCAGTCGCGGTAGCGGTCGCCGGTACCAAGGGCTGTCAGGAAGACTACTCGGTTGGGGGGCAAACATCGGTCGCGACCAAGACGCCAACGGATACCGCTACGGTGGTAACCACAGCCACGAACTCTCCAGACGGTAGTGTCACCGCCGTGGCCGGGACAGCAACGGTGGAGGCAACTCCTACGGATGATGTGTCGGCTGGGGACATTGACTCAACTGGCGCGGAAGATATCGGTCTTCTCGAGGAGCTCTCGGTGTTAGGCGATAAGGGCGATGACACCGCTCCTGACGCCTCCGTGGGTAGCCGCAGTGCCCAAAAGGCCGCCGGAAACTGGCTTGGTAAGGGCTTTGACGGTTCGCAAGGTGCGAATGGCGAGTGGGAAGATGGTGACGGTGATGGATTCTCGAATTCGCGCGAAGAGACATCCGGCTCCGATGCCAATGACGCGAACTCAGTCCCGAGTGACGCCGAGCGGGGCCAGCTAGAGTCTCGTATCCGACAAATCGATCAAGACATGGATGGTTTGCTGAATGATGATGAGACCAAGCGGGGCACAAATCCAAACCTCTCCGACTCGGATGGTGATGGGCGTCCGGATGGCGCGGAGGTGTTGTCCTCCTCCGATCCGCTCGATGCCACAGCGATCTACGTTGATGTAGACAGCGATGGATTGAGCGACTCGTTTGAGCAGGGGCGAGGGATGAATCCCAATAGCAATGATACAGATAGCGATGGATTACGTGACGACCTTGAACTCGTGGTGGGTAGTAATCCCTCGAAGGTGGATTCAGATGGGGATGGAATTTCGGATGGTAGAGAATACGATCTGAATAGCGATCCGCTGCTCGGTCAGCCGGATCGCGCAGCGAACTGAAACTAAGCGAACAAACCATCTTGGCCTGCTCTCCTTTGGGCCGCGGGTAGGGGATTACAATCTCACATCGAGAGTGGGCGTAGTATCCTTGTTCCTGGCCCGCAACGACTGATGCTCCTTTTCATATGCATCGTGGAGCTTTTCGCCCCTTTCTCTGGCTACACTAAGCCCCCAGAGCGAGCTTTTAACCAGTGATCTCGCGAACATGGACCCACCCGTGAGGGTGTGACACTTTCGTTATACATTTGTTCTCTCTGGGTGAACTTTTCTTCCCGAGGTCTCCCCATAACCTCCTTTGTAATTTGTTTATCTCTTTTACGGAGGTTGTTTATGAATCGTTGTATGTCATTCGGAATTATTCTTGCGGTTAGTTTGATGGGTGTGTGCTCAGCGCATAGCCAAAGCCAAATACCTCAACCGAAAAAGGAGTCGGTGCGTGCGCTTCTGTCGAAGGTTTCGAGCATCGGAACCGCCCGGTATAACTCTAGCGCAAAGGCTGCGTCCGCGAAGGGCGTTCGTATGTCGACGTTGGTGACCGGAGAGAGATGGACGCAGGCGAGTGGGGGCAGTTTCTCGGCGACAGAGAAGATTTCGCAGCTCAACTTCGTTCTTCCGTCTCGCATGTCGAATGTCGATATAACTACGACCATCTGTCTTGATCGTTTAGAGGCTCTGAGATCGAGTAGCTCGACGAAGGGTAGGCTTGAGCTAAACTTTACTGGGTTTCGGGAGGGGACCGGAAACTACATCGTGACTGAGGTGCTCGGGTGTGGAGAGGTGGCGCCGGTGAGTACGCAGCCTGTTGTGAAGCCAAAAGCTACTCCAACGCCGAAGCCGACAGCGACCCCTACGCCAAAAAAATAAGGTGAGCTGGGGCTTGAAGGCTTATTGCCTACGGAGGTGGGAGAGAGCGCGAGGGAGACCTCACGTTCTCTCCCATCATCACGCCTGCCGAATGATGCGAGGCTCCCCGTGATATATTGCTCGTTTGAATGAGCAAACTTCGGCAACGCTTACTAGATATCGGTCACAGAGACAGCGAAACGTGCTCGAGATCGTTACGCCGATCTCACGGCTTGCCCCTGAGTCGCCCGAATAACTTGCTCACACACATCCTGGATCTGTCCAGCCATGGTGTCCCACCTGAATTTTTCTATCTGCTCATAGCCAGCGGCGATGAGCATCTCTCGTGTCCCTGGGCGTTGAATCTCAACCATCGCGTTGGCGAGGCTTCGCGCGTCGTTAACGTACATCACTGAGCTCCCTCCCACCTCTGGAAGTGAGGTCCATGGTGTGGTGATAACGGGACATCCACACGCCATCGCCTCGAGGATGGGAAGACCGAAGCCCTCGTATTTCGAAGGATAGACGAGAGCCAAGGCTCCGGTGTAGGCCGCGTTCAGCTCATCGTTAGTGAGGGTCGCGACGACGATATCGCATCCTGTTTTAAGCCCGTTGAGCTCCGACTCCGAGAAGCTACCCGTGACGAGTACCTTAAAGCCGTGCTGCGTTGGAATGGTCTTCATCGCCTCAAAGAACATCGGCGCGTTCTTGTATCCCGCCCTACTACCGACGAGCATGAAATAGGGGCGATCGAGGTCGAGCCGTTGGCTCAAGGCCATGACCTCGCTCACCGGAGCTGGTTTGAAGCGTTGGCGATCGACTCCGCAGTGCGTAACAACCGCGCACGATGGATTGATATCTGGGAATACCTCAAGGAGGTCGTTGCGCGTTGAATGCGAGATACAACAGAACGCGGACGCTCGCTTCACCGCCAGATGCTTCGCTACCCAATCAGGCTCCATGAGATCGAAGCCTGTCTTCTCAGGGATCATGTCGTACACCGGCATGACCGAGGGAACGGTCTCAACCGAGGTATAGTACGTTGAAACGAAGAGAGCGGCGTTCTCTTGCTCACAGATGGTTTCGAGGAGTTTCTGCTCACCTTTGAGGTTAGTCGTGTCAGCACGGGGAACTACTCGATATTGAATGCCAGGATGTCGAGGAGCGTGTCCACTTCGATCCAGCACGACTATTCGTCGAGCGAACGGCGTAGTCGACCACTCCTTCAGGATTGAGTCCCACATGCGGAATATTCCGGTGCGTCCACGCTCGAAGAAGATACCGTCAATCACGATAGATTTTTCAGGATTGCTTCGGCGAACCGACAATTCGCGGTCAGGAACCGAGATAAGCTCGGCCTCCTCAAAGTAGAGTCCACGAGCGGCGAGCAGCTCCGCCACCGCCACGAGCGCTTGCTCCTCTGGGAAGAGGTAGCGCAAGATGCCGAGCGCGCGCTTGTGAAGCGTGATCGCTCGTACGACACCAAGGAGCGCCTCCTCTGAGTCAGGGAAGCGTGGATTCTCAAGGTGATTATGACCGTTTAATCCGGAGAGGCGGCCGATATAGTAGTCGCCCCAGAAGTCGACCCGTTCATCGAAGGAGAGATACGAAAGGAATGGAATGAGCACCTTCCAATGACTCTTCACCTGCTCAACCTCGGTTCCTTCCGATTTGCAATCGGTGCGTTGTGTGGCGCACGAGAGGGTGCGATCGATGAAGTGAAGACGTGTTTCAACGGCGCATCGCAACCACAACTCAAGGTCGATCGAGAAATGGAGCTCCTCATTGATTGGGCCAACCCTATCGAGCAGTTTCTTTGTGAAATACATCGATGGTTGATGGGGCATAATCGCGTGCTCCCACCACTTCACCAAAGTTTTCACCGAGGCATTCGCAACCGATTGCTTCACCCACAAGACCGCGCCGTGAGGGGTCACCATGTCGGTTTTGCCGTAGACAAGCTCCCAGTCAGGATTGCGCGCGAAGGCTTGTCCGACCGGAATCATGGCTTTGGGGCTCATGAAGTCGTCGGCGTTAAGCCAACACACGATCTCACCTGTGACCATCTTGATACCTTTGTTGAGGGCGTTCGCCTCACCGTTATCCTTTTCGGATACCCATCGCACGTGGGGATATTTTTTCAGGATCTCAACCGTGTCGTCCGTGGAGCCTCCGTCCACAACGATGTGCTCGAAGTTTGGATACTCCTGCGCCATGACGCTCTCGATGCAGCGACGGATGTACCGACCGCAGTTGTAGGCCGGGGTTACGATGGAGATCTTTGGCAGCGTTCTCATAAGTGTCCTGTGAGGTGCACGGGTGGTCCGGAGGTAAGATGCTGTTACGGGTCGCTCGGATGCGTTTCATGTCATCGGTGCCGCAGTGGGAGAGGCGCTCCTAACCACCTGAAAGGTATGCTAAAAAATCCGGTAGCGCGGTCCTCCCATACCTGCTGTTCCGTTTTACTTCCGTGACGCCGGTACTTTATCGAGTCAAAGCCCTGACGCCCCGCATCACAACTAGTGCCTCCATAAGAAAGTTTTCACCTCTCGGCGAAGTTTGGTCGCAAGAGGCACTAGTTCATTCTGTAGTGTTTTCGCCGCGATGGGCGGCGAAAACGAACAGCCTCAGTGCGGCTTATTGGTCGGGAATGAGTGAAAATTCTTACGGGGAGCCGCACTGGTTGCGAATAGTGGGGAAGTGCGCCCGAAGTGTATCGACCGCGCCTAACCCGTTCACGTGATTGTTTTTTAATTTTCGGTTCTCTCTATGACCACGCACGTTCTCGTTACCGGCGGCGCCGGATATCTCGGTTCAGTTCTTTGCGAACATCTTCTCGACGCTGGCTATAAGGTCACCGCGTTGGACTCGCTCTTGTTCGGACAGAACAGCTTGTTTCATCTCTGCGGCAACCCAAACTTTGAGTTCATCTTCGGTGATTGTCG
Source organism: Bdellovibrionota bacterium (assembly GCA_044345405.1). GTDB lineage: Bacteria > Bdellovibrionota_C > UBA2361 > UBA2361 > OMII01 > OMII01. The sequence continues at coordinate 13,351 of JBIJBE010000046.1, forward strand.
AGAGGAGCAGGTGATCAAGAAGGCCCTCAAGGGGGTCGACGTGATCATTCCACTCGCGGCGGTGGTTGGAGCTCCCGCGTGCGATCGAGATCCGTGGCTCACAAAGGAGCTCAACTACGAATCGATCAAGATGCTCAACCGTTTACGGAGCAAGGAACAGCGGATCGTCTACCCTACCACGAATAGCGGCTATGGAACGAAGTCGGGCAGTATGTTCTGTACTGAGGATACCCCACTTGAGCCGATCTCACTCTACGGTCAAACGAAGTGCGACGCTGAGAAGGAACTTCTCGACTCGCAGAACGCGGTGACCCTTCGTTTGGCTACGGTGTTCGGTCTCTCCCCTCGTATGCGACTGGACCTGTTGGTGAATCACTTTACGTACATGGCGGTTACTGAGGGATACCTTGTGATCTTCGAGAAGGACTTCAAGCGAAACTTTGTGCACATCCGCGACGTGGCGGATTGCTTTATTCACTGTATTCGCAACTTCGACCAAATGAAGGGGCAGCCGTACAACGTTGGCCTCGACGCCGCGAACATCTCCAAAGAGGAGCTCGCGCTCGCCATCAAGGAACACGTCCCGAACTTCTTCATTCACTTCTCTGAGGTTGGTTCTGATCCAGATAAGCGTAACTACATCGTATCGAATCAACGGCTTCGGGAGGCGGGATTCGAGGCGAAGCGATCGCTTTCCTACGGTATCCAGGAGCTGATCAAAGGATATCGTATGTTGAAACGTAATCCGATGAGGAACGTATAGATATGATAGGCGAGGTTACCGCGGTCATTCTCGCAGGCGGACTTGGAACGCGACTCCGCGCGGCGGTATCCGACCGTCCGAAGGTGTTAGCGGATGTCGCTGGTCAGCCCTTCCTTGAGAGGATATTCGAGCAGCTGAGTGGCTTCGGCATCCGAAAGGTGGTGGTGTGTACCGGCTACATGGCTGAGCAGATTGAGCACCTCTATCCCGCCTCATACAAGGAAATCTCGATCTCGTACTCCCGCGAGCACGCCCTCCTTGGAACCGCTGGAGCCGTTCGCTTCGCCCTCGAGCACATTCAGACCGACCGGGCGTTGGTTCTTAATGGCGACTCGTACTGTGACTTCGATTATCCGGCGTTTAAGACGTTTCATGAGGGGAAGGACGCGGATGCCTCGATCCTTCTGACCTACGTTGACGACTGCTCTCGCTACGGCTCTGTTGTTCTCGACGGGAATGGAAAGGTCGAAAGCTTCATCGAAAAGTCGGGCGCCGGAGGCGCCGGTTTCATCAACGCTGGTGTCTACATGATGGAGCGAGCGCTCATCAAGGAGATCCCGCCGGGTCGGGTACTCTCGCTAGAGAAGGATATCTTTCCGAAGTGGATTGGACGTCCGTTCTTTGGTCACGCCAGCAACGCACCGATGTTCATCGACATCGGGACTCCGCAATCGTTTGAACACGCGCAGAGCCTCTTTGCAGGGAGAACAAACTCATGAAGGACGCGCTTTCCGTTGTGCAACAACGCTTGAGCGAGAGCAACGCCGTTCGTCAGATGGTGATGGAACGGTGCGCTCCTCAGATCGTTGATGCGGCCCGGTTGGTAGCCGCGGCCTTCCGTGATGGGAAAAAGCTTCTCTTGTGCGGAAACGGTGGAAGCGCCGCGGATTGTCAGCATATGGCGGCTGAATTCGTGAGCCGCTTGACGAAAGAGGTGCAACGTCGGGCTCTCCCCGCGATCGCGCTTACAACAGACACGAGCTTTCTTACCGCCTTCGCGAACGATTGTGGATACGAGGGTGTGTTCGAGCGTCAGGTGGAGGCGCTCGGTGAGCGTGGCGATGTTCTTCTTGGTATCAGCACGAGCGGCTCATCGAAGAACGTTGTGCAGTCTATGAAGCTCGCCAAGCAGAAGGGGTTGAAGTGTGTCGCCCTTATGGGTGAGGGGGGCGTTATGAAGGAACTCGCCGATGTCGCTATCGCTGTTCCGAGTTCCCAAACTCAGTACATTCAAGAGAGTCACCTGAGCATTGAGCACCTGATCTGCGAGCTCGTGGAGCGGGAGCTGTTTAGTGAAGCATATGAGAGGAAGGTATGATCATCTCGCGCACACCGTATCGCATTTCGCTCTTTGGCGGAGGGACTGATTTCCCAGCGTGGTATCTCCGTCACGGTGGCTCGGTAGTTGCCTCATCTATCGACAAGTACTGCTACCTTACATGTCGTCACCTCCCTCCGTTCCTTGAGCACAAGTACCGTGTCGTGTGGTCCAGGATTGAGCAGACCAACACGATTGATGAGATTCAACACCCAGCGGTTCGCGCGGTTCTCAAGCACGTCGAAATTGACCGAGGTCTTGAGATTCACGCGGTAGGTGACCTTCCAGCTCGAAGTGGTATGGGAACGAGCTCCGCTTTCACGGTGGGGCTCCTGAACGCCTGTTACGGCCTCGCGGGAAGAATGATATCGAAGAACGATCTCGCGATGGAGAGTATTCATCTGGAGCAGAACGTTCTCAAGGAAGCTGTTGGATCCCAAGACCAGGTATCCGCGGCGTATGGTGGCCTCAATCGAATTGATTTCCACACAAACGGCGAGATTACCGTGACGCCTGTGACTATTTCGGGCGATCGTATCCGCGAGCTGAATTCGCACCTGATGTTGTTCTACACAGGAATCGCTCGTACCTCCGCGGAGGTTCAGTCCAAATTCGTGCAGAACCTCGGCGCCAAGAAGCGACAGCTTCGAATTATGAAGGATCTCGTGGACGAGAGCATCGCTATCCTCAACAGCCGCGCCGATATCAACGAGTTCGGTGAGCTGCTTCAAGAGGCGTGGGACGTGAAGCGTGGATTTAGTTCTCTCGTGTCAAACCCTGATGTGGATGATATACACAGTGAGGCTATGGCCGCCGGAGCTATCGGCGGCAAGATAACAGGAGCGGGTGGGGGAGGTTTCCTTCTTCTCTTCGTTCCCCCAGAGCGACAGCAGAGGGTCAAAGAGGCGCTTCATCGCTTCCTTCACGTTCCCTTCAAGTTCGATTTCGGCGGAAGTCAGATTATATTCGCCGATCGGGACGCTGACTACTCCTCTGAGGAGAAAGCGCGAGAGCTGAAGAGCCTCACGCCGTTTCGTGAATTAAACTATGGAAAGATTTAAAGCGGTTCTCTTCGACTTTGATGGCGTTATCGGAAAGACGATGGAGGATAGCTGTCGGGCTTGGGCACAGGCGTGCACCGAGTTCGGTCTCACCTTTGATCCAGAGGAGTTCTACCTCTGTGAGGGGATGAAGTCGACCGAATACGCCGCTCGTTTGGTGAAGCGTCATGGACGGGACGCCGCCGAGGCCGGAAAGCTCGTCGCTCGGAAGAACGAGATCTACTCGTCCAATAATCAGTTCTCATTTTACGTCGGTATCGAGAGTCTCGTGGAGCGCCTCCGAGATGACGGCATCAAGGTTGGCGTTGTATCTGGCGGGAGTCGGCAGCGTCTTCTCTCTGGTCGCTCCGGAGAGCTCCTCAAACGGTGCGATACGGTGGTTACAGGGGATGAATTGAAGCAGGGGAAACCATCACCTGAGGGGTATATGCGTGCCGCTCATGAGCTTCAGGTGTCCCCAGCCGAATGTCTCGTAATCGAGAACGCGCCTCTTGGCATCGAGTCCGCCAAGAACGCTGGCATGCGGTGTATCGGAGTGTGCTCGACCCTCTCGTCTAGCCATTTACGGCAGGCCGATGAGGTTGTGACCGATCACGCTGAATTAGTGCAGCTCTTTGTTGATGGGGGCTCGGGTTGCCTCAAGGCGGCCCAGTAGGATTTAGAAGGTCTCGGAGAGGAAGAGGAGGGGATATGCAATGTAGAATTTGTGACAGTACGAACCTCGTACCGGCGTTGGACCTCGGGTTGCAACCGTGGGCTAACCACTTCCTCTCATCAGAAGAGGTCGGGAGTGAGCCGAAGTACCCCCTCTCGCTCGTCTACTGTAACGACTGCTCTTGCGTGCAGCTCGACTATACCGTGCCGAAAGAGGTGATGTTCGCGGACCACACCTACGTATCCGGAACCACCAAGACCCTCGCGCAGCATTTCATGAACACCGCTAAAGAGGTGGACAGACTCTTCACCGCCGGCAAGGCTCATAAGAGTGTGCTTGATATCGGCTCTAACGATGGAACCCAGCTCAAGCAGTACAAGGAATTAGGCTTTGAGGTGAAAGGAGTGGAATCGTGCGCGAAGATCGCCAAGCTCGCTAACGACGCTGGTGTTCCAACGGTCGCGGAGTTCTTCAACGAGGAAACAGCTGCGAAATTAGATCAAAAATTCGACGTTATTAACGCCTCAGGTGTGTTTTTTCATCTAGAGGAGCTTCACTCCGCCACTAAAGGGATCAAGCGAGCGCTCAAAGAGGATGGCGTGTTCGTGATTCAGTTCCTCTACATGAAGAGCATTGTGGAGAACCTCGCGTTCGATCAGATTTATCATGAGCACCTTCTCTACTATACCCTTAAGACCGTTGAGAAGCTCCTGGCGCGTCACGGACTGACCGGATTTGATGGGTATCTCTCACCGATTCACGGTGGTTCGATGATCCTCTACGTCACCCATCAGGAGGCGAACCGTCCTACGAGTGAGCGCTTGAAGGCTCTTATCGCGGAGGAGGATAAGGCGCGCTCAAATGAGCTCTCAACGTATCAAAAGTTCGCCGAGCGAGTAGCGGCCATGAAGCGTGAGACCCTCGCGTTCCTTGAGGGCGCTAAGCGAGAGGGGAAGAAGATCTTCGGATTTGGGGCTCCCGTCAAAGGAAACACCTTCCTTAACTACTGCGGAATTGGGCGTGACTACCTCGATTGTCTCGTTGAGAAGAACGAGTTGCGTCGTGGCTTGTACTCGCCGGGGATGCATATCCCGCTCGTGATTGAGAAGGAGGTATCAAACCATCCGGATATCTACTTCTGTCTCGCATGGAACTTCAAGGACGAGATCCTCAAAAATAACAAACACCTCATCGATCAGGGGGTGAGCTTCTTTTTCCCGGTTAACCCTAAGGAGTAGGTGTGAAGATATTCATAACTGGCGCCACAGGATTTTTGGGCACCCATCTCGTGAAACACCTTCGCGGAGCGGGGCATGATGTCACCGCGGTTGGGTCTAAGGAATGTGACTTGACGCGACAGGGCTCTCTTCAGGCTTTTAATCACACCAAGTGGGACCATATCTACCACCTCGCCGCGTGGACGCAGGCCGGTGATTTCTGTCTTAAGCACCCCGGGGAGCAGTGGATCAAGAATCAACAGATCAACACGAATGTGCTGGAGTGGTGGCACACATCGCAACCTCAGGCGAAGATGATAGCGATTGGTACGAGCTGTTGCTATGAACCCGGAACCCCTCACGTCGAGGAGCGCTTTCTCCTGGGAATGCCAACGGAGAGCCTCTACACCTACGCGATGACGAAACGGATGTTACTCGTTGGTCTTCAGTCACTGGCGCGACAGTTCGGTCTCACATATCTCTTCGTGGTTCCCTCAACGCTGTACGGTCCGGACTATCATCTCGATGGGCGACAGATGCACTTTATCTTCGATCTTCTTCGGAAGATCGTTGATGGTAAGTACAAGGAGACTCCAGTTGAGCTCTGGGGAGATGGTACGCAGAAGCGGGAACTTATTCACGTCGACTCGTTTGTCTCAACTATGACCTACCTCGCGCACAACGTGGATAACGAGGTCTTCAACATCGGTGGCGGCGAGGAGCATCCGATCCGATCTTTTGCTGAGATGCTCGCTGAGTATGTAGGGTATGACGCCTCGAAGATTACCTATGACACCACGAAGTATGTGGGCGCGACTTCGAAGTTTTTGGTTGTTGATAAGGTTCGCAAGGCGGTTCCCTCCTTCAATCCGATTCCCCTCGATCAAGGCTTGCGGGAGATCGTGAACTGGTACCTCGCGGCCCAAAAGCTCGCAAGGACCGCCGCCTAACAGGAGCGCGTGTCCAGGTCATTGGTTTGACTGACGATATGGTCGATCTCGTGGTAGGACGGGAGCCGGTTCCCGCGTGTGGTCGTTGATTCGTGGTTGTGTGTCTGCCATGCTCCTCTTCCCATGACGAGTAATTGCTCCCCTTCAAGCACTGCCCATGAGCACGTGACCGACCAACCGGTTTGTTTGAGTGCGTTGTCCTGTTCGCCTGTCGAGGCCGAAGCGTTTCGCGCGGCTCTCCCGCGTGGGAGTCATCTTAGAAACTTCGCGGTAGGTTGTCTCTCCGCCTACGCTCAATCTGGTGGGTTGGTTGGACTTGATCCAGCGGTGTTTAGCGCCGCGAACGATCTTTCTGGGAATCTCTCACGGGCTATCATTCCGGCGCTTCTTCGTGATCTCGGTGAAAGCGGGGTTGTTGTAAAGGGGATCACACCCTTTGACGCTTATGTTGGCGTTTTTCCCTCATCTTCGTTTATCCGAGCGGCACTGCACGACTCGTCGTTCTTGGGCCACGTTTCTCCGGCTGAAATGAAATACCTCGGGCAGCTATCTTCCACGCTTTCGGATACATCGCGTCATGAGGTGGAGGCGCGATGGCTCAATCAGATCAGCTCGGCTTTCTTATGCGTCGCCTATGGAAGTGGACTTAGCGTCTCAAACCTGTCGAAGTTTCTTCCGGATTTCGATGGTAAAGAGAAACGTATCTCGACGGTCCTCGCAGCGTTGCATGATAGTGAGGTGTTCACCCTATCAACCGCTGGAGTTCAGCCCGAGATTTTTGTTTCGGAAGCTCTATTCGAACGGCTTGAGGATGGAAATCTCGCCGAGACATTGAGGCGCCCTACACGAGAGCCTATTCCCTTTCCGTTCGTGATGCGTGAACGTCAGCGGTTGGAGGAAGCTGTCACGGCCACTGATGGTAGTGGTGACACGCAGCGCCCAGTTGGTGTGGCGCGCGATATGAAAACGGTCGGACGCCCTCGTGTAACAGCCCCCCGGGCGGAATGTAAGGTGATGCCCGTCTCCGTTGCGAGTGCTGATGCTCCCAAAGATGGCAATAGAGCGGGACGGGAGGTTCGTGACCGTATCTTAGGTGTATTCGAGAAAGCTCCCTCTCTTAGCATGGGAGATCTCATGGCGTCCCTCACTGATCTCAACCTCACCGACGCGAACGTTCGGTATCACGTTGATTTACTCTGCGAGAAGGGCGCGCTCACGCGAACGGGGCGAGGGCGTGGGGCTCGGATATCTCGTATTCGGGGGACCGAAGGGGTGTTCTGATCTGTTCCTGATGGAGCGTCTCGGGGTGTTCCTGTCGCTGCTCCCCGTTTTGCAAGCGGGGGCGACCGTGAAATAATCACAATAGATTTTTATTCGTCTCCGTAGGGACTTTTTATACATCATGTCATCCGTGAACACCGCCCCCTCGAACACGGCTATCTCGCTTGAGTCGCTTGCTCTGTCTCCGGTGCAGCAATTTATTCAGTCCGAGCTCACCGCTCTTCAACAAGGGGAGCTTCGGGGAGAGCGTCAGATTAAAGCGCTCTTTGACCTCTTGCCGGAGGGAACGGCGTCTCAGATCGCGCTTGCTGAGCGCTTGCAGTTAGCGCTTTTGGCGGAGGGATGCCCTTTAGCCCAACTGCCGAGTCTTGGTATCGACATAGAAAGCCAACCCGATGGATCGAAAACGATATCCTATTATGAGGTGATTCATCCGTCGACTCCGTTGACCGAGGAACAACTGAATCCGAGCTCCGAGGATTCGCCACTCTTTGCCCGGGAAGTCCCCATGGAGCTGCTCGGTACTGTACGAGACGCCCGATTAGTCACTCCGCGAGTCTCTGTGCTCAGCCAGTGGACAAATCAGCTCGGCGCCGAGCGCGTACTCGATCTTATCGGCGATCAATCCCGTCTCACCTATCACAACGGTCTTCCGATTACGTGGGACAAGAATATCGATGGGAAGGCGTGGAGTACCAACATCGACACGGTGTACTTCAGCGATTGGTTGCGGGAGTTTGGTGCTCTCAATGGCTCGGTGAAGGTCTCCGCTGAGGTAGGCTGTGGGGCGGGTGGGATCTCCCAGGCGGTACTGGCGAGCTGCCCGAATCTGACTAAGCATATCTACACCGATATCGATCCCAACGCGATAAACTGCGCTCGTCGCAATCTGACTCCACTCGCTGGAGACGCGGAGGTGTCGTGGCTGCTCGGGAAAGGTATTCAAGGGATCGTGGCGCCAGGAACGCTCGACCTTCTCGTTACGAATCCACCCTATATTCCTACCCCTTCGGGTGACGGTGATAAGGATCATTACAGTGGCACCAAATTGATTAAGCGGCTTTTTGAGGACGGGATGCATCTTCTTAATCCCAACAACCCTGATGCCGCCATCTATGTGCAAATGAGCAGTGTAACTCTGCCGGACTTCGCCCGGTACCGCGCGGAACACCCAGAGGTAGAGGTAACGAGTATCTGTACCCCCGTTCGCGTTCCACTTCGGATCTCCGGTCTGTTGCGTGAGCCCGAGGTTTTGGACTTTGTTACTCAGCAGGGTGGTCTTGAGGTGGTTGAGAACGATCCCCTTAGATACTACCACCGGATCATGGCTTTCCGGTTGAAGCCGAGAGCGTAGAATTGGAGACGGAAACGTAAACGTGACCGTTTACGTGGACGTAAAAATGAACGACCTCAAAGCGCTCGGCCTAGGTTCCCTTCGGTGTGCCGTCCACGGTGAATCGAAGGGCGTCATCGTTCGGGTACGTTCACGTTTACGTGCACGTTCACGGGGCAATATCTACGGGCCTGAGAGTTATACCTCAGGAAACCACCGAACCTTTGGATATCGAAATTTGGTGAGGAGCTTAATGTTGGTGACCGAGCTCCCAAACGCTTCGTAGATCTCCTGCATAATAACGCTGACATCTTCTTGCGCGGGAACCTCAACACCTATCTCGAATCCCCATACGCCGAAGCACTCGAATAGATACACCACATCAGGGTGTTGGGAGCAGAAGGCGTGCATCTTCTTGCTCATATCGGGATCGATACCCTTGGTATAGATGAGAAGCTTATAGCTTTGCCTCTCAAATTTTGACGGGCTTACGACGTAGATATCCCCAACGATGACCTTCCTTTCTCGGAGCTTTTTGATTCGTAGTTCAAGTGTCGAGAGGGGAACTCGAACCTTGCTCGCGAGTTGGCGGTGGGAGAGATCTCCAAAGGTTGAGAGCGCGCCGAGTACACGCATATCGAGTTCGTCGACCTCCACAGGCTCGTCGGTGTATCGGATGTGAATCGGGTCCACCGAAAATTTTCGAGAGGAGAGGTATCGTCGTGGATAGAGCGTGGAGGAGATAGTGAGAGAGACCGCTTTCTCAAGGAAGACATCTTTGTGTTTCCGAGAGATAGAGTGGAGGAAGTCGATCACGTGGGCGGGGCGTCTGGCGCAAAACGCGACGCCGTAGTGATACTCCCCGCCGAATTCACCAACCCACAGTACCTCTGGCGAGGAGACGAACGATTTCACAAGCGCCTGTCGCGCGGTCTTTCCCAAAGCTGCGGAGGAGAAGAATACGTTGTATACGGAGAACCCGATCTGATGAAGGTTGATGACGGGGAGCGGTCGGATAATCTCCCGTTCCCTCAGGCGCCGGAGAGCGTGCCGAACGATATGTTCACGATACCCTGACTCCTTACGCAGTACCTCAATCGGCGCGTGAGCTCGAAGCTCGGCGGCCGCCAGAATCGTCGCCTCTTTGTCGCTTAACTTCATATCTGAAAATCTCCCCTGTTTTGGGGTTCGAAGCAACGACGATTTCAGAAAGGTTTGGGAATCCCTGGACGGGTCATCAATAATTAGGTGAGTTCTCATCGGTACAAACCTCGCTCCTTTGTGTAGTGGGGTACCCCGGGGGGAAGTGGAAGTTTCTCCTCGCCGCGCGCGATTCGCTGACGCAGTTCCGTTGAACTGAGTGGTTGCCCCTCGTAGGGCACCACGTTGGCTACAAGGCTCTCGACAGTTGAGGGTCCCAGCTCCCGCGTCAACTTTTCGAGGAGTTTATGATCGTTCGCGATATCACTGACGCCAGGTCGTTCAACAGGGATAAGCTCCGCGAGGTTCGGAATGCGGAGGTAGTCCTTCCATCGAGAGAACGTGACGAGGCTGTCAGCACCCACGATGAGAAAGAGTCGACATTGCTCGGGTGAGAGCTCTTTGCGGAGGCGTTCGAGGGTTTCAATCGTATACGCGACCCCTGCGGTCCTCGACTCAAAGGTTGAGACGAACATCCGAGGATCGTTTCGAAGGGCGTAGAAGAGCATATCGACCCTCTCAAGGGGAGACGCGTGAGGTTCGCGCTCCTTGAGGGGGTTATGTCCCGTTGGGAGGTAGATAACGGCGTCGAGGTGATGGTGCTCAGCCGCGCGTCGTCCGATCTCGATGTGCGCGTTATGGACGGGGTCGAAGCTGCCTCCAAGGATTCCCACACGCCCGGTAAGATGCGCTACGTTCGTGAGCAGAGGCGAAGGAGGAACCTCAGCGAGTTGGTTTCGTACCTCAACGGATATCTCTGGATGGATAATTCGAAATTGCGAGAGCGCCATCGAGAGGAGTTCCCCGTGATTCGCGTACAACGAGCGGATTAGATCAGGGGTCACGGTCATCCATCTGGCGTCCAGGGCGTCTGATAATCCCGTTGGTGCGGAGTGGTGAATCGCGCTCTGGGGTGAGAGATGAAAGTGATAGGCACTCGTCTCCACCCACGCGTTGTCCGTCACTCGGGGCCCATCGCCGACGCCTTGATAGACAACGTGAGGAGATGTTTCATCCATCGTTATGCCGGTCTCCTCGGTTAATTCGCGGTACGCGGCGGCAAGTGGTGTTTCTCCATCATCAACCATGCCACCAGGGATCGCCCATGCGCCACACCCTCGCTGAATGAGAAGGATCTCGAGGAATCCGGTGGTAGGAGATACGCGTGTCACGATGGCGTCAGCGGCGTGATTCGGTCCCCATTTTCCGAGCAACCCTCGACCCTGGATACCCGTGCGGCCAAGAGGATTGAGGGGGCGTCCCGTTTCCTGGTCATGCTCAATCGGTCCTTCAAAGCTCTTCATCTTTCCTGTCGCGCTCCACTCCAGGAACTCATCGCGGGAAACGGTGGCGGGATCCGCCCATCCGCCAGGAACTACGGTTCGGTCGTTCAAGGCGAGTTTTGGAGACTCGTAGAAGGGGGGATCGTACTGCTGATGTTCGTGTCGCCACGCACGTACGTGTGGTGGGACGTGGGTGCGTTCCGGGTAGCCCGCCGCGGTCGTGAGCGGCTTCTCTGAGCGAGGCGGGAAGGTGAGAGCGGACTCGGTTCGATGTTCAACGGTGTGCGTGCGGTTTACTGCGAGCATGGTGTGCCTCCTGGGATAATCACCTGACATGGATGGGGATCGAGGGAGATCTCAGCGACCGTGCCTCGTGGAAAGGGAATTGAGTCGAGGGAATCGCGACTGGCGATCCCCTCATCGTCGTTCAGTGATGTAATACGAAGGGATTCTCCCTCAAGGAGGGATCCCTCAACGAGCTTCGGAAGCTTAGTCACCCGTTTCCCGTCGACCTCCTCCACCGTTACCGATGGCTCTCGCAGTTCAAATCGAGCGAATCGAGCGGTTTTCGGAAATGAGCGATCCTGCTCACCAAGGTAGAGACCCGCGCTCGCGTACCAACCGGTGGATCCTACGCCGGTGCTGATAAGGAGCCCTGAAGACCTTTGTGTGATCTTCTCTCCCCGATACTCGAGCTCGTGTCGTGAGGTCAGTCGAAAGTCCCGTTTCCCCAAAACGATATCGTTAATCGCGGAGCCCCGCTCGATCCCGTCTACGGTGAGCGCGAGCTTGGTCCACTCCTCAACACGATAATCGCCGGTTTCCAGTCGATGTAACGCGTCTGGAAGTCGCTCGATCGTTATCGGTAGAAGGGCTCCGACGCTGGAAGCTGGATCGGAGTTTACCCCGAGAATCGGGAGATCGCTCGGGGCTCGATGGCTTAGTAGTTTAAAGAAATCATCGCCCCCAAGCGCGATAATCACCTTACATCGAGAGAGTATCTCCGTTCTCTCAAGCTGCTCCAAGGAGATGATCTGTTCCGAGCCTAATTCCGCCGCGCACAGTGTGAGCGCCTGCTTGTGGCGCAGGTGTGCCCCGAGGATCCGCAGACCGCTCTCCCCGAGGGAGTTGTAACGAGCGACGAGGTCGTCATCTGAGAGCTTCGTTTCGAGCTGCTCCCGCTCAAATCGACTCATCTTGCTCACGACGATGATCTGATCTCGAGCGATGATGGGAGCGCGTCCAGCGCGGGTGTTGGACGCCTGAGGCATCGTCAGTCCGCTAGGTTCCGGTATTCCGATCTCCTGTCTTAGCATGGTCCCTCCCTTGTATGACCTTAAGGACGTAACTCAACCCGGCGTGTTGGTGCTCGCTCGGGAACGAGCGAACCGCTGGTTACAACTCCTACACCGATATTTGTGAGGTCTCGCAACGTGCGTAAATCATCTCCGGGCGTGATGTTGACGGCGCGACATCCGTCGATGACTACTTGAGTTTTGAATCCGAGACCGGCGGCGTCGCGCGCTGTCGCGGCGACGCAGTAGTCAAGGGCGAGGCCGCATATCGAGAGCTCGACATCTTTGAGTTCGACTCCTCGGCTGATCGCCGCTTGGGCGATTATCGAGCGAAGCTGAGTCTCTTTATCGTGGTTGTTATCGAAGAACCCGCTATAACTGTCGACCGACGGTGACGTGCCTTTCTCAACTATGTAGTTGATAGACGCCCTGTCGAGGAGTGGATGGAGCTCGGCGCCTAAACTTCCTTGCGCGCAGTGCCTTGGCCACAACGTTTGGGGCCCGCTCGTGTTCTCTACCCGTTCAAAGACCGAGCGTCCCTCATGGTTGTCCGCGAAGCTCACGTGATCGGCCGGGTGCCAATCCATTGTCGCTACCACCAGGTCAAAAGCGCCTGATCTCATCAGGGCATTTGCTACAGGCACCACCTGATCGCCCTCTGGTACCGCGAGCGATCCACCGGGACAGAAATCGTTTTGAATGTCGACCAGAACCAAGACCTTCATGATGCCTCCTTATTTCTTTGAGTTATAAAAGCCGTGAGAGATCGGCATACGCCTTCCGATTCCGAATGAGTGCGGCGTTACCCGGATTCCTGGCGCCGCTTGACGTCTCTTCCATTCCGAGCGGTCTATTCGAGCGAACGTTCGGCGGAT
>JBIJBE010000017.1:0-71838 GCA_044345405.1 Bdellovibrionota bacterium
TAACCTTAGTAGTCTAGGATAGTTAGATGTAATTGGTAAATAGGAAACCTGCTCAGCTCGAAGCCCGCAAGAGCCTAGAATAACTATATATTTTAAATAGTTTTAGCCCCCATCCCGATTCGATGTGATTGAGGAGCGTAAATGCCCAATTTTTCGAGGTTTCAGGCGTGCGGTTACCGTGCCGAAACCACCCCCTGCGAAACCGTCAATATGCGCAGGTCGGGGTTGTGGATAAGTTGTGGAGAAGGTCCCTCAGTGCCCGTAACGATTATCTGTCTCGGTTTGTTCAAAAGCGCTGAAAACAGCCGCTCAGAGCGCGCTCTATCAAGCTCTGAATCAACATCATCGAGGATAACCACAGGGGACTCACCCGTAGCGGACTCAATCATCTCAATGACGCCAAGTTTCATCGACAGCACCACGCTCCTCGTTTGTCCCTGAGAGGCGTAGGCTCGAGCATCAACTCCACCCAAGGTCACACTCACATCATCACGCTGCGCGCCGAGGGTAGCGCTCCTCATCGCCATCTCGCGGGGGGCCGCGTTCTCAAAACGAGCGAGGATCTCCTCCTCCGAGAGAATCCTTCCATCCTGAAAGAAGTCAGATTCGAGGGTCAGTTTGAGCTCTCCATCGGTGGGAGCGTAGAGTTTGTGAAACGCGCTTGACTTATCAGACAACAATTCCAAAAACTTAACTCGGTTATCAACAATCTTTCCACATGAGGAAGCAAGGAGTTCGTTCCACGGCTTAAGGTGCCCGTATGTACATCCAGGTTGCTTCAGCACCGCGCTCTTGCTCGCTAGAGCCCTCTGGTAGCCCATCAAGACCTTAATGAAGGGCGGGTTAAGGTCTACCATGTGTCGATCAAGAAACCGCCTCCTGCCCGCTGGAGAGCCTTTGACGAGGGAGAGATCCGCTGGGGAAAAGGCGATCACTCGAAGACGGCCGATCAGATCCGTCATCGACTCGAGATCTTTCCCGTTACTAACCGCCCTCCGTTCACCAGGGGTAAACACTAAACCTAGCTCTTCAGTTCCATGGGAGGTGCTCACGGTTCCGAAAATAGAACACTCCTTCTCTCCCCACTTTAAAAGTTCGCTCGAAGAGTTCGTGCGAAAGGAACGAGATCCCGAGAGGAGGTAGATCGCCTCAACAAGGTTCGTCTTACCGTTTCCGTTCAGACCGGAGATGTACACAGGTCCCGATCCGAGATCGATCGTTTGATCGGCGAGGTTTCGGAACTTGTAGGTTTTTAAACGAGAGACGTGCAAGGGGAGGGGGCTTTGGAGGAGGTAAGTAAATAAACATCCCCCTACGCCAAGGGCTTCGGGGGATAATTTTGCTGTGTTTTTAAATTTGGAAAAAATTACTTATCCAAACGCAACGGCATCACGATACCGAAACACGATTCATCAGACTCAGCGTAGAACTTACCGGGACCGGTCTCCCCGTTTAGTTCAAGAACGAACGGTTGGTTCTCACCGATCGTGCCGAGCACATCAATGATGTATCGAGCGTTGAATCCAACAGAGAAATCTTTTCCACTGTACTGAATCTCAAGTTCCTCTTGAGCCTCACCGAGTTCAGGTGAAGAGCTCGAGATACGAACCAAGTTCGTGAAGAAATCAAAACGCACGCCCTTGTTCTTGTCACTCACAACGAGCGACACACGCTTGAGCGCGTGCGCGAGCTGTGAGCTCAACACGGTAATCTTCTCACCTTTCTGCTTCGGAAGTACCTGCTCATAGTTCGGGAACTCACTATCAAGGAGTCGCACCACGAGTTTCCACGCTGGTCCCTCTACGACAAGGAATCCCTCACTAACATCAACACCAACGGGAACATCACCAACGGTCTCAAGAGCCTTACGAACCTCCGCAATCCCCTTGCGAGGAACGATGACGTGATCAACTGAAGCGTTCGTTTTGCCGGTGCCCTTGTGGGAAAGTCCGGTAAAAGCTACGCCTTCGAGAGGCCGAGTGATCAACGCGAGTCGGTGACCATCAGTCGCGACCATTCCGATTCCTGATGCCTTGCCATCTTTGGTGATCTCAAGACACACACCGTTCATGTTGTAACGCCCCTCATCAAGAGAAACCGCGTAGAGGGTCTTGTTGATCATCTCGATCAGGGTAGGGGCGGGTAATTTACATTTCGTTTTCAGCGCGAGCCCAGGTGGGACAGGATATTCCTCAGCGCCAACTCCAACTATCTTCATCTTTGAACTGCCAGCGACAACCTCGATCCGATCTCGATCAACCGATCGTATCGTGATCTCGCCATCGGGAAGCTCTCGAACGAGATCTCCAAACACCTTCGCGCTAACGGTGATTGATCCTTGCTTCTTAACGGAGGCTGACGAAGAAGCGATCGCTGTGATCTCAAGATCACTCGCTGTTACCTTGAAGCTCTTATCCTCTGCCGCTAACAAGATGTTTCCAAGAATGGGCATCGTTGATTTCTTCTCTGCGATCGCGAGCGTTACATGAAGAAGCTTCGAAAGATCTGTTTTTGAAATTGTAATCTCCATGAGTCTCCCTATTGTTTCTTTATTTAATATAAATCTAGTGAATAATAGTAAGTCAGGCCCATTTCCGGGGATAAGTTTCCTAACTATAAGTTTTTAAACTTTAAATTCCACTTAAAACGTGTTGGTAAGCTCTGCAAAATTTTTGAACTTACCCACAGCCAAATTTTATCTCCACAACGATCCCGATCTTCCCACCCCCCTCCACCAAGTTATCCACAGGGTTTTACCGGGTGGGTACGCTCGCTACGCATCGTCCTATGTGCGGCGTGCACATCTTTACTGTCTCGCGCGCTTTCAAAGGGAAGAATTGTACGTGGATGACTGAAGGAACCTGTTGATAACCCGGGTGAAAACCTCTGAATTATCCACTTGGACACAAGGCGGTGAAAGTTGTTGGTAAGGTTAGTAACTACTTGTTTTTAGTAGCTTTAACCGAATAGTCTCTTCTCGATTTCTTCGACCAAAACCTTCACTTGGGCATCTGTGGATAACTTGCTCGATACAACCGTAGCGGCGTGGATAACGCTGGAGTGGTCTCGACCGCCAAAGTGCTCACCAATCTCAGGATACGAGGCGGTAGTATGTTTTCGGCAGAGATACATGGCTATGTGGCGCGGGAACGAGAGGTTCTTCGTTCGTCGTTTCGAGATGATGTCGGCGACCTTTAGGTTGAAGTGCGCCGCTACCGCTTTCTTAATGTCATCAACGGAAACGTTTACAACCTTTGGCTGGAGCAGAGGCTTCAAAGCCATGCGCGCCATATCCATAGAGATGTCTACGTTTTGAATAGAGCTTACCGCGTGAAGGCGAGTGAGAGCCCCCTCAAGCTCACGAACGTTTGATGAGATCTTCTCTGCGATAAGGTGTCCGACCTCTTCTGGAAGGTGGAAGTTCTCAAGGAGCGCCTTTTGCTTGAGGATCGCTACCCGAGTTTCGAAGTCTGGAGCCTGAAGGTCCGCGGTTAATCCCCACGAGAAACGAGTTTGAAGGCGCTCTTCGATTCCCGGAATATCTGTTGGAATTTTGTCGGAGGTAATAACAATTTGACGCTTCGCGCTGTAGAGCGCGTTGAATGTATGGAAGAACTCCTCTTGAGTTCGCTCCTTACCAACGATGAACTGAATATCGTCGATGAGAAGAACATCCATCGTTCGAAGTCGGCGCTTGAATTCCTCCATCTTCGCGTGGCGAAGGGCGAGAATGAGTTCGTTCGTGAACGTCTCTGAAGACATGTAGAGAACTCGCGCGAGGGGATTGCGTTGAAGAACCGCGTTTCCGATCGCGTGCAGGAGATGGGTCTTTCCAAGTCCAACACCACCGTAAATGAAGAGCGGATTGTAGCTCTGACCAGGCTTCTCAGCTACTCGCATCGCGGCGGCGTGACAGAACTGATTACTGTTACCAACCACGAAATCTTGGAAGGTATAGCGAGGGTTAATATTGTTGAAAACCTCGCCCTCAACGGGAGGTTGCGCAGGAATTCCAGTTGGTTGAGCGGTTTGTTGTTCCTGTTGGCGAGGCTCCTCGACAGGGGTAGGACGAACTCGCTTAACGATGAACGGTGTCGCGGGACGACGGAGGCTTGATGAACCGTCAGAGTTGCTTGCGACAGGAGCCTCTCGCGGAACAATAGAGAGAATAATATCAGGAGCGTCGAGAAAGTGAGCTAATCGCTCGCGCAAAGGGTCAGAATAATGCGCGATAACGTAGTTACAGATCAGCCGTGAAGGGCCTCGAACAGTAAATCTCTCAGGACTTGATTGCTCAACATCTACTGAAAGGGGCTCGATGTACGCCGCGACGATGTGGGGATTAACTTCTGAGCAAACATCCGCTACCGCCAATGCCCAGCTCTGCTCTAGAGAGGCTTGCTCGATCGAGGAACTCGATACCGGGGAGGTTGGCATAATGGAATGAGAAACTGCGGAATAAGAAGCAGGGGAATGAGAACTAGAGAGTGTCTCCTCGTTAGAGGAGAGGGTTTCAGCGATAACGTCGCTCTGGCTAAATTTCTCTGGCGCCAGGTTGTCTACCATGCCCCTCACTCGTTCTTAGGTCGCTGTTGACGCGAACTATCTACTCTCACCGATGCGAGTCGAATTTTTCGACGTGCGATTCGCGAGCGAATTGCTCACACCGCGCGAGTGACAAAGCGTTATAGTACGAGGAGAGAAAATTACAAGAATTTTGGTGACGAATTTTTACCACCGAGGGAACGGACGATGAGAATGATAACAAAGTAGATTTTAATTTCAAGTGGTTTAAACAAAGCGGAGGCGCATATTTCTATTGGCCTGCTTTGCTCCGTGACGCGATCGCTCAACTGGCGGATAGAGGTCGCTACATCTTGCGGCAGGGCTTAGGTCGGGCAATTGATATTTTAAAACGCGCCTGAGCCCGCACCACCAAGGGTTTGCCTTAATCGCCTAAATCTTATACAACAGGGGCGCTTAAAGGGTTGCAATGGAAGCACATTATACATACCTACATTCACTGGGATTAACTGACCCCAACACCCAGAAATTCGTTACCGCATTGGCGCTTGGCTCCGCATTGCTTTTTGTTGGTGCCGCGAGCGCTCAAGCCCTTACCCGTCGTCGTAAGGTTCTCGGTGTTGAGCAAGGTGTTGTGCCCGAGAAAAAGATAACAACATCAGGTATTTTTGACCTCTTCATAGAGGGGTTTGTCTCCTTCCAGGACTCTATCCTTGGAAAGGAGGGGCGTAAGTACGTTCCTCTTACCGCGACTATCTTCCTCTACACGTTCGTTCTCAACATGATCGGATTGATTCCGGGCATGCCAGCGCCGACCACAACGGTGTGGATAACGGTTCCGCTTGGAATCTTCATCTTCTTTGCGTTCAACTTTTACGGAATCAAAGAGCAGGGATTGTGGCCGTACCTCAAGCATTTCGCCGGTCCGGTCTGGTGGCTTGCGTGGTTCTTCCTTCCCCTTGAGATTATGGGAGCTTTCTTGCGAATCCTCACCATTAACCTCCGACTTTACTGGAATATTACAGCGGACCACATCGTTCTTGGTCTCTTCACTGAGCTCGTTCAGATCCTTATCCCCGTAGTATTCCTAGCGTTGGGCACCTTCGTATGCTTTATGCAGGCGTTTGTTCCAACAATCCTAACAATGATATATATATTGCTCGCGACTCAGCACGAAGAGAGCGAGGGGCATCACTAAGATTTTGGTTTAGTTTTTCACTTTGGATGAAAAAAGAAGGAGATGAGTAAAATGAAGGCAATCAAGAACATCGCATCGAAGAGCTTTTACGCTTTGGCCGCAATTGTGGCAGCTCTTATGCCAGTAGTTTCAGCTGTAGCTGAGGACGCTTCCGCTGGTCAGGCTTCAGCTCTTAAGCCTCTTGGCGCAGGTCTCGCAATCGGAATGGCTGTAGTAGGTGGCGCTCTTGGACAGGGCCGCGTTGTAGGCTCCATGCTTGAGTCTTTCGGACGTAACCCATCTGTTGGTGGTAAGCTCCTCACTCCGATGATGATCGGAATGGTTCTTATCGAATCCCTCGTAATTCTCGCGTTCGTAATTGCATTCACTATGTAATTTACGGCGCTCGTTTACGAGATGAGCTAGAAGGCTCCACCGCAAGGTGGGGCCTTTTTTATTGCCTGGCGCTGGCTTTGACTAGGTACGAGGTGACACCTCTCCGAAGAGGCGTTTTCACCACGAGAACGGAGAGAACGATGAGGAGGGCGCATATGCGTATCCGGGGACTCTTTTGCCTCGCTGCACTCTTAGTGAGCATTCAACACAATTCCTCTCGATAGGTCTCTGTCCGAAGCGCACAGCTGGCCATCTCTGTTGGGTTGCCCGGTAGGGACTTTTATGGAGGTCGTCGGGAGAGGGGAATCGCCGATAACGCAACTCACACCCTGTGGATAACTCTGTGGGAAACTCTGTGGATATCCACAGGATAACTTGAGGGATACTCAAGTGACGACACCCCACTATCTACTTTCAGTCGGTTATCTCATTCAAAGTTGCGCGCGATTCTCAACAGACTTTTCACAGGTGATAACAGGTTTTCCACAAAATTGTGGAAGATCTGTGGATAACCTTACTATCAACCTGGATTTATATATCTTTAGGCCGGTAGAGAGTTATCCACAGCGGGTGTGGATAAGTACCTTCTTCTGTGGGAAACGGTTGATGCTAACTCATTCAAATATTTTTACTTTCAGACAATAAAAAGGGGATGGCGCCACTCTGGCCCATCCCCTTATCTCGGAGTCGCTTGTTTGAGCGGCGCGAGCTACTCGTGGAGGCTCTCGAGGTAGCGCTCGGCGCTAATTGCCGCCTGACATCCCGAGCCTGCCGCCGTGATCGCTTGTCGGAAGACGTGGTCCTGGACGTCTCCACTCACAAATACCCCAGGGACGTTGGTCTCAGGGGAATCAGACTTGTGAATAAGGTAGCCGTTCTCATCCATCTCCAGTTGTCCCTGGAAGAGGCTTGAGTTCGGAGTGTGTCCGATAGCGACGAAGAGGGCGTCCGCTGGGAGGGTTGAGCGCTCCTTAGTCTTCGTGTCCTCAAGAACGAGAGCGGTTACACCGTCCTTCTTAGAGCCCTCAACAGCGACAACACCCTTGTTCCACAAAACCTCGATCTTTGGGTTCGAGAGCACTCGGTCCTGCATAATCTTAGAGGCGCGAAGCGCGTCACGCCGGTGGATGAGGTAGAGCTTGCTTGCGAACCGGGTGAGGAAGGAGGCCTCCTCGCACGCCGAGTCTCCACCACCAACAACGGTGATGACCTTATTGCGGAAGAAGGCGCCGTCGCAGGTAGCGCACGTTGAAACGCCGTATCCGAGAAGCTCTCGCTCGTTCTGAGCGCCGATATACTTTGGAGCGGCGCCGGTTGAGATGATAAGAGAGTCGCAGGTGTAGGTCCCGGACTGTCCCTCAAGCTTGATGGGGCGTTGGGTAACATCGGCCTTAACGATGGTATCAACGGCGATCGTGGTACCGAACCGCACCGCCTGCTTCTCCATGAGTTGCATGAGCTCTGGACCCATGATGCCATCCGGGAAGCCAGGGAAGTTCTCAACATCGGTCGTGGTGGTTAGCTGCCCACCAGCGAGGGGACCGTGTATAAGAAGTGGGTTAAGGTTGGCGCGGGCGGTGTAGATGGCCGCCGTAAGACCAGCTGGACCAGAACCAAGAATGATTACCTTGTGGTGGTTAGGGTTGTTTGTAGAATCGCTCATAGAAGATCAGCCTCAAAAACTACGGTCAACATGCGGAACCATACTAAAATCACCAAACTTCTCATAGCAAATAGGGGCGAAATCGCGCGACGCGTCATAAAAGCTTGCTCAGAGATGGGAATTCGGTCGGTCCTCGTCGTGTCCGATGTCGATGCCGATTCACTGGCCTCGAAGGAGGCGACTGAGGTTGTTCGGATTGGTGGTCAGACAGCCGCCGACTCCTACCTAAATCAGACAAAGATCATCGAGGCGGCTCAAGCAACGGGGGCCGAGGCCATTCATCCGGGCTATGGATTTCTATCAGAGAACGCCGAGTTCGCGGAGGCGGTGAGGAAAGCGGGGCTGATATTCGTTGGTCCTTCACCGGAGAGTATTCGAGCTCTTGGTGTGAAGACGACCGCCCGACGAACGGTCTCAGCGGCCGGAGTTCCGATCACTCCGGGAAGCGAGGGCGCTGAGACCGATGAGGCTCTTATCGCCGCCGCAATCCAAATAGGTTTTCCCGTTATTATCAAGGCGGCGGCTGGTGGTGGTGGTCGAGGGATGCGCATCGTTCGAGCGGTCGGTGAGATGAAGGAATCGATCGAGCGCGCGCGAGCTGAGGCGCAGAAGAACTTCGGTAGCCCAGAGGTATACTGTGAGAAATTTATCGAGGGACCGCGGCACGTCGAGGTGCAACTCTTCGGTGACCAACACGGAAATGTCGTGCACTTTGGAACCCGCGATTGCTCAGCGCAACGTCGACATCAAAAACTGGTAGAGGAGGCTCCGGCGCCCTTCCTTGATGATGATGTGAGGGAGAGAATTCATCAGGCCGCGGTGACAGCGGCGAAAACGGTCGGCTACTACAACGCGGGAACCGCGGAGTTTCTTGTATCAGGCCGTGATTTCTATTTCCTTGAGATCAACACGCGCATTCAGGTGGAGCATCCGATTACCGAGATCGTAACGGGCACAGACCTCGTTCACTTGCAGCTCCGTGTGGCGATGGGCGAGCAGTTGCCGATGCGTCAGAGCGATATTTCATTCACAGGGCACGCCATCGAGTTGCGGATTAACGCCGAGGATGTGTTCGAGGGGTTTCGTCCGGCCCTTGGGACGATCACGGAATGGAACCGCGGAGCATCTCAGTTCGTACGAGAGGATTATGGATACAGAGTGGGAGACTCAATCCCACCATTCTATGACTCTCTCGTGAGTAAGGTGATTGTGAAGGGTGAATCAAGGGCAGCGGCTCTCTTTAACGCCTTTCACTATCTCAAGAGCTATTCGGTTGTTGGACTCCCGACCACCACTCCATTTCACGCGTGGATTCTCGCGAACGTCGACTTTCAAACGACAGGAATCGACATCGGGTATGTTGAGCGAACGTTCACCGCTGATGGCGCGCGTGAGGCGTTAGCGCTCCTTGAGACTGATACCGCTCACCGAGAGGGAGAGGGGAGCGCGAACTACACCGAGATAGTAGAGGTAGTAGGAGCGCAAGGAGCGCGGACGAAGGCAGAGCTCGTGCATGAGCCAGGAGGAACCTTCCTCGCGATTCCACTGGAGGGCGAGAGCGCGCGTCGGGAGCAGTCGTTATGGTGTCGATCGAATTCGAGGGCGGACGCGTTGGCTGGGGTAGAGAGTGCTTTAAGGGGTGGCAGCTGACCCAGTGCGTCATGTTACAAAGAGAGCGGTTAGGACGGGAAGAGGGCCCGGGGAAAGTACACTCCTCTCACTACGCTCACCGTTATCTTTGCCATTAGAATTGACTACATGCCGCTCGTCGGTATGCTCAGAACATCTGGGATGTATGTAAGGTGTTACAGGTGAAGCGAACCATCACATGCGCACTACTGTTGATGATAGGTCTTTCGAGCGTTCAAGCGCGCGCGGATACCACCGTTCAGCAGAACCCCGGAGAGGTCGCTGAATTCGTTAATGGCATCATAAATGAATCCGTAAACGCGAACACTCTCTTTGCCTCCCAAGAGTCGATCGCTACCGGTCGCTTCACCCAACGCCAAAACGGGCAACCGGATAAAGATTATACAACGATTCGCTTGCCTGGTGAATTCGCGTTCGGCGATATCTCTGACACTGTGCGTCCCTTCGTCGAGGGGAACGGAGCCATGCTCAGAACCACAGCGGGGTACAATCCTCCCGATACTCTCGGCGAGGCGGACTTCACCGTGACCTCACTCTTCGCGCTCTCAGCCGGAGCGGGGGTGTATATCAAACTCAGCGACTCCTGGACCCTGGCGCCGGCCGCGTCTCTTACCTACAGCCACATCAAGAATCGGTACGACTTTAATAATCTCTACAGTCAGACATACCTTCAGCAATATGAGAGCGATCTCTTTAACTGGGTCATGGACGTTTTAACGTACGCCCCTTCCTTGAAGCTCTTTTACCAGCGAGATATTGGGTTCGCTGTTTTGAACTATCAGATCTCCTATGCATATCTCTTTAACGACACGATCAGTGACGACAGCCCCGCGATCGACGTGAATTCGAGTACCGGTCTGTGCAGTAACAGAATCGATCTCTTGATTCCGACCGGCGCGGTTGTTCAAGCGTCCTCACTCTTTGTTCGTCCGATGTTTCAGTGGAGTAATGTCAGTGGAAACGCGGTCGCTGGACTGGGCTTACGAGATCTGTATGAGGTGGGCGCGGATCTTGTCGGAAAGGTTCTCGATACCGATTCGCTCATCTCAACTTTTACGGTCGGCGCGAGCTATGTAACGGGTGATAGCTTCGAGGGATACCACCTCGGCGTGGGAGTAGCGTTTTAGTCAAAGGCGAGACACGAGATGAGCGAGTCGGACACCGTCACGAAACTCAATTCCCTTATAGCGAAGGGGCCGCCCACAACTCTGGCATTTCAAAAGTTCGCGCTCGGGTACTTCAAGAAACATGGCCGAGACTTTCCGTGGCGTGAGACGAAGGACCCGTACAAGGTTCTCGTGAGCGAGGTAATGCTTCAACAGACTCAAACTGAACGTGTCGTGGTGAAGTACGCCGAGTTTCTTAAAGCGTTCCCAACGTGGAAGGCGTTAAGCGAGGCGACGCCAGCGGATGTTGTTAAGGTGTGGATGGGGCTCGGTTACTACCGGCGCGCGTTTAATTTGCATAAAGCGGCGCAGTGCGTAGTACAAGAGCATGGAGGTGTGCCACCACAAACAGCGGAAGGTTTAAGAAACTTACCGGGTGTTGGTCCTTATACAGCGGCGGCTGTCGCGGCATTTGCCTTCGGTGAGCCAGCGCCGATGATTGAGACCAATATTCGCTCCGTTTACTTGTACACATTTTATCCACAGGTGTGCGCGGTGAGCGACAAGCAGATTCTTCAAAAAGTTGAGGAGACCCTCTACAAACGAGATCCTCGTTCTTGGTTCTACGCGCTCATGGATCTCGGCGTTGAGCTGAAGAAACACACGAAAGGGATAAACCAACGAAGCAAACACCACGTGAAGCAATCTAAGTTTAATGGTTCGTTACGACAGGTGCGAGCGGCGGTGCTTCGCGCTATCGCTGAAGGGGAGAGTCTTCGACGCGCCGACATAGCGCGTAAGCTGTCATACGACACTGAAAAGATCGAAGCGGCGATCGCGGCGCTTCAGTCGGACGGATTGATAGAGAGTGTTCGGGGTGGGCGGTTCGCGATAGTTGGGTAGGAATCATTTCGGCGGACGGGGCGCACGACGGGAGGGCGACCGTCCCCGGTCGCCGAAAAGTTGCGCATCGCGAAGGACCATCGCCTCTCGCAACGCGGCGGTCAGGAATGACCGCCCTCCCGGATCACGGGCTCGCATAACGGGAGGGCGACCATTCCTGGTCGCCGAAAGGTTGCATATCGGTAACGGATTTCGCCCTACGCCACGCGGCGGTGAGGATCCCACTTCGCTACGCTACCAGAGACAAGCTGACCGCCCTCCCAAAGGGCAACGTCGTCAGAGGAAATCGTTCCTATCCAAGCATTGAGGACTGCGTGGTTACATCGAGCGCGCCAGCGTGTTGTGTGAATTCGTTCTCCCACTGTGTGTGCGCTGAAAGAATGGTCTTTGCGTACTGGAGGCTTTGCGTTGGAGGTTTAGCGCCGTTACGCATAGAGAGCGCCACGTTAGCTGGTCCCCAGTTGTAAGCGATGAGCACTCGCTCTCGATTCCCGTTGAACTTGCGCTCAAGATACTTGAGGTAGGCGATGCCGAGGCGGATGTTGGTAGCGGGATCGTGAAGGTCCTCGGACCGCTTGAGTTCTATCTTCTCTCGCTCTGATATGTACTTTCCGGTTGCTGGCATCAGTTGCATGAGCCCTTTTGCCCCGCGGGCCGATGTGGCTGAGTGGCGGAACATGCTCTCGGAACGGATTACAGCGGCGACAAAGAGAGGGTCGTAGCCAGCCTTCTCGCTCTCACTGACGATAATCCGCGCGAGGTCTTGGGTGTTCTGTTTGTTGGGGTTGTGTAACCTAATGATATTAGACACAAAAACGGCCTGCTGAGCTCGTCGTGTCGCCTTCATCTCCTGTAAGCGAGCCTCGTTCTGAACCGTGGAGGCGGCCTCTTGAGCGGCCCGATTGCTGAGGTTTTTTTGAGTCAGAAGGCAAACCAGGGTAACGTAGGAGGCGATTCCGGCGCACCGTGCTAACGCATTGAGGGTGTTTCGGAGGGTTGCTGACTTTTTACGGATAACTGCTTTTTTCATATCGGCTCTCGCCGTACCTTTAAACATCTCGCCGCCGGTAAGGCGGAACGAGGTACCTCACAAGCTGGTGCCTCTTACATCCAGATGAGGGGTATGGCGGAAAGGGTTCCCCAGATGGCCTTGGAAGGGAGTGTCTGTTCAGCTAGGTAAGCCCTAACATGTTGTAAAGGCAGATCTATTTATTGATTTCGAGGGGCCGTTTCATCGGCGTACGTTGTTGATGCATCGTTCTAAACATACACAAGTTGTGGTTGTAGGAGGGGGGCACGCCGGGATAGAGGCTGCCTACGCTTCGGCTCGGGCAGGGGTTCCTACCGTCCTTGTATCCCTGCGTCAGGATGGAATCGGTCAGATGTCCTGCAATCCAGCCATCGGAGGAGTGGGCAAGGGGCACCTGGTTAAGGAGCTCGACGCTCTCGGTGGCCTTATGGGGCGAGCCATCGACGCGACAGGTATTCAGTTTAAGACCCTGAATTCGAGCAAGGGAGCGGCTGCTCAGGCGACCCGCGCTCAGGCAGATCGAGATCTCTATAAGGGATGGGTTCAGCGATTTCTCACTGGCGTTCCCAATCTGACCATCGTCGAAGGGGAGGCCGCGTCGGTTGAGGTCGAGGGCAATACCGTTGTCGGTGTTCGCCTCGCGGACGGTTCGTTCTTGAACGCGGGTGGAGTTGTTCTCACCACCGGAACCTTCCTTCGGGGGTTGATGCACACCGGCGACTCTCAGACCCAAGGTGGTCGCCTCGGTGATAAGGCCTCAAACGATCTCAGTGATTCCCTTCGCTCCCTTGGCTTCTCGCTTGGAAGACTCAAGACCGGAACTCCTCCACGGCTTCGTCGTTCAACGATTAACTTTGAGGGACTTGTTGAGCATCCAGGTGATACCCCACCACCGCCGTTCTCATTCATGACGAAGTCGATCAACCGCCAGCAGATCTCGTGTTGGCAGACGACAACGAATGAAGAGATCCATGATCTGATTCGAGAGAATCGGGAGCACAGCCCGATGTTCAACGGACAAATTAAATCTGGCGGGCCTCGGTATTGTCCATCGATCGAGGATAAGGTGTTTCGATTCGCCGATAAGAAGAGTCACCCCGTGTTTCTTGAGCCAGAGGGGTTCACCTCGGATATCGTGTATCCGAACGGGATCTCCACATCGCTCCCATTCGATATTCAGCAATCGTTCATCCGAAAGATTAAGGGACTTGAGAACGTTGAGTTCTTAGCCCCCGGATACGCGGTTGAGTACGATTTCGTGGATCCCCGAGAGCTGCTTCCAACCTATGAGACGAAAGGGATCTCGGGTCTCTACCTCGCGGGGCAGATAAACGGAACAAGTGGCTACGAAGAAGCAGGGGCGCAAGGTCTGATTGCGGGCGCGAATGCCGCTTTAAAGATTCTTGGCAAGGAGCCGCTCATCATCTCTCGAGGGCAGGGGTACATCGGCGTTATGACGGATGACCTCACAACAAACGGGGTCGATGAGCCGTATCGTATGTTCACCTCGCGCGCTGAATACCGTTTAATTCTGCGCGAAGATAACGCCGCCGCTCGCCTGTGCCCGATTGCCTTGCGGTATGGATTGTTGAACGAAGATCAACGCGCCGCGTTTGAGGAGCGACAGAGCGCCTATGAGCGGGCGACGACCTGGCTCTCAGCTACCTACGCCAAGCCAAGCGAGTCGACGAACGCGTGGCTTGAGCAAAAAGGCACCGCGACCCTTAAAGACCGAGCGTCGCTCGCCCAGCTCGTAAAACGACCGCAGCTTTCACTCGATGATATATTGGAACAGTTCCCTTACGACGAGGAGCTCTCAACCGATCTTCGCGCCGCGGTCGAGATCGAGTTTAAGTTTCGAGGATATCTCGATCGTCAGGAAGATGAGGTTCGGCACTTAAAGAAGATCGAGTCAGAGGTCATTCCGGCTGATTTCCCCTATGAACAGATTAAACAGCTCCGTCGAGAGGCTGTTGATAAGTTGCGTAAGCACCGTCCCGCATCTATCGGACAGGCTTCTCGTATCTCCGGAATGACACCGGCTACGATCTCTATCATCGCGATGTATCTGAAGCGATACAGAGAGGGGCTGTTTTGCGTCGAGTCTTCTGAAAGTTCGAGATCGTGACGAGGACAGACAGGAAGGCGTGATTGAGTTTCTCTCGTGACGCGCTGGTTTGGAAGAAATGAGCCGAGCATACTGTCGCCCCTTTTTTATTATTTGTTAGTGGTACTGGTAGTTGTATGGCGAATGTCACCCCAGCTTTGCGGCATGTGAGGGTTCCGGAATTAGTTCTATCGCTCAGTATGGCGACGTTGAGTCTGCCGTTTTACCAGGCAGCCCGTGATCAGCGTAAGTTCGCGGACGATATCCAGCGAGAATATCCAAGTCAGAGTGAGTACATCCGAGCCAACGCCGAGCTCCCTCAGGCGCTTGGCAATACCCTGGCCGGCACCGCCGCTCTCGTGTTCCCATTCTGTTTTAAGAGGGGCAGGCGAAAAGAGGACGAACGGTCTTAGCGAGAGCAAAGCGGCGTTCGAAGCCAGGCACGTCCGTATAGACGAGACTCGGAAGGGGAACTCTTGGTCGTGCGTAGATACGGTATCGCGATTGGCGGGGGCGTCTGTCAAAACGATGCTAGCGTAGTCGCCTTGATTCAAGGAGATGCTCGCGACGATTCGTTTCACTAGTCGCCAAGCGTGCGTCCCAAATTTTAAAAAGCGAAGTAACTTTTTAGACGAGGCGCTAGAGAGCCAGGAGGATCCGTTGAATCTCCATTGGATCGACCGGTTTTGTCAGATGTCGATCGAACCCCGCATCACGAGCTAAAGAGATATTCTGCTCGTCTCCCCAACCGGTGACGGCGATGAGCCGAGGCCTCGGCGTATCTTCCTCTGCTCGCAAGGTTCGGGCTACCTCATAACCGGTCATTCCGGGTAGTCCGATATCAAGGAATATCAGCTCTGGTTTAAAATCTTTCGCTGCTTGCAACGCTTCGGGCCCGTTATGGGCGACGTGCGTATCTTGTCCCAGCAAGGAGAGGAGATCTTTCAAGCTCTGCGCGATATCAACCTGGTCATCAACTACAAGCACTCGATGTGGGGCGCCGCGGAAGGGTTCGCTGACCCCGCTCTCAACATTGGTAGGAGTGGCGTCCGTGTGGGGCTTCTCTGTGTACGGAAGAGTTACGGTGAAGGTACTCCCCTTTCCGGGGCCGGGGCTCGTGGCTTCGATTGTACCGTTATGCATCTCCGTCAATCGTCGTGCCAAGGTCAATCCAATTCCAAGTCCCCCTTGAGATCTCGCGGCCAAGGGCTCGACCTGAGAGAACATATCAAAGACCTTCGTGAGCATCTGTGGTGAAAGCCCTATGCCGTTATCCTTAACTTCAATCTGAACGGTGTCGTTTTTATGGCGAGCCGTCAGCGTGATAGCGCCGCCACTCGGGGTATATTTTGCCGCGTTGTTGAGGAGGTTGCTTATCACCTGCGCGAGTCGGACCGGATCCACATCAAGCGTGATAAGTTCCTCAGGCGCCGATATGGTAAGGGTGTGCTTCCCACTATCAAGTAAGGGCTTACTCGACTCTACCGCGTTCGAAAGAAGGAGCGTGAGAGGTGTCTTTTGCTTTTTAAGTTCGAGTTTTCCGCGAGTAATACGGGAGATGTCCAGGAGATCGTCGATAAGCCGCACGAGGTGCCTAACCTGTCGGTCCATCATCTCCAAGGTCTGTGTGGTAGGTTTGCCTGGCTGTGCTAGGCGCAGAATCTGTAAGCCTGTTCGAATAGGAGCGAGCGGGTTTCGGAGTTCATGAGCGAGGATGGCCAAAAACTCATTTTTTACCCTAGCCTCGTGCCGCAAAAGATCGACGAGGGTTTCTCGCTCCTGGAGGACGTCTCGAAGTATATATTGATTATGGCGCGCATGCAGGGCGATTCGGGTGATGCTCGCGAGGGTTTTTATTCCAACCGGACGCTCCACCAGCGTCGCGCCCAAGGGTAGCCCTTCCGAGATCTCATCCATGTGGGGTGATTCTCCGGATATGATAATAGTTGGAATGGCTGACCATGTGGGTTGAGCGTGTAGGATCGAGAGTAATCGTGAATCGGTATCTAAGATGGTAGGGGGCTCCGAAAGGATAATAGCCGCCGCTCCCCGTTCAAGCTGATCGCAGAGCTGTGAATAACCCTCGCAAGGGGCTCCCTCGATTCCTAAGCTACCTAAGAGGTCCACGATTCGGGCCGCGTCTTGAGCCGACTCCACGCAGATGAGAACACGCTCCTCTAAGCTATACCGAGACATCTTTGCTACGCCCCCGCGCGTTCGGGAACTCACCCTCAGAGGGGGAGAATTCCGGCATGGTCGTATCTTCGTAGGGAATCACCGATGCCACCATTTTATGGCTGATTGGCTCGCCAACGATGATTCCGCCATCAGTGAAAGAAAACTGCCTCATCGTGTACTCATGCGCCCCCGTTCGGTTCTTCAACACGCGCAGCCCCCGTACGAGCTCACCGTTCGGCTGAAAATATCGAAATAAGAGAACGCTGTCGGCGAGATAACTGACGTTAAAGTCGGCGATATCGCCCCGTAGTATTCCGTGCTGAGCAACCACCATGATAGTGATAACATCTCTTTGATTGAGGTAGGAGATGAGCTCATGTAAATGAGCAGAGAGCGCGCGCTCCTCGGGCATCGCGTTGATATATCCGTTAAGACTGTCGATAACGACGATCGAAGCTCCCCCCTCCACGGCATCGCGAACCCCTTGCGCGAACGCTCCTGGAGTGAGCTCAGCGGGATCGACCTGTCGAGCGATCAATCTGCCATCTTCAAGATAGGGCCTGAGAGCCTCGCGCTCGCCAGCGAAGTTTAGCTTCTCTGAACGACCCAGGAAGGTGGGGAGGACCTCATCGAAGGTGTACACCGCCGCTTTGGTTCCCTGCTTGAGAGCGTTAGCCACGAACTGCATCGCAATGGTTGACTTTCCGACCCCTGAGGGGCCGATGAAAACCGCTGAGGTTCCAGTCGCAATTCCTCCTTTAAACATCTTGTCGAGATTCGCGATCCCACATGAACGCACCCCTCTTTGAGAGAGTTGTGGATGCGCCGGTGATACGAGTCTGGGGTAAATGAACAAACCACCGGTGCGTATCTCATAGTCGTGAAAGCCCTCCTGGAAGTCGGCCGAGCGTACCTTGCCCACATAGAGCCTACGGCGCGCTCGCCCATAGAGGGGGAGCCTGGCCTCCAGCACGAGAGTCGCGCCCACTATGGACTGATGCGTATGAGGATCCGATTCAGAGATTTTATCGTCGAGCAGGAGAGTCGTCATTCCCCGCTCCTCTGAAAATTTCTTGAGGGAGAGGAGGTGCCGACGATATCGGAGGGGGGATCCAGCTAACATTCGAAGCTCTGAGAGTCCATCGAAGACAAGGTGAGAGGGGCTGACCCGTTCAATCTCGGAGATGATAGTTTTGATCAAGTCCCCAAGCTCGGTCTCACTGGGGTCGAATATAGAGCGCTTGGTCTGCTCTACCGGGTTTAAGGAGCCCCGCACCAGATCGCTTAATTCTATCATGTCGAGCGACCACCCATGGGAAGCGCATATCATCTCCATATCACGGCGAGACTCGGTCAACGCGATGTAGAGGACTCGATCGCCGTCTTGAACTCGTTTGAGAAGGTACTGAAGGCCAACGGTGGTTTTTCCCGAGCCGGGTCCTCCCTGGAGGAGATAGAAGCCCCCTCTAAGAAATCCCCCTTTAAGGACGGTGTCTAATCCCGGAATTCCGGTGGAGATGTAGTTCGCCTTAAAGGCTCTAGGGTCCTGAATATTTGGTTCGTAGCTCATTGGCGATTCATCTCCGATGCGCATCACGGTCGACGCGATCAGAAGATCGCTCACTACGTTAGCGTTGAGCCGCGAGGGGCTGTTCTCTAGGGATATTAAAACGGGGGAAGGATAGCGTGCGCGGATGGACTCGGTATGACGAGCCTCAGTTAGAACCGCTTTTCGTGCCTAAGTATGGCCGAGAGCTATCTCTATTCACCCTCTTACTCTAATATCTTTCGCCCACTGCTCCTTTAACGGAGCTGTCAGCGTGACAGCAGAGCTTGATAGTCGCCTCAACAAGAGGTTTACGAGGTGCGCACTCCACTTTAAGGAGAATATCAAGGAGCGAAGAGACGGTTATCAACCGACCTGGCACCCGCCAATTCCGACACCCATAGATACGTGTTTCTTGTTCGTTTAGATGCGTCTCGCGTTGAAGATCTAGTGCAAGATGGAGCATATCGAGGCGGCGATCTACGATGTGCAATTGCTACCCTCTTTGTCACCCCACCCTCGCTATGCTCGGGAGCCCCTCACAAGAGCGTGATGTTGATTCCCCCGTCGCCCCAGCGGGGCTATGGGGGACAGGCTGTTGGGACTTGGGCGACCTCTCGCGGCTTTTTGATCGAAAATGTTGGAGCTAAGCTAACTCGTAATCTCCACAAACCTTCTAAGCGCCATTTCAAGAGGCATCACAGAGATGCCACCCTCGTAGTACTCCTCATTCCCAAGGTAGAGGAGGTGGCACTTGGCGGTTGGATAATCCTGCAAGAAGAGGTTTAGGCTCGCGGTGTCCTCGCTTCGCACGCGGTCGGCGTGCTTGAGTTCAAAAGCATGAATACCGCGGGGGCCGTAGAGCACAAAGTCCACCTCATTCTTTGCTTGAGTGCGCCAGTAGAAGATCGAGTATTCGAGGTTGTGGTACTCGTTCAACGCGCGTACCTGTTGGTAGAAGAGGGTCTCAACGCTTGCCCCGGGAGCAAGCTCAGGATGGTCGAGAGGCCCCTTGGGACGAATCGAGTTGAAGACGCCACTATCAAAGAAGAGAAATTTGGGATGAGCGATAAGTTTACGCTTCGCGCGTTTGCTGAATACGGGAAGTCGAACCGCAAGAAGGAGATCCTCTAAGATCGTGAAGTAATCTTGAATGACCTTCACGGAGATACTGCTCTCACGCGCTACCTCCGCCATCGTAAGCACTTCCGCTTGAGAAAATGAGGCGACCTCGAGGAAACGACTGAACGCCGCGATGTTTCTGGTGAGCCCCTCTTGCTGAACCTCCTCTCTGAGATAGGTTGCCACGTAACTTGCAAGGTAAGCGGCGGGATCTTGTTCTGTGTATGCAGAGGGAAGTGAACCGAAGCGGAGTGAGTGTTGTAGTGAGAAGCTCTCTCCAAGCTCCTCAATCGTGAGTGGGTGCATAAACCGGGTAAGGGCGCGTCCCGCTAGAAGGTTAATCCCCCTACGACGGAGGGCGCGGGCGCTTGAGCCGGTCATGATGAAGCGAAGTTTCCGAGACTCGATCAGACGGTGCACCTCGTTAAGGAGCTCAGGGATGCGCTGCACCTCATCGAGAATAATCCAGCCGGAGTAGTCGCGGGGAATTCGTTCTCCGAGCCTTCCTGGGTCGGCGAGGAGTTGTGAATAGGTTCGAGCCTCAAGGAGGTCAAAGTAGAGGTCGTTCGGAAATGTTCGCCGCAGCCAGTCGGTTTTGCCTACGCCACGGGGTCCAAAGAGGAAGAAGCTCTTCTCATTTTGATAGGTTATAGACCTGGGAAACATAATCTCCTTTTATGATGCAAAAAAGGCCTTAACAAGACCTAATTTGTAACATCCTGATAATATGGGATATGTTAAGGGTGCTGATAGGGGCACTCGCAAGCGAGGCCATCACCTGAAGAGGTGCCTACTTTTCCGCAACTCTCCCGAATCAGAAATCGAGCTTAAGGACGCAGTGCGCTCATGATGCTCGCGCAGTGAAGGGAGCCTTACTTTGCGGACTCCAGTTCCTTCCGACGTAGCTTCGCCCACCCCTCTTTGTTCTCTTGTTTGGCGCGGCCGATTCCGAGCGTGTCGGCGGGGACGTCGTGGGTAATGACTGAGCCAGCGGCAACGAGCGCTCCGTCTCCGATCGTTACTGGTGCTACAAGGGCTGAGTTGCTTCCGATAAAGACCCCAGCTCCGATAGTTGTCTGTGCTTTCTTGTAGCCGTCGTAGTTACAGGTGATCGTGCCAGCGCCGATGTTGGAATCTTTGCCCACCACGCAATCACCGAGATAGGTGAGGTGGGAAGCCTTTGCTCCATCATGGAGTGTAGTGTTCTTTGTCTCAACGAAGTTGCCGATGCGGCAGTGTTCGCCGATCTTAGAGCCAGGTCGTACGTTCGCGAATGGTCCAACGCTCGCTTCTCTCCCAATCGTTGAACTCTCGACGTGAGAGCCTAGTTTAATAATCGCGTTCTCTGCGATGGTTGAATCCTTGATGATAGCTGTGCCCTCGACGATAGCGCCACTTCGGATCGTGGTAGACCCACGAAGTTGTACATTCGGTCCAATCTGAGCGCCTGGCGCTATGCTAACTGATGCGTCGATGAAGCAGCTCTTTGGATCAACGAAGGACACGCCATCAAGTTGAAGTCGCTTGATCTGACGTTGCGCAAGCACGTCGTTGACGAGAGAGAGTTCATACGGAGTGTTCACCCCCGCAGCCTCGGCCGCGTCCGCGAGCGGGAATGCCGCTACGGTTTGTCCCTCCTTGCACGCCTTCTCCACGATGTCGGTGAGGTAGTACTCCCCTTGAGCGTTATTGTTGGTGAGCGCCTCAACGGCAGGTTTAAGAAACGCTGAGTCCACAGCGTAGAAACCGGAGTTAACCTCGGAGACAAGGGCTTCCTCGGGGTTGCAATCTTTAGCCTCTGTGATTCGGAGGATATGCCCCTTCTCATCTCGAATCAGCTTGCCGTACCCGTTCGGGGGGGGCGCCTTGAACGAGAGCATCGTAAGGGTCGCTTTCTTAAAGGAATGGTATTGAGTGAAGAGCTGTAAGGTTTCGCTCGTGAAGAGGGGGTGGTCGGCGTAGGTGATAAGCACGGTGCCGGTGAAGCCTTGGAGAGCGGGAAGGGCGCATTTGACCGCGTGCCCTGTTCCGAGCTGCTCGTCCTGAATCGCTATCTCGATAGTGTGCCCTTTGGAGCTGGCGCTTGTCGCGAGGTAAGACTTTAAAACCTCCTGTTTGTGGCCCGCCACGACGATAGTTCGCGAAGGTTTGAGTGGAGCAACCGCATCGAGGAGGTGGTCGATCAGGGCTTTTTCACGGGTTTGGGTTACAGCCTTGGGAAGGTCTCCGCCCATGCGTTTTCCCGCCCCAGCCGCCAAAATGATGCAACAAATCGTATCCATAGTGCTTCATACGGTATCACGGTCTTGGAAGGAGAGACACGCCCCGAGTGAAGGACGTTCGCTCTGGATGAGATATCTTTCGGTTAAAGCCCCCTTATGCCCCTAAGCAAGGGATTCGCCCCGTTTTGGGGGATCCCATAGATGGCCGTCAGAGCGGGTGCAGTTTCGGTATCGAGCCCCTTTTACCCTCACCACTTCCTTGCTAATTATACGGGGCACCTTAGAGAGGCTTTATGACAGTAAAAATTCACGTTGAAAATCCCGTAGTGGAGCTTGATGGCGACGAGATGACCCGCGTCATCTGGCAATACATTCGCGAGAAGCTCATCCTCCCCTTCCTCGACATCGACATTAAGTATTTCGACCTTTCGATGGAGAACCGAGACGCGACGAACGATCAGGTAACGATCGATTCCGCTGAGGCGATCAAGGAGTACGGTGTCGGCATCAAGTGCGCGACTATCACTCCTGATGAGGAGCGCGTGAAGGAGTTTAAGTTAAAGAAGATGTGGAAGTCGCCAAACGGCACTATCCGTAACATCATCGGCGGGACGGTATTCCGTGAGCCGATCATCTGTAAGAACGTTCCACGTCTCGTCCCTGGCTGGACGCAGTCGATCGTGGTTGGTCGTCACGCATTCGGCGATCAATACCGCGCCACAGACTTCAAGGTTCCTGGCAAAGGTAAGCTCACGATGAAGTTCCAGCCAGCCGATGGCGGACAACCGATTGAGTACGAGGTGTTTGATTTCCCTTCAAGCGGAGTCGCGATGGGGATGTACAACCTCGATGAGTCTATCCAGAGCTTCGCGCGTAGTTGCTTGAACTACGGGCTCGCCAAGAAGCTTCCAACCTACCTTTCAACGAAGAACACTATCCTTAAAGCGTACGATGGACGCTTCAAGGATATCTTCCAAGCGGTGTATGACGCTGAGTTCAAAGAGGCCTTTACAAAAGCCGGTATCGAGTACCAGCACCGCCTGATCGATGACATGGTCGCGTACGCGATGAAGTCAAAGGGTGGATTCCTCTGGGCTTGTAAGAACTACGATGGCGATGTCCAGTCTGACTCGATCGCGCAAGGCTTCGGCTCCCTTGGTTTGATGACCTCAGTTCTTATGACCGAGGATGGTCGTACGATTGAGGCCGAAGCGGCTCACGGAACTGTGACCCGACACTTCCGCCTTCACCAGCAAGGAAAGGAGACCTCAACCAATCCGATCGCGTCGATCTTCGCGTGGACAACGGGCCTAAAGTTCCGTGGACAGTTCGACGGTAATCACGCCCTCGTGAGCTTCGCGACCGCCCTGGAAGAGGTGTGTGTGGACGCTGTTGAGAGTGGCAAGATGACTAAGGACCTCGCGTTGTGCATCTACGGCGATGATCTGAAGCGTGAGCACTACTTGAGCACCGAGCAGTTCCTCGATGTTATCGCGCATAACCTCTCTAATAGGATCGCTCACTAAGAGCCGCGTTCAAAAAGGCAAAGGCCCCGAAGAGCTCGTGTGCTCTTCGGGGCCTTTGCCTTTGTATGGTCGGTTTAAGCTCAAAGACTCAAGTCGCTGATGATACGGTTGAGGGAACGACTATCAGCGAACGCTCCCTTTCGCTCAAGGTGGCGCTGCAACGACTCTTGTAGACGGCCTATCGCCTTCACATACGTGAGGTCCGTTGAACTGATCATAGTGCTCAACGCCCCAAAGGGGTCTTCACAGAACATTGCGGCGATATACAACGCTACGGCTCCTTGGACGGTGCAGGACTTTGTCAAGTCGCATCCTACGCCGTCCCAGGCCTTGTAAGGCCCCTCTTCTTGCATATTTTGAGCGAGGTCAAGCAACAGCTCGGCCCTTCGCTTTGCAGCATGAGGCGATGAAGCGTTCAAAATACCCGCTGCATCAGTGAGTGTAGAGACCATTTCCTGTAACCATTTGTCTTGGAACGTTTCCATCTCGGCGACCATCTCGTCGTCCGCGCCGACCGCTTTGTATGCGGCCTCCTTACCTTTGCTGTCGATGAGGGTGACGATATCGGCAACGAGCTGCGCTACCTGCGTGTCGGCAAATTCCTCTCCGAGCTTAGCCTTCTCAACTTCCCACGTGAGGTAGCGGTCAAAAGCTCTTTCGAACACATGGAACAATGCCATTTGTTCGTTATCCGAGAGGGCCTCGATCTGAATTTGTGCAGGCTCAACAGATGGCATATTGGCTGAACCACCAACATCTTCATGCTTGGCTAGCTTAGTGTTAACGTGCCCTCGTGTATCTTGGAACTGGACCATACATCACCCTTTGTTGCGTTACTGTGGTTGCGAGCAAAACAAACGCTCGGTATGGAGAGAGGGTGCCAGGGCGGTAGTTCTTACTCAAAGGCGAAGTGGGCGATTGTGGCCCATTTCTCAGGAAAAATGGCGGCTTTGTAAGGGGTTGGATAGCTGTTTTTATTTAGATCCAAATCTACTAAAAGTAGAAAGGCGCCCGTATCGCAAGGTGGCAAACCGCCTAAAAAGAGGACCTATCTGGCCTCAATCATCCCCGCGATCATCTCCACCGGCCGCTCCGTATCCCACCGTCGAGCGCCAACTAGTTTAGCGGTAGCTACGCCGGTATCGGGATCCTGAAAGGTTACTGGAACCCCCATACGGTCCAGGAAGATCGTTGTGGGAACCTCCTTAATAGAGAAGTACTGCTTCAAATCTCCCTGAGGGTCAACGATGATGGGGAAGGGGAGCCCAAAACGGGTCGCGAAATTACGCGCTTCGAAGGGATCATTGTCGATCGAGACCCCGATGATCTGAAAGTCGGACCCTTTTAACGCCGCATCTAGGTTTCTGAGCGAGGGAGCTTCCCCCGCGCAGTCAGGACACCATGAGGCGAAGAAGTGGAGCAAGACTACCTTACCGCTATAGTTGGAGAGACTTGCACGTGGTCCTTGAGCGGTCGGGAACTCTGTCTGAATGACCTCCTGCAGGCCCTGCGAATTAGGGTTTTGGGTGACTTGTGAGGAGGCACACCCGGCTAAAAAAGCGCTACTCAGGGCGATCCAGATGGTTGCGACTATTCTTTGAACGGAGCTATGGCGCATCGTTAGATTACCTACAGGATAGTCCCGGCCCCCCAAGTGGCAACCGAGTAACTCTACCGGCTTCATCTCGAAGTGATACCGAGATCCTCTGCTCCTCGAAGCGTTCGGCCGGCAGAGGAATATACTCTCCTACATAATGCCCGGGAGAGCGCTCGACAAGCGGAATATCGACAACCGCTGTCCCGATAGAGAACGTTCCGGTCTGAGAGGGGCTCCCAAGCGTGACGACGGTGATCTTGCCGCCAGGTCGGATCCTCCCGTTCTCTCCGTTATGAGCGGCTCCAATAATGGCAGGAGGCGCGACCTGTAGAAACTCGGGCCTAGCGTCGCGGCGTAGGGGGCGGATCGACTTCTCAACGACGTCATCTGCCAGGGCTGTTATGATCGAGTTATCCAGCCCTTTGATTGGCTCAAGAACTATGTTGGAGAACCCGGTTGGTCCCTTCGTGATTCCGCGACTGTCAGAGTCTTGAGCGTTTGTGGCGAAGAGAACTTTTTTGTTGTGAGCAGAGACGATCCTTAGGTCAATG
The DNA here is from genome assembly GCA_044345405.1 of Bdellovibrionota bacterium. Taxonomy (GTDB): domain Bacteria; phylum Bdellovibrionota_C; class UBA2361; order UBA2361; family OMII01; genus OMII01. The sequence goes on from JBIJBE010000017.1 coordinate 25,299, forward strand.
GCGACGGTGCTAACCGACTGGATACCATAGTAGCTTCGGTCCCATTTGAGCACCTTTCCGTAGAGCACCGCATCGCAGGATAAAAGCTTCGAGCAAATTTCGTTTGGGTCTGCGGCAAAAACCTTATTCAGATCAAGCTCGACTGGCTTGGTTCCCGGAATGGTGAACCCGTTATGAATGAGCGCGGCCTCCACGAGCGCGGGCGTCAAGACATCGAGAGACGCCTTCGAGAGCTCGGTTTGTACCTGCGTCTGCACGAATTGAGCGGGTGTTTGCTTTAGCTTAGCTGAGACAAGCGCCACGTTGTCGATGAGAAGATCCTCATCAGCCTGAACGAGCGCGCCTTTGTCATCTACCTGGGCAAACGGAAGGACGGCGATACGAATTGGCTCTGAGGGATTGAAGTTTAGGGTGTGCGAGTATGTGCCAGCGCATCCTGAGAGCGCAGCCAAGAGAAAAGCCACTCCCGTACGGTGAAACAGTGAATACGTCATACGCTATTTCGTGGCCTCCACCACAATTGGTTGAGAAGGAACTTGGCCCTTGCCGACGGCGAGGATCGCCACGGTGCTGGCTTGAGGGAGTTTAATCGAAGCTGTTCGTTGCTCCGAAACTTTCTGGTAAGGCCCCCCTGTCTGGGAGGCTTGGTAGATCAGTATCTTTTCAACACCGCAGTGAGGAATTGATGAGGAACAGCCCTTACCTCGAGTGGAGTTGTCTTCGCCAACGGTCGTACACAAGACCTCAGCGCGACCGGTTTCGACCGTGGTAACTCTATCTTTAAGGGCGCACGGTGGCTCAGAAGGGATTGAGACCGCCTCGCGCGCTGAATTACCGAAGGCTGTTCGGAGCTCTATGGCCTCAGCTCCAACGCTCGGACCCGATACAAGCGAGGAAAATACTCTGCAATAGCGTCCGGGCGAAACCTCTCGAAGTGGTGTGCGGGTAGTGCCAAGGAGGAGGTAGGCGAAGGAGTGAGGAGTTCCATGCGCGCACACCGTGTACGTCGAGGGGGAGGTCAATTCCGCGGTTGCCGGTGTCAGGGCGAGGCTAGTTGATTCCGGCCGGCCAGGCGATTCGGAGCTGCTCGGCGCGGGTAACTTTTCAACGACCTGATGAGCGAATCTTTCAGCGAGATCGTCGAATACTTCATCTCCACTGTGACGAATCTGCGAGAGTATTCCCTGAAATACCTGCCCGGATTGGAGAAGAACTCCACCTGACTCATTCTCGGTGTGAGAAACGGAGATGAGTTGGGCATCTTTTGTATCAGTGATGGAAACTGAACCCTGCAGTTGATTGTAATAGCCAGCTATAAAATTATTACGGGAAAATGAATCAAGCTTCACGGTTACGAAGCCATCTATGAGATAGTTGCGAGCTATCTCGGAACGCTCGGGGCACGAGGGCGCCGAGCACAGATTCGACATAATAGTCTGGTCAGCCACGAGGAAGTTTCTGTTTCGAAGCTCCTGCACTATAGCGTCATGCACGATATCGACCCGTTCGCGGGGAATATCGCCGGAGTAGTCGGGTGGAAGTACCGCAAGGGCGAGGGGGAGGGAACCGCCTACTGGTAGTGAGGACGTTACTTTAGGCGCGCACGCTGTGAGTGTCAGCGAGATGAGAGCTAGGAGGATTTGGGTCGATCGTCGAACACTTTTCATCTCTCTACCCTTGCGGTTCTCTCCCGGTCTATTCGAAATTGGTACTACTATTCGATAATGATGGAACCGCGAACACCCTGCGGTTGATTCTTCAGGCCCATGACGGTGAACGAATAGGTGCCACGGTCATGAAAACACGAGCTCGCGAAGTCTTTGGGGGCTATCGGCTCCGTCGAGCGTATATTTCCGTTTTCATTAATCTTCAAGTTTCCTGATGAACAGTGTGTCGCGTGTTCGTGGTATTCAACCGAGATGGTAATGAGGGAGTCTGATGTGTCGTTCAGAAAGAACGCCATCTTATCATCTTTGCTCATTCTCATGGTTAATGGTGAGGCTCCCTGATCGGTTATGGTGATGATATGCCCGGTGCTTTCAGGGGGCATAGAAGAGTGCACGGGCTCCGCTTGCGAAGCGTCATAGGTTGGAAGGACGCACAGAACCGCTGCTAGTATCAACGAAGGCAAGAAGTGGGAGCTGCGCATACGGGTGATGTACCAGGGAAGCCCCCTTGGGACAACATGCTTATGCGATGCGGTGAGTTTCTCCCTCTCGAATAGCCGCCTTGGGTCCTTGCGGTCGCTCGGAGTCTCTCTTCATTAATTAGAAGCGGTGTTTGAGGAGGTGTTTTGAGATTTTAGATTCGAAAGAAGGAAACCGGCATCCACTTTGATCATGAGTGACGATCCATGAACGAGGCTCGTGATACGCGATACCTCTTTCCAATCCTCGCGCGCGGACGCACGCTTGAGCTCCCCAAGGAGCGAGTGCTGTCGCCGGATGATCTCTTTGTACGAGGTAATTCGATTGAGAACGGCCTTATCTTGGACCTTGGCGGTTTTGATCGACTTGGCCGCGGCTTCTACAGCTTTCTCAAGATTTGAGAGGGCGTCGAACATGAATGAGAGAGGATGTGCTGTCATAAAAAACTTCAAAAACCGAAAGACACCCCCTTATCTGACCAAGGGGCGCGGGTGCTTCAGGTGTAGCGAATATGGGCTTTCAACTAGTTGAAAGTATGAGGTTTTAATTTGGTACGAGAGATGGGGAATAGCCGCCCCGTAGGCCAAGTCGACGTTGTATAAGGTACTTCGGCTAGCTGAAACGGTCATGTCACATACGAAGCTGATCTCTTCATAACTGTTAATGAAGAGTTTTTTCGGGGTATGTGCCATGAACGTTCGTAGCATTCTCACACTTTTGGCTTCTCTCCTCGTGACCGGCCACGCAGCCTTCGCGCAGACGGAACTCGCCCCGTACGAGATCATTCCAGATGGAAAGCAGTACGAGATACAGCTCGGACCTGATCAAATAAACCTTAAAACGCTCTCCGTATTTTTCGTTTCGACTGGCAACATGTCGAACGCGGTGCAGATTAACCTGACGGGCCCAGTTGGTATTCGTGGAACCGCTCGTGGTGGCTTTATCGGGGGCCTCGACGCGGCGACCGCGCTCACGACAAGCAATCCAACGATCTCGTCGTACGGTATCCGAGCCTATGGTGTGAAGGATACGACGGAGAGCTTTGTAACCGCGTCTTCATACAACCCATACTATGGATATGTAGCGCCATGGTTTCATCTAACCAAAGACGCATGTGGAAGTAAGAGCGATCGCTACGTTGCGCAAATTAAGCTCGATCTCTCAGGTGTCGATCCCGCGTTGTATAGCCAGATCTTCTCAATCCAGATCTCTGTCAAAGAGCAGAAGTTTTCCCGAAAGCCGGTAGCATCTATCAAACCTTCCTCTGACGGAAAGTATTTTGGTGAGCCTATCTTGCTTATGAACACAGTTGGATACGGAAATGAGTTCGTAACTAAGAACACGTGGAGGGCCGGGCAGATAGTCGCGTCCGTTAAGATTCCTGTCGTTAAGTATGTGGGCTACATGGGCTACGGACTTTCCCTCATTCGAATCAAAAAGGTGTTGAAGGGCGGTAAGCACACATGGGATCTTACGAACGGTGGGGAGATATACGGAGTATGTCTTCAAGCCGTACGGAAGCGTCAGCGAGTGAACGGGTACCCCGGCGGTAAGTAACCGCGCTAGGCGGCGCGGTCCGCCAGAAGCTCCGAGTGCATCGCAATTCGCTCCTTGAGCGCCGCGCCCCATGGGGTCTTCGCCGTCACTAATCCGTGCGGAACTCCCTCGTAGACGATCGTGCCTCCAGCGGCGCCCGCCTCGGGACCAAGCTCAATAACCCAATCGGATTGGGTGATCATATCGGCGTCGTGCTCAATGACGATAACCGAATTGCCCTGGTCAACGAGAGCGTGAAGTCCTTTAAGCAGAAGATCCACATCGAGGCGATGAAGGCCAGTGGTTGGCTCATCGAGGATGTAGAGTGTGTGCCCTTTGCGAGATTGATGCAGCTCGGAGACGAGCTTTAATCGCTGACTCTCACCACCGGAGAGGGTTGATGACGGTTGCCCAAGGGTGAGGTATCCGAGCCCAAGATCGCAGGCGAGCTTGCACACCTGATGAATCTTTCGGTGATTGATAAAGAAGGTGCGAGCCTCATCAAAGGTGAGTTGAAGAGATCGGCTGATTGAGAGGTCGCGGAACTTAACCGTATCCGCCTCAGGTGTGAAGCGGCTTCCCATACAACTTTCGCATTCCACTTTCGCCTCAGCGAGGAAGCTCATCTCAAGTGTGAGTTGTCCCTGCCCCTTACACGTTGGGCATCGTCCTTTGCCGGTGTTGTGAGAGAAGAAGCTCGGTCCCCACCCGCGAGATTTCGCCTCAAGTGTCTCGGCGAATACCTTACGAATCTCATCCCATATTCCAAGGTATGAAGCCGGAGTCGATCGCGAGGTCTTTCCGATCGGCTGTTGATCGACGATCAGGAACCTATCGATCTTTACCGAGGTCTCAACCGAACCGTGGCGTCCGTCAAACGCCCCCTTCTTGTCAGCGCCTCCGTCGAGCGCTTCTCCGATCACGCCGTGAACCAGGGAGCTCTTTCCGGCCCCGGACACTCCGGCGACAGTAACAAGGCTGCGCAACGGAACCGTAACATCGAGGGACTTAAGGTTGTTCTTGGTCGCCCCACGAATGGTCAGCTTCTCTTGTGAGGTAAGGATCTCTTTGTTGATATGCAGCTCTCGGGTAAGCGCCAGCCCGGTGAGTGACTTCTTTGAAGCTACGGCGTCGTTCACGGAACCTTGGAATACTATCTCGCCACCGTGGGTCCCAGCTCCTGGTCCTACATCAATGATCTCCTCAGCCGCGCGAATGTTATCGATCTCGTGCTCAATTTGAATCACGGTGTTCCCGCGGTCCTTTAATTCAACGAGCTTTCCGATGAGTCTCTTGTTATCCGCGGGATGGAGCCCGGCGCTCGGCTCATCGAAGATGTAGGTAACGCCGCAGAGCGGAGAGCCGATAGCGGTGCCAAGGCGCAGTCGTTGCAACTCACCGTTGGAGAGGGTCGCGCACTCGCGGTTAAGCGAGAGGTGGTCGAGTCCAAGATGAGTAAGGGTATCGAGCTTGCCGTTCAGCTCTTGCACAATAGGGTCCGCGATAAACGAGAGTGACGTATCCGCGGATATCTTTTTGAGCGCCTTTCGCAGATGAACGGAGGAGAGCGCCGTAAGTTCAAAGATGTTCTTGTCGAGGAGGCGGATATTTCGCCCGATCTCGTTGATGCGAGAGCCGTTACACGTTGGACATACCTTGTTTCGAACGCTTCCGTAGCCATCACACTTAGGACATCGTCCTCGTCGCGAGTTGAAGGAGAGATCCTCGGGGTCAGGTTTAAAGAACCCGCGCTGACAGATACGGCATGTTCGTTCCGAACTGAACACGCGTTCTCCTGTCGGGCCGACTACAATCACCGTGCCGCCACCGATACTGAGCGCCTGTTGAACTCCCTCAGTGATGAGATCAACGGGCATGGTCTTGGCGTTAAAGCGAGCTGTTACGTAATCGATAGAGTGGATCTTTGTTTTGGCGAGTCCTTCGTCAACGAACTTAGAGGGGGGCGCTATCACATCATCAACCCGAACCTCAGAGATCTCAGTTTCGATCGCGCGTTGAAACACCGCGCGGTGGTGTCCCTTCTTGTTGTTAATCACTGGTGCCAAGAGGCGGATGCTTCCCGAGTAGGCGGACTTAATGTGCTGCGCTATCTGTTCCGCTGAAAGGGGGGAGATCGACTCCTCAGGGTGATCGGGGCAGTACTGAATACCGATCTTAGCGAAGAGGAGACGTAGGAAATTATACACCTCGCTCATCGTTGAGACGGTTGAGAGCGCCGAGGGCTGGAAGGTGTGCTGGTACACACAGATAGTTGGTTGAACGTGGGAGATGTCATCGATCGCGGGCTTCTTCAACTCTTTGATGAATTGGCGAGCGTAGGGAGAGAGACAATCGAGGTATCGTCGTTGGCCCTCAGCATAGAGGATATCCTTCGCGATAGTTGACTTACCCGAACCCGACACACCGGTGAGGGTTATGAGTGAATTAAGCGGGATTGAGACGTTAATATCTTTAAGATTGTGCTCCTTCGCTCCTCGGATGTGGATGTGGGTCGCGGGAGTTTTTGCTGCGCGCTTGTTCGGTCGAGCTTTGCTCTTCGTTGCTCGAGTCTTTTGAGGCCGAGCGTACTGCTTCGCGAACTGCGCGAGGTAGTGCGCCGTGAGGCTCTTTCGACCTGTGGCGCCGATCGGATCTCTGACGAACTCAGCGGGCGTGCCAACTTTCATAATCTCACCACCCTTAGTGCCACCTTCGGGACCAAGGTCGATGACCCAATCGGCGGCGGCGATGAGGCGCAGGTTGTGCTCAACGCAAAAAATAGAGTGTCCTTGCTGCCTGAGATAGTGGAAGAGTTCAATCAAGCGCTCGACATCCCGCACGTGGAGTCCCGTGGTTGGCTCATCAAAGAGAAAGAGCGAGGTGCCTCGTGACCCTTCCATAATGTGAGGGACAAGCTTCAAGCGCTGCGCCTCTCCACCGGAGAGGTCGCTCAACGGGTGCCCGAGGGTTATGTGCCCAAGTCCAAGCTGCGAGAGTACTTTGCAGACGCTTGAGATGAGGAGGTCCTTATCGAAGAATTCGCGACAGGCGTCGACGCTCATCGAGAGGATCTCGTGGACGTTTCGTCCATGGTACTTTACTTCAAGAACTGAGGCTTGAAAGCGCATCCCGAGGCACGACTCGCACTCCATGAAGACGTCGCTGAGGAACTGCATATCCTCACGAATGAATCCGGCGCCCTCACACGCGGGACACCGCCCGCCCGCGACGTTAAACGAGAAAGATGACTTGGAGAGCCCGCGGGCTTTGGCTTCATCGGTTGAAGCTAACAGGTCTCGGACGCGGTCCCACATCTTCGTGTAGGTGGCGATATTGGCGCGTGGTGTTTTTGAAAGTGGGGACTGATCGATGAGGAGGACCTGTCGGACGTGGTGGAATCCAGTGACCTGCGCGTCGACCGTGCTCTCGCCTGGAATGACACCGGTGTACAGTTCGTAGGCGTTTTCGATTACCTCTTTCAGGAGTGAGCTCTTTCCGCTACCCGAAACACCCGTGAGGCATACGAACGATTCGAGCGGAATATCGACCGCGAGAGACTTTAAATTTCTATTGCGAGCGTTTCGAATCTCAAGTCGCTTCGCGAAGAGTGGTGGCGAGTCGTTTAAGTCAAATGGCCGCATCCCCAGCCCCTGCCACTCCTCTTGAGGGCCGCAGAAGGTAACCTCGCCACCTTTCTCGCCCGCCTCAGGCCCTAGCTCAACGATGGTATCGGCAGCCTCAAGGCAATCGGGATCGTGCTCTACGACCGTGAGAGAGTTGCCACGGTCGGTGAGATCATGGAGCGCTTTAATAAGCTCCTCTGTGTCACGGGCGTGGAGACCAACAGAGGGCTCGTCCAACACGAAGTGGGTTGAGATGAGATTGCTTCCAACCGCGGATACAAGATTTACTCTTTGCGTCTCACCGCCGGAGAGTGTGCGAGAGAGTCGATCGAGGGAGAGGTAGGGGAGCCCAAGCGACACGAGGTAGTCCAGTCGACTCGAGATATTTTTAAACACCTCCGCTAACTGTCGTGGGAGGCGCTTCGCTTCCTTTAAGGATTTTTGAAGTGAGGTGAACCACGGCGAGAGTTCGTCGAGGGGCATCGAGGAGACCTCGGCAATCGTTCTCCCATCGATCTTATAGGCGAGGGCGTCCGATTTAAGGCGGGTGCCTCCACAAACGGAGCATTCAACCTGCCCCCGATATCGGGCGAGGAAGACGCGCACGTGCATCTTGTACTTCTTTCGCTCTAGCCACTGAAACCACGGATTGATGCCGATGTAGGTCCGGGACTTGTGGTTAAAGATCTGATCCTGTTGCTCCTTTGAGAGCGATGCCCACGGCGCGTCGATCGGGATCCCCTCGCTCTTACAAAAGGAGAGGAGCCTTCGATGCTCATCAGAAGCGGAAGGCCCCTTCCAACACTCAACAGCGTAGCTCGCGATAGACTTGCTATGGTCAGGTACGCACTTGTGAGGATCGATAACGAGCACCTTCCCGAACCCGTTACACTCGGGGCACGCTCCGATCGGGTGATTGTAGGAGAAGAGTGAGGGGCGAGGACGCTCAATCGAAACCTCCCCATCGCCGCAGTGATAGGTGTTCTTAAAGATGTGGGTCTCGTAGCGTTGATGTGGTTCGTGCGCGGTACCGGAAACCGGAACGCGAAGCCACGGGCGAGCGGAGCGAGTTCGTACCTCGATCGCCTCTACGGTGCCGTTTCCTAACGCGAAACATTGCTCGAGGGATTCTCTGACCCGCTCAGGTGTGAATGAGGAGCTCGAACAACGGTCGAGAATGATCGAGACCTCCTTGAGCTTCTTAAGGGGAGGGGTATCCTCAAGATTCTCCAGGTTGCCCTTCTTTTTATCAAAGTACCGTGAGTATCCGAGCATCTGGAGTCGCTCGAGGACCTCTTTTGAGTTCTTAACCTTGAGACCCAGGAGAAAGGTGGAATCTCGTTTCGTCTCGACCCATTTCGCAAGGAGCGAGGTGAGGGACGAGGCATCCCACCGAGAGAGCTCAAGACCACACTCTGGACACACCGGTGTCGCGACGTTGCTCCACACAATTTTAAGAAAATCGTTGATGTCGGTCATCGAGCCGACCGTGGACCGAGAGTTGACGATCCGTGTGCGTTGTTGAATGGCGATGGCTGGTCGAACGTTCTCGATCAGGTCCACCTTGGGACGTTTGACCTTATCAAAGAATTGCCTGGTGTAAGGAGAGAAGGTTTCGATGTACCGCCGTTGTCCCTCAGCGTATATAGTGTCGAAGGCGAGCGATGATTTACCAGAGCCGGAGAGTCCGGTTATCCCGACAAACGTATCGTGTGGCAGGTCGAGGTTGAGAGCTTTAAGATTGTTCTCTCGGGCCTGTCGTATGGTGAGTTTTGAGCGAGACGACATACGCGCAATCTAACTCGCGAAGAGCACTCGCCGCAACGATTCGAGGCCCTTTTACGATAAAAGTGATGCGCATGGTTTCGAGGCACATATTCAACAGTTCGCTGAAGGTGCTTACACCTGTCTTCCGGGTACCTATGGGATTGGCGGCAGTGTTGTGCCTCTTGATGGGACCGATCGCGACGGCCGAGCCACATATGTGCGGTATAACTGAGAGCGCGCTTAAGGAAGCCGCGAAGCTCCGCGCGCTTTCCCCGAAACATCCGGTCCCATGTGTTGTGCGTTCGCGTCCGGAGATCGAGGTGTTTCTTCGAGACACCATCGCTAAGAAGTTTCCGAAGGAGACCTTGGCGATGGAGCAGCTTTGGTACCAAGCTATTGGTATCGTGCCGGATGACTACCCCTACGAGAAAGAGATTGTGCAGGCTTATGTGCAGCAAATCGGTGGCTATTACGATCCTGACAGGAAGGAGTTCGTGATGCTCGATTCTATGCCCGAAAAGCTTCAAGTTCCGGTAGCTGTTCATGAGCTCATCCATGCGTTGCAGGACCAGAAGTTCGGGCTCTCTCACTTTCTTGATCCTAAGGAGCGAGAGAGCGACGATCTCATGGCTCGAGCCGCTCTCGTTGAGGGGGACGCTACCGCAATCATGCAGGAATTTATGACCAGCAAATCGAGCAGGTCGCCAAAAGGTCTTTCAGAGGTCACCTTGCCAGAGTCCGTCGCCAAGATTCCTGAAGCCTTGGAGCGAATCCTGCTTTTTCCCTATCTTGACGGCCTAACGTTTGTTCGTCACGTGCAACGGTTCGGTGGGATTTCGGCCATAAACGCGGCTTTTTCTAATCCGCCCAAGACATCTCGAGAGGTTCTCCATCCAGAGCAGTATGTGCATCGCTCGTTCAAGCCAGAGGAGCTTCCGCGCGAGGATGTTGAACGCCCCATTGAAAAGGCCTCCCCCATCTACGCCGATACGGTGGGAGAGTTCGCGGTGTCCGCGCTCTTAAGTACCGCCTTGTCATCGAAGCACAGGGGCGCCGCATGCGCGGAAGGATGGCGAAGGGATAGAGTTATAATCTTTAAGGGAGATAGCGATACGAGATTCGTCTCGTGGATGAGTGAGTGGGATTCTAAGGATGAATCGACCGAATTCTATGAGTGTTATCGGGAGATGATAAAGGCTCGGTATCAAAAAGATGTTGGCGGCGAGTTTGTTTCCGTTTCTCCCGCAAAAGCTATCAAGATATCTCGCTCCGAACGTCGGGTGTCGGTGTTGGTAGCGCTCGGTTCAAGCGCTAAGTAAACGGTTCTCACAAGGAGGGGGCTATGCTTCTCTTTATCTCCCTTGAGCGATACATGGTGACGGACGTAGTTACTCCGCACGCTCGACTAATCTAGCAACGTATTGAAACCTATCCGAGCCTTCCTTTTTGGTAGGCGAAGCTCTCCGAGAGGGTGCCTATCGTTATTGGGTTCCGTTGAGGTGTTTGCCGCGTCGATAGGTACGGGAGGTGACGGTGAGTAGCGAGGTGAGGGCTCTAACATATCGGACCAAAGTCCGTAGATGTCGCTATCTTGCCCGATTGGAGCAGGAGCTGCTGAGAGCGTTTTTTGTGTATTCATGATGTAGTCCTCTCCCTGTGGTTAGGAAACCGTAGCATGGAAAGCTTATTTCAAAGTCTCGGATAGTAGCGACGGATTGATAAATGCGGCAATGAAAGGGGGGAAAGGGGGCCGTCCCCTTTCCCCACTTTCTGACGCCCGAAGTTGCCATCTCAAGACGCACGGACACCTGCACAAGTCGACAGGGCTAGAAAGGAAAGTCGCTCATAGAGGGCTGCAACACGAAAAAGGCAGATAGTCATGACTGACACACATTTCCCTTCGTAGGTGGGGAAAATTTCATAAAGCCCGCGCAACTTTCGCCGCGCGCTACCGATTGTCAGCCATCACCCGTTAATAATCTTCGGAGTCCCTTATGAATACCGTATTCACCGTCACTACTCTCTTTTCACTCCTGCTCAGCTTCGCGCGCTCTCCGGTAAGTCTTGATGTCGAACGCACGGTCTCAAAGCGGGAGATGCAGCTCATCTTAGCGGCCTTTGAGGTGGATGGCCCGGGGATGACAAAGCAGGAAGCGGAGTTCGCTCGCGCGGCTTTGTTTAAGGCACGCCGCTCCTTGAGCCCTGAGGCGCAATCAGCGGCCGATCTATGGCTCGCGAAATCAACGAGTGCCGAGAGCGTTAAGTCACTACCCGTGCGTAGGGTTGAGGCATTTCGCCTTACCTCTGCTTGGTTGCGTGAGATGCGCGGAACCCAGAGATTGACCGAAGGCGATGCTGGCCTCTTGCTCTCCATACTCGGCTCTAAGCCGAATCCGGTTCGTGCCTATGAGCTGTCCCTGTGGGCTGCTCGTGAGCCGCTCACCTCTGATGCCAGGGTCGCGGTTGAGCGCTGGATAGCTCGGAGCATCCCTGACTATGGAAACATCCCAGTGGTAAGGGTCATTTCGCCCGCTATCGAGGGGCTTCAGTGGATGAGCGAGTCTGATTTTCCGATAGGGGTAGTGTGTTTTCCAAAGACTCATCTCTGGCCCCTTACCAAGGCGCAGATGCAGAGGCAACTTGGGGAGCCACCTGCGGTGCCAAGCACCGTGAGGTCGATAAGTCAGCTCTTTGGTTGGGTCTCAACGGCGTTACTGGATAGCGATGCGGCAGAGAGAGCGCGTGCGAAGCGCTTTGATACACTCCGTCGCGTCCTTCAGGAGAACCTTACGTCGATAAGGGCCTACACCTTTGGAGAGATCGACCAGGATCTCTTGATTCTCGGAGAATCCAAGGAGAACAGGATATGTGGTATCGTTACTCGGGTTGTGGAGACCTAGGGACGCGAGGCAAAACCTCCTATTCTCCCTCGTTAACGTGCTCGAGAACGTGACCGTACTCGAACCTCAAACTAAAAATCCCCAAGGCCTTTGGTGCACCCTACTTTATCGGATCGCCTATCCTCAAAAAGTAGGGTGTGCCAGGGGGCATGACCGGGGCATTCTCGCCTCCGCTTGATCCCCTTGTTAGCCTATGACGAAACATTTTCGTAGATCTCCCGATATCTCCATTGTTTGGAGAAGCTACCGTGACCGATCGAATTGAATCTCTCATTTACATTATCCGAGAGGAGCGGGTGATGATGGATCAGGATTTAGCAGCGCTCTATGAAGTTGAGACCAAGGCTCTCGTCCAAGCTGTTCAACGAAACATTAAGCGATTTCCCCCTGATTTTATGTTTCAGTTATCCTTTCAGGAGTTTACAGCTTTGAGGTCACAAATTGTGACCTCAAAGGGGCGAGGAGGACGGCGAACAGCCCCGTACGCATTCACCGAACATGGCGTCGCTATGCTCTCAAGTGTGCTGCGGAGCGAGCGTGCAGTGGAGATAAACATCCAAGTCATATGAGCATTTGTCAAACTTCGACAACTTGTCGCCTCAAATGCAGAGTTGACCGGCCGATTGAAACGTCTCGAGCAAAACTATGATGCGCAATTCAAGGTCGTTTTCGACGCGATCCGGCAGCTCATGAGCGAAACGACACACGTGCCACCGAAGAGAAGAATCGGATTCTAGAATTATCGAGATGGGCGCTCCTCCGAAAGCGCTCGCAGAATCGAGAGTAACCATGGGGAGAGAAAAAATCCCGTCGGCGGCACCAGCGCGTCTATGAGTGGGCGATCGGAAACAATGACTACCAACACGAAAATCATAGTCACATAGGCGATACCCGTGATGGAGAGCCACCGCTCACGGCTTGTCTCCCATGCCTTATTCGACTCCACTCGTTAATTGCGATTGCATATAGCGGTAAGTTCTTTCTCAACATCAGCGAGCCGCTCTAGGAGCTTGCGTCGTTCGATGGCGTCTTGCTGGACGGTTTTGTTACTGATGGGTGAGTTGCTTTGGGGATAACGGCGAAAATCTGCGGCGCTGCATTCGCCCGCAGGATTTGATTGTTATCCACTATTAAAGGCGAAACTTTCAATCGTTTTTCACGATTACGTATGTATGGAGCACAAAATTGAATCAAAAATCATTACCATCAAGGGACAGCGCGTCATCCTCGATAGCGACTTAGCTCAGTTATATGGGGTCAGCACGATGCGTCTCAATGAACAGGTTACTCGAAATCTTCGCCGATTCCCGAGTGACTTCATGTTTTCACTGTCGTTCCAGGAGTTTAAAGACTTGATATCGCAAAATGCGATATCAAGTTCTCGACACGGTGGGAGAAGAAAACCACCTCGATTCTTCACCGAATACGGCGCAGTAATGGCAGCCAATGTGCTGAATAGTGATGTCGCGATTGATGCGAGCATCATGATAGTCAGAGTGTTTATAAGATTAAAAGCAATCGCGCAGGAACACGCAGACCTCAAAGCCAGGTTGCAGATGTTGGAGCAGAGGGTTGCCAAGGGATTTTCCGAGCATGCCGAGGAGCTTCAAGAAATTAGATTTGCGCTAGCAAAACTTGAGGAGCCACCGGAACCTCGGAAGAGGCGGCTCGGATTCTAGAATTAGGTGAAGGTTTGCGCGGCGAGTTTCGCACAAGAACCTACCTAGTCAAAAAGGATATCTAAAGGAGCAAAATCCTGTGCACTTAATTGTTATCCCGCCTTCGTGTCTTGACTAAAGACATTCTTCCAGTGCCCGTCAGCGTTTTGCCAAAGAGAGCTGATATACATTTTCTCCGGCACACTATCTGAGGAGCCGTTCGCTCGCACCCAAACAGCGAGGTACAGGAGCATAACTAACGACTCAGATAAGACTAGAATTTGTGGATCTCGAATTTCGTATCGCCGCGCCAAAGGCCCGTTTCGCAGGGGCGCACAGTGAGCCTGTTTCCCGGTAAAGCCAGTCGAATAAACTCCGATAAAGTTATCTGCCAGCACTCGCGCATCAGCTTCGGCGTCTCCAGCGACAAAGGCATCCCAAACTTGGGATTCGAGAGCGATGAATTGATCAACTGTTAATCGTTGTGGCTGCATTTTGGCTCGCGAAGTGGGATTACGTTTCAAACAACTTGCCGACCTTTAACTCGTCTCACTTATCACCAAGCTATTCAATGGGTCGGCTCAGTTGCTTTGCCTGGTTATCTCCCATTCGTGCGGCGAATTTTCGTTCCCACCTGGCCTAACGACATAAACAAAATTCCACCTGCAAAAAATAAAGCAAAAGTTGGGAGAATGAATTCTCTTTCCGGTTGCCTAAGATAATTGGGATTATCTGGCAAATACGAAAATTCAATTTTTGCGCCTTCTGTTAACCAGTCAGATCCAAGCAAAGTTCCTGTTTGTAGACGTCCAGAGGTATCTTGAAACTCCACCGTATAAAGTGGCCTTCGGATTATTCGTGGGCCGCCAAAGTGTCCTCGCATCATGCTGTATTTGCCAACCACACCAGGAGGGCTACCGATATCGTTTTCCTTGATTTGAAAGGAACGAACAGTTCCACGGGTAGTAACCGCATGTCGTACAAAATTGTAGTAATCAAAAAGAAAGTATAGCGAATAACCTAACGAAACTGCGCCTATTAGAATTAAAGCTAAGCGAATTAATTTTATCATTTAACGCAGGTTATACACTGGCAGGCAATTTAGGGAGATAACTTTGCGCGGAGCACGGCGAGCCACTCCACAATTTAAATTACATACTCACTTCGCGGGCTCGCCTGTGTTCCCGCGCTTGGTTAGGCATCATCTGCTCCTTCTAACTCTTCGGGCTCGAACTTGTCAGTGCCCATAACACGACCAAAAGCAGAGCCAGTGGGCGCCTGAAGAAATGGAATGATGGCAGGATCATAATTGCAAAGAGTGTTCACCTCATAAATCGCAAAGTGATCTGGGTTGTCTGAATACTCCTGCGACTCGTCACCGGCGAAGAACCTCCAGCCACTGTCATTTTCTTTGTCGGGCTGCTCTCGGTACATGTAGCCAATCCGCGCGCCGTCCACCGTGATGCGGTCTGACGCGTAGCAGCCGCCCATGTTCGGAATGAGTCTCTGAATCTGGTCGCCTGGAATCTTAAAAGCTTTATCGAGCGGATTCATACTAAGATGCCTAACATAGGTATTGTG
This sequence comes from Bdellovibrionota bacterium, assembly GCA_044345405.1. GTDB lineage: Bacteria > Bdellovibrionota_C > UBA2361 > UBA2361 > OMII01 > OMII01. The sequence goes on from JBIJBE010000017.1 coordinate 40,511, forward strand.
CAGATCCGGCGATCTAGCACGTTACGTGTCAGTAATAGGGTACGGCACCTCGCATCTCTACCTCAACCACAATTAATTCTTCATAATTGCAGCCGGTTAAGGCGGTCCTCTCTTTCAGGCCTATCCGGTGTGTACGTCGAGTGAGGTAGATCACCGGATCGGCGATTGCATGAAACGCGATCGTTTCGAACTCCTATTGAGTAAAACCAGTTCCTCGACGGAAGTCTAAAACTCCCCGCACTCACAACGAAGCGCCTCTTCAAGTTGCGGAAGGATATAGGTGTAGCCTGAATCAACCAACGCTCGTGGAGCCACTCGACAACTCGCAAGGAGCACCGCGTCAGCCACTTCGCCGAACATCAATCGCAATATAGCGGCGGGCACTGGAGCGATGGTGGGTCTTCGCAAGACCTTGCCAAGGGTCTTCGTGAATTCTCGATTTGTTACAGGCTCTGGCGCCACGGCGTTAAACGCGCCACGCATCGAAGATGTGTAGATAGCGTGCTCAAAGATTCCGAGGAGATCTTGAAGCGCTATCCAACTCATGTACTGGCGCCCACTGCCAAGAACGCCCCCCGCGCCAAGTTTAAAAATCGGAAGCATCTGTTTAAGAGCGCCGCCGGCGGCGTTAAGAACGGTGCCGATCCGAATGTGAACCAGTCTTGTTGAATCGTGGATATTGTCTCGAGAGCTTGCCTCCCACGCTTTGCATGTCTCAGCAAGAAAGCCGGATCCTGCAGGTGACCGTTCATCGGCAACTGTTTCTCCCGTATCGCCGTAGTAGCCTATCGCGGAGGCCATAATCACAACCTCAGGCTTACGCTCTAGTTGGGCGATAGTTTTGCAGAGAAGCGCTGATGACTTTGTGCGGCTCTCAAGGATCCTTCGCTTATACTCTGGGGTCCATCGATGCCCGACGAGGCTCTCTCCGCCGAGATGAATCACGACATCCACTCCCTCAAACACAGAAGGATCGAGCACGTGTCGATCTGGGTCCCAACTCCTCTCTTCAGGATAGCGAGCGGGGTGACGAACAAGCCGCCGAACGGTGTGGCCAGCGGTTGAGAGGAATGCGCACAGCGCTGATCCTATGAATCCGGAGGAGCCGCTTACCAAGATGGTCTTACGAGGAGCGTCTTTGAAGCGCGCGTGCAGATCCAAATCATTCTGTAGAATCATGTGACGGTATCGAAATAGACGATTCAGCTCTCGGATAACGAGCGGTTTCGCCAAACCGATACCATAGGGAAGAGCGAAGTGTATCTCGTCGCGCATGCAGCACGATCGTTCGTTGTTCGCGATGAAGCGGTGGTAGTGCTTCCACGATCGAAAGGGACCCCGCACCTGCTCGTCACAAAACTGCTCGTTCTCACGGTATTCCCGATGAATGAGCCTCCAAGAGATGCCGAGTGGACCCAGCACTGGTATCTTGATGTGGACCGGAGAACCGTCACGGAGAGACTCAGGAGGCTGAATCACCCGGACGGGACGCCACGGAGGATTGAATCGCTCAAAGGCGCCGGTTCGCGTGTGCCAGGCGAAAACCTCCGTTGGAGAGTGAGGAAGAACACTTTCCCGGCAAAACGAAGGATTTTTCAAGATCGTTATCCTACTACGCGCTTCGCGATCTCGCTTGCGCTCTTGCCGTCGTATTGGCCAGCGTAGTTGTCTTTGAGATGTTTCATCACCACGTTGAGCGCGAGGCCGGGCGTGTTCTCTTTGAGAGTGACGAGGATCTTTTCAAGCTCTTCCGCGGAGAGTTGTTTCGGTAAGAACTCTTCGAGGATAGCGATCTCAGCCTCAAGTTTAGCTTTCTGCTCAGCTCGGCCCGCTTGCTCTTCAAATTGAATCGCCTCTTGGCGTTTCTTGACCTCACGTTGCACGATTTGAAGACTCTCAGTAGCTCCGAGCTCATCAACGGATTTTTGCATCTCTTCGTACTGCATCTCACTGAGCACTGAACGGATAGTTTCAAGTCGCAACTTGTCTTGAGCTTTCATGGCGCTTTTGAGCGCTTCCTTGAGAGTGGCTTTCATGGTGTGTGGTCTTATCCTTAAGGTTTCAAAACGGCAACCGACTACTTCTTGCGATATCCCTCGATGAACTCCTGGAGCTTCTTCGCCGTCTCGGCGCTGATGAGATGCTCCGTTTTGCACGAGTCTATCTCAGCTTGCTCTGGTCGTACGTTGAGTATATTCGCCAAAAAATCGTACAAGATGTTCTTTCTCATGAGCACAGCCCGAGCTACGGCTTCGCCCTCCTCGGAAAGCGCGAGAAACTTGTTCTCGTCCTCAAGAATAAGGTTCTTCGCCTTGAGAGACTTTAAGTTGATGGAGGCGCTTCCCGTGGTGATGTTAAGCTCCCGAGCGACGTCCGTTACACGGGCGTACCCGCGCTTCTCTCGCAGCTCAAGGATCGCGAGAAGATGATGAGCGGCGCTGTGGGTAATATTGTTCTCTTCGAACTTCTTCCAAATATCCATTACCTTACCTCTTCACTAAGGACCCTCCGAACTTGTTGTGCCGGAGGGGCGATGGTTTCGTGGAGATCTATAGTTGATAAATCTACTCAACTATAGTTGGGAGAGTACTAAGGGGGGTTATGCATGTCAAACATTTGTTGGTGTGTGGATAATGATGGTTTGGTGAGAGTTATGTTGGGTATAAAGAGCCGATTAGACCGGCCAGTTGGTTGAAAAGATTTTGTATTTAGCCGATGATTTAGGGACCATGGCAACCTATGGCCCCACCCTCACTGCATACGCCAGACGCACCATTCTCGTTATGGCTCTGTGCTGCTGTGCGGTGTTCCTTGCTCCGATGAGGGCGCAGGCGATTGAAGATCCTGGCGCTATGGCCGCGCAAGATGTTGGTATATTTACACAATTAGGGACTCAGGTTGATCTCAATCGACCATTCACGGATGTTAACGGCGTTACAAAGCCGCTGAAGGATTTCGCACTTCCGGGGAAGCCCATCGTAATCGCTCCCGTCTACTACAAGTGTCCGCGGTTGTGCGGTCTCCTCCTGAACGGAGTGTATGACCTCCTTAATGAGCTTCCGTTGAAGCTATCCAACGATTACTCGGTTCTGGTGGTTGGGTTTGACCCAACCGAGACCCCGACAGACGCCAAAGCGGTGATGGATAAATTTAACGCGCGACTGGAGGGTGATGCTCTCAAGGGGAGCGGGGCGATACACTATGTAGTGGGAACGCCGGAGAACGTCTCGGCGCTCATGAACGAACTAGGGTTTAAGTTCGTGAAAGATGGAGTAGATTTTGCTCACTCGGCGGCGGTTATGATATTGACCTCAAGTGGCCTCATCTCGCAATATTTCACCGGGATAATGTTCCCGTCGTGGGATGTGCGCCTCTCGCTAGTCGAAGCCTCTAAAGGTGGTATCGGTACCGCTATAGATCATTTTTTGCTCTACTGCTTCCGATTTGATGCCGTCAAAGGTAGATACACGTGGGCGGTTATAGGTTTGCTTCGAGTTGGAGGCGCGCTTACGCTCATCGGTCTCGGTCTTGTGTATTATTTCTTTGTCAGGAATCGCCGAGGTTCCGCAGCAAGCTAGTGAGACCGGAAGGATTTTTTAGGAGTAACGATAGAGACTGGTATGTTGGGACTGTTAGGACAGCAAGGCTCTGACTTTGCACACAAAGTAGATTACGCCCACGATGTAGTTACGATCATCTCCGTCATCTGCACGGTAGCGATCGTAGGCGTAATGTTATACTTCGCCGTTATCTACCGTCAGCGTGATGGCAAGGACCACGAGACTCCACGCATCGAGGGTAACAACACCCTTGAGATTATATGGACTGTTTTTCCGACCCTCGTATGTATCTGGGTCGCTTGGCTCGGATACGATTCCTTCGTGGCTCTTCGCACTCCTCCAGCGAACGCGATGGAGGTTAACGTTACGGGTCGTAAGTGGGCCTGGGATTTCACCTATAAGAACGGTAAGAAAACGACAGGCGAGCTCGTTGTTCCTGTCGATGAGCCAGTCAAGCTTGTCATGACCGCCAAAGATGTTCTTCACTCGTTCTTTGTGCCGGTGATGCGAACCAAGGCAGACGTTATTCCAGGTCGCTACACCTATGAGTGGTTCCGTCCGATTCAAACCGGAGACTTCCAGGTTTTCTGTACTGAGTACTGTGGAAACGAGCACTCAAAGATGTTGGCTCGCCTCAAGGTTCTTCCAAAGGCTGAGTTCGAGCGATGGCTCGCTGATGACAGCGAAGCTCGCAAGCTAGCTTCGCTCAAGCCTTCAGATCGAGGTAAAGAGCTGTACGTTTCGAAGCAGTGTGTAACGTGTCACAGCTTGGATGGTTCTCAACGAGTAGGTCCGTCCTGGCTCAAGATCTTCGGCAAGGAAGGTAAACTCGCGGACGGTTCGACCTATAAAGTTGATGAGAACTACATCCGTGAGTCGATCCTTCAGCCTCAGGCCAAAGTTGTTCAAGGGTACCCAGCGATGGGCATGCCGAGCTACCAAGGGCAGCTCTCGGATGATGATATCACCGGCCTCATCGAGTTCATGAAGACCCTCGATGGAACTCAGAAAGTTGAGGTTGCGCCAGCTCTTCCGAAGAAGAGCGCCGCGTCCACAGCTGGCATGACACCGGCTGAGCGAGGAAAAGCTCTCGTGAACGATTCGGGCAACCTCTGTGCCACATGTCACAGCATCGATGGCTCAGCGATGGTCGGTCCATCCTTCAAGGGTCTCTACGGACGTAAGGAGAAGCTCTCTGATGGTAGCGAAGTTACCGTCGATGACGCCTACATTAAGGAGTCGATCTACAAGCCGATGGCTAAGATCGTCCAAGGATACGGTCCGGTAATGCCAGCTATGTACGAGGGCAAGCTCTCGGATCAAGACGTGGCGGATATCACTGAGTACTTAAAGACGCTCAAATAAAGGGTAGTAACTATGGCAGCGCACGCATCAGCAGCAGTAAACGAGGAATTAAACTACCTCAATTGGCAGAAGGGTATCTGGTCATGGCTTACATCCACTGACCACAAGCGAATTTGCTTCCTGTACCTTTACGCGATCATCTTCTTCTTCCTTGCGGGCGGCATTGCCGCTCTCTTGGTTCGAACTGAGTTGGCGTTCGCAGGACCAACGATCATTACGGACCCGCACACCTACAACGTACTCTTCACGATGCACGGGGTGTTCATGATCTTCCTCTTCGTCGTTCCGGGAATTCCCGCGACACTTGGAAACTTCCTTATTCCGCTCATGATCGGAGCCAAGGATGTGGCGTTCCCTCGTCTCAATCTCTTCAGCTGGTACGTGTACATGATCGGCGCAGCTATCGGAGCTGTCGCGATGTTCAACCCAATCGATACTGGATGGACCTTCTACGCGCCCTACAGCACGACGACCGGGACCTCCGTAAGCTTGATGGTTTTCGCCGCGTTCGTGCTCGGGTTCTCATCGATCCTTACCGGACTTAACTTCATCGTTACGATCCACCAGCTTCGCGCCCCTGGCATGACCTGGATGCGACTACCAGTATTCATCTGGGCATCCTACGCGACCGCGGTTATTCAGACGGTTGCGACCCCGGTAGTGGGAATGACCCTCCTCCTTATCATCGCTGAGCGCGCGTTCGGTGCTGGTATTTTCGATCCATCGAAGGGTGGTGACCCAGTACTTATGGAACATCTCTTCTGGTTCTACTCTCACCCAGTAGTATACATCATGGTGCTTCCAGCGTTCGGCGTGGTTGGAGAGATCATCCCGGTGTTCTCACGTAAGCCGCTCTTCGGATACAAGATGGTGGTGGTATCCTCGATGGCTATCGCCGCGGTTGGATTCATCGTGTGGGCTCACCACATGTTCGTAGCGGGCATCTCGGACTTCTCGGCTAAGTTCTTCTCGATCGTAACCTTCCTCGTAGCTATCCCGACCGCCATTAAGGTGTTCAACTGGGTGAGCACGATGTACAAGGGGTCGATCTCCTTCAAGACGCCGATGCTCTACGCGATGGCGTTCGTGTTCCTCTTCATGGTAGCGGGAACAACCGGTATCTATCTCGCGATGCTTGGAGTTGACGTGTACTACCACGATACGTATTTCGTTGTGGCGCACTTCCACTACACCATTCAGGGTGGAGCGGTAATCGGACTCATCGCAGCGCTTCACTTCTGGTTCCCGAAGATGACGGGCAAGATGTACAACGAAACCGTTTCGAAGTTCGCGTTCGCTGCGCTCTTCATCGGATTTAACCTCACGTTCATTCCGCAGTTCATCCTCGGAATGAATGGTATGCCTCGTCGATATTACGACTACCCAGTTGAGTATCAGACGTTGCACACCATTTCGACGTTAGGAGCGTACCTCAACGGCTTCGGCTATAGTTTCGCGCTTGTGAACCTTCTTTGGACCGCGCTGTTCGGGAAGGTGAAGGCTCCCCGCAATCCGTACAACTCTCATGGCTTAGAGTGGCAGACTCAGTCACCTCCTATTCACGAGAACTTCGCGGAGATCCCAGTTGTGACCGAGGAGCCGTACAGCTACGGAACGCCCACAGGACGTGGCCACTAAGAGATTAAGAAAGGTTTACTATTAGACAGGGATGTTATGAGTGCAGTCGCCCATCCAATCGTTGATCACAACGTACCCGCGGGGGATCCCCCACATATCCATCACATGGATACGCAGACAGCGTACGGAGCCGCAAAGCTCGGTATGTGGCTCTTCCTCGGAACAGAAATCCTTCTTTTCGCGGTGATGTTCTGTAGCTTCGCGGTCATGCGGTACTACCATTTGGCTGAGTTCCATGACGCGAGTAAGCACCTTAACCTTTGGGCTGGTGGTTTCAACACTATCGTACTCCTGATCTCCAGCTTCACCGCAGCGGTTGCCGTAACGAAGGCTCAAAAAGGTGACAACGCAGGCGTCGTAAAGAACTTCGGCATCAGTATCGTCTGCGGACTTATCTTCCTTTGCGTAAAGGGATATGAGTACTTCGAGAAGGCGCATCACGGAATGTTCCCATTCGTGTGGAACTCAGACTTCTACCACTACAAGAACTTCCTTGGCCTCTACTTCTGCATGTCAGGGCTTCATGCTCTTCACGTGATTATCGGTATGGCGCTCCTGTACTGGTACGGAGTTCGGCCAGCGATGAACAATCGATTTTCTGGGAAGTATTACACCCCGGTTGAACTCGGCGCCCTCTATTGGCACTTGGTAGACCTCATCTGGATCTACCTCTTCCCGCTCCTCTACTTAGTTGGATAGCTCTAGGAGATTCTACACATGGCACATTCACACTCACATTCGCACGGTCACGAGGAGATCGGTCACGTAGTTCCTGAGAGCACCTTCCTCAAGGTTCTCATCGCCCTCCTTGTGCTCACCGTTGTCACGGTACTTGCCGCACAGGTAGATCTTGGTAAGTGGAACATTGTAGGCGCTCTCGTGATTGCTTCGATCAAGGCGAGCCTTGTTATCGCGATCTTCATGCACGGTAAGTACGAGAACAAGATTATCTGGACCTACATACTGATTCCGTTCATTTTGCTCGCTATCATGATCGGCGGCATCTTCACGGACGATCCGTTCCGCTCTCATCCGCTTCCGTTCGGCGCTCAAGGGCAGCAGGCTGCCGCCCCAGCGGCTCCGAGCGCCTCGGCGCATCACTAATAGCACGGTTGATAATTGTGAAAGCGGCGCGTGGGGAGACTCACGCGCCGCTTTTTTGTATGTACACCACACGCGATCGGCCTGAAATTTATACGGGTAGAGTTACGGTGACTGTTCGAGTTTCAAGTGGCTCAAAGCGGATATTCCTCCGCGGCTCGCCACGGAGATGTTCGTACGTAAGCCACGGGGCTTTTCTTGCTAATGCAGGAGGGGTGGTAACACCTCTCCTTTTTTATGTGCTCGAATAACTCGCGGCCTCGAACACAACCAAGGAACCGAAAGGTATCTCTACCTTCCCGCACACGATTAAGCCGGGGGGCCTACCCACCGCGCAGGCTCGATAAGGTTGGCGCGGCCTGTGATCAGCGTCCTAGCTTTACGGCCCCATATCTTAGAAAAGGGGATTTTTGATGAGAGGTAACGCCGATAGGTGATTGTAATGCCCCAATATCGTGTTTGGTATTAGGGTCTTAGCTCATCCTTAAGAACTCCTGGTTTTTAGCCGATATCCCCGGAAGTTGATTCGGCTCGCAAAGCTTTGCTACAAGATTGCTCCGGAACTGGGAACGCATCGATGAGAACGCTTTTAACCACCTTTGTTGTTCTGTGTTGTGCGCTATGCGCGCCAGTGATGTCGCACGCATGTCCTCTTATCTCCGGATTGCCTGACTACAACTGTGACGGTGAGCTCGTCATCTCCGTTGTCGGAGATAGTCTCGTGTATGGGACCGGCGATACTCGCAACGATGGATATGGTGGCTACGTCCTTCGCGCCCAGGAATCGTTGCCAGGAATTACCATCCACAATTTCGGATATCCCGGAGTGACGACGATCGCGCTCATCGCCAAAATCAAGAGAGCCTTCGGGAAAAGAGGCTTAAGCCCTCTCGCTGAGGCGATGGTGAAATCTGACTTTATCGTCATCGATGTTGGTAGAAACGATGAGTGGTCTGAGTCGTACGCTGAGACTGCCGCCGCTCTTAAACGGTTGCGTGTAGATATTGAGGATGATGTGAGGGAGGTCTCAGGCCACAAGCCCCTTGTAGTAACCGCGGTGCTCATGATCACCCGAAAGCTCAAAAAGGGGGCGTGGATAGCTGAGTTGAATCGATACATCTCGGCCTCGAACTCGGTATCGACTCCCGCCGATCTTCGCTTTGACTCTGTCCCATGGAGGCTCTGCGGCCCTGACCGTATTCATCCAACCTCGAAGGGTTACGACCGCCTCGCTGGAAACTTTATCAAGTATATTACCCGGACGTATCCCGAACATGTTCAGAGATTGCGCAAAGATAGGGACCTCGACGGGCTCTACGATATCTTTGAGGCGAGTCGATTTGGGACCGATCCCCTTAAGCCCGATACCGACGGGGATGGTCTTCTTGACGGATTCGATCCAAATCCGCTCAATCCATAACGGTGTGTGCGACGTCGGCCGTTGTTATGCCCCTCCGATCTTTACTGCTCTCAAACTTCAGTCCAAGATATAAGGTATACGGTCGCGTTCGGAGTTTTCGATGATCCGCTGGAACCTAATTCTTTCTCTGATCTTTCTCTCTATCGTTTCCCGATCTGACCGGTCTTTTGCTCAGGGTGCGCCTCTCTCAGACCGCAACAACGATGGGCAGATCGAGGTCATCGCGTTCGGAGATAGCATCACCTACGGCGTAGGTGACGGGACGGAGCCCGGGCAATACGTAAGCCAGATAGGTGAGGTGGGAGACCCTCGGGGCTATCCTCTTAGGCTCTCCTCGTTACTGGGAGTTTCTGTTCTCAACGCGGGAATTCCAGGTGAGACGGTTATCGGTATACCTGGCGGCCGAGTCGCGGGAGTTGTCCGGTTTCCTGAGGTTGTTGTTGGCGGCACCGCGGACCTGGTTATTATCTTAGAGGGGATCAACGACGCTCGTTACGATATCTCGGCGACGGAGCTTGAAGCCGGGTATCAAAAGATGATCAACGTGGCGCGAGCCGACAATAAAAACGTCACCATCGCGACCCTCTTACCTACAACTGTTGAGCGTGGGATCTTAGCCCCGACCGCCGCGCTCTACTCCCAGACTATTCGAGGGCTCGGCGCGATGAATGGAATCCTCGTTATCGATCTTGAGCAGGACTTTTTGCGAGACTGTCCCGATCTCTCAACGTGTCCGTACTACAATCTTCCAGAAGGGCTCCACCCGAATACCCTAGGCTACGACGCTATTACTACGATGATCGCGACGGCACTACAGCGCTAGGCCGGCGTTTCATCCTTACCATCAAGGATTCCGTCGCCGTCTGTGTCAGGATTAGAGGGAGAGGTTCCGTATCGTTCGACCTCGTACTCGTCGTACAAACCGTCATCGTCGTTATCTTGTCGAAAGATCTCCACGTGCTTCGGAAGAGTTTCGGTGAGATATGTGTACAGGATCTTAGCGATTGCGTCGTAGCCAAGAGAGCTTGGGTGAACGCGGTCAATAAGGAGTTTCTTACTCACCGAGTTAAACCGAAGATCTCCGGGGGGGAGCGACTTGCTGTTAGCAGCTATGTATTTATTGAGCTCTAGTATCCATGCGCCCTGTCCAGTTCGGTTCGCTCCCATGAGTTGCGCCGTTACGACCAGAGGTTTGTGTCCCGATGCTGAATTAACTTCAGTTTGAATCAGCTCACGAAGACGCTTTAAATTTCTCCACGTAACGATCGCGGGTCGGAATTTCCACCAATCGTTTCTGCCGATGTCGAGGATGATGATATCCGCGTTCGTCAAGCTTGACGCGAAGGTGGTATCGCCCACGCCATTGAATGAATCCTGTATGACGCCTAAAACTCGTCGCGCCTCCTCTCCGGGAGTACCTCGATTGTCAAAGGTCGCTTTCGGAAACTTTTGAGCTATCCGTAGGACATACCCACCCTTGCCACCATTTCGGACGTCGCCAACTCCGTACACCACGCTGTCTCCAACGACAACAACTTGCGCGGTGCCATCACAATTAATATCTGGTAATCCACCGACAGCGGGACACGCGAAGCAACGACTTGATGAGAACGCGAGAAAGGCGAAAAGCGCGAGTGAGTTGCGGAGATGTAGCATGGGAAGCCCTGTTATCGTCAGTACTCCTCAAAATGTACCGGGTATTCCATTCCGGAACAACACTCCCCTCTTTTTAGGGGGTTATGCTTGGTCGAAACCGGCACCACCTGCTCGTTTGTAGGTAGAGGTCGGGCGCCCTAGGTATGCCCGCATCGCCGCTGAGGAGGAGCTTGAGATTACGTGTGAGCGCTACTCAGGGAGCTCCACAAATTCCACAGCGCCGGTTTCGGGCTGCAGAAACGCGATCGTATACCTATCCGCCGAGAAGAGCGCGCCAGGGTTAATAATTCGGGTTCTTCCCACAACCTCGTCTCGAGGAATGTGTGTGTGTCCGTGAAGTACGTAATCGTATTGTTGTGTGGCGACCGCCTCATCGATTACCCGCATGCTCGTTCCGTGGTTTACGAAAAAGGTCTTTCCGGCGTGCTCGAAGGTAAGCGTGTCGTCTATCTGCGAGAAGCCAAGCTCCCCACATTTCTTCTTTAAACCGGAGCGCTCCCCGTCGTTGTTTCCAAAGACGAGCTTGAGCGGCAAGCCAGCGAATCGCTCAAGAACAGGAGGGGAGATGATATCACCGCAGTGAATGACGAGAGATGGTGAACGTTCTTTAAAAACCGTAACGGCTTTTAAAATCATTCGAACGTCTTCGTGCGTGTCAGATACGATGCCAACGAGGGTATTCATAGGTGAGACCATAACGTAAGAGAGAGATTACGGAAACTGCGCAAGCCCGTGGAGATGGGCTATGAGGTACTGCTTCGATTGTTGGTTCCCATCATGCCACTCCCTGGTCGCGTCTCCCATGTGGGAACAGATGCGGGGGAGGTGCTTAAGCTGAAAACCCTGCTCGAGGCACCGGGCTGAGTGCATGACGTCGCAGTAGTTGAACGGGTAATCACCGGAGTAGGGGTTCTGCTTCATGTAGTCCGTAAAAGCGATGAACACCGCGCCTTGCACATGAAAGTGCTTCTCCTCGCTCAAGTGGTTGGGCCACGGGGTCACGGTGCCAGCGATACGATAGCCGGCGTCGTAATCGTCATCTGAGAGGTTGCCGATCAGATACTGAAGCCATCTCGGGTCGTAGATGTAGGTATCGTTGGCGCACAGGTAGACGAGCCACTTTGAGTCAGCCACCTCGATAGCCTTGTTAGTCGCTTGGGCGAGTTGGCCCTCGTTATTATTCTCGATGTAGGTGATTGCGCACAGCTCCGCGTTTTCTTGCACGAACTCCGCCACATCGCGCTTGAGCTCTGGATCGGTATTGTTGTCCACGACGATAATCTCAACCCGCGAGAGGTCGTATCGGGTTCGGATGACGATCTGGTTGAACACCCGCTTGAAGAGGTCGTTGTTTTCAAATGGACAGAGGACTATTGAAACGTCTTTCATAGGAGGGGATGCCTCAATTCAACTAGTTAGTGTATCGGCGAAATGGGAGGGTTGCTTGAGGTGCCTCAACGGGCAACTTACCGTGTTGTAAATACTTGATAGTAGTTAAGTTTTCCGGTCGATTGTCGTTACTCTCCCTACACCAGGCGACCTATGGACCAGCGAGAAGCGATCCTGAAAACCATCCCAACGTCGTGGCGAGAGCACGCGCCCTTCGCGCAGTGGCTCGTTCGTCGAACGCTCCCATGCTCAATCGTCGACCTCGGCGTAGACTACGGCTTCTCCACATTCACCTTCGCTCTACCGGGAATAGGGCATGTGTGCGGCATCGATTCGTTTGAGGGGGATTCTCAGGCGGGCGAGCGGAACACCGAGATATTTGTTCGTGCCAAACGTGGAGAGCTCAATTTGACGAATTGCTCGATCCTAAGGGGATACTTTGATGAGGTCGCCACAACCTGGACAACTCCGATCGATATCCTTCATATCGATGGATTCCACGCCTATGACGCGGTTAAGAAAGATTACGAAACGTGGACGAGGTTCTTAAAGCCGAATGGGGTAGTGCTCATGCACGATACCTGCGTGCTGAATTATGGGGTTAAAGACCTCTATCATGAGATAGATATTCCCAAGGTTAACTTCGGTCACTGTTATGGGCTTGGCGTGATATCCCGAGATGAGAAGCTCCTCGAAGAAATTAAAGAGATCTTCGGCGACAAGCTGATCGCATAATCGACCTCTCCTACTACCCCTTCCCCCGCAAACTACGCTAGGATCACCTTGTTAACGTTGTTGTAGTAGGGAGGTCGCCATGACCACAGCGCTTATTATACTCGCCGGATGTGCCCTCGTTCTCGTTCCAACCCTTCTCTTCGTCGTACTCGTCCAGCCGATCTGGGCCTTCGTTGAGGTGTGTGGAACATCCCTCCTGGGGCGGGGCGGTAAGATACTTTGGCTTCTCGCTCTCCTTATCTTCACCGTCATCGGTAGTATTCCGTACGCGCTTTTTGTCTCCACCTCCGCGGCGCTACGGCAAGTCACCCTCGTATGTCTGTTGCTTATGGGAGTTGTCGCCGGTATCGGATACGGCGTCGTGCAGTACAATCCTCACCTCAAGGACCAGGTTATGCAGCAGGTCAATGAAGCTCGAGGCGCCTACTCCCACGTGAAAGATATCTCCGAGCTCGCGAAGCGCGTAACATGGTAGTATAGGGCGTATGCCAAAGAGTCACTTCTCGATCGATAGAGTTACCTCTCTCTCAAATGTTCCTAAAGGTGGACGGATTCACGTTATCGGTGTTGCCGGCGTCGCTATGGCACAGCTTGCGGTTGAGCTTACGAAACAGGGATTTCTCGTCTCTGGGAGTGACAAAGATTTCTACGAACCGATGGGAAGTTTCCTTAGAAACTCATCGGTCACCCTGTTTAAGGGATACGCCGCGACGAATGTCCCATCGTCGGTAGATCTCGTGGTCATCGGCAACGCTGTCAGCTACGAAAACGTTGAGGTAGGAGTTGTTGAGGAGCGAAACCTTCCTTACTCATGTTTCCCGCGAATGCTGCATGAGACGATTATCGACGGAAAACGCTCTATCGTTGTGACCGGCACCCACGGTAAATCCACCACAACAGCGCTTATCGCCTCGACACTTTTAAAATTAGGAGGCGACCCTAGTTACTTCGTTGGTGGCATCGCGCAGGACCTCCCGATGAGTCTCGCCCGTGGGGATGGCGCATACAGCGTGGTTGAAGGGGATGAGTACGATAGCGCCTTCTTCGCGAAGGTTCCAAAGTTCTCCTTCTATCATCCCGATATCTGCGTCATTAACGCGATCGAGTATGATCACGCCGATATCTACGCGGATGTTGAGAGTATCATACGGGTCTTTCGTGAGATGGTGGTCACGATGCCCGCTCACGGCACCGTGCTGTGTTGCACCGATTATCCACATGTAAAAAACCTTGTGGACGAATTAAAGGGAAAGGTCGCAAGTCGCATCGTCACGTTTGGAACCTCACCTGGCGCTGATATCTCTATCCTTCGACGAGAACAGGTTGGACTCTCTCAACGCGTTACCGCTCGCAGTGAAACGCATGGTGAGTTTACCTTCTCGATTCCGATGAGCGGCGTCTATAACGCGAAGAACGCGCTTGTCACGATCGTGGTCGCGATGATGAGTGGGTACTCTTTGGAGAAAGCAACTGCAGCGGTCGCGACCTTCAAATCCGTGAAGCGGCGACAAGAGGTGCGTTACGATAAGCACGGCGTAACCCTGATAGAGGACTTCGCGCACCATCCGACCGCGGTTCACGAAACGCTCTCAGGTATTCGCGAGGCGTTTCCAGGAAGAAAGATATGGGGCGTATTCGAGCCACGGTCGAACACCAGTCGCCGAAAAGTGTTCCAAGAGCCGTACGTCTCAGCGTTCAAGAACGCTGATGAGGTCGTGTTGTGTCAGGTCGTCTCTCGCGAGATCGACACCAATCAAGAGTTACTTGATGTTGATACGTTAAGCGCGAAGATAGGGGAGGGTGGCACATCCTCTCGCGCGCTCCCTGATCCGAAAGCGATTGAGCAGTTTCTTCTCGCTCAGGTTGGCTCGAATGATGTCATCGTGGTGATGTCGAACGGATCATTTGGTGGGCTTCCGCAGTCTCTTGAGAACGGGCTCACAGCCCGTTTCGGTCGGTAATTCACCCTCCTCCCGCACACTCTCAAAACGTCAGAAACGGACACATTCGGGTCGATCAGGCCAGGAGGCTCCGCGGGCCGGACAGGCTCGATCGGTCGTTCGCTAGCATAAGGGGTGCGCGCCCCCTATAGTTTCCTCCCATGAGTCGCTCCACGAGGAGGACCTCATAGTCACAATCTCATACGGGTAGAGAACTCAACACAAAAGGTTTTGTGCGAACTCCCCATCGCTCGGTGCGGTGAAGAAAAGCACATCAACAAAAAGGAAACCCGTTACACATGAACCAGTACATTGGACTCGTTGGTCTGTGCGCGGTCATAGCGTTTTGCTATGGCCTCTCACGGAATAGGCGTAAGATCGATTGGAAGCTCGTTGCCTATGGCATCGGACTTCAAATCCTTCTCGCATTTGTCGTGTTGAAGACCGCTCCTGGCCGAGCGACCTTCGACTATTTAAATGACGGCTTTGACGCGTTGATGAGTCAGTCGAAAGAGGGCGCGAGCTTTCTCTTCGGCGGTCTCACCGAGCAGTCGATTCCCGTCACGGACGCGCAAGACGCAAAAACTGGAGGTCTTATCCGGTTAGGCGCGTCCTTCGCGTTCGCAGTGCTTCCAAGTGTCATCTTTTTCTCATGTTTGATGGCTATCCTGTACCATGTCGGTCTTATGCACCGCATCGTGTATTGGATGGCTCTTCTGATGAAGAAAACGCTTAAGACAAGTGGCGCTGAGTCACTGTCTGCGGCGGCTAATATCTTTGTTGGGCAAACAGAAGCTCCGCTTCTGATCCGGCCCTACTTGGAGAAGATGACTCGCAGCGAGATCCTCGCTGTGATGATCGGTGGTATGGCAAATATCGCTGGAGGGGTGTTGGCGGCGTACGTGAGTATGTTGTCGGACAAGTTCCCCGATATCGCAGGGCATCTCATCGCGGGAAGTATCATGTCAGCGCCAGCATCGTTGGTATTGGCAAAGATCTTACTTCCCGAGGAGGAGGTGCCTGAGACCGCGGGTAACGTCGACTCGCAGTTCGTTCGCATCGACGCGAACGTCATTGACGCCGCGACGCGTGGCGCGAGTGAGGGGTTGACCCTTGCTCTCAACATCGCCGCGCAGCTCCTGTGCGCGATCGCGTTGGTAGCTCTTGGTAATTCGATGTGGGGCGGGATCTGTCACTGGGCAACCGGTATGACAGGTTACAGCCTAAGTCACGTCGATACATTCCAAGAGGTACTTGGGTACGCATTCGCTCCGGTCGCTTGGTTGCTCGGCATTCCTGGACAGGATTGCCTCGTGGCCGGCAAGCTCCTTGGGGAAAAGACGATCCTCAATGAGTTTGTGGCGTACGCCCATATGGGGGATTACCTTCACGGGAAACCCTTAATGGACGGAGTGCCGGTGCAAGAGCTAACGGAACGCACGAAGATCATCCTGAGCTATGCCCTCTGCGGCTTCGCTAACATCGGATCGATCGGAGTATTGGTAGGAGGCATGGGCGCGCTTATGCCGAGTCGTAGAGGTGATATCGCTCGCTTGGGCCTTCTGGCACTCGTTGGCGGCACCTGTTCCACCTTCATGACAGCTATTATCGCTGGCTTGATCGTGTGACTAAAACGGAGCGGAGGTTCTTTTTGAAGTTTTCGAAGAGTTCTCTCCCTCCCTTTCCTGACTTTAAAAATAAGGTATGACCTCTGTGAAGCGCATCGCAACGTGGGTGGCGGTCAACCGGGTCTTAGTAGGCGTGATAGAAACGGTTCGGAACGCTCTGCTTGGGGGCCGTCGAGGCATTTCGGTATATGACGTACTTCGCGGCGTCATAGATAGAGCCCTCGAGTTCGGACGCGAGCGCGTTGAGTGCGAAGATAGTCGCGGCGATGCTTACAAAGTGGATTACCAAACTCCCCCATGTTTCTTTAAGATTCGCGAGGCTCCATCGCCACACGACCCCTGGAACGATGACATAGAGTACAATCGTCAGGAGCCCTCCTTGATTGGGGCTATCTCCATACATGGTGAGCCACAAGTGCATGTAGCTTAGAAGCGTGGTTAAGGCTGATAGGTAGAGGAGGGCGACCAGTAGTCGAACCGGTAGAGTGGCTGACGCGGTATTTCCGGTCGTCGAGATGATGACAAGACAAGCTCCAAAAAAGGCACATAGGCCGAAGACTTTCATTTCCCAACTGGTCATAGCTTTATGAAGAAGGGAGTCGTTCTCGGATTGTTGGCGAATCTGATTGATAGTGTTGACCTTTCTCTGCTCGCCTCGAATACGGTTCTTATCAACACAGCTTCGACAGAGGAGGCCGACTGTCGCGGGTTCGGCGTGGCAGCTATGGCATTTCATACGGTCTCCGGAGCGATGTCTCTAGTGGGAACTGAGGCAAGTAGCGGTATAGCTGTGGCGAAGATTTCATGTCGGGCCTGCGAACAATCCCCAGCATTTCTTCGTCATCGCGGGGATGCTTCTTGAGTTCTTGAGGACTTTTAGGTGCCTAAAATCGCTAAGGCCTCGTTCTCAGGAGTACTTCAACGCGCTCCTTCCTAACACCAATACGGCGCCGCCGATTGCAGGCGCTCCACTGGCATGCGGTCGGAGGGGCTGAAAGCATTCGACATCAGGACGGACTAAATGTCCTTTTCGTTGAGGGAAAACGCGACGCGGTGATTCGACGTTGTTCCACTTTAGGTGGAATATGGGTCCATTTCTATTTTAGCGCCACCCACATTGGTACTCTTCTTCCGCTTACTTGGCGTTGTCGCGTTGCCTCGCTGACAGCTTGAAGCACCCAGATAGGTACAAGGCGGTTTGTATTCGAGCGCTAAAGCGGCGCTCATGTTTTTCTGGCTTTTTGATTCAGAAAACCCAGCGAATCGAACTGCCTGCTATAGTTCTTTAAAAAACTGGCTAGGGAAGAAGGGATTCAGTGGTGTTCACTGATTGCTTCAGGGTCGGCGGAACTGTCAAGGTGATAGTTCGTTTTGATCCGAAAGCTTCTACTGAATGAAAGGAATTCAGTAATGAGTACTTCCGTTGTGTCTGTGGTGGCAATCAGCGTCCCGGTCGCTCTCGTTGCGCTCTGGTGGTTGTTGTCGTGGAGAAATATCCACGGCAACGAGATCGGGCTCGTGGAGAAGCGGTTCGGGAGGCGTCGCCTTCCGAGCGGGGACCTGATTGCGCTCGATGGTGAGTGCGGCTACGAGGGGGAGATCCTCTCACCCGGGTGGCAGTGGGTCCCATTGTTCATCAAGACCGTCACTCGGCATCCTGCCGTAGAGATCGGTCCCGATCAGCAGGGGCTCGTCATCGCCCAAGTGGGCGAACCCCTTCCTGTGGGCTCTCGAGTCGCGATCTCCAAGCCGGAGTTCGGCGACTATCAGGATGTCACTGTCTTCCTGAAAAATGGAGGGCAGAAGGGAAAGCAGTCGATGGTTCTTCGGCCAGGAGTCTACCGGATTCATCCGGTGGCGTTTCTGGTCATGACCGGAGATCGAGTGTACGGCCTTCCGATGGACCCCCAGCTCGCAAAGAAGGGGGCCGACGTCGCGGACTTCGGGCTTAGCCCGGAGGACCTCAAGCCAGTTATCATCAGGGCCGAGGCCCTGGCGGTTACGGGCGATGAGGACCACGACGACCCGCGCAGGCGGGCCGGGAGCGGACGCAAGTTCGCGATCAACAAGATGGGCGTCGTCACCTCGCATGAGGGACCGGCTCTCCAGGGCGGGCAGCTTGCCTGTCGCTTGGGAGGCTGGGACGACGTCTTGACCGTGCCCAATCCGAAGGACCGGATCAACGCGATCTTGTCCTCCCAAAACACGCAGCACAAGGCCTATCAGGACTTTGCTGCGTTCCTTGCGGCTGGAGGCCAAACTGGTCTGCAGCACGATGTCCTCACTGAGGGCACCTACTACCTGAACCCATGGCTCGTTCGGGTGGAGCAGCTCCCCGTTCTCCACGTGTTGGAGGGCGAGGTGGCTGTCGTCAAGAGCAAGGTGGGAGCGGTCGACACCGACATCTCGGGTGCCGAATTCAAGTTCGGCTCCATCGTGATGCCGGGTCACCGCGGATTGTGGTGCGAAGCGATTCGCACCGGCTCGTGGCTCATCAACACCAGGTGTTATGAGACCACGATCGTGCCGACGAAGATCCTGACGCTCTATTGGGCGGACGGATTGAACGCGGCGGGTAAGCTCGACCAGGAACTCAAGACTATCAAGGCGAAGAGCCGAGACGGTTTCGAGTTCCAGCTTGAGCTCCAGGTGCAGATCCACATCTCCGATGTGAATGCTCCTCGAGTGATCTCCATGGTCGGATCGGTGGAGAACCTCGTCAATGAGGTCCTCCAGTCGGCTGTCGGCAACTACTTCCGGAACCGAGTGCAGTCGATGCAAGCGACCGCATTCATCCAGGAGCGCGAGAAGGTGCAAGAGGAAGCCCTCAAGTACATCCGCGAGAAGTTGACGGACTACCAGGTGGAAACCCTGGGGGTCTTCCTCCAGGACATCCGCTTCCCCGAGGAGCTCGCCAGCGTCCTGAAGCAGCGAGAGATCGCGGCACAGGAGGTGGAGACCTTCGAGAAGCAGCGCGCTGCCCAAGAGCAGCGCATCCTGACGGAGGCCGCCAAGGGTAAGGCGGAGCAGCAAGCTGCTCTCGCCGAGTCCGAGGTTGCGATCGCGATTCGCAAGAACCAGGCCGAAGCTCGCAAAGCGGAGGCCGCGGGTCAAGCGTTCGCGACGAAGGAGCTCGGTGAAGGTGAGGCGGCGTCCATCAAGGCGCGAGGTCTCGCCGAAGCCGCGGCTACGGAGGCGCAGGGCTTGGCTCTCGCCGCAGGTCTCGATGCTCAGCGAAAGGCCGTCGGTGAGGCGGCAACGATGCTGGTCAACGTGATCAAGGCAGTGGCCGAGGGCAACGTCAAGATCACACCGGACGTCCAGGTCTCGGGTGAAGGCGACAGTAGCGGTGGTTTGATGGCGTTGGTGATGGCACAGGTTGCGAAGGGCATGAGCCCCACGCCTGTCGTCCCCACGTCGTCGTCGACCACCGATACCGTTCCGGCCTCTGCTGAGTAATGTGATTCGACAGAATTAATTCCTCGTAGAAAGTAGGTGAACACGTTCAGGCAGGTTATATACAGAGGATTTCCTTTACGGATTTTCTTAAGGCTATAACCTGCCATCAAAGGGCTTTTGTCACAAACAAGCCTTTTGATGGCAGGTACATGCCTTGCATGGTTTTCGACAATTGTTTCCAGTATTGAATCCCTTCTTTCGTAATCAGTATGAGCTGCAGAAGGCAAAGTCGTGACTGACAAGAGTTTCCCATTACGCGTCATTTCACGTAAAAGACGCTCTCCAGCCCAGGGGCCTG
Source organism: Bdellovibrionota bacterium (assembly GCA_044345405.1). Classification (GTDB taxonomy): domain Bacteria; phylum Bdellovibrionota_C; class UBA2361; order UBA2361; family OMII01; genus OMII01. The sequence continues at coordinate 60,700 of JBIJBE010000017.1, forward strand.
AGGATGAGATAGTACGAGCCGAATCTCGCTGCATCCCCCATTAATCGCGGCGCTTAGATCGAGGGTGACCTTACCGTCCGCGCTCGCCTGAGCCGTTGTAAGGGTGGTGACCGCGCCAGCGCATTTCGCTACGACCGCTCCGTTAAAGTCATACAAGGTAAGCTCTTTCGAGGCTATCGTGATGGTAGCTGGACATGGGACTTGGTCGTTATCGCCAACCACGATGAGCTCATCGCCAGAGGCCGAAAGATTTGAACAGAGGTTCTGTTCGCTGACTTGAGCCTCAAACTGTAATTCCGATTCAAGTCCTTCGCCTGTGGCCGCTAACTTCGTCGACAGGGTTCCTGGTCCCTGCTGCAGTCGCCGCATCGTTGTGCTTCCAACCCCAACTACATCTATCACTAAGGAGCTCTCGCTCGCAGGCAATACCATGTCGAAATCGCCGTCCGAGTTGGTGCCTGAATTCCTGAGGTCCTCTCCCGATGTTCCTGATGACACGGTCATGGAGAGAAACGGGGCGCGATCTCCGTTTGACTGCTCAGCGTATCCCGCGAGTTTCACTGAGTCAGTAGATGACGTGCCTGTTGTGCCTCCTCCGCACGAGGTGATCGCGAAAGTAACGAGAGTCAGCGCGAATATTTTCGCAGCATGGTGAGCTATTGTGGCGTACATCGCTTTCTCCCTCTTTTTCTTGGCACTATCGCTTTCGGCGCCTGAATAGGCTCCGCGTATGAAAAACTCGTCACGGCTACCCGAGCTCTCTCGTCGGATTGGCTAACTGCTCCCGATGAATCTCTGTCAAATTGAGCGAGATACTCGCGCATTCGGGACTGGAACTCGGCGCCCTGTTTCAGGATCCATCTCCTGATTTCAGGAAGAGCGTTTGGATCTATATTATCGTATGCCGTGCGCAAATGGAGGTTCGGATCTCTGTCTCGATTTGTGACGTTAGCCTCGATCGCTGACGCAAGGTCTCCTGCATCGAGACTGAGGAGGTCTAATCCGTACTGGTGATCCTCTCGTGGGGTGTACTCCTGTACTCTCAGCCGCACAAGATTCCCCACGTATTCGATAGCGCCGATCCTCTCAAGCTCAAAGAGAATTGGATAATGGGTAACCTCCTTACTCACGTCCGCTACGAGCCGCGCGAATTCGCTTGAAAGTCCCTCGTGCGTCAGATCTCTCGGTGTCCCTTCCGCGGTTCGATACCGTTTAGAGGATGCCCACAAACCGAGAACTCGATTCAAGATATCGTGCGCTGCTCGGTCGGGTCGTTCGCCGGTAAGTAAACGCGATACCTCACTACGGTGTAGTCCCGTCATCACACTGACCTTGCTGACGCTGAACGCCCCTTGAGCTTCGTGAATCTCGTGCTGCGCTTCATGAACAAAGGACTGGCGAAGTATCTCCTCAACCTGACTTGAACGAACCCCTCTCTTAAGACACCATCGCACAAGGGGCCGCAGAAGTGCTCGAATGTATGCGGGGGGATCAAAAGAGCTCAAAACGAATACCTGAAATCTTAAGGACTACGCTTACCTGTCAATATTTTACAGTATTTCTTGACAAGGAGAAAGAGGATCCTTCAATATGCTGCTATAAAGTAACAGTATATAGTGTTTTACGAGATTTAGTTTGAAGATAAAGGGTAGGTATATGAAACAAATGAAATATCTTGTTTTGGCGCTGACGGCGCTCTTTGGGACTGCGCATAGCGCAATGGCAGCCGATGTTCGCGTTATCCACGGTATCAACGGAAAGGACCTTGGGTTAGCCCAGGAGCTTCCGGTCGATATCTCAGTAAACGGAGCCTGCGCTCTCAAAGGAGTTACTTTTAAGAAATCAACTAAGGTGGAGCTTGGTGCTGGCGACTACACGGTTCGGGTATTTGTAGCCACAGGAAGTTGCGCAGGCACTCCGGTAATCGAGAAGACGGTAACGATCTCCCAAGCGGCCGAAAACGAGGCGTTCTCCCTGGTCGCAAGCCTCTCGAGTAACGGCACCCCGCAGCTCGCTGTTTTCCAGAATACCGGAACATCTATTCTTATGCCCGGCGTAGTAGTTCGACACCTCGCTAAAACTGGGGCGGTTCGGGTGCGAGTGTCGCTCAGCGAGCGTGGAGCTAGATTGCCTACGTCGGTCGCGACTATTCGAAATGGTCAGGAGACAACAGACATGGTGCTTGGCGCGACCTCGGTACGGTATACCGTTTCACTAGAGCCCCGCTCGGCTAAGCGAGTGAAATTGCCAGCGCAAGATGTGCGCCGGTCGTATGGAATCCTCTACGTGGTAGGCTCATCGCAGAGCGGATTCTCAGTTATCTCAGAAACGATAAAGATCCCAAGAAAATAACGCACCGTGATGGCAATGTGGTGTCAGTCATGACTTTCCGACTTTTAAAAAGTGTGAAAGTTGTGACTGACACGAGTTGCCTAGCACGAATACGGAGCCGCCGATTGCGGGCGCTCCACCAACATTCGATCAAGCGACTCAAGTCGTTCTACATCGAGATACACAACATCACCTATCCGTTCGAGCTTCCCTTCTGCGAGGATGATTGAGCTTCTCATCGTGATCGTTTGATTCGCTTCAAAGAGCGCGGGACGAATAATAAGGTTCGCTGTTCCCGTTTCATCCTCAAGGGTAATAAAGACAACTCCCTTCGCAGTTCCTGGGCGCTGCCTCGTGGTAACGAGTCCGGCGGTTGCGACACGAGTTCCTACTCGTATGCCGTGTTTAGATTGAAGACGCTCTGATGTGTACGCTTTTTTGTGGGTGAGGTGCTCTCGGAGAAACATCAGCGGATGCGCTTTCAACGAGAGCCCCGTTGTCGCGTAGTCATCGAACATATCCCGTTGCGCGGTTGGTGTTGGAAGCGCTTTTTCGTGCCCAGAGGAGCGCTTCGTAAAGAGCGCGTCCATGGGGGCAGGGTGTGAGGCGAGCGCGCTGATGTTCCAGTGCGCGGGACGGCGTGTGAGTTCAACGGATCCAAAGGCGTCTGCTTTCGCCAAGGTTCGAAGGGTTGATTTGGAAACGTTAATATCTCGTGACCAGAGTGAGTCGATCGAATCGAATTGTCCCGTTTGTTCAACTGAGTCAGCGATAGCTTCGGCGTGGTCACGCCGAAGCCCTGAGATGAGTCTCAGTCCTAGCCTAACTTCGCCGCTGTCTTGTGCGGTATACGACATCGCGCAATTCCAACTACTTCGATTCGCGTCGATAGGGGCGAATGGTACGCCGTGTCGCTGCGCGTCCTGAACGATTTGGGATGGCGCGTAGAATCCCATCGGCTGGCTATTGAGGAGAGCGCACGCGAACTCAGCCGGATAGTGTCGCTTAATCCACGCCGAGGCATATACAAGGAGCGCGAATGACGCGGCGTGAGACTCCGGAAATCCGTACTCGCTAAATCCTTTAATTTGATTGAGACAGGTTTCCGCGAACTCTGTCGTGTAGCCGTTCTCAAGCATTCCCTTCACTATCTTTTCTTTAAAGTTCTCTATGACCCCCTTATGCGTTTTCCATGCCGCCATCGCTCGGCGGAGTTGCTCGGCTTCGCCAGGTGTAAAGTTCGCGAGGGTAATCGCGAGGCGCATCGCTTGCTCTTGAAATATTGGAACGCCCAGGGTCTTTCCTAAGATTCGCTCAACTCTAGCGTCCGGGTAGTACGGCTTCTCGTAGCCGTTTCTCCGCTTTAAGAAAGGATGCACCATATTCCCTTGAATGGGACCGGGACGAACGATCGCTACCTCAATAACGAGATCGTAGAAGCATTTTGGTCTTAGACGAGGGAGCATCGACATCTGCGCTCGTGACTCAACTTGGAAGACGCCGACGCTATCTGAGCGAGAGAGCATCTCATACACGGCCGGGTCCTCGCGGGGGATCGAGTGAAGTTCAAGTTTTTCGCTCCCGCGAGCGTTAATGAGGTCGAGCGCTTTTCTAATACAGGTGAGCATCCCGAGCGCGAGGATATCGATCTTGAGCATGCCGAGCTCCTCGATATCGTTCTTGTCCCATTCGATGATGGTGCGACTCTCCATCCCCGCGTTGATAATCGGTACGATCTCACACAAAGGGGTGTTCGAAATAATAAAGCCCCCAACGTGCTGCGAGAGGTGTCGGGGGAAGCCAACGAGTTCGTTTGCGAGTATGAGCGAGTTCTGAACGGTTGGGTCGAATGGATCGAGCCCTATCTCACGAAGTGAATCAGCCGTGATGGCGCAGCCGGTCCACCGATGAACACCTTTGGCGAGCTTATCGACTATCTCAAGGGAGAGTCCGAGGGCCTTTCCAATCTCGCGCACGGCGCTACGCGCTTGGTAGGTGACAACCTCCGCGGCGATGGCGGCTCGGTGTCTTCCGTATTTACCGTAGATATATTGAATGACCTCCTCTCGTCGCTCGTGCTCGAAGTCGATATCGATATCAGGAGGCTCTCGTCGCTCCTTACTGACGAAGCGCGCGAAGAGAAGGTCAATTTGAGTCGGATCGACTGAGGTTATCCCTAGGCAGTAGCACACGACGGAATTAGCGGCCGCGCCCCGTCCTTGGCACAGAATCCCTCGCTCGCGAGCGAAGGTTACGATGTCGTAGCAGGTGAGGAAGTATTTTTCGTACTCAAGCTCCTGAATGAGAACAAGCTCTTCTTGAATAGCTTTCGTGACATGGTCAGGCACCCCTTTTGGATAGTGACGATGCGCGCCCTTAGTGACCTCTTGTTTAAGATAGTCGTAGGGAGAGAGCTGATTGGGGCAGATCTCATCAGGGTAGGTGTAGGTGAGTTGTGAGAGTGAGAACGAGGAGGCGATCTCGGTTATCGTTTGCGTACGTGAGATGGCGTGCGGAAGGTCTCGGAAGAGCCGCGCCATCTCCTCTGGCGGTTTAAGATATCGCTCCCCGTTCTGAAAGAGACGAAAGCCCGCTTGTTGCAGGGTGCACTTCTCCCGAATGCAGGTGACGGCGTCTTGAAGGGGCTTTCGTTCGGACGCATGGTAGTGCACGTCGTTCGTCGCGACGGGGGCTATGTTTAATTTTTTCGCGATGGAGAGCGCCTTGTGGAAAAGGTGTGGATTAAGGGGACTGTAGTTCGAGGTGAGCGCGAGTGAGAGGAGCGCGGGATCGAGGGAGTTCTCCTTTACGATGCTACAGAACTCAATGAATATCTCTGCTCGTGTTTTCTGCTCGCTTGCGTTCTCTTGGTAATCGATATGGTGAAAGAGGGTTTGAAAGAAGGGTGGTACGATAATAGTGGCGAATGAGTTTTGAACGGGAAGGAAGTCGGCTAGGTTTAAAAAAAAGTCGTTCTTAGAGACCTCTCGTTTGCCGTTGGTGAGGAGTTGGCAGAGTGTTCCGTACGCGTTCCTATCTTTCGGATAGATGAGAAGGGAGCTTCGATGATACTGGGGCACCCGAGCGCTTAAGGGGTGTTTGCACATCCCAGTGAAATCTATCTCAACGCGGCACCCCGCTAGAAATTGAATCCCCGCCTCCTGCGCCGCGACGTGTCCCCGTACGATTCCGGAGAGGGTGTTGTAATCGGTGAGTCCGATCGCCTTATAGCCGAGTTGAGCCGCTTGCCAGACGAGTTCATTGGGGTGGCTCGCTCCTCGGAGAAAGGAGAAGTTGCTGGCTACTTGGAGTTCGGTGTAGGCGGGACGGGGCGGCATACGTTATTCCTGATACCTCCTCATACCCACATCCCATGCAGAAACCAGGTATGCGTTGACTGGTCTCGAAAAACCCACAACCATCGCCCGCATTCATCTTGAACTTTAAAATAATCCCGCGTGACGCCAGTTTCTTTGGCGAGGGTTCCTCCCCACCACTCGGGCGATATTCGCTCGGGACCGATGCCGGTAAGAATTTTAAGTTTTTTGCCCCTCCACTGAATGAAAGATGGCGGCTTATCGGGGAGCATCGAGATAGTTGTTATCTCCTCCGGTGTGGCGAGGAGGTGGGAGGGGCGTTCGTGGAGCGTATAGTGAGGGATCGCTTCATGAACGTTCATAGTGTTCGCCGCGTCGCTCGCGCTGTGATACGAGAATGATTTCTCAGGGATGTAGGATTGATTGAGCTTCGCGAAGAGGAGGCGCTCTTTGCCGATCCGAACGCTAAAGGTGTTGAGGAGCTCCTTCTTTTCCCGGGAGTCAGGCTCCTCCTTGTGCGGAGATGGCGAGAGGCTTTTTTGCTCAGAGCGGGTCGCCTCAATCTGTCGAGCCGTAATCGTTATCTCTCGAATCTCTCCAGAGAAGTTCATGCCATCAATAATCGGTTCGATTATAGTGCTCAGATGTCTTATGTCATCGGTCGCTGACGCGAGTGAGAACTCTCGGTAGATGAAGGCTTTTCCGGTGTCTTGGATAGCGAGGTGAAAGTACTTTGCTGAACGTTTGTTTGCTTTAAGGTTATTGATCACTGATTGGAAGAGGCTGTGGATCGAGATGACGATACTCTTTCGGTGTGTAAGCGGTGGCTCAAATATCCGTGAGGAGTTGTATCGTTTTGTTTCTTCGACGGTATGAAGCCGTTCCTCGATATCTCCAAAGGCTTGTTCTAATCGATAGGTCACGAACTTCCCGAATCGTTGCGCGATGGTGTAGCGAGGAAGGTAGGTGAGATCGCCGATCGTTGTCATTCCTACATCACGAAGAAGCTCGCGTGAGCTCTCAGGAATGCGGAGCGCCGCAAGGGGAAGGGGCGAGAGCGCGGGGACTATCTCTTGGGAGTTGATAACAACGCGAGGGGCTCCAACAACTGAATAGCGAGAGAGCGCCCACGCTGCTCCGAGCGTTGGCGCGACAGCGATAGCGGCGGTTCCTTTAAAAAATCCATGGATATGAAGCGCAAGCTTGGTGATATCTCCGTGAAGTTTTTCGGTGCCGGTGAGATCTATCGTGATGCCATAGTGAAGTGGGCTCACGTCCTGAAGCGTTCCCTGCGAACGCCCGACGAAGAGCTCGTGGTCAAGGCCCACGAGAGGAGAGAACTCTAAACATCGAACGGCTAATTTGTAGAGCGCTCGACAATCTCTTACTGGGTCAAACGGCTCAACGTACGCCCCAGGAGAGAACGCGACGGCGAGGGGAAGCGCCATGCCGGGTCGTACGCCAGCATGAATCGCCGACGCGCAGCATCGTGACACCACGAGGTGATTCGCAACGGTGCTCGTGAGGAGCACTGAGCTCGGTTTATCCAAACCTCTGAACTTTAAACCTCTCTTCGTGATCTGTATCGACCACTCGGGGAAGTATGCGCAGAGATAACGTCTCTCTATCTTCATAATCGTTCTCTAAGGCGATCGCCCACGATGTGTTGGGAACAGCGCCTCCTTTGCTTCGTTCCAGGGTGAGGTTCCAGGTCGGATGAATGCTCGAGGAGGGGAGGGGAGAGAGCACCCACTTCGTGGTGCTACTACTCGGCATCGATAGATCTTGTAATGATCGCATGAGGATCGCGGTTGTTCCGTTCGTATGCGCTCGGAGCGATAACCGTCTCGTTGTTTTGAGGGGGAGCCGGGGAGAGTCGGCGATAACAAGTTTAATAAGTGGAGACCTGAGCGCCGTTTCGATAGCCCAGAGGGTGAGCTTATCGTTGGGGGGATCGATAAAGAGGCAGGACGAGAGAAGCCGTTGTGGGAGGGAGAAGGGGGTTGGCCACGAGCGACGTCCTATCCAGGCGATAAAGAAGGGAGGCGCACCGGAGGCGACCTTATCCCAGGCGCTCGTAGGGGAGGTGTAGTAGGCGTCGATAGCGTTACGGGCGAGAAGGGTAGGGATGGCGACGCTCGTTCCGACGTTACGTGAAGGGTCCCTGTAGTAGAATTCGTGGAGCGCTCCACAGGCGAGCCCCCCTACCGAAAGGGCACCATCGATCTCCTCGACCTTAAAGGGGATCGCCTCCGCCCTCTGCCGTTGAGGGGGCTGTGAACACGTTTCCCACAAGTTATCCACAGGTGTGGATTCCCCCTGCCACACGATCCCCTCCGAGATGAGCTCGTTCAGGCTACGAGTGACCGCAGAGCTTGTGGCAGAGATTGGACTCGCTTGCTCTTCTAACTCTTTGAAAGTATTGCTATATAGGATCGTTTTCATGAATGTACCGTTAACAGCTCTTCTCTATTCTAGTATATTTCTATAGTAGAAATAAATGCTGAACTTGCTAGAAAGGGTTCAAAAAGTTGCCCAAGGGGGGTGTGGATAACGTGTGGGAAGTTCTTTTCGCCGTGTAAGCCTAGGAGCCGGATGATGTTTGGAGCCTTTCGGTAGGTGCGGCGAGGAGGAAACGAGGCTCTGGCTCGACCATCTCTTGTTAGGTGGCATGTACCTCTTCGTTGCCGCCTCTACACATCAATCTAACGAGTGGCGCCGTGTACAACACCGCCCTCTGACGGGTACACTGTCCGCGCTCCACATATTCCTACAAAGGTAATCTCCCTATGAAGAAGCAGCTTGGTATCACGTTCCTCGTGATCTTTCTTCTCACCGCGTTTCTTGGCGTCGTTAAGGCTACGCAGATACAGCGAGCTATCGCTGAATATGCTCGATTCTCGCCTCCACCCGAAGCGGTAACTACGACGAAGGTGACCAAGGCCGAGTGGCGAGAGAGCTTTGATACCGTTGGTTCCTTCGTGTCGATTCAAGGATCTACCTTGAGTGCTAAGGAGTCCGGCAGTGTTGTCGCGGTCCGCTTTGAGTCCGGCGCGAAGGTGAAAGCGGGTGATGTTCTTATTGAGATCGATCACTCAGTTGAAGAGGCGAATCTTCGGGGAGCCACCGCTCGTTTAGAGTTGGCGAAGCAAAACCTTGAGCGCTCCAGTAAACTTCGAGGCCAGAGCGCGCTCGCGCTCTCTACCCTTGAGGATGCTCAATCAAAGGTTCGTCAAAGCGAGTCTGAGGTTCAGTCCATCAAAGCGGCGATTGAGCGCAAAACGATCGTTGCTCCGTTCGATGGACGCGCGGGTATTCGAACGGTGAACGTGGGAAGCTTCGTTAACGCTGGTTCTCCACTTGTTCCGCTCTATTCGCTCAATCCGATCTATTTTAACTTCTCTGTGCCGCAGCAACTAGCTCCTCAGCTTACGACAAACACTGATGTTACGGTTCGTGTTGACGCTTTTCCTGCTCGCGCGTTTACAGGCGAGGTAACCGCCATTAATCCGAATATTGATGAGGTACTTCGCACGATATCGGTGCAGGCGACCGTGCAAAATACTCAAGAGGAGATCCTTCCCGGAATGTTCGGCTCGGTACATTTCGACATCGGGAGCGCGACATCGCTTCTCGTTATTCCGGCCATAAGCGTCGCGTACGCTCCGTATGGCAACTCCGTCTACGTTGTTGAGCGAAAAAAAGACGCAGAGGGTAAGGAGATTACGACGGTTCGACAACAGATCGTGCAACTCGGGCGTTCGCGGGGAGACTTTGTATCGGTGACTAAGGGACTCACCGAAGGGGACGAGATCGTCGCGACCGGGTCGTTTAAATTACGACCAGGCGCCCAGATTCAGATCAAAGAAGAGGGCACACCACCGCTATCCCTTGAGCCAAAGGTCGAGAATAGATAACGAGGACGTCGCTCCATGAAGTTTACAGATACCTTTATTAAACGTCCGGTTCTCGCTATCTGCTTGAACTTGATGATTCTCATCGGTGGCTATACCGCTCTCGAGAAGCTCAACGTCCGGCAGTATCCAAAGAGCGATATGTCGGTCGTAACTGTTAAAACGGCCTACGTCGGCGCGCCAGCCGAGCTTGTTCGGGGATATATCTCTACACCTCTTGAGCGAGTTATCGCGAGCGCTGATGGTATCGACTACATCGAGTCAGCGAGCAGGCAGGGACTCAGTGAGATTACGGCGCATCTCCGTCTTAACTACGATGTAAACGCCGCGCTCACGCAGATCCAATCTAAGGTCGCCCAGGTTCGAAACGATCTCCCCCCAGAGGCTGAGGTTCCAGTGATCAACGTCGAGACGAGCGATAATCGATTCGCCTCGATGTACATCGGCTTCTCCGCTAAGGACATGACGCAGAATCAGATTACGGATTACCTCACACGGGTAGTGCAGCCACAGATAACAGCGGTATCCGGAGTTCAGCGCGCTGATATCCTTGGAGGTCGCGTCTTCGCGATGCGAATCTGGCTCGACCCTGACAAGATGGCCGCGCTCGGCATTAGCGCGACCGAGGTACGCCAAGCTCTCGCGAATAATAACTTTCTCTCCGCGGTGGGCGCGACGAAGGGATCGCTTGTATCGGTAAATCTCATTGCGAACACCGATCTTAAAACTCCAGAAGAGTTCAGCAAACTCGTCGTTCGGCAACAGGGGGATCGCATCGTTCGGCTTGAGGAGATCGCTGACGTTACCCTGGGCGCGGAGAGTTACGATGAGGATGTGAGGTTTAACGGACAGGCTGCGATATTCATGGGCGTGTGGGTACTCCCCAACGCGAACTCGCTTGATGTGATTGACCGAGTTCGAAAAGTTCTTCCTCAGATCGAGTCTAATCTCCCCTCAGGAGCGACGATAACCGTTCCATACGACGCGACGAAGTACATCCGCGATTCTATTCAAGAGGTACTTAAAACTCTCACGGAGACGATCGCTATCGTTGTGCTGGTTATCTTCCTCTTTATCGGTTCGTTCCGAGCCGTATTCGTGCCAGTTGTGGCTATTCCGCTCTCTCTCGTGGGAGCGGCGATAGTGATGCTGGCTCTTGGGTTTACGATTAACCTCCTGACCCTTCTCGCCATCGTTCTCGCCGTTGGTCTCGTAGTAGATGACGCGATCGTGATGCTTGAGAACGTCGAGCGGCATGTGAACGAGGGGATGGATCCGATCCCCGCGGCGCTCAAAGCGGCGCGGGAGCTGGTTGGTCCGACTATCGCTATGACCATCACGCTCGCCGCGGTGTACGCTCCGATCGGTATTCAGGGTGGTTTAACGGGCGCTCTCTTTAAAGAGTTCGCGTTTACCCTCGCTGGAGCTGTTATTTTCTCAGGGATTGTCGCGTTGACCCTCTCACCTATGATGTCCTCTCGGCTGGTAAAGAAGGCTCACGCTGACAGCGCGTTTAAACAGAGAATCGACGCTCGTTTGGAGTGGCTACGAGCAAAGTACGAGGAGCTCTTGCGCGT
>JBIJBE010000047.1:0-25180 GCA_044345405.1 Bdellovibrionota bacterium
GAGAGCGTTCTGTGTAAAAGCTCTCACGAACTCAAGCGAGATCTAAAAGCGAGCGTTTTCACCGCGCTCCACTTCATCTCTGATTTTCGCAAGAGCGGGGAAGAGGGGAGCGAGGTAGTATTTACAGAGGCGCTCACCAAGCGGGTCGTTCGAACGCCTCAAGATGAGCATTCGGCGCTGCTCGGTATGATTGGGGAGGTTGGCTACGCGGGAATCTCTTTCGCGGATCTCGTTGGTCGATTCTCCGCGGCGTTTCCTGGTCGATATGATGAACGAGCGGTGATGCACGGTCTTGTTCGTCTCTGGCGATGGGGGCTTCTCGATGTCGCGCTTGAGCGAGCGCCCATACGAACCGAACCGAGTGGAAATGCCCGCGTATCGAGACTCGCGCGATATCAGGCCTCTGTCGGAGAGCGATCGGTGACCTCCTTACAGCACCGCTCATGTGATCTCTCCGCTGTTGAGCGTGAGGTGATCATCGCCTCCGATGGCTCTCGGGATTTTAGAGATATCGCGAACACCTCATCCGCTAACGAGGAAGCGGTGCGGCGACTCTTATCCTTGGGATTCTTCTACGAGTAGAGCGTGCTCCGCTCGTCTCGGACGCTTGAGCTGCATAATCACGCCGATCGCTAGCGTGATGAATGCCATAAAGGCCCATTCATACACATAGCCGAGATGAATATCCGGTGGTGGCGTAATGTCGTACGTTGGGATCGGATATCGAATATCAGGGGAGTCCATGCCGAAGTTCTCGACGTTCTTCTGACCCGTCAGCATGAGGACGTCGTTACGCCCCGCGCTTCCTTCGCGCACGATCTTTGAGGCGAGGAGGGGATCGTTTGGATCCTGCATGACCTCGATGTAGACCGGCAGCACCTGGTAGGGTAGCTGTTTTCGCATCTCAGGAATGTTGACCCGTAACCACTGATCAACCCACGGTCTGCCATCTCCCGCAGGCGGATCGTTCGGCGCCATAAATTTGGGAGCCATCGAGTTCTTCACGAGACCGAAGAGCTCAACGTGGGCCGGTTCCTGGTACTGAGTTCGTTGATCTTTCGCCTCTCGGCCTAGTGGAATGAAGCCACGGTCAACTAAGAGGTAGGCGTCCGAGTTGTCTATCTTGAGTGGCGTTATCGCGTGCGCTCCCGCGCGCCCCTCAAGGTTTCTATTCCGAAGCAGGGTCTCATGCGCGAAATCGTACGCTCCCGAAACCTTTATCCTGCGAAAGGTGAGCTCTTCCCACTGAGGATTCGTTGTCAGGAGGTCAGCAAGGGGGATCGGCTCTAAGGTAAGGGTCTCATGAAGGTGTTGAATGAGCTCCTGCTTCTGAAGGTGTCGTCCCCACTGCCATACGGAGGCGCATACCATCCCAATAGCGAGGGCGCCGGTCACAACGGTTACCTTGAGTGAAAAACGAAATTCCATGGTGTAATTGTAGCTTTCATCGAGGTGAGAGAACAGATTACCAGCGGATGCTAGGGACAATGCTTCCTATATGTTGCGATCGCTCCAGGGGCATGGGGCGGCCGGTTCGGGCTTAGGGATTGCCAGGAGGCGCTCAGGGGGATGTAAAAAGTTTGCAACCAACTGAAAAAACTGCCCATTTCCTCTGTGACCTGATGCGCCGAGAGTGCTATTGTTAGGCCGCTCACAGTTGCGCGCCGGTCATGGCGCTGAGGAGGAAGTTGACGATGTTTATTCTCGGGATAGGTGCCGCTCATCCTGATGTTGAGATCACAGATGAGGTTCTCGCCTCGCTGGGGCTCACGCCAACAGATCAGGAGGCCCGATCGCTTGCTCGCTTCGGAGTTCGCTCCCGACGCGCCTCCCTTCCCCTTGAGTACATTAAAGACACAAAGAATAGAGAGGTCCTTGAGGCGCGTCCTCAAGCGCTCGCCACTCCTACTTCGCTTGCGGCTGCCGCAAGTCGCCAGGCTCTTGAGCGAGCTGGTATTACAGCTGAACAGATCGGCCTTATCCTCGCGGACACCGCGACCCCGTATCAAACATGTCCATCGGAAGCTCAGCGACTTGGCTGCGCCCTTGGTGTAAAGATTCCAGCTTACGATGTTGTTGTTGGCGCGGCCTCGCTTCCGCTCTACCTTGAGATGTTGTCTTCGTGGAAGCCCGAGCGGATTCCCGATTACGTTTTGTGCGTCTCTACAAACACCTTCTCTCAGCACGTAGCCTACGGCGGCTCGTCCACGATTCCGGCGTATCTCTACGGAGACGCCGCTTCCGCGTTCGTTCTCTCTCCGCGGCATGCGGGTAAGATGAAGGTAGCGAGTTCTTTCGTGGAGAATTCTACGAAACGACCAGCGAGCTCGGTTGTTGAGCGTCACGTTTCGTGCCCAACAGATGCCGCGCTTTCAGCGGGCGAGATCGTTGAAAAGCTCTCGCTCTCACTCGGTCGACTCTCAGCCGCAAAGGCTCCGACGAAGGTAGTTGGACCGCAACTCTACGCGGGTGAGTTCGGTGAGTACGAGAAGGCGCTTGGACTCGCTCAGGGCTCGATGATTTCAGGGACGCGAGATGTTGGCTACGCGCTCGGCGTGAGCGCTGGTGTCGCATTATCATCGATGTGGGATTCCGCGCGAGCGGGTGACGTCATCGCGGTGCTTCACGCGGGTGATGGCGCGTGGGGTGGAAGTGTCGTGGTAGCTGCGGAGTAGGCGAGGGAGATATGCTTCATATTTTGGGCATGGGCGCATGCCACCCAGACACGGTTGTTGATAATAAATTCCTTGAGGATCTCGACGTTGGGACGAACGCGCAGTGGATCGAGGAGAAGATCGGTGTTTTGACCCGCGTTACAACCCTCACCCTTGATTACATCAAGACCACCCGCAATCAGGATCCCCGTATGGCGCACGAGGTCGCGTCGATGACACCTGAGGATATGGGTGTTAAAGCGGCTGAGGAGGCTCTTAAAAAAGTTGGTATCACCGCGCAGCAAGTTGGCATGGTGATCGTAAATTGCTGCACACCACGCAAAACCGTTCCGAGCGAGGCGGTGCGTATCGCTGAGCGACTTGGGTGTTCAGGCAAAGCCTTCGATGTGTACACGGCGTGCCCAGCGTTCGCGCTTCACATCGACTTCCTTCGAAACTACCAAGAGGAGAAACTTCCTGAGTTCATCCTGTGCATCTCAACGGCGGCGATGACCCAGCACGTGAACTACAACGATCGGTCAGATGGAGCGATTTGGGGTGATGGCGCCGCGGCGTGGATCGTTTCACCGGTTCACAAAGGTCGGCTTGAGATGGTCGATTCAACCTACACCGCCGATCCAAGTCGGTGCGAAGCCGTTGTTGTCGATACCTTCCAGCATTTCCGACAAGATGGACGCGCCGTTCGAGATTTCTCTGTGCGTCAGACCGTTCGTTTGATTAAAGCGCTGGAGACCGCGTATCCGATCGACTGGAATCGAGATGTGTTCATCGGTCACCAAGCGAATCGAACCATGCTTGAGCAGATTACGAATAATCGCGAGATCCCACCTACGAATCACTGGCACAACGTTACCTACCTAGGTAATCAGGCCGGCGCGGGCGCGCCAGCGGTGTTGAGTGGGCACTGGGATCAGATTCAGCCAGGTCAGCAGATCGTTGTCGCGGTGGTTGGAGCCGGATTGAGTTGGGGCTCTATCTTGATGCGGGCGGTGTAGCCCACCTCGTTTCTAGATAGTATTGCGAGAGTCCTGCCACGCACGCCCCAACTTTTTCGACACCTTTTCGGGAGGGGGCTTCGGCGCCTACGGGAAAATGAGTGCCCGAAACTCTTAGGTAGGGAAATCTTGAGGTGCGAGTGCGCGACTTAGACCTTAGTGAGGTCTTCCCCTTTTTCCATGAGGGCCTCTTTGCGAATATCCCCCAGCAAAATTCCAAGAAGCATCCACACGATAATCATCACCTCGCTATCGCCGAAGTTGTATTCAACGAGGCCCGCAGTTTGCCACGAGATGATCGCGCATCCTATCGCCACGTGCAGTCCTGAGAGGGGACGACGGAAGCATGCTCGAAGAACCGCGTAGATAAACCACACAAAGATACCCACGGTGAGGATGCCGCTCTCAGCCGCGATGTTGATCAGGTTATTGTGAAAGTGCTTCAGTTCGGGCGGAATCTCTAAGGAGAACTGACGCATGATTCCGCTGTTATGGTAGCCGATGCCGAGCGGATATTGCGAGATAAGGTCACCGCCGATCCGCCAAATGGTGCTGCGGCCACCTGAGATCGTAAAGTGGTCGTATGAAACCGCGAGGCGTTCTCGTATGGGCGGAACGGCGATCGCGGTAAGCACCGCCGCGCCGACGATGAAGGCGAGAAACTTTCGCGCGAAGAGAAAGCAGAGCACTCCGATTCCCAGCGCAACGCCCAGCCACGGACCCCGTTTAAGATTCAAGAGGAGCGCGGAGAGCAGAAGGGGGAGATAGAGGGTCGCGAAGGTTAGCAATCCGCGAGCCGCCTGTGTTTGTGGTGCCGCGGCTTTAAGCAGTAGCGCGATCAAAATTCCGCCGCCTATCCAAAGAGATGTAAGGATCGTCGGGTCGATAGCGATGTCCCGATAAAAGCCGAAGGAGCAGAGCATCATGAGCGCGAGCGCTCCACAGGTCGCGGCCGCGCGAGGGGTCGCGGGCGGCATCGTTCCGTGAGCTCGCACAAACTTCTGCCATGTTAAACCGAGACAGATAAGCACCGAGAGCGCGAGTTGTCCTGATTCCGTGACGCTACCCAGAAAGAAGCTGGGGATGCTGGGAAATGCCGAGCTTACAACGGTATGGGCCGCCGCTATCGCTTGCCCGGTAACGAGCGCGAGGGGCACGAAGTACGAGCTGCCGTAGTCTCTAAACGCGAGAACCGTGAGCGAGAAGAATACCAGTGAGAGAAGGGGGGAGACGCTACGAAGGGGATCTATTCCGGTGATCGCTGAGAGCGTTGTAGAGAGAAGGAGGAACGCAAGGGGAACGAGGATGGCTCGCTCACGAGGTGATCCGCTGAGTACACCGTACCTCCACGCGCTCGACGCCACCCATAAGAGGATAAGGGGAACGAGGACGATGTACGTGAGGGCTAGCTTGAGGGGAATGAGGATCGCGACCAGTATGCACGCGAGCCGAAGAGCGTTGGCACAGGGTGGGGCGAGAGCCGTTCTTGTGCCACCAGTTTGTATCCATTCGGCTTTGGAGGTACTCGACATGCCTTCACGATACGCAAAAAGTTATATCCCTATCGCGCGCGATGTCGAGCGCCCGGTTCTCACCGCTGAGTCCAGGCAGACAAAGCCACTACCGGCGAAGTTGCCTGGCGTTATTGGGGAAGATCTCCAAAATCTTCGCCCTCTCCCTCAGGAACTTGCTCGGCGTTCTGGCTCTGCTCCCGCATCAGTCGAGCGAGCTCAACTGAGTTAGGATTATTGTTCTCAGCGAGTTTGCGGTCAGCGAAGGCTACGCTCTCGTCGTCGATGTTGATGTGGTCTCCGACGTCCTTGAGAAGGATCTTGTCCGCCTCAGGATTTTGAGAGTTTTCAAGCTCCTCAAAGACGGCCTGCACTCCGGGAAGTCCAGCGTTCAACAACGCCTTTACGCCGAGGTGGGAGCCTGGAAGGCGCTCACGAACGAACTCCTGATAGACAGGGATAGCTTCTTCATCGGGAATCACCTCGCCGATGCCGATGCCTTGCGCGTAGTAGAGATCGGGGTCTCCCCTCTCCTTAACGTCCTTGATCAAAAGCTCCGCGGCGAGCTTCGTTCCTTGATTTGTCACAGCGGCTACGGAAGCCTCTCGAAGGGTGTCATTTGAGGAGCCCATCTGCTCTCCAAGGAGGGTAACGACATCCTCTCGTCCGAGGCTCAGCTCAAGCGCTTCAGCGTAGAGGTCCGCGCTATCGTTGGAGGGCGCGTTCTTCACAGCGTCGATCAAGGCTTGAACGTTCTCTGTTCGCCCGCTTATCGCGAGGAGTTCCGCTAGGTAGGCGCGTTGCTCTTGAGGTGTGTTTTGATTGTTAGCGAGATCGCGCACCGAGGTGTAGAACTCAGCGCACCATGCGCAGTTCGGATCGGGGAGGGTAAACTGCTCAAGGATTGAATCGTCGTAGTCCTTAGCTCCCTTAAGCACCGCCGCGAGGGCCTCTTCAGCGGACGCGTACGCTTCAGGGGCTGGCTTGATCTGCTCCTCTGGCTCCTGATCGTTGCCCGTTATCGGGGCGGTATCGTTGTTTTGCTGGATGTTCATTGAGGTGCGAGCAACCGTCTCGCTCTTCGGATTCGATTGAGGTGAGGGGTTCGTGGACGTGGTGCTTGCGGTATCAGTTGAGGTCGGGGGAGTTGTTCGAGAGCCAAAGAATGTATACGCGGCCACGGAAGCGACGATAACAAGCACAACGATAAGGAGTGGAGAGAGCTTCTTCATTCTTTATTTTTCCTTTGGTACTTCGGACGAGTGGTCGCTGTAAAAGCGGCACTCGCCAGGTATGTCCTCGTGAGCCTTCTACCTATAGGGAGTCGAAGGTTCAAACGAACCGAGACTCAACGGGGCTTTGCGTGAGAGTTCGACGCACACGCGCGCAAATAATTTACACAAAACTCCCCGAGGTCGGTCCCTATTTATAGAGTATAGGGCAGGGGGAGGGAAAGGTGCTTTGTGCGGTCTTTTGGTTCTAGAGGCTTGTGATAGTTAGATATTTTGAATGTCGGTCGCCCCTCTCCCGAGCGAACCGGTCTGTGCGCGGCCTCATGTATCTCAACGAGCTACCCGACGAAGCGAGTCCGTCGGGCACTCGCCCTCCCCATGTTTGTCTGTCGTCGAGCGACCTACCCGTTCGGGAAGTGCCCACCCATGGTGCTATTCGGAAAATTAACGAATGATACCAGTGGTTTGTTTGGCTTGCTACATCGGCCGGAAGTCGGTTTTGGCCGAGATGCTCGTCACGAAGTGAACCAAGATCTTAATGGCAAGCTCGAGATCCTTGTATGCGCACACCTCAGCCTGGGTGTGCATGTACCGATTCGGGATGCCGATTGCCGCCGCGGCGACACCGCCTCGCGCCACTTGAATGGTGTTCGCGTCGTTTCCGAGGGGGCGGGTTGTCGGAGCGATCTGGAAGGCGCTCTTTGTCTTCTTTGCGGAGTCCCTCAACATCCGTTCAACGACCGGATTGATGTTAGGTCCTGCGGAGATCGTTGGGCCGGCCCCAAGTTTACATGGGGTGGCTTTCGAGTTCTCGTTTCCGGGATTATCACTGGCGTGGGTTACGTCGATCGCGATGCCGACCTCGGGGTTAATTCCGTAGGCGGATGTTTGCGCCCCGCGAAGCCCGACCTCCTCTTGTACGGTGCTCACGGCGTAGAGCCCTACGTTTAACTTTTTCTTCGAGCAGATACGTAAGACCTCCATCGCGACGAAGAGTCCGACCTTATCGTCGAGTCCTGGCGCTGAGATAAGACCGTTTCCGAGGTCAAGAACTGAGAGGTGAAAGGTTGCGACATCGCCGATTTTCACCCGTTTTTCGGCGGCTTTCTTATCTTTCGCCCCGATGTCGATCCAGATTCTATCGATATCGTTCTTTGTCTTATCGCGCTCTTCGCCGCTCTGCGCGTGAATTGGTTTTCGACCGATGATTCCCTCGACGGGCCCCTTCTCGGTGTGGATTGTGACTCGGGCCGCGTGAAGCACGCCGACATCGATTCCTCCGAGCGCGGAGACGTAAATGTAACCGTCGCTTGAGATGTGTCGCACCATCAATCCGATCTGATCGCAGTGACCGGCGAGCATGACTTTTCGGGGAGCCTTAGGATTGAGGGCGCAGATCACGTTTCCGTGGAGATCGGTCTCAATAGAGTCGGCATACGCTTTCATGCGTTGCCGAACGAGTCGTTGGACCGGCTGTTCATGTCCAGTGGGTGAGGGGGTCAGGAGAAGCGAGTGAAGAAAGTCTTTTGATTCCATCTGTCGAAAACCTTGTGGTGGTGTTGTTCAATATGATGATGCGTTGGGATTTCTCGATGCGCCACTCTTCTCTTTTTGCTAGTGGTCTTGGGGGGATAAGTGGTCTAAAACATCAAACACCACCTCATATCTATCATTTTGTCGCGTCACCTCATGGCAGCTAGTTCATCTCGCACCTCACTTCAGCTTCAAGATACCGCGCTCATTAAAGAGCTGGAGCTCCGTCTCAAACGCCGTCAGCGAGCTGGTGAGTGGAGGAACCTCGACGTGTTCCGGCAACGTAATCTCTGTGACACCGAGGTTGGGCTCAAAAAAGTATCCGCGAAGCTAGAAAAGGCTGGAGGGTTTTCCGTTCGACTTGAGCGCGTTCCGTGGCGGGATACGGATGGCGAGCGACGAACCTTCACCCTCGCTCGGGCGGCGTCCACGGATATGTGGCCGATGGGCACGCACTACTGGGTTCGCGATAACGCTCTCATCGGCGCGCGATACCTGTTCGCGAGCGATCCGAAACACAGAAAAGAGGGAAAGGAGTTGCTCCTCTCCGCGCTCACATTCATCTCTTCCAAGGCGCAGCTCGCTCGATTTGAGAAGATGGTCAAGTCTTCATCGCCTTCGTTTCACCGTGATCCCGGTAATTGGCCCTACATCTTCGCGGCTGTGCGCGACAATCTTACGACATCTCGAGAGGAGGGGTGGGCGCATAAACAGGATGCCTGGCAGATAGCGATCTTCTACGTCATTGAGGCGATCGAGCAGGGGCTCCTCTCGGTCAAAGATCTCTCCGCGAAACATAAAAAATGCATCGGTTTGGCGATCCCGTTCTTGGCGAAAGTTGAATTTTGGCGGTGTGAAAACAGTGGATCGTGGGAGGAGCTTCCCGCAGTGCGCTCGTCGGTGCGAGCGTGGGAGCACCGTTTGTTGGTCAAGCTCGCGAAGGTCGCGGTGCTTAAGGAGTTCTCATTCATTCGTACCGCATTTGACGCGCGTAAAAGATACCTATCCACCACACTCAAGCGTAAGACACTCGATGGCGCGGTGCTTGAGATGGAGCGGAAGGTGGCGCGAGAGATGCTTCGCGATCTTCCGAATGAATCCCCCGCTTACAAGAAGAGTGACGCCCGGTATCGGGCCGCGGACGCGGCTCTCATCTATCTCCTCTCAATCGATTATCCCTACTTCCTCGCGGCTCGATTAGGAAAGGACGCGGGATGGGCACACCGATTGGAGGCGAAGATCCTTAAGACGGTTGAGTCGTTGAGCGATCCGATAACCGGAGCTATTCGAAGGTATCGTGGCGACTGCTATCAGCGGACGGGATACTTTAGGAATGTAACGATCGCCAAGCTCGCGGCTATCTACGGCTCCCCATCAGGTGACGCGAGTAGTCACTTTGAGGCTCGAAATAGAGCGGTTCCGAAAGGGCGCGAGGCGGCATGGACGCACTTCGTGTGGCAGCTTGCGGCGTGGAGTGGTGCGCGGTTTCTCGACACCGGTTCGATGGTATATCGACGGTTGCATGACCACTACTTCTATCGGGGAATGGGCCTCTTCACTGGGACGGGAGAAGCAAGCATCGACCAGGACGCCAAGGGCACTCCCCGAGTTATTGGGGTTAAGCCGCTGCGGATGACCGAGTGTTACATCTCCGAAAAGGCGGGAAGAGGGCGAGATCTTGTGTTTCCATCCCCTCACACCCCTCTTAATTGGGCGGTGGGTGAGATGTTTCAAGCCTTTGACGTTCGACGTAAGGTCCTTGCGACTCAGAAGTCAGCGCGAAAGGGCTCTAAAAAACGGTGATTGGAGCTTATTTTCCCGCTGTGCTAGGGTCTTAGGATAATTCAGATCTGTTGTTTTTGGACAAGCATACTCATGTCAGTTGAAGAGAGCGTTGTAGAGCCGGTAGTCGATCAAGTAGCTGAGCGGGCGAACCGCCTTGTGAAGCTTGAGAACTTTAAGAAAGCGGGGATTCATCCCTATCCGGCCAAATTTGATAAGCAGATCGACCTCGTGGACGCGAAGGAGCTCCCACTTGAGGCGCCCGTTAAGACCGCTGGGCGTATCGTGCTCTTCCGTCAGATGGGCAGCATCACCTTCGCGCACCTTCAAGATTTCTCGGGTCGCATGCAGGTTGTTTTCAAGAAGGATATCTTGGGCGAAGAGTTGTACAAGCTTATCACGAAGAACCACGACCTTGGTGATTACATTGGGGTTGAGGGTGTTACCTTCGTCACCAAGACTGGAGAGAAGTCTATCCAGGTAAACACCTGGAGCTTCCTCGGTAAAGCGCTTCTTCCTCCTCCAGGGAAATATCACGGACTCAAGGACAAAGAGGTTCTCTACCGCCGCCGCTATCTTGACTTGATGTCGAACGAGGATACCCGGAAGCGCTTCGCGCTTCGAAGCTCCCTCATTCGCGCTATTCGGGAGTTCTATTGGAAGGAAGGGTTCCTTGAGGTTGAGACCTCAACCTTGATGCATAACGCGACGGGCGCCGCGGCTCGCCCATACCACACGCACAACAACGCGCTCGATATCGATCTCGTGCTTCGTATCTCGCACGAGCTTCCGCTCAAGGAGTTGATCGTTGGTGGTTTCGAGAAGGTATTTGAGCTTGGAAAGGCGTTCCGAAACGAGGGCCATGATCCATCACACCTTCCAGAGCATACGCACTTAGAGCACTACGCGGCGTTTTGGAGCTACGAGGAGAATATCCTCTTCACAGAGCGAATGTTCGACTATCTCTTTAGCGCGCTTAATCTTCCTAAGGTTATGCCTCTTAAGGATCGTGACGGGAACGAGCATCAAGTCGATTGGAGCACCCCGTGGCCTCGCATGGACTACATCGAGCTGATATCGAAAGATTCCGGTCTCGATGTCATGAAGTACACCTCAGCCGATGAGCTTCGAAACGATATCCGTAAGAAGGGGATCGAGTTTGAGGGGATGGCTTCAATGGGTCTCACGACCTTGATCGACAATCTCTATAAGAAGGTGAGTCGTCCAAAGATCATTCAGCCGACGATCCTCTTCAACTATCCGAAGATCCTGCAGCCGCTCGCCCGAGTAAACGATGGTGATACCAACCTCGTTGATCAGTTCCAGCTCGTCGTAAATGGATGGGAGATCATCAAAGCCTACTCTGAGCTTGTTGATCCGATCGATCAACGTGAACGTTTCATGGAGCAATCCTCAGCTCGGAGCGAGGGTGACGAGGAGGCGATGGACATCGACACCGAATACCTCGTGTCGATGGAGCACGGTATGCCACCTATCAGCGGATGGGGGATGGGCGTAGACCGCTTTATGGCGCTTCTTACCGGACAGGACAACCTTCGTGATGTTGTGCTCTTCCCTCTCATGCGACCGGAGTAACGAAAAGGAAGCATGGCAAAACGATCACCTGAGGCACCTTCTACGGCGGAAGCTTTAGTAAAGAAGGTGCCGGTTCTCTTCTTCCTTGTACGCCAGGGAGGTTCGTATAAGGTTGGACGTCGGTGGGGGATCTTCGATACGCTCGCGGTGCGAGTTATCGATGATCTGACCTTCGCGGAAAGCGAAAGCTCTAAGACTATCGCGGCGTTTACTGAGATCCCGCCTCACTCCACCGATGTCAAAGCGGTCGAGATTCCAACGCAGGTCGCGCTTGAGCGGATATTCTTTCACATTCAAGGGGTTTCCAACCTCATCATCAATCCTCGAGCAGCGTTGTCAGGGCTCTCCGCGCAGCAGCAGGGGATCGAGTGTAGCGTTCCAGAGAAACTCTCTCCGGAACTGGCGATCTCACGCGCTGAGATTCCAGAGATCCTTGGGGCGTTCGCTCTTCCGAAGCGGAAAGTTGTCGATATCGTTGAGCGTGGGGAGCGCGCGCTTCGGAAGAACTCTCTCTTTGAGGCGTTGTGTCTCGCTCGTCGAGCGAAGCGACAAGATACCGACAATCACCGCCCGTGGTTTGTGGAGCTTATGGCGCTCAGCTTCATGGGGCTCCCCGATGAAGCGCTCTCGCTCTACGAGCAGTACATCCTGCGTGGCTCGGCAGAGCCGGAGGCGCAGCTTGTCGCCGCGAGATTCCGCCTTCTCTTGAGACAGTACAACGAGGCGCGCACGATCCTTCACACCCTCACCTTCAACGAGGAGCTGGGAGCTATCGCCTCATGCGAGTTGGCGCGATCGTTCATCGCGAGTGGTGAATTTGATCGGGCTATTGACCTCGCGACAGCCGCGATAAAAAAAGATGGTACCTATCTCGAGTCCTACCTCGTGCGAGGGGTCGCGCAGCGGGGGCTTTCCTATCCTGTTGGTGACGAGGATGGGCTGCGCGACGCGCTTAAAGATCTGGAAAAGGTCGCTCAAGCGGGTGGTTTTAACGCGCCAGAGGCGCTCTTTCACGCGGGAACTATCTTTGGTCGCCTCGGCGCGCTTGAACAAGCAGAGATAGCGCTCCGACAATCGCTCTTTCAACGTGATCGATACTCAAGTCGTGACGCTCTTGTGCGGGTATTGTGCGCGGCGAAAAAGTTTTCTGTCGCCCGAGAGGAGCTCGAGATCGTGTGCTCGCTCGCGCCCTCCGTCACAGAGGAATTACGAAAGGAGATCGAGACGCACCTCGCCAATCCTGAGACGACCGAGCAGGAGGGCTCAACTGATCTGTGGTCGAATGAGATAGACGCGGCGTTGAAGAGCGCGCGCGAGTCACTTCACGCATGGAAGATTCCAACGCAGGGCACGCTGCAAGATTTCGCGATGCTCGATGACCTCATTAATCGGTACGCTCCGGCGGGAGAGTTCATGGCCGGTGGGGCGAAGGGACACCTTCACGAGGTGGGTGTGGCGGCGATTGGCCGCGCCATAGCGTTGCACCTCGGTGGACTCTTAGTCTCGGAGTGCGGTGCCGCGTGGAGTGGTGATCATGATTCTGGACGGATTGCGCTTACCTCAAAACGCGGAGTTCGGCTGCCCCTTGAGAACTTTATTCATGAGCGGATCCTTCTCGGTGCGAGTGGAGACAACTTCTCCTCACTTGAATCTCTCGTCGCTGAGGTTCAACGCGAAGGTGGTGGAGAAGGATTGATAGCTGAGTATCGGTCGCCGTTGTGGCATGAAGCTGGACCTAAGGAGGTTGAGGAGTTTCACCGCCAGGTTGCGTGGGCCCGCGATAAAGTGGTTGCCCTTGGAGCCACTTTAACGGGTTCGTTGCGTGACCTTGAGGAGATCGATCAGATAATAGAGGGTGCCTTTGAGCCCGGTGGCGTGGTTCAAGAGGTGGCTAAGCCGATACTCGGAGACGAGATCGAGCGTTTTGTTGTTGGGCTTGGGCTTTTGGTTGGATCGGTCATCGCTCACAACGCCTCCGCCACATGGTTTACCCACGAATTACCTGAAGGGTTCTCCCTCGTAGTTTCCGATCTTGGTCGAGTATTCCCCGTTGCCCGCGTTCAGCGACGGGTGTACCTCTCATCCGCCGCCGATCCAACGGCGACGCTGGGTGGTTTCGCCTTCGGTGTCGCCGCCGCCATTATGGTGGCCCGCATTCGTGAGGGGATCTACCGTGATCGCTCTCATGTCATGACCGCCTTTAAGGAAGTGCTGCCCCGGGTAGCGGATTTTTCGGAGGTCGAGCTTGAAGGGGTGGTCGACGCGCTGTTTGAGCGTGGCCGGACGGCATGAAGGGTAGGGGCGGGGAGGTCTACCTCCCTGTTACCCCTCATGAAATCCTCTTGATACTTCGTCCAATAATGCTCACTATTCCGTATACAGGGGACTTGAATATGTCCCATCTTTTGCCCGTCCTAGCCCCTGCGACTACCTGGTCGTAGGGCGAGGGGCACAAACTGGAGATTTTAAGGTCATGATAGAAGTTCGTGGGCTTTCCAAGAGCTATGGAGACTACCAGGCGGTGGCTGATATCAGCTTTACCGCGGGCAAGGGCGAGATCGTTGGGTTCTTGGGACCTAACGGCGCCGGTAAGACGACAACTATCCGAATGTTAGCCACGTATCTGCCGCCGACCGCGGGGTCCGCAACCGTCGGTGGATTTAATGTTGTGACCCAAGCCGATGAGGTTCGAAAGCGAATCGGGTATCTTCCGGAGAATCCTCCTCTCTACGGAGAGATGAAGGTCGTAGAGTACCTCAAATTCATCGCTGAGATTAAAGGAGTCGCTCGCTCCCGAATCTCCGCTCGTGTTGATGAGGTAATGGAGCAGTGCTTCGTAGCGGATGTGCGAAACAAGTTGTGTAACCACCTCTCGCGTGGATACCGACAACGTGTTGGACTCGCGCAGGCGATCATGAACGACCCAGAAGTTATTATCCTCGATGAGCCAACCTCTGGGCTCGATCCGAAGCAGATCATTGAGATTCGAAAACTTATTCGATCGCTTGGCGAGCGCCATACGGTGCTTTTGAGTACGCACATCCTGCCTGAGGTCGCGATGGTGTGTGACAAGGTTGTCATCGTTAATCGAGGGCGTGTCGTTGTTGAGGGCCCATTAAGTCAGATCTCACGGGACAAGTCGTTGGAGCAGGTGTTCCTCGAGAGTGTGAGCCAAGACGGCGGTATCGTAGCCGCGGCGTAGCAAGAGATATTTGTGGAGAAGGTATATGCGTAACATCTGGGCTATATGTAAGAGAGAATTGCTCGCGTTCTTTGTCTCTCCGATCGCGTACTTCGTTATCACCGGTTTTACGCTGCTCGTTGGCTTCTTCTTCTTCAACCACCTCTCGTACTTCGCGCAGATGGTCGAGATGTCCGCGATGATCTCGTTGCGCGGAAAAGACCTCCCCAATCTGAACCAGACCGTTATCGAGGGGGTGTACCAAACGATGGTGGTTATCTTGGTGTTCCTTATTCCTCTCCTTACGATGCGAACGATCGCCGAGGAGAAGAAGAAGGGAACCTTCGAGCTTTTGATCACCTCTCCCGTATCAGTTTCGCAGATCGTGCTCGGAAAGTTTTTAAGCATCGCGGTCGTTCTTATCATCATGCTGTCGGTAAACCTCATCTTTCCCGCCCTTCTCCTGAAGTACGGAAATCCAGAGGTTCTTCCGATCGTGTCCGGCTTCCTTGGTTTAGTTTTGTGTAGCTTGGGATTCGCGAGTATCGGCATGGCGGTTTCATCCTTCACCGAAAATCAGGTAGTCGCTGGAGTCATCAGCATGGTGACCCTCTTACTTCTCTACGTCATCCAGGCTCCCGCGGAGTCTCTTGGTGGTACCGCGGCGGATGTGTTCCGCTACCTCTCGCCGGTAGATCAACTTCAAGATCTGCTGCGAGGAATTATTACCTTAAAATCGATTACCTATTTCGTGAGCATGATCGTTATTGGGCTCTTCCTCTCGCAGCGGGCGCTTGAGGCGTACAGGTGGCGATAGGCGTTTGCGGCACGTGAAAGGAGATTAATAGATGGAAACAACACTTCGCTTTTCTGGATATATCGGATCGGTCTTATTCGCGTTCGGTGTCTTAGGATCGCTCATCGTGGGCTCCTTCACCTCGCAGCCGCTCGTTGTGCTGCAGCTTATCTTGGGAGCGTTGTTTCTCGTTATCTGGGTTGTGACCTCTGGGGTGTCGAGCCTTTCGAAGGCTACGCAGGTCATTTCGGGGCGGAGCGCCCGGTTTGGCTACAACGCGGTACTCTACACGGCGGTCTTTGTCGGATTGGTTGTCGTCGCGAACATCTTCGTGATTCAAAACAACCAACGGTGGGATCTTACTGAGGAGGGAGTATACAGCCTCTCCGAGAAAAGCATTAACGTCGTGAAGGGTCTGAGCAAGCCGTTGCGGCTCATCGCTATGGATACCTCGAAGATGATGAGTCTTCCTGGAGCCGTGGATCCCGAGCGCACGCGAGAGTTGCTTGAGTTGTACAAGTATCACAACCCAAAGGGGGTCTCGTTTGAGATCCTTGATCCGCGAACAAAGCCAGTTGAGGTTGAGCGACTTGGGATGAAGCAGGGGAATCTTCTCTATCTTGAGTACGGAGAGGGGGCTCAATCCGCTATCAGCCGAATCAATACCGTTGATGAACAATCGGTAACGAACGCGATCTTGAAGCTCACGAAGGGCATCTCGAAAAAGATCTACTACATCGAGGGGCACGGAGAGCCCGATATCGGTACCGATACCGAGAGTGGAATGCGCTCGTTCGTTGACGCGCTTGAGGATGAGCACCTGACCGTTGAGGGGCTGATGCTTCCTCGCGTTGGTAAGATACCGGAGGACGCGGCGGTCGTGATGCTCGCTTCTCCGAAACTCCAGCTTAAATCCGCTGAGCAGGAGGCGCTCGTCGAGTACGTCAATAAAGGTGGCCGCTTGATCATGCTCGCGAACCCAGAAGATGGCGGAAACTCAGAGGTTCAGACGCTCGCGAAGCGCTTTGATATCGAGGTTGGAAATGATGTGATCTTGGACGCGGAGTCGCAGATGTTCTTCGGGGGACCGCAGATCTTCGTAGCGATGGGATTCAGCCCTCACGCGATCACCTCGAAGCTTTCCGGGCGTCAACCTCCGGTGTTCTCATTCGCCTCAAGCGTTGTCGCTCCGAAGGGAGAGGTTACCGGAGTTACCTATACAGAGCTCCTCAAGAGCGGGCCAAACTCATGGGCTGAGCGTGATGTCGCGAGATTGTTCGATCCGAAGGACGGCAAGGCCTCCCTTGGCGCTGACGATCTCAAGGGCCCGGTGCCTATCGCTGTGGCGATGGAGAAAACCGTTTCTCAGGGGGCCGATAAGGAGCCACTTGTCTCGCGAGTTGTTGTCGTCGGTGACGCGACGTGGTTGAGAAATGATTCATTTGGATCGATGGGCAATCGAGACCTTATTCTTAACGTGGTTAATTGGGCTGCTGGCGAGGAGGGCGCGATAGCGATCGGACCGAAGCAGATGCGTCGCTCGATGGCTGTATTCTCTCAGTCCACAATTAAAACGATATTGGCGCTGAGCTTCTTAGGGCCAGAGTTGATGTTGTTGCTAGGGCTCTTCATCTGGTGGAGACGCCAACAGTCGGCTGCGTAAGCGTGATAGTAAGGAGAGGGCGAGGCGATGAACTTTAAAAAAACCCTTCTCTTGGCCGGCGTACTCGTCGCTGCTGTTCTCTACCTTACGAAGGTATCTGAACCCCGACGAAGGGCTGAGTTGGATAAGAACAAGCTCTTTGGCTCTGTGGGGGTCGCCCAGATCTCCCGCTTTTCTGAGTCCCCTAAGGACGGCTCCCCGTTTTCGGTTCAGCCAAGTCCCACGCAGGGTGAGCGGTCGTGGAATCTCACCGATCTGCCAACGGCGAGGATCGATGATGGTGTTATCGCGGGAGTAATCTCGGTGCTGAAAGGGCTCGCGTTTGAGGGGCCGATCTCTGAACAGGAGAGCGGGAACGACCTCTCCGTCTTCGGGTTAGATAAACCGACGCTTACCCTGACCCTTCAGCTGAAGGACGGAGTTCAGAAAGAGGTGATCTTTGGAAAAAAAAGTGAGTACCTCAGCAAACGCTACGCGAAGCTTGGGGGCGCTCAGGGGCTCTACCTCGTTGATGAGGCCGGGTTCCAATCTTTAAACAAAAGCCGCAACGATATCCGAGCGAAGAATCCGATCAAGTTCAACACCGCTGACGTCCGAGAGGTTACTCTTGAAACCTCTATGGGGAAGGCCATGATTACGCAACCCGCTGTCGGGGAGTGGAAAGTTGTGGACACGCAGCCTCGCGCTGGATCCAAGCAAGATATCGAAGCTCTGTTAAGCGATCTCCGGTCTCTGAGCGTCGAGGAGTTTATCGATGGAGGCGAGGCCCGCTTGCCGGAGTTCGGACTCGATAAGCCCACCGTGACCATGACCGTTAAGCTACGCGATGGACTCAAGGAGACCTTGATACGAGTGCTCGCTGGAGAGGCGCCGAACTCAAAGGGAACTTTCTTCACCTACGATGGTGCCCCGTCGGTTTTTAAAGTTCCTACTGAGAAAGTTATCCCTCTTCGCAAAGGAATAATCGATCTTCGTGAGCGAAGGCTCTTTACTTTTGAGGGCAAGGATATCGAGAAGCTCGTGTCCGGTGGCTCGGCGGAGACATCAGTTGAGATTCAATCCGCCGCGATGGACTGGACCGTGAACGGCAAGATAAGTGATCCGGTATTTGTTGAGGACCTTCTCAATAATATCTCCAAACTTTCCGCCGTAGACTTCCCGAAAGTTGTGCCATCGGACGCGTTCGCTG
This sequence comes from Bdellovibrionota bacterium, assembly GCA_044345405.1. Lineage (GTDB taxonomy): Bacteria > Bdellovibrionota_C > UBA2361 > UBA2361 > OMII01 > OMII01. The sequence continues at coordinate 18,154 of JBIJBE010000047.1, forward strand.
AGCCGTTCTTGACGCTAGCCCTCACAAAGAAGAAGGGATTGGGTGGGGAGACTATCGTACTCTCCATCGGTAAGGAGACCTCAACTCCCCAAGGGCAGGCTCGTTACGCGCGGGTCGGAGATTCGGGGGAGGTCGCTCTTATTAGAGATGTAGAGGCTAAGCGAATTATTCCCCATGAGGGAGCGCTCATTCAAAGTCCGACGCCTGCACCAAAAGCCGCTCAGGTGGCTCGATGACGCGGGTCGGGCTATGAGAAGCAACGGGGAGGCTTTATTTAATGTGGTGGTCGGACTAACCTGACCTTGATGATTAAGAAGATCCTTCTAACCATACTTGTGACCGGTCTAGGTCTCGCGTGCGTCGGGGGGCTCTTCGCTGTTTGGGGATACTACTATCTCGTTCGAGATCTCCCTAAGCTCTCCCGAATCGAGGATTACAAACCGCCCGCGGTGACTCGAGTTCTCGCCAGAGACGGTTCCCTGATGGCGGAGTTCTACTCAGAGCGTCGGTACCCGGTTAAGTTCGCTGATGTCCCTGAGGTCGTTCGCAAAGCTTTTCTCGCGGCGGAGGATGCTTCGTTTTATAGCCATCACGGTATCGATCCGGTCAGTATTCTTCGCGCGGTCGTGAAGAACATGCAGAGTGGGGCCGTTAAGCAGGGAGCGTCGACCATTACACAACAGGTTGTGAAGAACCTCCTCCTAAGCTCTGAGCAGAGCTTCGTTCGAAAAGGTAAGGAGGCGATCCTCTCCTATCGCCTTGAGCGACGTTTCTCGAAGGATGAGATCTTCGAGATCTACCTGAATCAGATATTTTTCGGTAACACAGCCTACGGCATCAAAGCCGCCGGGCGTATCTATTTCCATAAAGAGCTTCCTGAGATCACCCTTGGTGAGGCCGCGATGCTCGCGGGATTGCCGAAGGCGCCGAGTGAGTATTCACCTGTGAAGAACTTGAAGAAGGCGCGGCAACGTCAGGCTCAAATCTTGCACCAGATGGTTGAGGCTGGGTTCATCACCGAGCAGCAACGTCGCGACGCTATGGATGAGCAGCTCAAGGTATATCCAGCGTCGCAGCAGAACGTTTTTGCCTCCCCTTACTATGTGGGCGAGATACGTCGGGTATTCGCGGAGACTTGGAAGAACCTCGATCTCGATAGTGATGGTCTTGAGATAACGACGGCGGTTGACCCTCAGGCGGATCAGTCCGCGCAGAGCGCGCTCCGTCAAGGATTGCGAGAAGTTGATAAGCGTCGGGGATGGCGGGGACCAAAAGGGAAGATGACCGAGGCGGAGTACGCTCAACGGTATGGCTCCCTTACGCTCATTGAAAACAACCCAACACCGGCGCTCGTGAAGGCGAACGTTGGCGGGATCGCTAAGGTGGTAGTTGGAAGTCAGGACTATCAGGTCGACCTTAATGAGGCGGGGTGGGCTAAAAAGTTCCTTGAGAAAGATGACTCAACCCGATTCGCTTCTCCCGCTGATATCGTTCGTGTCGGCGATGTACTTGAGGTGGCGCTTCGTCGGCCGATGGCCTCAGGAAAGGCGCAGGAGAGGGTTCCTCTTAAGGTGATGCTCGATCAGACCCCTGAGATCGAGGGCGCCGTCGTGCTGATCGATCCTCGCAACGGTGAGGTTCGCGCTATGGCGGGAGGATACGATTACACGCAGAGTCAATTCAATCGGGTCACCCAATCGCTTCGTCAGCCGGGCTCAACCTTTAAGCCGGTGCTCTACCTAGCGGCTATCGACAAGTACAACTACACCCCGTCAACGATTATGATGGATCAGGCGAGGACGTTCCGCGTTGGGGATACCTTCTGGACACCGGCGAACTTCGACGAAAAGTTCTTAGGGCCGATAACCCTTCGCACCGCGCTTGAGAAATCCCGCAATCTCGTTTCAGCCGATATCGTTTCCCGTATCGGTGTAGACGCCGCGATCTCGTACGCTCGATTGCTCGGCATCAAGAGCCCCCTTGGAAGAAATCTTTCGCTCTCGCTTGGTAGTAGTGAGGTAACACCTCTTGAACTCACGCGCGCGTACTCAGTTTTTCCCGCCAAGGGGGTTCTCTTCGATTCCGTGTTTGTGGAGAAAATCAAGGATCGATTCGGTCAGACCCTCTACGAGAGTGACGCTGAGAGCGCGAGCAAGGCTCGCCAGGTGATTAGTGAGAACAGCGCCTTCGTTATGGCGAACATGATGAAGGGGGTCGTTGATCACGGAACGGGATATCGCATCAAAGAGCTTGGTCGACCGGTAGCTGGAAAGACCGGAACATCGAACGATCAGATGGATACCTGGTTTATTGGATACACGCCGACATGGGTATGCGGTGTATGGGTTGGATTTGATCAGAAGAAACAGATCGGACCGAAGGAGACCGGAGGTGTTGTTGCCGCGCCGATCTGGCTCTACTTCATGAGAGATTTCCTTGAGCGTTCAAGCGCCGCTACCGTTGATGGTCTGGAGCGTGAAGCCAAGAGCGAAGCTGATAAGCTCGGTATCGTCTATGTGGCGCCAAAAATCACGGAGCAGCTCGATTTCAGTGTCCCTGAAGGGGTTGAGCCGTTCTGGATCAGCAAATCCACCGGCGCGCGCCTAACGCAGGGAAGCTCGGGCGCGTTTCTTGAGTACTACATCAAGGGCACTGCTCCCGATGAGTATCCTAATCTTGGTGGTGGCTCCGAGGGGGAGGGCGAGGAACGTGAGGCGAGCACGAGTTCGTATCTTGAGTCGCCGGATCTGTAGGGGAGAACTCCTACCTACCCCCTTCCCGAATGAACACCGTTACTTTAACGATCCGGTCTCCCGCGCGAAGGCTTTTAAGCGTATCGAATCCTCCCACTACCTTTCCGAATACGGTGTAGTGCCCATCCATGTGGGGCGCGTCGGTCAGGAGAATGTGGAACTGACCGCCGTTTGATCGTCGCTCGGGATTGGCGCGTTTGCCGGTTTTCTCGTCGACGTCCGGTTTGCGGGCCATGCCGACCGTTCCAAGGACGTGGTTGCGATTACTGAATTCGGCAGGGAGGTCATAGCCGGGACCTCCTCGTCCGTTTCCGAGGGGATCGCCCCCTTGAACGAGGTAATCCCTTTGCGCGAAGTGGAAGGTCAGGTTCCGATAAAAGTTCTTGTCGGCCAGATATTTAAAGTTCGTGACGTGCCACGGGGCCTCCTCAGGGAAGAGCTCGATAAAGATCTTCCCCTTGGATGTTTCGACGATGGCGCTACGAATTTTCAGTACCTCCGCCTTGGGCGGCATGTTGAAGGGGGGATCCTTGGCGAAGGAGAGGGTGGGGAAGAGCAAAGTCCCCATGTAAAGGGCGATTATGAATAGCTTTTTCATGCGATATGGAGCCACTGCCAGCCTACCGTCGTCGCGTCAAGCATGGTCTCGTGAGCCTTTTTGTTGACTGGCGACACCGGCGCTACCTGACTATAGTATTATAGTGAGGTCAGCGAATCCTATCTCCTAAGGGGCTTTTTTCCTATGAGGAAATGTCTGGAGGGTGGATAGGAACCGTATCATTTCAGATCGTTGAAAGATTTCTGAGGTAAGCGACCGTTCGTGTGTCCCGCAAGGGACATCGGATGCCGCGACCAGACGTGGCTGGCTCAGCAGGAACCGCCCCGCGGGTGTTCGCGCGGTGAGGGCCCGCCGCGGGTCGGTAAGACGCCGTCAGTTTTGCAGGTTTAAGAACGTACGCTCATGAGATCCTCCTTCGCCTTTCCTCGCTTGCTGGTTCAGCTCTCGCTTCAGTTCGTATTCGTGTGCGTACTTCCTTCGTTCGCCGTCGCCGATCAGCGAGAGCTTCCCCAGCCTCGTCCAGCGGTGGACGCCGTTCTGCTCATCGATGCGTCGGGCAGCATGCTCAAAACTGACGCTCAGATGCTTCGCTACGATGGCGCCAAGCTCTTTTTGCAATTTCTCGGAAAGGATGATCGCCTGGCGATCGTAAGCTTCTCTGACAAAGCCAACGTCGTGAGTGACTTGAAGGAGTTCAGCAAGGAGCCGACCGACGTCGTGACCCAGCAGATCCAGTCGATAAAAACGGAAGGGCAGTACTCAGATATCCTTGAGGGAATTCGCGCCGCCGCTAAAATATTAGAGGCGAGCCCTCGCAACGACGCTGAGCGGATCATTGTATTGCTCTCCGATGGAAAGATGGAGCCGAATCCCCAGGCGGGAGCCGCTTCAACTCGAACCGTTGAACTCGTGAATCAGGTGCTTCCTGAGCTCAAAGCTAAAGAGATAAAGGTACATTCGTTAGCTTTCTCAGAGCAGGCCGATAAGATGCTTCTCTCTGAGATATCCGCCGCGACAGATGGGATGAATTGGTTTACCGCCACCTCGGATGATGTTCACAAATCGTTCGCTAATCTCTTCCTTGTTGTGAAGCGTCCTCAAGTGCTGCAGATGCGTAGCAGATCCTTCGCCCTTGATGATGATGTGGACGAGGCGACCTTCTACATCACCCGTGATGAGGGATCGAAGTTGACCCTTATCAGTCCTAAGAATGAGGAGATGATGGTTGGCCGAACCCCTGATTGGGTTACCTGGTTCGCCGGTAAGAACTTCGATGTCATCACGATGAAGGAGCCGGACATCGGAGAGTGGCAGGTACAAAGCGCCGGAGCCGCTGAGGGGTTCGCTACGGTCCTTACCAATCTGCGACTTGTGACCGATTGGCCCGTGGTTGTGCGAGTTGGTGACAAGAGTGTCGTTCAAGCGCGACTCTATGACGGTGAAAAGCCGGTGGCGTTGCCGGAGATGTCAGGCGTTATTCAGTACGCGTTTCAAGTCGTCCCAACTGATCGAATCGCGGCCGCTGTCGCCAAAGATTTCTTGAACGACGAGGGACGCGATGGAGATAAGGTCGCTCGTGACGGTATCTTTTCCCGCTACTGCACGATAGCGGAGCCTGGTGAGTATAGACTTTCAATCGTCGCTCGAGGGCCTACCTTCGAGCGAACGCAGCAGGTGCCATTCCGAGTGCGTCCACCACTTCTGGGCTTTAGTATCGTCCCGGGTGGTGCGCATGGCCACGGCGAGTCCCATGATGAGCACGGTCACGGTGGTGGAGAAGGGGCGGGCCATGAAGCGGGTCACGCGGATCAGGGCGCCATCAAGGGCGACCCGAGTTTTGTGTTCAGAGCTGAGTTAAGTAAGGAAGCGCTTGGTTTTCGTGATATCCAAGTAAAGGTGGAAGCGCTGTCGCGAAATAGAAAAAAGACCGTCGTCAATCTGAAGCGCCAGCACGGTGAGGAGGTTGTTTACTACGAGGCAACGGCGGATTCACTTCCTGAGGCGGGTCTCTACTCCGTAACCGCCACCCTCACGGGTATCTCAAAGAAGGGCCAGGAGATGGAGGCCGAGAGCGCGCCGCTGAAGTTTGATTTGACAGGTGTTGTGAAAAAGGTGGAGCCAACCGCTACCGTGGCTCCGAAAGAGGTTCACCATGAGGAACCCAAAGAGGCTGAGTCCCTTCCGATCCTTCCGATCGCGTTGATTAGTGGTTCGAGCATTCTCGCGATGATCGTTGGTGTATTGCTCACGAAAAAGAAGAAGGGAGCTAGTCTCGCGGGAACTCGGTACAATCCACCGAAGCAGATGCTTGACGCTATCGCGAGCCTTGAACAAAAGGTCGCCACCTCCGACATCAAAGTTGGAGATGTCAAATTAGAGAGTGAAGTTGAGGCAGAGCGAGCCGAGGCAGCCTCGAAAGAGGCGAACGCCGCCCCACCAGAGGGAGAGGGAGCTCAGCAAGAGGCGGGAACGGAAGCCGCTGAAACGCCACCGACTGAGGAGGCGTAGTCTCCATGTCGGGGGTTATCTTACTTGTGGCGGTTGTTCAGTCCCTCCTCGTGGGAGTGTTCCTCTATCGACGAGCTATCGCGCAGGGCAAGGAGGCGAACGCTGGAAGCACCTTGGTCAAGGAAGAGCTCTCCATCAAGCGCGAACTTTGGAACAAACTCGAGAGTCTTCGGCAGGAGATGGCTAGCCCCGCGGATCACGAGCGGGCGCTCGCCGAGGTTGATGCCGCTCGGGAGTCGCTTAAGGCGGAGCGCGGACGGGTTATTATCACCCAAGCCGAACTTGAGAGTGTGGAGTTGCGGTTGCGAGAGTTGGATGAAGTAAACCGTGAACTTGAGGCGAGCACATTAGAGACAAAAGAGGAGCTCAAGATCCTTCAGAAGCGGGAGGGCGATCTCAAGACCAAGAACGAGGAGTTGCGAGTTCAGATCGCTGACTCAACCACGAAGCTTGAGGCATTAATGTCCGAAATCGAAATGTCCGTTCAGATGCAGGAGCAGGTCAAGGTCATGCGAGCCGATCTTCTCAAGAGTGAGCAGCAGGTCGAGACCCTCATGAACGAGATTCAAAAAGGTAATGAGCAGTACTTCATCTCAAAGCGACGATATGACGCGCTCGACGTTGAGTACGCGCAGCTCTATCAGCAGTATATGGAGCAGAAGCAGAAGTAGGGCTCTGTTCAGTTTCTGTGCGCTGACATTGCAAGAATACCCTACAGCATATCCTGCGGATCCAAATCGAACACAATTCGAGCGTTCTTTTCACCGGCCGAATCACGCTTCAATCGAAGCATGAGATTTTGCAACTTCGCCGCTGACTGCGCCTTAAAGAGGATGTGGTATCGCCAATAGTTGCGTACCTTCTCAACGGGAGCGGGAGCGGGGCCTAACAGAGTAATGCCGAGCGCGTCGCATGGCTCAGCGGCTCGTCCGGCGATTCGCGCGGCGATAGTAGCGGCGCCATTTTTGTCCTCTGCGCCAACAATAATTCTCAGAAGACGTTGGAAGGGGGGATATCCCAACATCTCTCGCATCTCAAGCTCCTGCTTCGCGAAGCCTAGGTAGTCTGCGGCGATCGTCATTTGCAAGCTCACGTGTTGAGGCACCCGTGTTTGGAGGATGACGTGTCCCTGCTTCTCTCGACGACCGGCGCGCCCCGCTACTTGGGTAAGGAGTTGAAACGCTCGCTCTCCAGCGCGGAAGTCAGG
>JBIJBE010000072.1:0-8132 GCA_044345405.1 Bdellovibrionota bacterium
ACTCATACCTTCACTCAGGCAAGGCGCTCCTCGCCACCGATCTCTCAACCCACCGACAGGTTCTCGATGAGGAGATCGCCGTGCTCGCGCCAGCGGAGGCGCCACTGTTCGCTGATGGATTGCGTACTCTTTTGGATAGCCCGGAGCTACGAAATAAGCTCGGAGAGAACGCCCGAAAACGCGCCGAGACGCTTTACACCCTCTCAGCGTTCGAGACGCAACTCGCCGCGCTCTATGACGAGGTACGTTCACGGGTCGTGTCGCGGGGCTCGCGCGATGTTGTCGCACAGGAGGAAGCGTGAGTTCGATCAAATCTTTTCTGATATCCCTCGGAACGACGGTGTTCGGACTCGTGTTCGCGCTCGGGTTCGTCGAGCTTGGGGTGCGGGTACTCGCTCCGTCAGCGCCGAAAGGACCCAAGTGGAGCGATCGTCCCGAGTTCTACTTCCGAGCGCCCGGAGCGCCGACGATGCAGAACTATCCGTACAATCCACAAAAGCCCGCGGGCACCTTCCGCGTCGCGGTCGTGGGAGACTCCTTCACCTTCGCCCCCTTCATGCAGTTCACCGATACCTTCTCGTACAAGCTCCAACAGATGCTCAAGGTGAGCGGGAGCCCACGAAACGTCGAGGTGATCAATTACGGCGTGCCGGCCTACTCAACCTCCCACGAGATCGACACAACGAAACAGGCTATCACCGAGGGCGCGGATCTTATCCTCCTACAGATCACCTTGAACGACCCCGAGATCAAAGCACACCGACCAAGCGGCCTCACCGAGAACATGACCGATCGATTCGGTCCGTTAAAGCTCAAGGGGATGACGAAGACCCTCGCTCGACACTGGAAGACCCTCGGATTTGTTCTCACCCGACTTCATAACTCTCAAACACACCAAGCCTACATCGACTACTTCACGGGCCTCTTTATGGAGGAGAAGACGTGGAAGCCGTTTACCGATGCTATGGGGCAATTAGTTGGGCTCGCCAGGGAGTCAAAGACACCGATCGTAGCGGTCGTGTTCCCACTCTTCGGTATGCCGATGGATGAGAAGTACCCTTTCTATCCGATTCACACGAAGGTGAAGGACCTCATGACCTCTCTTCAGGTTCCAAACCTCGATGTCTCTGATATCTACCAGGGAATTCCCCTTGAGCACCTTCAGGTGATTCCAGGTGTCGATCGCCATCCGAACGAGATCGCGCACCGCATGGCGGCTGAGCACATCTACCTCTGGCTTGAGGGGCAGAAGATGATTCCGGATGAGTTCGTCATTAAAGAGAAGTTCGCGACCCGATTGGGGATCAATAAACAGCGCCCGTGGGTTCCACCACATCCAACGCCCGATACGGCGACGACCATTGCGGCTCACTGAGGCCGAGGTTTAGGAGAGCGCGGCCAACAATCGGGGCCCCCTTAGATGCCGCTTAGTAGCGGGCGGATTCTCAACAACGAAGATATAAGGGTCGAGATAAGCGCCTTTTTTAACAAGAGAATATCCTAGTACGCCCGTGGCTGTTTTTTCTCTAAAATTCTACGAATTGGTAGTGTTGCTTCTCGTGAAAGTCGTTACACTACGAGGAGCTGTGCTTGGTGCGGTTTATACAAGCGTAGAGAGCGAAGTTTTCTCTCACAGCTCAGAACATGAGAAACATAAACTTTCTCCGACGCTCTTTCGACATCGCGTTGGGACAACCACGAGGAACCATGAAAAAGATACTACGAGCTCTCTCAGTAACGTTGGCGACCCTCTCTTTCGGAGTAGCGGCACAGGCGCAAACGATTGCGTCCTGCACCACCGTAGAGAGCCTTCCATCAAAGAACTTCATCTACAAAAACTCGGCCCCACTCCGCAGTGGTGGTCCTGGAACCCCACTGGTCGGATTCCGCAGACAACCCACTCTGATCATGAATAAGTCCTACACACGTTCAGGCACCAAGGTATATGACTCTCAGGACAACCTCCTCGTTTCGTGTCCATGGGCAACGGCTCACGGTCATGCTGGAGGGCGCTTCCGTTGCACCAATGCAACGGCCTTGATGAGAAGAAAAGCTATCCAGAACACAGGGTCTCCGACCGTATACTTCGTGACGAATCCTCGCACCAAGTCCTGCGCTCGAGTTCCAGACGCGGGGCGATGCTACGGCAGTGTGAAGGGAGAGTGCAATCAACTAATCAAGTAGCTCCGAGACGATCGGAACTTCGACGAGAAGGCTGGGCGAGTAAGATCGCTCAGCCTTTTTTCTTGCCCCGTCAGCCTATCAAAAAATCGAGGAGATAAATCTTCGCGTAGCTTGCAGGGGAGAATTACGAGCCCCCCACCGTGGGATGTCACCGGCGGAGCGGATCGCCTCTTTCAGATTACTCCACGAGCGTACGACCTCCTCGGCGGGGCACTTGAGTGACAGTTCAACGCCCAAACTCCCTACGAGAACTTCGTCACTCTTGGTGGGCAGAGGATCTGTCCCAAGAAGCACCGTAAACCCTCTCCTCCTCGCGTACGAGAGCAGGGATGAGGGAGGTCCAACACGAGAACGTATCGAGATGTCTCCGACGAGGAGCGTGGCAGCCGAAGTACTATCGAGAAGGGCACGCACCACGTTACCTCGGCTACCTAACCACTTTCCAGGAGACCAAGGGAGACACGGCAATCCGCCAAGCTCTCCGATACGATTGACATACTCAGTGGCGCAGGAGCCGTCCGGTGAGAATCGCTCTACGCCGACCCCCAGTACCTCAAGCCGCTCACTGGTCACGTACTGAACACCTTGAACTATCCAGAGAGGCCCTCCTCCGAGGTGGGCTACACCGGCTTGACCATCCCACACATCGCGCCACTCAGCGAACGAAGGCACCTCACGGCGTAGGCGAGCGAGGGAATCCTGCCCTTGGCGATCAACCACAAACACCATCGGGGTGACATCAGCGCCCCCACCTAGATTTCGGAACGCCGCCTCACACCACTCCTTAACCGAGTACGAGTCATAGAGATGAGCATGCGTATCAATTCGTAGAAGAGCGTTCATGAGGTGATATTACATAGAGTCTAAAAGACCGAACAGCTCGTCTCGGATCCCCGGTTGGATGATGATGGCGGGATTGTTCGGCTCGATCCTCCACTCGCTGAGTGGAACTCTCCGACCAAGTGGATCAACCCATACCTCAAGCCCCGCCTCAGCGGCGAGTAACGCCGCCGAGAAGTCCCACGGCTTGGCGGAGAACTGCACACTCATCTGTTCAAATCCCTGCGCGAGTCGAGCGCAGTCGTTTGCGAACCCACCGAAACGGTACATATTCTCGATGGCGTTGTTGTTCTTGAGGTGTTGCATCACCCGAGTCTCACCGTTATGCCCCACAAAGAAGAGTACCCCTGCCTGTACAAGCAATGAACATCCCGGAGGGGTGAGTCGGGTGCGGGTACCGACGTTGTTACCAGCGGAGAAATCGGGAGTAGAGATGTAGGTTCCGAGTCCCTTAACCGCGGTGAGTAATCGCCCATGAGGAACGCTAAAGAATGAGGCTACCGAGAGCTGCCCCTCGTGTACGTACCCAACGAGTGGACCGTACCCGACGTGCCCACCCTTTTGACCGAAGAAGCGCTTGCAGGAGGTTGTGCCATCGAGGGGATCGACGAGGAAGTAGCTTCCAGCGGAATGAATGAGTCCGTGGGAGCTTTCATCTTCTTCAGCCACAACGGGATGCCCGACCGGAAGATTCGAAAGGACCCGACGCTGGCTCTCAACGTCTAAGTTCATGACGAGGGTATGGTCAGCCTTAACCGTAACCTCAAGAGCGGTCCCAGAGCGGCCTGCTTCATCGAGATACCGGCCGGCGTCTAACACAGCGGTCTCAATAGTACGGACGATGGAATGGAGCGGACTGGCGGATAAAGGGTCTTTCTGCATGCCGATAGTCTAGTCCTTTCCCGGCCTATTTACCACGGCCTGAAGAACCCCAAATCCACCGCTGGCGACCTCTAACCCTATTGCCGTACACTAGCGGGACATGACGAAGAATGTCGCGGACCTCTTCGCCGAGGCCCGCCCGGACAAAAAGGTAGCTCAACTCGCCCTCGGTTCTATCGTGACCGAGTACCTCAAGTTTTACGCCGAGGGGCGCGGCCACACCGCGCGAGCTAAACAGCTCGACACGGATAAGTTCCTTGAGTTCTTAAAAAGCTTCAAACGGAGAAAAGAGATAGACGACCTCTTGGTTGAGGATTGGGACTTCTCGGCGACGCAACGCTTCATTGACGAGGCGCTACGAATTGGGGAGGCGCCCGCGACGGTCTCAAGACGCCTCGCGACCCTCAAGCACATGGGGCGGGTTCTCTCAGAGCGAATTCCAGGATTCGTGAATCCGGCTCGTGACGTTAAGCCACCGAAGCTCCAAACCCGCCGACCGAAATCGATCAATGCCCACGAGGTTGAAGAGGTAAAGGCAAAAGCCGCGACAGCGCGGAGCGAAAAGAGCTCGTTTAATCGACTGCGAAACGAAACCCTTCTCAAGCTCCTCCTCGATACGGGCCTTCGCGCCGAGGAGATCCGATCGATTAAGATGAATCAACTCAGCGACAAGCTTGAGTGGATTCGACAGGTACGAACGAAGGGACGAAATTTTAGAGACGTCTACATCACCACCGAGATGAGAGAGCCATTACAACACTACCTACACGAGCGGGCTCAGGAGTTAGCGCGCTTCTTTCCAAAGTTGAGCGCCTCGGTCGACGCGTCACTTCCCCTCTTTATCAGCTCGTATGGCGCCTCGGCGAGCGACCTCAAGAGCTTTGAGTTGAGTCCGAAGAGCGTCTGGCGCGCGATTCGATCCTTCTCGGTAGATACGAAGCTTCACCCTCACCTCCTCCGTCACACCTACGCCACCAATCTTCTTAACGACTCTCGCGACATTCGATTAGTCGCGCAGGCGCTCGGACACAGCGATGTCCGTGTCACGATGCGCTATACCGAGCGTGGGAATGAGGAGGTCGCTGAGGCGCTTGAGAAGGTACGGAAGAACGAGCGATCGGGGCGATAGAGCTCGTTAGTTCAGATCACATCAACAACGTGCTTCTCGGTTCTCAAGGGTATCCCTAAAATGGGAATGGGCAGGGTTCAGATGAAACGTGTGAAAGTCGTGACTGACACGACATATCGGTGGCTGCCACGCGGTGGTATCTGCTATAACCTCTGGGCATGACACTCGATCCACTCCTCGTCCGCTCACTCGCTAAGAAGTTTCACACCCCACTCTACGTGTTCGAAGAATCTGTGGTTCGCAAAAGGTGCCGAGAGCTCAAAGCGGCGATAACCTATCCCAACCTCGTTATCCGCTACGCCTGCAAGGCGCTCACCCTTCGAGCGATCCTCTCTATCGTCAAGGACGAAGGGATCTGGATAGACGCTTCATCACTGAACGAGGCGAAGCGAGCACTGCTTGCAGGCTATGCCCCTCAGGAGGTCGCCTATACCGGCGAGAGCGCCTCCGCGTCGGTGTTCAATGAGCTGCTGGAGATGAACGTCACGATGAACTGCAGCTCCCTCGATCAGATGCGTATCCTCGGACAGGTGCGACCAGGCGCGAAGCTTTCTGTGAGAATCAATCCCGGTGAGGGACACGGAGCGAACAACAAAGTAAATACCGGTGGCCCCGCGAGTAAGCACGGTATCTACGTCGACCAACTCGATGAGGTTCGCGCAATCGTGAAGGAGTTCGATCTCAAGCTCGATGGTATTCACGCGCACATCGGCTCTGGAACTGATCTCGCGCATTGGCTTCGGATTAAGGACCTTACGCTCGATATCGCTCGACAGTTCGAGGACCTCTCCTTCGTGAACTTGGGTGGAGGGCTCCCCGTTGTGTACAATCCTGAGACCGACACACCGATGCCCCTCAACGAATGGGGAGAGCGCCTCACCGATAGCTTCGAGGGATTCTCCAAGGAGTACGGCAAGCCGATCCAACTTCAGATCGAACCGGGTCGGTTCATCGTCGCTGAGTGTGGGCACCTCATCGCTGAGGTACAGAACGTGAAGCGAACGCCGACCTATAATTTCGCGCTCCTCAACACCGGCTTCAATCACAATCCCCGACCCGCGATGTACGGAAGCTATCACCCCCTCACCCTCGTAGCCGGAGATGGGCGTGAACTCACGGGGTCTAAAGAGTACGTTATCGGCGGCTACCTCTGCGAATCAGGAGATATCTTCACTCGTGGCGAGGATGGAGAGCTCAAGCCTCGTCCCTTCCCCGAGATAAAGGTGGGAGACCTCATGGTAACCGGACTCGTCGGTGCCTATAGCCACGCGATGAAGAGCGAGTACAACTCGATGAACCTTCCGGCTTCAGTGCTACTTCAAACGAACGGAACGGCGAAGGTTATTGAGCGTCGAGGGACCCTTGATGATGTTATTCGGCGTGAGGTTGACGCGTTCTAAGACCGGATCTTTTATAAAGCCGCGATACGCTGGATGGCTCAGTGGGTACGGAATACGTTCTGCGATCGTACGAGCCTGTAACCATGAGGGAGTTTGAAGAGCGGCTCGACCGCGGCGTCCCTCTTGAGAAGTCTCCGGTACACACTACGGGTTCGGTTCTCTGACCAGAGAAGTCCGGCGGTTTGTTGCCCATCATCGTCGCTAAAGAAGCCGTTACCGATGGTTGAGTTTGGTCCCACGTAGAACGTCGGAAACGAGAAGCTTCCAGCTAGGGTCTCAACCCGTATCGGGATCCCCTTGCGAGTGTTCGCCTGGATAATCGCTACAAGTGGGACCTCAGTGCCCGATCGTCTTACAACCAGTCCGCGCAGGAATTGAGAGAGGTCCTTTTGAACCACCCGTTGCCCAAGCGAATTATACGCTACAATTCCGTCGCTTCCCCGATCGCCCGGAACCTTGAATAGCACCTCATCGATACCATCACCGTCGGTGTCACCACATCCAAGAAGGTCAGCCTGTCCAAGACCTCGAAGTTGCCGGACGTGCTCAGGACCTTGGTTTAGATCTCTTACCACTACCTGACGCGCCCTCTGACGAAAGACCGCCAGCGAAACGCGATCAGCCGATTGCAGTTTACATCCACCGAGAACGGTCTCTCCTGTTCGGCCGAGTTTGATGGCGGATAGCTTACCCGAGAGGGAACTTGAGATGTTCCACACAAAATGGTTACCCGATCGTTCAACGGCCGCGATATCAGCCACACCATCATTATCGTAATCCCCCGGCACTGGGTACTGCCCAGCCACCTCACGGGTTGCCCAGGTAGTATCAGCGGCGCGGCGGAACTTAAATCGCACGACTCCTCGTTCACGCCTCCACGCCGTAACCGCGGTGTCTCCGACACCGACGAAGTCGAGTGAAGCGGACTCAAGCACGCTCAGCTCGAGTGGAGCTGATGGAGCGCTTCTCGTGCCGCTCGGCGTAATGGTCACGGCGGTCACCTTCCTGCTTCCGACAGAGAGCCGAGGAAGCGATAACAGCCACGTGCCCTGGGAGTTTACCTGAGTTGTGCCGACGACTACCTCGTCCACCGATACCTCAACATTATCCCCAGGAGTTCCTACCCCGCGCACCTCAAGGATCTTTCCAGACGAAACCTGTCCGTTATCCCGTTGTCCAGGCTCCGCCACAACTGGAAGTGGAGCTGGTACAAGCGGCGTCAGAGTGGGTGTAGGAGTCGAGCTCGGAGTGGAGGTGCGTGTAGGAGTTAGGGTTGGCGTCGGGGTTTCGGTGCTTGTTGAAGTTGGAGTAACGGTCGACGTAATGGTTGCGCTCTGCGTCGGGGTAATCGTAGGAGTTGACGTTGACGTCGTAGTTGGCGTGGAGGTGGCCGTCGGAATCAGCGAACACACGCTCGGAGCCCCTGTACACGACCAACCAGATTCAATGAGACACTGGGCCGAACATCCGTCTCCATCATAACCATTACCGTCATCGCACGGCTCCGAGTCGTTTACGCCATTACCGCAACACGCGCCGCAATCGCTCGGAGAATTGCCGCAGTTCTCAGCGCCTCCATTTCCATTATCACAATACCCATCATTCGGTGCCCAGCAATCGGCGGCGCATGTACCTCGGTCCTCGACATCGTTGCACGTCCCATCTCCGCAGCACGGGCCACACCCGCACGAGAACGG
>JBIJBE010000049.1:0-24294 GCA_044345405.1 Bdellovibrionota bacterium
AATTCCTTTTTCTATCATCTCAAGTGAAAGATTCGAAAAGCTCAGTCGCATGGTGTTGTTCGCGGGGTTGAGCGCGAAGAATGGCGCGCCCGGCGCGAAGGCTACACCGAACTCCTCAACGCTCATTGGGAGGAGCTTGGCGGTATCTATCTTTGGATCCACCTCCAGCCACAAGAAGAAGCCGCCCTCTGGCGTTGTACAGCTTTGCGCGATGGCCCCGATATGTTTCTTGACTGACTCAACGGCTTGGTCTCGCCGCTCCCTATACGCGGCTCGGATGCGTTTCCAATACCCCTCCGCGTGTGTCTTGAGGAACTCAGCGGCAATATATTGATTCATAACTCCTGAGTGAAGGTCGGTTCCCTGTTTCAGGCACGCTATCGCGCGTATTACGGTTGAAGGCGCTTCAATCCACCCAACGCGCAATCCTGGAGACATGACCTTTGAGAGTGTTCCAAGGTATATGACCCGGCCATCGTCCTCATAGCTGCGACCGCTCGCTTGAAGGATGGCGGACTCTGTTACACGGAGGCTGACAGGCTCCGCGTCATAGAAGAGCTCTTGATAGGCGGCATCCTCAACGATGGGGACGTTGTACACATGGCACATTCGAACGATAGCCTCTCCCCGCTTTCGAGAGATAGTTACTCCGGTCGGGTTCTGAAAAATTGAGACGACGTAAAAGAAGGCGGGCTTTTGCCGAAGAGCTGCCTCAACGTCAGCGAGTATCGGCCCCTCATCGTCGCATGAGATCTGTATATAGCGAGGCTCAAAAGCGGAGAAGATCTGGAGAGCTCCGAGATACGTTGGTGATGTTACCGCGATCGGATCCCCGTGATTGAGGAATGCATTAGCGATGAGGTCAATTCCCTGTTGAGAGCCAGTGGTTGGAATAACATTCAGGGGAGCGCAATCCGCTCCCTTTGAATTCGACACTTTGCTTAACTCTTGAGCCAAAGCGCCTACGCCGTCTGCCACGCCGTATTGCAGCGCCGCGTATCCGTGAGTACGCAAAACGTTTTGGCTACACTCATGGATCTCGTCAAGCGGTAAGAGTTTGGGATCTGGTAATCCACCGGCGAATGATAAGATCCCCGGTCTTGAGGCTATGCCGAGAATAGCCCGAATCCCTGAGTCGTCCATGAGGCGACGCTTCCTACTGAAGGCGCTCTGCCAGGAAAAAGGGGAACATTCGGTGCTATCCACATTATACGCTATTTGCATGAAACGATTCCTATGTAGTTCAAATCTTCCGGGTATGAAAGAGAGCCTCCATGGTACCGATGTCGAGCGGAACATAGCTATGAAGACGATTCAGAAGTGAAATCAGGGCGCCGGATTGTGCCCCGTTTGTGATTGAAGCGGATGAGCGAGATCTCTAAGGTGGAGGGAGAAGTCGAAGCGACACGAAGAGTCAGAGAAATCTGATGTCATGTAGCGCGATGACTTTTTACCAGGTTGAGGTTATGAAGGCAAAACGAGACGTACAGATCAAGATTTTCGATACTACCTTGCGTGATGGACAGCAGTGCCCCGGCGCTGCCATCAGTTTTGAGCACAATATCGAGTACGCTCAACTCGCGCTCAGTGCGCGCGTCGACGTCCTGGAGGCCGGGTTCCCCGCGGCAAGTAAACTCGACTTTTCGATCGTTCAGACTATCGCGCAGGAACTCTCGGGAGCTGTTGACTCGCCAGTCATCGCGGGATTGTGTCAGCAGCGGCGCGAGCAGGTCGAAAAAACGATGGAGGTACTTTTGCCAACGATGCGCCGGGGAAAGGGGCGAGTTCACATGTACCTTCCCGTCGCTCCTGGATTAATGGAGGCCTCTCTGGGCGCTCGCTCCGAGAAGAAGAGCGATTTGGTAAAGGAGACCTACGACTTGTGTCTGTTAGCATCCCAAGCAGGATATGAGGTTGAATTTAGTCCTGAGGGGTATTCCCGTATCGGAGAAAACTTCGATTTCACAACGGACGTCATTCGAGCGGCTATCGATGGAGGGGCCACCGTGATTAACTGCCCAGATACCATCGGTGGAGGATGTTGGCTGCAGGGGCCACGCTATTTCGTCTCCATGATGAACCGCCACGCGGAGATTATAGCCCGGGAGTTCGCGGGGAGGACCGTCACATGGTCAGCCCATTGCCATAATGACTTTGGGCTGGCTCTGCATAACTCGTTAGCCGCGGTATTTCTGGGACCGTGCACGCAAATCGAGGGGTGCTTTAACGGGATCGGAGAGAGAGCTGGTAATGTCGCCTTGGAGCAGGTCATCTTAGCTTTGGCGCACTTCGGTGACTGCGGCGAGGAAGGGGTGGCATACTCGACCGGAATCGCCCTCGATAAAATCCAGGCATTATCGAATTTCGTGGCGAACCACATGCTTCCTCGGCAGCCACATTGGCCAATCACTGGGGATAATGCCGCCCGCCATTCTTCAGGCGGGCATACCAACGCGATACTGACAGACCCGCTCGCGTATCAACCATTCGATCCTCAAGAGATCGGTAACGAGATTACGTTTGTGTTCGGGCCACTTTCGGGAGGCAATCACGCCCAGTCGATTATTGAGAAAGCCGGGTACGTTTGTCATGACGGAGAGAAAGCTTCCATCGCGCAATTTATAAAGACGTTGTATCAGGAACGTAGAAAAGGGGTGACCGACAAGGAGGTCATGGAGGGCTATTTTGAGTTTCGCAACCCGGTCGTTATAGAGGAGTACGACTATTCGAAGAGGAGTGGGCGATCCGAGATCGTTCTTCGTGGTAAGTTCTTTGACCTTCAGGGTGAACTGCGAGAGGCATATGATGGAAAGGACTCCGCTTTGGCGTGTCTCAAGCGAGCTATTGATCAACGGCTTCCCGGACTGCTGCTTCAGAGTTACCACAGTGAGTCGGAGAGCCCCGGCATCTCGGCGAACAGTGTGAGTACAATTATTCTCAATGATCACATGGGACAGAGCTTTATGGGTCGAGGAGTCGATGAGGATATTGAGATATCAGCGATGAAAGCGCTTATAAGCGCGACGAATAGAGCGTATGTAGAGAGGACTTTCAAAAAGGTACAATAAGTATGAAGAGGAATATTATAGAGAAGATTTGGGAATCTCACGCTATCCGCAAGGACGAAGCCGCGGGCAACGTTGGAATTCTGACTATTGATTTTATGTTGTTGCATGAGGTGACTTCGAGTCAGGCTTTCTCTCTTCTCCGGGAAAGGGGGATCCCGCTTTTGGACCGGACCAGGTTAGCGGCGACCGTCGACCACAGTATTCCGACCGCTAAAAATCGTCTCACGATTGTAGACGACGCCGCTCGTCTTCAAGTAGCCACCCTTCGTGAAAATTGTAAGGAGTTCGGGGTAACGCTCTTTGATTTTGATTCGGGATATCAGGGGATCGTTCATGTGATTGGGCCGGAGTTAGGGCTTACCCAGCCAGGGATGACCATCGTTTGTGGTGATTCTCACACCTCAACGCATGGGGCTTTCGGCGCATTAGCATTTGGTGTTGGCACGAGCGAGGTGGGTCACGTGATGGCGACCGGTGCGTTGCTGCAAGCGATACCGAAAACGATGAAGGTGTCATTTGAAGGAACCTTTAGGCCCGGCGTAACACCGAAGGACGCCATACTAAAACTCATTGCTCAGATTGGCATCTCGGGGGCAAACGGCCACATAATCGAGTACTGTGGATCCGCGGTGCGGGCTATGTCGATGGAAGAGCGGATGACCATCTGCAACATGAGTATCGAATGCGGGGCCCGCGCGGGACTTATCGCTCCAGACGAGGTTACCTTCGCGTTTTTGAAGGGGAAGCCCTACGCTCCAGCGGATTCGCGCTGGGATGAGGCTGTGACGTTCTGGAGGAGCCTTGCCTCCGACGAAGGGGCTCTCTACGACCGGGAGTTGACCATCGACGTCTCCGAGCTAACTCCGATGGTAACCTGGGGTATCAATCCCGAGCAGGCGATAAGCGTGCACGATACCATTCCAGTGGTGGATGCTCTGCCAGATACGCATAAGACGGTGGCGCGGCAGGCGCTCTCCTACACTGGGTTGACTGAAGGTGCCCAAATTAAAGGTGTAAAAGTTGAGTGGGCCTTCATCGGCTCGTGCACTAATGGGCGTATCGAGGATCTTCGAGCGGCAGCGGAGGTGTTGCGAGGAAGGCGAATACACCCGGATGTCACGCTGTACGTTGTTCCCGGTTCTGAGCAAGTTATGGCGCAAGCGGAGCGTGAGGGCCTTCGAGCGATCTTCGAGGCGGCCGGCGCGGAGTTCCGTATGCCTGGGTGTTCGATGTGTCTAGGTATGAATGACGATAAAGTTCCAGCTGGCAAGCGTTGTATCAGTACATCTAACCGAAACTTTATTGGGCGACAGGGCGCGGGGAGTATTACACATCTCGCCTCTCCTATCACCGTCGCCGCCAGCGCGGTTGCTGGCTGCATCGTTCCATGGGAATCATTTTAAAAAGGGCTATCTGTATGCAAGCGTTTACTTCACTAACATCGATGGCGGCTCCCTTGCCCCTTAAAGATGTCGATACGGACATGATCATTCCGGCGCAACACCTGACGAGTATTTCACGAGAGGGGTTTGGCGCGCACCTCTTTGAGCGCTTGCGAACAACCATCCCCTCGTTGTTCATAAACCAAGCGCGTTATGGCGGGGCTCAAATCCTGCTCGCTGACGCCAACTTTGGATGCGGTTCATCGCGTGAGCACGCGGTGTGGGCGCTTCTTGGGGCCGGAATCCGAGTCGTTATCGCGCCCTCATTCGCGGATATCTTTGCCTCCAATAGCTCAAAAAATGGGCTACTTCTGGTGACGTTAGAACCGACTGTGGTGGCGGGTCTTTTAACTGAGGCCAATCAAGGCGAATTAATGATGTCCGTGGATCTTCAGTCTCAAACTGTCAGTACCTCGGACGGCCGCGTGTGGGCCTTCGCGTATGATTCGTTTCGCAAGCACTGTCTCTTACGTGGCCTGGATGATATGGACTATTTGCGTTCTCATCTTCCAATTATCTCGGCCAAGAAAGCCGAGTTGGAGCCGTATTCATTCTTTCGAGTAGGAACGCCGAATAGGTAGCATATGGGAACTAAATCTATCGCGGTGTTAGCTGGAGATGGCGTAGGACCTGAGGTGATGCGTGAGGCTGTGCGAGTCGCCACCGCGGTAGTGAGGAAGTTCGGGCGCTCCATTCGATGTGTTGAGGGGCTTGTTGGAGGTTCCGCCTTCGACGAATACGGGGAGCATCTTCCTCGAACGACAATTGACTTATGTAAAAGCTCTGACGCCATCTTGTTCGGCTCGGTCGGAGGGCCTGTGAGCCAAGCGCACCTTCCGAAGTGGCGGGGCTGCGAGGCTAATTCTATTTTAGCGTTGCGGAAGAATTTCGCCCTAGCCGCCAACATTCGGCCGGCGCGAGTCTATGAGCATCTTTTGGCGGGATGTCCGCTCAAGGATGAGATCGTTTCTGAGGGGATAGACCTCGTCATTATTCGGGAGCTTCTCGGAGATGTTTACTTTGGCGAGAAGTCGACATGGATGGACAACGGCAGACGGTATGCGCGAGATAGTGGGGCGTATTCCGAGGATCAGATCGCAGTTGTAGCGCAAGTTGCTTTTGAGACAGCGCGAAAGCGGCGAGGTAAAGTTACGTCTGTGGATAAAGCTAACGTGATGCAGACGTCGAAGCTGTGGCGAGAGGTCGTTAGAGAGATTCATACGGACTTCGCTGATGTCACTCTAGAGGATATGTTAGTGGATAACTGCGCCCTGCAGCTGGTGAAGAATCCCGCTCAGTTCGATGTTATCGTGACCTCAAATCTCTTCGGCGACATTCTCTCCGATCTGGCGGCGGCGCTTCCAGGTTCGCTGGGGCTGACTCCGTCCGCGAGTCTTAACGATGGGGGATTTGGGCTCTTTGAGCCATCTGGGGGCTCCGCGCCTGATATCGCTGGTAGGGGGATCGCGAACCCCATAGCCCAAATTCTCTCGGTCGCCATGATGTTTCGTTTCTCTTTTGATTGGATCGAGGAAGCTGACGCGCTTGAGCGCGCTGTGGAACTGACCCTACAAGATGGATATCGTACCGCCGATATTTTCCTCGGGGGCAGTCAAAAAGTTTCGACCGCTGAGATGGCGGATCGGATTATCGAGCGACTGGGATAGGGAGCTTGCCCGTCGCGCAACCTCTGGCTGCCCGCCGCGTGGCCGCTGAAGTTTTTTACATTCGAGAGAGATTGATAGTAGCTTCAGAGCGAAGTGTTCTCGATGCCTTTGGCTTTTGAAATCTCCTCCGGAAAAGCACTGTCCGGTGTGACTTGTGTTCGTCGAGACGTGAGTGAACCGCCTGAAATCGGAGTTGTATGCGCGCTTCTTTCCGGTTTCGGTCTCTGAGTCCCTATCAGTACGAATAAAATCCTTTACTCCTCTACCTTCGTCCGCGTGAACCGCACGCGAATCCGCTGGCTGCGATGAAGAGGATGCATATGGATCGAGCTAATCAGACACAGACAGTCACTCAAAACGAAGCTCTCGTGTTGCCCGGTCGTGCTCAGGTTGCCTCTTGGAGGCGTCTTACCGAGCTAACGCATAGCCTTCAGTCAGTGTACCAAACTCTTGCCCTCTCTGCGACGCGCGCGATCGGGGACCAGATGGGGAAGTCTGGAGCCGCGAAATCGCTTGAGAGGGAATTCGATGGGAATGTCCCCGGTACTCAAGACCGTCCCGCTCATGAATCGAGGGTGGCACACCTTAAGGTGTCTAGCGTTGAGCTTGAGAAAATTAAAAGTATTTGTGAGAGCGCGCTCCCGCTATCTCAGGGTGAGGTAAGAAATGATCCGAGGTTTAAGAAAGTTGAAAAGCGATTGGCCACGCTAGCTCTCTCAGCTCTCTTATCGTTCGATCGACAAGGTTTTCAAGACGAAGATAGCGGGGCAACGCCTGAGGCGCTCGCCAGGGCCAAAAAGGACCTTCTCACAACCTTGCGTGAACATGAACTGTTGCCCGTTGCCTCCGCTCTCAGGATGACTCATTCAAAGATACGTAACCGATCGTTTGATAGCTCTTTCTTTGAGGATAGGCAGGTAGCGTTCGCGACTATCAAGTGTTTGGCGTCGTTTTTGATTTGCAAACGGCTCTCGGGCTCGTTCAAAGTATCGCCATTAGATGTGGATATTCGGGAACTCCTAAAAGACATTACACGCGGCATGCAAGGGGCTCACAAAATGAGGATTGAGCCCACAAAGCCTGGAAACGTTTATGACCGGGAAGCTCAGCCATCGGCGCTCGACGTTCTTAAGGCCGCGGGCACAGCGGTCGATATGCTTCTCGTTTGCAACAACATCAATAAACTTCATATGTCGGATTCTTGTCCTGCTGGTGTGGATGAGGGGCGGGAAGATAACATAGCGAAGGGCGACAATGACGAATTGCGCATGCCGTCCGCGGGCACGGAAAATTCGTTGGCGGGGAGGATAGGAACTCTTTTAGTTAACGGGACGCGATTGCCGTGTTGCACTGAGACAGAAAGGATGAGGGGCTTGACTGACGTGGTTGTAACGAGTCGCGAGGCGCTCATACTCCAGACCACGGGTTCGCTTGATGTTCTTGATTCACTTCTTATTTCGTGTCAAGACGCTCTGGCTCAGCTGGCGTCACTCGCGTCCGGTAGTGCCCCTCTCTACCAAGGCGATGTGCTTCCGAATCCTAGATTCACGGCATCGCTGCTTGAGAAACTACGGCCTCGATTAGGTGTTGATCCTCGAAGTATCCCTAATCCCAATCCGATTAAAATGGATGGCTTTTTGGCGGCGGTACAGCGGATGGAGTCGAATGTTCAGGAATTGGGGGAGCATTTCAAGGTTGGAGGCGGGCTTGTTGGAGGACTCTTTCACGGGCTCTCACATCAGGTACCCCGAGGCATCGACCCACTAGCACCAGTTTTTCACTCTGTATCTGTCGGTACGAACGGAGCTCATGTTGGCATGACGCATTTCCCAAGGCTTGAGCACTCGATAAATGAGTTGGTGCGGAAGCCGGGAGTATTGTTCGATACCCCATGGAGCGAGGGCGTGGGAATTCCCACATCAGGTGGAACTGCCTCCAATAATCTGGCGGCTCATTTGGCGTTTAGCGGCGCGGGGTGTGGTTTGGCCCTGAAGGAGGCTTGCGAGAAGCTGGATATGGATGTGACGGTATCGCTTGACGGTAAGGACGTCTCACTGATTGAGATCGATGATACGCGGGCTCTGATGTTGCATCCCGAAAATATGAGCGCCGCAATTCGACGGTTGGGATTGCATGAATTGAACGCCTTGCGGAATGAATTTAAGACAGCGCTCCAATCCGTTCAGAGGCGGTACCCGCCTATCGTGGTTATCCCGGAAGGCGAGTGGGTGCACTACACCCTCGAGAGGCAATTGTGCGATCTGGCTGGGGAACACCTCCTTCGAATTCCGTCGAATGAAAGGACCGAGCTCGATTTTGGTCAGCTCCAACAGGAAATAGAGGAGCGCTTCAAAGATGGACCGCGACCAGTCATTTTACCTCTCACATTTTGCAACACCGGATTGGGGCGGTCTGGGTGCGATGTAGAGGGTGTTCCGGCTTTCATGAGTTGGTTCTCTGATACATATGGCGCGCCTCCTCTGGTAGTCGTTGATGCAGCGCAGGGCGGACTCACATTTGGAATTGATAAGCGTAGGCTGTTGCCAGAGATCGTGGCGGCACGTGAGATGTTGGCCAAATTCTCCATGAGCTTTACGCTCGATCCTCATAAGTCCAGCTTGCCCCTTCCCTGCAGTATTTGGGTGGTCAAGGACCCCGCATGGGCGATGTTCGCTACAGGAAGGGGGGTTAGTCACTCGTATTTGGAATCGTCCGATGCGACGGAGCTGCGGGAGGCTACTCAGCTTTCAACGCCCCTAGAGAGCGCCATGATCGCATGGAAGTTCCTTAAGAACCTTGAGACCGGCGAGCATAACGAGATTTTCGCGCCTGTTTTGCAATCGGCGGAGGACGCTTTTGTTCACCTCAAGAGTAACGTTACCCGCGTTGTGATTGACGGCAGAGAATACCGGATGATAGCGCCCTTTGAGCCCCACTCAGGGATTCTTTGTGTGTGTTTTGTGCCGTTGGACGGAGATATGAGCATGGAGGCCGCAAACAACGCGCTCAAGCGAGTTCGAGAAGTATTGATTGACGATCGAAATAGCCCGATATCGTGCTCCGGATACAGCCTTGATATGAGCGCCTTTAGATCCCCGGATAAAGTTAAAGAGAGATTTTCGAATGGCGACCTACGGTGGGATGGGATTCATAAACTTGAGTTTCTCCGATTCGTCTTTGGGCAGGGCGGTCAGGACCGAGTGGTGATCGAGACTCTGCCACGACTAATCTCAGAGCGTTTTTCGATAAGCTAGGGTATATCGAGACTCTGTCGCAACTTTACCGCGGGCTCCCCATCCTTTTAGGGAGGCAATTGCTAATTTTGGCAGAAAACAGGAAGAGTGGAGAATATTGGTTGTCGGCACGGTGTGTGCCAGTTGAATTTCGCTGGGCAGAGGGGATAGAGCGCGTCTAGGGAGATCTCAACCATACCGGTGCTGCTGCGCTAACTTTTTGGGGGCTGGTGGAGCTACGACGGTATCCGCGCGTGGCCTATCACAGTTGGTTTGTCGCAGTGCCCATCTCTGTGTAGCGTTTACACTAAGAAAGTGAGGAAATGTAGTGGCCTTACCCCCCACTTAATGAGAATTTGAACGCGCCTTGATGAGTCGGTGTTTGAGAGTTGAGATGGTGAGTAACGAGAACCTCACAGTAGGGATTATCGGTGGAGAGGGACAGCTTGGACGGTGGTGCGCCGAGATCTTTGCGAAACGGGCTTATCCTCTTCTGATTGCTGACCAGGAGACGGAGCTCACGAATCTTGAACTTGTCGCTCAAGCATCGATCGTCGTGGTGAGCGTCCCGATCGGGGTTACGGGGCCCGTGTTACGGGAGATTCAGGGGAGCCTTCGCCCAGACCAATTGGTGGTGGACCTCACCTCGGTGAAGACCCCGTTCGTGCCGATCATGGAGGGGTCGAAAGCTGAGGTGCTCTCCGTGCATCCGATGTTCGCGCCGAGCCTCTCTTCGAAGAGCGGACAGACCTGCATCTCGTGTGATGTCAGGGGAGGTGCGCTTGCTGAGACCTTCCTACAGGTTTTGCGGGACGAGGGGTTGCGCGTGGTCCCGATGACACCAGAGGCGCACGACCGAATGATGGCGGTCGTTCAGGGGCTGACTCACTTTCAAGCGATAGCGGCGGCTCACTGCATGGCAGAGCTAAACTTCGACCCCGGAGCGAGCCTTGAGAGCGCAAGTCCGGTATACAGACTCCGATTGGCGATGATCGGAAGGATCCTGGCACAGAATCCAAGACTGTACGCGGAGATTCAGATCTTCAACCCCTTTGTGCGAGAGGTGCTTGAGCAGCTTCAGAGATCCCACGAGCGATTGATGGGATTCGTTATCGCGCGAGATGTGGATGGATTCGCGGCGGAGTTTGAGCGGGTGAGGGAGAGGCTCGGCTCCTTTACCTCGGAGTCCCTCCAGGAGCTCTCAAGAGTTGTGTGACAGCTCTCCTGTCCTGTTGTGAGGAGTTCGTAATAGATAGCGGCTGCATTTTTCTCCAATTCCCTTCCTCGTTACCCAAAGATTTTTCTTAGTTACGCCTCCGAGCCTGGTACTCTTGAAGAAGCAGATACTTTTTCGCGTTCGCATAGGATTTCGCTCCGATGGTTGCTTTGGCCGATGTCGTTCAAGTTGCTGACCGCGTTCAAAAGGCGGTGGATGTCGCGTTGCCCCAACTTCAGTCTACCCTACCACACCTTGAACAAACTGGCCGAGAAGCCCTGCGTCGCTCAATCGCTGACGCCGCGGCTACCGCGCAACGCTCTGCATCCTCCTCGATGGCGCTTAGTTCCGACATCAGTGTCGATCTCGTTATCGCGAGGGTCGATCCAACCGCCGCTTTAGATCCCCCCACTTTCTCAGTAGAGGGCGCAAAGGGACATCCTTGGATTAAAGAGGACCTGGCTCATCTCTCTCACGCCACGACCGAAAAGGATCGGTACGACCGCGAGCATGGACGAGGATCTCACCACCCGTTTATAAACCCAGTGCCTCAACAGGGCATCGTACCGTGGGCTAACCCTGAGCCGCCGATGATGCGTGATGGCGCACAGACGCAGAGTCGACATCCGATGATGAGGTTCTGAAAACCTGCCTGACGCATGCAGGATTTTGGAAACTCAAAGAATCTCGTACATCAATAGTTTATTTGCGTGGGTCTGGTGAGGCTGCCCTGGTGGCGGGGCGTTACGTTCCTTAAAACCGGGCACCTGATGGAGAAACGCGCTAGAATCTCAAGCGTTGAAGCTTTTGGATCGTCCATACTACTGTGGGAATGTATCATCACAGAACTCCACAACGTGGCGCTAGCTTGGTGGAAACCACCCTTTCCATGGTGTTGGTAGCGTTGGTGACCTTCACGGCAATCCAACGTTATAGCGCTACAATATCCGCCATCCTGGCCCGAGACGTGGTGCATGTGCTTAATCCAGGGGTTGCAGGCACTAATGCCGGAGAAACTAAACTTTTGAATCCGGTTCCTGTAGTCGCGCAGCCGCCACAACTTATTGGAGGAGCCTCGCCGGTGGGCGGAGTTCCCAATATCGAACCAGCTAGGATACGCTAACAGGCCGATGCCAACACGTCTCTGTCACGGGGAAATCACCAATCGTCCCACGGAATAACTTCCGCTCGATTCGTAAGGAGGGTAGAAGAGACCCGCTCGAGAAGAAGGGTGCAACGCCGCCTCCTTCTTGCTCGGTTCGCCGCGATCCCGAGCGCTCTTTTTAATCCGACGAGGATAAGGAGCCTCTTTGCGCGGGTTACGCCGGTGTAGACGAGTTGACGCGCCAGCAGGGAAGGGTACCTCGAGCATCGTGGTAAGAGGATAGGAGCTTGTTGGCATCTCCGTCGTGCTCTCAGCGAACCTCTTAGGAAAGTCTCGTACTACAGGGCTAGTTATATAAATATCGCCCCATATGCTTCAGTAATGACGTATAATGTCCGAAAGGACTGCAAGGACTACATTATCCATGCGCAACAAAAGGTCAAACCAACGTGGTGCTAGCCTTATAGAGACGGCTTTATCCGTGGCTCTAGTTGCGGTGACATCTATCGCCGCGCTCTCCCAATTTGGCGCAACCATACGAAATAAAATTCAGCAAGAACTCGTCGTGTCACTCGGTGGAAAGGGTGCGAGCATGACCGCGGGCGTTCCACATAACGACAGGCCGCCCGGTTCAACGAATCCGGTTCTTGGTGTCGCGCAGCCACTACCCTTAAGTGGAGGCCACTACCCCGTCGGTGGTGTCCCAAGTAACGGCCCTCTTAGGGTACGGTAAGTTTACACCTACACCGTCACGACCCGTCCAGGCGATCAATCACCCATCATTCCAAGGTATAAGCTCCGGCTGATTCGGAAGCAGAATCGAGGAGATTCGTTCTAAAAGCAGTGTGCACCGCCGCTTCGTCTGCGCGCGTTTCGCCGCGATCCCGAGCGCTCGTTTTGATCCGACGATGATAAGGAGCTTCTTCGCGCGGGTTACGCCGGTGTAGACGAGTTGACGTTCAAGAAGCGTAAAGTGCGAATTATCGATGGCGAAGACGACACACGGAACTTCCATACCTTGAGATCGGTGCACGGTGACGGCATACGCTAAGGAGAGCTGTCCGATCTCACCCCGTGGGTATTCGATAAGGCGTCCATCCCACAGCTCGACGGTGAGTCGTTGCTCCTCACGATCAACGCGGTAGACCGTGCCCATGTCGCCGTTAAACACGCCGGAGGGATCGATCTTGTAGTTGTTAACCCGTTGGCATAC
Organism: Bdellovibrionota bacterium; assembly: GCA_044345405.1. Lineage (GTDB taxonomy): Bacteria > Bdellovibrionota_C > UBA2361 > UBA2361 > OMII01 > OMII01. The sequence continues at coordinate 12,945 of JBIJBE010000049.1, forward strand.
ACGGTCGCCAACCCGGAAGGTCATGTCACCTATCTCAAGGATCTCATCCTCGGTGTGGGAGGCTCGTGGATTGAGCTTCTCCTGGATCCGTTTGTTAAGTTCTATCGTTCCGACGGGCCCCCGATTCGATGGGGTGAGTACCGCGATCTCAGCGCCAGAGAATCCGAACTTTTTCGGTATCTGATCGGCGACGAGACTCTCAATGAGGCGACCGGATTCGTCTGTGTCATCTCGTTGAATGAAGTAGGCATCAGATTTTGTGACGCCGTCCGGCGTTGGTATCGATGGAACCTCTCCAGTATTAATCATGTAGGCGACCGAGTTGATCGCTGATTCATTCGCGCGTCTGAAGAGCTTGGAGAGCGCGACGACCCGAATGTCTTTACAGCTTACGAGGTCTCCGAATACTCGGCCCGGTCCAACCGATGGAAGTTGGTCCTTATCGCCCACGAGGATAAGGATCGTTTTCTTTTGAATCGCGGCGAAGAGATCGCGCGCGAGCATGATATCGACCATCGAGGCTTCGTCGATGATGAGCGCGTCGTAGGGAAGGGGATTACGCGCGTTGAAGATAAAGTCCGTCGTTGTGGGATCGTACTTGAGGAGTCTGTGGATAGTGCTCGCGGGGGCGGCAGTTACTTGCGACATTCGTTGAGCTGCGCGACCAGTTGGAGCCGCGAGCGCGAAGGCGAGCCCCGCTTTCTCAAAGAGTATCGTGAGCGCTTTGATGATCGTTGTTTTTCCGCACCCGGGTCCGCCGGTGATAATCAACAACGGATAGTTCGCCGCTGACTCAACCGCGACCTGTTGCTCGGGCGAGAGCGAGATACCGAGGCTCTTTTGCGCCTCTTCGATACACCGCGCTACGGCATCGCCACCGAGCGCTGGATGCGCGCGTGGCTCGGTGCGTTCGGCGATGAAGCGAGCGACCGCGTCCTCGGCGCGGTCGAAGTGGTTGAGGAAGATCCCATCGCCGTACGAGGTTAGGTTCCCCTCGGAGAGGAGGTTATCGAGGTGGTCTCCCAGATTGTGCGTCTCGTCGATACCGAGAAGGCTGCGCGCTCGGTCGAGGAGTATCTGTCGGGTGAGGTAGCAGTGCCCCTCATCAGAGGCGTCCTCTAAGGCGTACCAAATTCCTGCTCGCAATCGTTTTGCGCCGTGCGGACTCATGCCGAGATTGAGGGCTATTGTGTCAGCGGTTTGAAATCCTATACCACGAATATCTCGCGCGAGGGTGTACGGATCGTTCGTAATGGTATCGATCGTTTTGCCCTTGTATCGCTCGTAGATCTTGGCGGAGAGGTTAGGGGAGATGCGATGTTCAACGAGAAATCGAAGGATGCGATCGAATTCAGTCTGCGCGGCGAGAGCGCTCTGTAAGAGCTCCGCTTTCTTTTTGCCAACGCCAGCGAGCTTCGCGACCTTGTCGGGTTCCGTTCGAATGACGTCGAGAGCCGCGCTGCCGAACTCCTTGACGATCCTCTCGGCGGTTTTTTTGCCGATGCCGTTGATGAGTCCACTCGAGAGGTAGCGTTCGATCCCCTCGGCTGTTGATGGTTGCGTTTCGATCAGCGACTGCAGGGTGAACTGCTTACCGAACTTCGGATGTACAATAAACGTTCCCGTCATCGTGACGTACGATCCCACTCGGGCATTGGGACACATGCCGACAACGGTCACTCGTTCGGGAGGGTGATCAAGGGTGACCTGGATCACTGAGTATCCGTTCTGAGCGTTTCGAAAGGTGACGCGATCAACGGTCCCGTGCAGGGTCTCAGGTTGTTGCGTCTGTTCGCTACTCATTAGTCTAGCTTCTTAAGACCGTGCCACCAGCTCGACGAAGATACGTTCGGAAGCTCCTCAAGAAGAGCTTTCGCTGATTTTGTCTTGAGACGTTGCCGCGCCGCTTCGAACCACTCGGACGCGTCGTCGTAGCCACGCTCCATATACTCCCTCGCGCGAACCGCGAGCTCCAAGAGGTCGGCGTCCTTCGCGATGATACCGGCCTCGGTATTCTTGTCCTCTATTTGATGCCAGAGGGAGAGTATGTCGTCACCCGCGGCGCCGAGGCGCGATACCTGCTCTCGAACGGCGGTGGCTTCATCGGCAGTGACATATCTATTGGCGAGTTTGTGAATGTCGCCGATTCGGGTCTCTCCGATATCGTGAAAAACGAGCATGGCGGCCACCTCGTTAGGGTCTTTGTACCCCTCGAGCTTGGCTAAGACCCATCCGATCTGAGCCGCCCGTAGGGAGTGATCGGCTATGCTTTCCGGGGTCTCCATCCCCAACAGGCGCCATCCCTCCCGCTTAACCCGTGATAATTGGCCCATCTCGTAGAAAAACTTAAGGATCTCTTTTGATTGCATACCGGGGAAGGTAGCAGATGCCGGCGGGGTCAACCAAGGACTTCTTATAGATATAGACCTGGAAATCTTGATCTGATTCTCAACTTGGCGTATTTTCCTCCCTCAGTTCATGAGTGTGCGCTAGTAGCTCAGCTGGTAGAGCAGGAGACTCTTAATCTCTTGGTCCGGGGTTCGAATCCCTGCTGGCGCACCATTTTTTCTCTATCAAAACTTGGCGGAGCCAAGATTTTGATGACGACCAGGGAGGGCCCTGGACCCCAGCGACATTTCATTTCTATTCCAACTTGGCGGAGCCAAGATTCGAATGCTTGTCCGCCGTCTTGTCCTCCGAAGCCCCCAAGGGGCGAAGTGAGGAAGCTTTAGCGAAGGCGGAACGACCAGGGAGGGCCCTGGACCCCCACGCAATCCAATTTTCGGCAATGTTCGCTGGCCAGGTGTTCGTTTCTCATGGGTATTTGACCCGGCACTCGGGAGGGCGGTCATTCCTGACCGCCGCGTTGCGTGCGGCAACGGGTGTTTGCCGTGCGATACATTCCGGCGACCAGCCTGTCCCGAGCGTTGCCGAGGGAGGACGGTCGCCCTCCCGCTGTGCAAATACGGGATGGAATCATGTGAAATAATGGACCTAATGACCCGGCACTCGGGAGGGCGGTCAGCTTGCCTCGACGTTGCGTAGCGAAGGCGGGTCCTGACCGCCGCGTTGCGTGCGGCGACGGGTGTTTGCCGAGCGATACATTCCGGCGACCAGCCTGTCCCGAGCGTTGCTGACCGGGGACGGTCGCCCTCCCGTTGTACCGATTCGAACATGGAACGGGGAGGGGACTACCGCCCCCCATCCCCCCGCGCCAACTCCATAAACAACTTCGGTTGGCTGACGATATCTTTGTCAAAGACGATCTTGGGGACGGAGCGGGAGCCGTCGATCTCGACGGCTCGGCGAAAGAGCTCTCCCGCCGCGGGGTTTTTCTCTACGTCGAGGGTGAGGTGGGGGATGTTGTCGGTCGTCAATCTATATTCCAGCTGCTTGCACGCCGGGCACCACTCGGTTCCGAGGACAATGATCCGTGTTGAGGATGGCGCTCCCGCGGCGGAGAGGAATCGAGCGCGCTCCTCTTCGGTCGCGAAGAGCTGTTTCGGTGTCATCGCTCGCCATCCCCACATGGCGATGAAGATCGCGACCAGGATTGCAACCGTGTTTCGATGGAGAAACTCGATCGACCTGCCGAACGTGGTTGGGGGACGTGCTGATGCTCTCATGAGAACTGAAATCTTAAGAACCTTTCCGAAGCGTATCGCGAGAACCATTTTGAGGGGAGTGTCAATCTGTCCTGAAGTGCTTTTGAAGAAATTTCTTCTATCATTACGCGAAGATTCCTCCTTTCGAGAATCAAAGTGAGCCTCTATAGTTTCGCGCATGAATCTTGCCGAAGTTTTTGAAAAGTTCCCCGCTAATCACACTGATGTCGCTCACGTTGTTCAGCAGAATGGACTTCAACCCCAGGTAGCTCAACGCCCCACATCGGAAACCGCTCGCCTTGAGGCGCTCTTAAAGGATGTTGAGGATATCAGCTCCTTGAGCCCTGAGTTGATGGAGCGCGCTATCCTCGAAAAGTTTTGGTACCACGTTACCCCTTTTCGCAGCGCGTTGATTCGAGCGCTCGAGCTCCCCACGGGTTCGCGCATCCTTGAGATCGGATGTGGCGCTGGAAATCTTACCCGCTATCTCGGTGAGCGAGGGTTTCAGGTCGTCGCGCTTGAGACCAACGAGGCGCTCGTTGAGTGTGCGCGCGCGCGATGTCGTGATTTAGCGAACGTCGAGATCGTACACGGATTCGTTGAATCCGTTGTGAATGAGGATAAGTTCGATTTCGTAGTGTGCGTTGATCCGCTTATCGTCACTAGTGAGTACTTCAATCCAGGTGTTCAGCTCTTCGCGTTATGCAGGAACCTCCTGAAGGCGACCGGCTCGTTCATTTTGGCGGCTGAAAATCCTCTCTTCGCTCCAGGTGGAGGGCATGTCGAGGAGTCTCCAGATCACGTCCGAGGTAAGGGCGCTCCTCTTGAGGGGATTCGCCAGTCATTGTCGAGCGCCGGGTTTACCGGATGCGAGACCTTCATGACCTATCCGCATCACGCCGCTCCGCAACTTCTTGTGGAGACCACCACGGCTCGTACCCGTCGAGTGCCATGGACCTCGATGGTATCGGATCTCTACAAGTCGTCCGCCACAACTCGTGACGAGGTTGAGAACTGGTTGCGCGCTATCTGCGCTGAGCGGATCGAGAACGCGCTCGCGCCGGGATGGCTCATCGTAGCGCACGCTCATACCGTTCATTCGATCGTATGGAACGGGTGGGCTGTTAAGAGCTTTGACCTGACTGCTCAGGATGACCAGGTAGGTGAGCGTATCGATGATAAAGGGATCACCGTCCACAATCTTCCACTCAAGGAGGAGCGGCTCATCTCGATCATCAAGAATCTCGCTCGACCACAGATTAACTCGGTGAAGGATTACAAGTTCTCCCTCCGCGCGTCTGATAGTCGTATCGGCGAACTCCTCAAGCGCGAGGATGTCTTGAAGGCGACCTTTGAGGATACCGAAAAGCGCTTGAAGCGCGATCTTACCGATGAGCGTGAGATGAAGCGGGTGCGAGAAGCTGAGCTAGACCTTGTGCTCAAGCAGTACCATGCAATCGGCGCGATGTGTCAGGAGATGCGACAGGAAGGGAAGGCCCTTCGTGAGATGGTCTCTGAGCTTCGTCACAAGTATCAAACATCTGAGACATGGGCTTCAGCGCTTGCCGGGCGTGTTGCTGACGCGGAGACAGAGCTGTACACCGTGCGCTCATCTCTCTCGTGGAAGATCTCGAACGGACTAAAAGGCGTAAAAAATTCCGTCAAAGAGTTTCTCTTTAGTTGACACCTCTCCATTTCGAGTATATTTCTATACTCATATGGAAATGCAACAAACTGAACTCTTCGCTACCCGTCCCGTTAAACCTTCAGTAGTGCCATATCTTCGTCTGGTGCAACCTGATGAAACCGCTGGTGTTTTGCCCCAGCGCCCGTCGCATGGCGGTACGCCCGCTGTGTGTCAGCCGGTGGTTGCTCGTCACCAGCACGTGGCTACCTCCTCGAACGTCTCGAACGAGACTCGAAAGAGAGGCCCTGGATTGAAGGCGATAGCGCCTGAGCACGTTGAGCGTTTCTTGAATCAACTCCACGGCGAGGCGCTCTTGGTGGGGGCTCTCTCGTACGATCTCGGACTTCGACTCTCTCAACTTCGGTTCCTTCGGGTTCGTGACGTAAATCTTACGGCGCGAGTTATCGAGCTCTCAGATGGAGCTAAGCCTATCCCGGTCTCACTCTTTGAGGACCTCAAAGAGCACATCAGTGAGAAGGTATGTGGAGGTGAGGTGGCTCGTGGTGTTCAGAAGAGGGACCAGCTTCTCTTCTCGCATCAGGCGTTTGAACACGTTCTCCTGATCTGCGCGTCCTTTTTCGGGGGCGCCTCCCGTGAAGTGGCTAACCACGATAGCGCCTCCGACCTCACCATCTCCGCTCTTCACTCGAGCCAGGGGACGGAGCTTGGACAGCGGGTCCGTGATAACTTCTTGCGAGTGATGGGATGGTTCCACTCTAAGAGAGCGGCTCGACGAGGCGGGACGATCGCCTCCCCCCTCGGGCTCTTCGACAAGGGCCCAAAGATAGTTCGTCGAGATCGTGGAGGCGCCGTGCATTCGTACTACCTCTGGCGCGCGGTGTACTCTCGATAAAGAGCGTTTTACTCAAGTGGAATGAGGTGCCCTTGCTGACAGCTGTACCCGGTGTCAGAGTTTTGCGACTCCCACGCCTTCGCCGGAGTTCTGACAATTACAATAAGGTCGCTCTCAGCGTTTGGGATCGTTCGACAGAGATGGCTGCCGATCTCGTACACATCCTGGGGTTGGGGACTCGGTATAGAGAAAAGAGTTGTTAACCCCCACCGGTCAAAGGAGAGCTGGTAGAGTCCCCCCTCTGATGGAGAGATGATGGAGCGAATAGAGGATGGAAGATGGGGCACAGCCCGCTCCTGAAAAAACGCGTACCCGTGAGCGCTCGCTCCTGAGTAAACGCTAAAGGAGAGGTATGGGTTCCATAGTCCAAAGTATCCGAGAAGCGGTAGTACGACACAGAGCTGAACAAAGATAATTCGAGTTCTCGTCCACCGCGGGAGCACGATTGCGCGAAGTGTGGTCTTAGATCTCCAGAAGAGAAGGATGACCACGCACGCCATCGTGATATTCCAGGGAACGATACTGAAGTTCTCGTTCCTTCCCCAGGGGCTTACCATGACAAGAATGCCGACGTGAAGGAGTACCAGCCCAATCACGGAGAGTCGTCTCGTCCTGTAGAATAGCAGCCCCAGCGCGAGGGCGACCTCGATGAAGGGGGTCGCGTAGAAGAGGTACACACTCGCAATGGGCGGAGGAGAACTGAACGAGGAGATGAGTAAGGGGACGACCTCCGTGAAGTAGGTTACCCGAAGCTTCTGAAGCCCCGTCCACGCATAGATAGTGACGACGATGAATTGAAGGAGGGTTACCGTTTCGCTTGGTCTTTTTTGCTCACGCGGTTTGAGCCACAGATCCGCTAGCGCGCCGAACCCTAACACGAAGAAGTAGCCCCACGGGTGAATGCGATTTTGGTCTTGAGCCCACAAGAGAGCGACCACTCCGATGATGCTCACCGCGACCATGCCAGAGGGAATGAAGATGCTCACCGCAAGCAAGGTGACGAGCAGGAGGAGGGCGCCGAGATCAAGGGGAAACGGGAATATCGGGATACCTGGATCGACTGGGATCAGGGGGAACGGTCGTTCCGTGAGCCAGAGGGGATAGGTTATCGCTATCGAGGCGAGAAATCCCACCGCAAGGAGAACCCGCAGCGCCGTAAACGCTCCCGCATCGTGCGTATCGTCGTTCGCGACCGGAGGGGTGAGGCTTGGGAGAGATTCGATCATGTGAGTGCGCGGGAGCCCTTCATAACCACCATAGTACGCGGCTGAACGGTGTGGAAAGGGGGCACAGGCTCCCAGTCTGTAGTGTTTTACCTTTGCTCACACCGTATCACACCCGGTAGACTGGTAGATCTATGGCTGTACCTGCCACTATTCGACCGGTTGTTGATCCCGTTGAGGTCGACCGGATCAATTATCTCAATATCCTCCTCATGGTGGCCTCCATCGTCATCGCCTCGTACGTTCCCTTTGAAACGTTTGTGGTGGCGTACGCGGTGATGGGCCCCTTGCACTACCTCACAGAGATATCGTGGCTTCACGATCGGGGGTATTTCACATCGGGACGTAGGGATTGGATATGGCTCCTTGGTGCCGCCATCGTGGCGGCGATAGGGGCTATCTTTCCAAGTCCGACTACGAATGGCTTGGCCGGCTTCGCGATGGGAGCGCTCTTCGTGATCACGGCGGGTATGGTGCTCGCTCGCTCAGGCATGCGCAAATTCGGCGTTCTCGGACTCGGCGTTATCGTTGGCGCTCTGACGACGTTGTGGCATCCACTCTTTATCCTACTCACTGCTTTTCTCCCCACATTAGTGCATGTCTATCTTTTTACCGGGTTGTTCATCCTTTACGGCGCGGTGAAGGGGCGAAGTTTCTCGGGGACACTCTCGCTGGTACTTTTTCTCGCGGCTCCCCTCATCTGTGTGCTCGTCATGACCACACCTTCGGGGTATGCCCCTTCTGAGTATATCCTTGATGCCGCCTCTCCCTTTGATTCCCTGGGCGCGTACACACTTCACATACTGGGGATCCAGGTTACACATGACTCCTGGCTCGCATTCATGCGCGTTATGGGTTTCGCCTACTCGTACCACTACCTCAACTGGTTTTCGAAGACGCGGATTATTAATTGGCACGCGGTTCCCCGTCGCCGTCTCTACCTTATTGGTGCCGTGTACCTAAGCGCATTAGCGTTGTACGGCTACGACTACCGTGTGGGGTTCATGGCGCTCATGACCTTGAGCTTCGCTCACGTAATGCTTGAGTTGCCCCTCAACTACCGCACCATCGCTGGTCTTGCCGCTGAGGCGCGTCGTTTTGCTCGAACGCGAGGGGCTTAATACGAATTAGTGCCGATGACACGATCGGGAAAATCCGAGAACACCCCATCGACGCCGACGGCGCGCATGGCGTGGATATCGGCGAGCTCGTTCACCGTATACACAAAGACCTTGTATCCTGCTTGATGGAGAGCGCTCACCCGTTTGGGGGTAACCATCTCAAGGTTTAGGTGCACCGAATACGCGCCCAGCGCTCGCGCGATCTCAAGGGTGTTTATCGGATATCCGTACAACAGGATTCCGATTGGGATGTTCGGCGCGATTTGTTTGCACGCGACGAGCTCCTCGTGATCGAACGATGAGACGAGAAGGGAATCGGGAGACCATCCCTTATCAAGTAGGGTGTTGAGGTAGCGGGCTGTGGGTGCCCCGGTTCCTCCACCCTTAAGCTCAAGTTGAAGCTTCGCCTTGTCCCGCGCGAGATCCACGAGCTCTGAGAGTAACGGGATCGGCTCGGTCCCCTTTACCTTCAGGGACCGGAGGGTGGAAAGGTCGAGATCGCTCACCTTACCGGGCGCTCCCGTTAAACGGCTCAAGGTGCGGTCATGAAATATAACTAACTCACCCTCAACAACCCGCACATCGCACTCGATCCACGTCGCGCCGAGGTCAAGCGCTCGTGAGAAACTTCGCAGCGTGTTCTCCGGCTCGTAGCCAGAGGCTCCGCGGTGCGCGAAGCAGATGAGGTTGGCGGGTGCGGAGAGGGGCATACGATTTAAGTATACTGGAGAATGATACGCGCCAACCAGGCTAGAACGTACCTGCTCCTTAGTCTATCGTGATTATTACGGTTTCCGAAGGGTTCGCCACATGATGTAGTTTGTGTGATAAACTTAGGGAACTCGAAGGCACCTCTCACATCGCTTTATCGCATTTTGTATGACCTCATCCGCACCCTCTCTCTTTCCCCACGGTCGTTGGCTTGTTTGTAAGCCGAAGGATTACGACGTGAGATACCAGATCAATCCGTGGATGGATCTCGCAAAGACACCGGAAAAGGCGCTCGCCGCCTCTCAGTGGATGAACCTTCACCACCACATCCTTCGCCTCGGAGGATGGCTGGAGTACGTTGATCACGCTGATGGCTGGCCCGACATGGTGTTCACCGCGAACGCGGGGCTCGTGAGAGGTCGTGAGGTAGTGATATCGAAGTTTCGTCACAAGGAGCGTGCTGGTGAGGAGCGCCACTTTACGGAGTGGTTCGCCGGTGCCGGCTTTAAGGTTCATGAACTCACCACGGGGGCGTTTGAAGGGGAGGGGGACGCGCTCTTCGCGGGGGATACCCTCTTTTGTGGATATGGGTTTCGGTCCGATCGGGCCGCGCACGAGCAGGTCGCCGCCCTTCTAGGCGTGAAAAAACTGGTAGCCGTGCAGCTCCAAGATCCCCGATTTTACCATCTCGATACCTGTTTTTGCCCACTTACGCCGAAACTTGCTTTGGTTCATCCGGGAGCGTTTAATGCTTCCGATCTCGCTCTTTTGGAGGAATCCATAGAGCTGATTCGGGTGTCGCCGGCGGATGCTGTACACTTTGTGTGTAACGCAGTAGTTCTAGGATCCAATGTGGTGCTCCCAGCTGGTTGCGACACAACCTATAGAGCGCTCGCGGAGAGGGGGTTCACCGCTTATCCGGTCGCGTTGAGTGAGTTTATTAAAGCGGGAGGCGCGGCGAAGTGTCTCTCGCTCAAATTGGATAACGCTTAGATATGGCTCGTTGCCGAATCATTTCAGTCGCTGGTGGAACCGCCAGTGGCAAGACCACGCTGGCGCACGATCTCTTCCGAATCGGCGGTCCTCAACGAGTTCAGGTCATTCCTCTCGACTCCTACTACCACGACCAGTCGAATATCTCCCCAGAGGAACGAGTGACCCGAAATTACGATCATCCGGACGCTTTTGAGACGAAGCTTCTTCGTCACCACCTGGACGCGCTCCGAAACGGACACGCTGTAGACGCTCCGATCTACAACTTCGCGCTCCATTGCCGAGATACCGAGAAGGTGCAGCGCGTTGACCCGGTGGATGTGGTGATAGTCGAGGGAATTCTCGCGCTCCATTATCCCGAGCTTCGAGAGGTGTATTCCTACTCGGTGTTTGTGGACACTGATGATGACCTCCGCTTCCAACGGCGCCTTAAACGCGACGTTAGTGAAAGAGGGCGGACAGAGGATTCCGTTCACGCGCAATGGAACACGACGGTTCATCCGATGCATACGCGGTATTGCGCTCCCACGCGTTCCTTGGCCGCTGAGGTGATGACGGGAGAGCGCTGGGATGAGAGCGCGGTTGAGGAGTTGTGGAAGCGGATAGTTGCCGCGGTTGAGTAGGGGAAACGAGCATCGTCAACGCCCATGAAAAAGGGCCGGGTCTCTGAGATGAGACCCGGCCCTTTTTAATTGTCTAAGAGCTTCCTTATGAGCACTTGCTCTCGAAGCGTGGGAGCTTCTGTGTGCGAGTTACAAACCGCGATTGGATTCGCACCGCCCACGCCACTAATCTCTCCACGTACGCGTCTTCACGAGAACCGTTCGCCGCGTCAAGAAGCTCAGCCGCTTGAGTTACCAGGTCAAGCTGCTTCGTTGAAGAGCTTACGAGCTTTTGGAGATCCGCGTTCTTGTCGATTTGCGAGCACGTTGGGCAGCTTTGAGAAATTTGAGGGAATCGCCCCCAGATATCCGTCCATTGCTCAAGGTACAAGTTCTGAGCCTGAGCCATGATGGTCTCCGCTTTCTTTTTGTTCTTCGCGCTCGTATTGAGCGAGAGGACGCGCTTGGCGATCTTTCTCGCAATCATCCGCATACCCGCCGCGTCGTTATCGAGGCGAGCAAGGGTATCTTTGTTGTTGGTCTGCTCACAAACCG
>JBIJBE010000018.1:0-66561 GCA_044345405.1 Bdellovibrionota bacterium
CTCTCTCGTGTACCGGGGAGCTTTTTGCCCTGAGAGGAAATCTCGCGGTAATGCTTCGGTATCATCTCTCCGCTGCTGGAGTAGCGCTTCTCGCGTTCGCCGCGTTATGGCGGAGAGACCGCGGGGCTGTCTCATCGTCGTGGATAGTTCCTGACGGAGAGAGGGGCGGGCCTCGATGGGGCGAGATCCTCTTCGTTGGCGCGATCTTTACACTCATACTGCTCGCTCGATTTCATCTCCTCAATTTGAATCCCCCGGCGTGGGACATTGAGACCTGTGGTCACCGACAAATCGCCGCCTCGTGGCCGTTGATGATTGAGCAGGAGCTGGGACTTCGCAGTCAACAATCCGCTGGAATGTCATGGACTGTGTTGCACCACTTCTTCACCCGTCTCGACGACCCCCTTCAGTTCGACCTTGACCAGCGTGTTCTGGGGGTCGCCATCAGCTTGTTGTGTTGTTGGGCTGTTTACTTTCTTATGCGATTCCTAGGGGGCCCCTACGCGGCGATGTTGGGAGTCATCATCTACGGGTTTGGTCCGTTGGATATCCACTGGTCGAGACTTCCCTCGCTGCATCATTTGCCGGTGTACGTTGGTATCCTACTCATGTGGGCATCCTTCACCGCGTTTAGTAAACGCTCCTGGAGTAGCTTTAGCGCTCTCGCTCTTCTCATCGTAATTACCAAGTTCGTCTATCCATCCGCCAAGCTGATCTCGTTTGGACCGTTTCTAGGGATGTGTGGGGCGCTGCTCTGGGAACGCCGGGAGTGGTTAGGTCATCGGAAGAAGTTCTCCGTCCTCATGGTGGGATTACTCCTCTTCGCGTTGAGCCAATCGATGCTCTACGCCGCGTCCTTCGGAAAGTTCGTTCTTTTGCCCCCATTCGTGAGTATTCAGCCGGTCAATGGAGATGCGTCGTTGTACGAGACCCTCACCGTGTATTGGCGTCAGGTCGTTGAGTTCTTTCGGGTGGTGTACTTCGGTTCAAGCGTTACCACTCACTACACCACCCCCGCGACTACGGAGCCCCTGCGCGCGATTCCTTCTCTCGGGATTGTGTTCATGACGATGGTGTTTGTTCATCTGCTCTTTATGGTTCGAAAACCCTTCGCCTTGATTATCATCGGGATGATAATCGGGGGACTGGTGCCAGCTCTCGCCACCGGTCTTGAGGATCGTCGATTCTCCTTCGTTCTGGCGCTTCTTCCTTTGCTGGCGATTTTTGAGTTCGTCTGGTTCGTTGATACCCTGATTCGTCCTCGGTTGCCGGGTGTCGCCAAACTCACGAAGGCTTTGGTATTGGTAAGTACTGGGGTCTGCTTGTGGGCTTATCAGACTGAAGGGTTTTTCTCTCGCCCTGCCGCTCGGCCTATTCAGCATCCCTTCTCTGAGGCGCTTCGAGCTCATATCGTTCCGGATACCCTAGTGGTGAATCTCTCTCCGGAGTTCGGTTGTTCCGTATTCTATGGGATGTACGATCTCATGAGAGACTCTGGGGGGCGAATAGCGTACACCTACGTCTTCGACTCTCCAGCTAAGGATGTGGAGGGACTCCTGAGCTCCCGGGTCAAAACTAATGAGTGGTACTATCGTGACACCGAATTGGCGAAGCAGGTGAGCGTAGTGGCGGCCCGTCAGGACTGGTCGCGAAAGCTGTTCGTGCTCCAGGGGAGCGCGGTTCGAGATGATGTGCGGCAGCAGTTGCGCACCCTCTATCCGGCGGGCAAGGAGATCGTTGTAGAAGGGCCCGGAATTCCACCGCTCAGCGGCGTGCTCTTCGAAACGCCAAGCGATGCTCCGTAAGATTACAATCGAGCACGCCCTCTTAGCGCGGCGCTAGGGCTCGGGTCTGATAAAGCGCGTAGCCTATCACTCTATGAGACGAATGATTTCGTTCTCGAAGAGTAGTGAGCCTTGAGGGGTTATGTGATTGTCATCCTTGTACATCACCGTGTTGTTGATGGCGATTGCGCATGTCGAACCACTACAGAGAAGGGTGGCGGGATCGAGGATGTCTATCCGTTTAAGTGATGAGGATGCATTCCGTATCACCTCGTCCATCACGTTCTCGGTGAAGCGCTCCGCTTCACGATGTTCGTTTAGCGTTGTGGCGTTGGTTCGACCGATGAATACCGCTTCCACATCGGCCCTTAGAACAGGCGTAGTTTTCAACAAGGTGACTGGCGATGTGCGCGCCATCTCGTACACGGTCTCTGGAAGTTTCGCCGCGATAGTTTTTTGACTGGTTTCGACATCCGCTGGTTGATCGGGGTTGGTCGAGAGGAAGTGAGTCGCGGGTTGGAGATTGCCTCCGACACGCCAACCATTCGCGTACACACTCCAGCGAGCGACCAAGAAGACGTGCTTCGGTTTGATCTGCTCCACCGTTTTTACGATCGCTCGAGCGCGTTCCGGTACGATACATTGCCGATAATTTGAATGGCCATCGGTACGGATCGCGTCGAGAAGGGGAGGGCATCCAGGATGTTGGAATAGTATGACCCGCATCTTAAGGCGATTCGCGATGTCGAAGAATACGCTTTTCCACGCTTCCGCGTGAGAGTCTCCCCACACGATGATCGTCTCAGAGGCTCCCTCCGGGCCGTACAGGAGACACGCGGGAAGCGCTCCACGGTCAATGAGCGCTTCTCGGTCACAGCTCAGGTGCTGGTACCGCTTCTCAATCTCGATTCCGACCCCGATTCGATCGTTGATGTATCGGCCCATATTGGACGCGACCGCGCGGGACGGAACTCCTTCCTTACTATAGATGAAGTAGCCGGCGCATATCGCTATCATCATACTCCCCACGAGCGAGATCGTGCGCCAATCGAGCCATTTACTCCTCGACTTTGATGCTCCGAATCGGAGGGGACGCTCCACCAAGAAGTAGGTGAGTGTAGAAAGGACGAAGGAAGCTAGAATGAGTTCCCATTTTTCGGTAACTGAGGGCTCTTGAGTCGTGAGAAGTCGGGCAAAGGAGAAGAGAGGCCAATGGAAGAGGTAGAGTGGGTAACTGATGAGCCCAATTGCTACCATGAGCCCTGACCCGAGCACTCGCGATGAGAACCATGAACGCGGATTTCCAGCCAGGACGCACACCGCGCCGAGAACTGGGAGTAGGGTTATGCATCCGGGAAATGGAATTGTTCTGCTCGTGAGCGCTACGCCAACGCCGAGAAGGAGAATCCCAATACCCGGGAGGTACTTTACCGAAAGGCCAGGCTTGGAACGCACTATAATCTGGACCAACGAGCCGGCCATGAGCTCCCAAAAGCGATACTGAGGCAGGAAAAAGGAGTTAACGGGCTCTCCCTTCATGTGCGTTTGGAACATACATGCGCCGAAGGATACCGCCGCGCCGATCGCTACGGCGGGGATGAGCAGGCGAGTGCGGGCGATAACAAATAAGAAGAGGGGATAGAGGAGATAGAACTGCTCCTCAACGCTGAGTGACCAGAGGTGCAGCAGTGGTTTGTAGTCCGCGGCGATATCGAAGTAGCCGGCCTCGGAAAAAAGGGCGATGTTTTGGAAGAAGAGACCGCTCGCGACTACATGCCATCCAAGCTGTTTGTACTCGTTGTTACTGAGAAGCCACCAGCCGGCTGTCATGACTGAGAACAATACGACGAGGAGGGCAGGAAATATTCTTCGAATACGTCGATGATAGAATCGTAGGATGGTGAATCGATCGGTATCGATATCGTTGAGGATAATTCCCGTGATGAGAAATCCTGAGATAACGAAAAACACATCAACCCCGATGAACCCTCCAGGTACCCATTCAGGGAAGGCATGGAAGGCGATCACGATCAGAACGGAGATAGCTCGAAGCCCATCGATATCCCGCCTATAATTTTGAATCGATTCATGTGACATACAACCTTCTCCAGCTATGTATCGAGAGCTACTGCCTCGTGTCAGTGGGATTTCCTACCTCGGCAACAGGCTTCTGTTCGTACGTGTACGCGATGAGGGCTTGCGGCGCGTTCTTCACCTGAGGAAGCCGAATAACCTGACCAAGGACAACCCCATCGGGTAGCGGTTTTGCTCCCGTCACGAACGGTTCCGTTTCATCGACCCCGCCAACATACAATCCGAGGAAAGGTCCCGTTGGTTCGGGTCTTGGCGGGATAACAGGAAAAGCCTTTCGAGTGTGTTCCGCCCTGGGGAAATAATAGGAGGCATAATCCGGAAACGTCTGTACGTGTGGTGTGCTCATGAAGAAAGAACCGAGGGTAAGGTATTCGACCTTTTTGTTGGAGAGCTGGCTGTATATCTGATCGAGTACCTCCGCGTGTGGGAAGGAGTGGAGCCTTCGGACGCCCAGTTCCCGATCGAAGGAGCGAGATTGATAGAAGGCCAACATGAGATGAAGCCCGAGGAGGGTGAGGCAGACTATCGGAAAGAGAACCTTGGGCAGTTTTGTCCTAAGAGCGCCAAATCCGAAAAATATGATCAGGCCGAGTACCGGTAGTATCGGAAGCGCTCTGTGGAGAGCGAAGGGGATCGGAGGCGCGGCGTACCCCTTGGAATAGGCCGCGAGTAAAAGGTGAGCGATACACCACCCAAACGCGGCTAACCCAAGGACGCGAAGCTTGGAATTAGTAAAGGTCAAAACAAGGAAGAGGGCGAGTGCGGCGGCTCCCATTGAGAAAGCGCTTGAGTGCGCCCACTCTGTGCCCCATCGGGTGTAGAAAATCGCCGTAAGCAGAGGTGAGAGGGTGGATTCAATCGTTGAGGGAGAGTACTGAGTTCCGTCGACGAGTCGGATGTCGGCTCTGTGCGCGAGGCTCAGAGCGAAGTGAGCTACTGAATAGAGCATGATCCCGGCGAAGGCACTCCAGCGAGACCGGAAAGTCGGAAGGTTTCCGACCGCCATAAGAGCGAGCATGCCGGCTGCGAAAAAGTACACAGAGACTGCTGGAGTGTATGAAAAGAGAAGATACTGGAGGGAGAGAAGTGAGAGGCCTATGTTCCAAACTGTAAAGTTGAACGCGCACTGTAGGAGAAGCCCCAGAGCGAGTAAGGTGAGGCTGAAGGGGAAAACCGATTGCTCGTACGCGAAGGTCAGGAAGAAGTAAAAGTAAGATTGCAGAGGTACGAGGATAGCGGTCATGAGGAGGAGGTAGCCTCCGTAGCCCTTATCGATTGCCGCTTTCAGTCCGGCCACATAGGCAAGGAATCCGAGTACCAGGAAGAAGATGTAGGGAGCGTTGAGAGCGAACGTGCTTGGACCGAGTACGTTAAAGAGCATCGCCTGCGGGAGGTACTGTCTCGTGTTATACCCGAGAAAGCACCAAGAGTAGGCAGCTTTGATGGCGCCGTTCTGACCATTAAGCTTTTCTATACCGCACGACGCTTGGCGGGTAGATTCCTGATGCATCGTGATCGGGTTATAGAACTCGGAAAGAGGGGGGTACAAAATCGTCGCGAGGAGAACGAGGACCGCGAGAGAGCCCACGATATTCGTGACGGTCCAGAATGAGCGTCGCGCTACCACTTTTACAAACGAGAAAAGAACTGAGGCGGTGACGACTCCGATCCCAAGTAACCACAGGTAGTAGGTTAGTGGAGTGCCGATAGGGGTGAGACCCTCGATCAGATCGAGGACAAATATCGCGATAGCTATGGCAAGAGGAATGTATCTCATCTCACGTTAGGGGCATACAAGGCAGCCCCTCCTTCTTGATGTAGTAAGGTAAAGAACTCGTTGTTCGTTTCGAATTTTTTGAAGGCGGCTGATCCACTCGCTTCAGGGTAGGTTTGTCGTTCAGTGTCAGACACGACGAAATAGTCGATGCCGTTGTCCCGTAAGATCTCAAAGGCGCGCTTTGAGTCCGATGTAGTGTAGAATTCGTTGATCAGATCGCGTCTTCTGAGAAGCTCCTGGTGGGGAACTCCTCGCTTAACTGTGTGAGCCTCCCAGTGGGCGAAATTTGGAAATCCGAGGTGGAGGGTCACACGTCCGAGTCCTCCGGCTCCCCAGGAGTCAAGGATGCGCGGGAAACCTTGGATATGCGCGGACATCCACTTGAGGAGCCTCCCCATATCCCTCTCAGAGTTCAGGATCGCGGTTACGCCGTCGAGCTCTGGCTCTCGCAATCGTCTCATGAGGTCAGGAAGGGTTGTCTTGATTAAGAACGCCCCCGAGGTCAGAGCGAGGACAATAGTGCTCACTTGCAGCGCTCGGGCTAGCTTGCTTCCCGTGGTACTCCAATTCGCGAGCCAGATGATACCCGCCAGCCAGAGTAGCGCGGAGAGTTGGAAGTAGATTTTGAAGAGTGTGATGGTGCGATCAAAGACAACTACGAACTCGATTGTGAAGAGAAGGAGCGCGCTGGCGAGAAGCAACTGGCGAGCAACAAGCGAGACCGATGGATTAAGAACCACAATCGCTATCAGGAGTCCAGCTACCCCTTGAGCCGCGATCTGAGAGGCGGAGAATGGATTTCCAATACGATAGTGAAGGAGATAGGCGAGAGCGATCGTCGTTGCGAAAAGGAGAGCGGCTGACACGGATCGTTTCATCGAAGCCCCATCCTTGAGTCGGGGGAGGGCTCCCAGTGTGATGAGGGCGAGGGGGAATCCCAGGAAGAGGAGCACCTCACCGATGGTCACCCACTCACTTTTGAGAACTCCAACCTCTATCGGCTTCGAGCCGAGTATGGATGGAAAGAATGGTGCGCACGTGCCGAGAGCCACAACACCGGCCCATACTAATTGCGGGAGAAGGGATAGTACTCGTCGAGACTCAGTCAGAGCTATCGCGAGGAAGATCGTCATGACCATGAAAACATCCCATGTGTTGGAAATGGGAGCCATGCCGGCGGTGAACCCAAGGAAGGTCGCTATTCCCCACGAGGATCTTGTATCTGTGGAACGGAAGAGCGCGAGAAGGAAGAACGCGCAGGTTATGCCTAAGAAGAGGCCGATGTTGTGCGCGTGCAGATCCGCGAAGAGGAAGCTCCATAGAGGAAATTCGCTGAAGTGCCCTTGATTGAATACTCGACTGCTCTTCCAGAAGAGCTCGGGATGTATCGGGGCGCCTTCGAAGACCAATGACCACAGGGTTTGAACGTTACCCGCGAAGAGACACACTACAGAGAATGTAAACGCTTGGAGCTGTCGTAAGCCAGCTAGTCGCAAGATAGCGTAGCATGCGACGGCTAAGCCGGCGGCGTCGGTCGATACCGCGAGCCCATACCCAACTGCCGATGGAATGCCGCTCAGGCGGTGCCACAGCGCGTGAGCAAAACTACCGAAATAGTAGTATTGCATGCGCATGCCAGCCGCCCATGGATCCTGTGGTGGAAGTTGGTCGTTGTGAATGAAGAAATTGAGGAAGGTGAAATTCATCACCTTCTCTCCGCCGCCAAGGATGCAGTGAAGAGACCAGATGAAGGTGAAGCCGAAGTAGATGATGAGGAAAAGGAGCTCAGGTACTACGATCGAGCGCACGTGCTCTCTGAGCGCAGAGAATTTGAAGTTGCATGACTGTCCAACCAAAAGGGCGCCAAGGATCGTCAATCCCACAAACGTCGCGCGGATCAAACCGTTGTGTAACTCGTACACCCCAAGGGAGGCCGGTGCCGCGATGATCCACGCGAAGCCGAAGAGGCCGAGCACTTTGGCGACACCCCAGGACACATCTTTGGGGATGTCTCGTATTCGAGACAGAAGTCCATAAAAGAAGAGGGTCGCGGGCAAGAAGAGCGCGGCCCAAAAAAACACGTAAATAAGCTGGAGGACAAAAGAAACAGGAGATTCAGCCATGAAAAGTTTCTAGCACCGCTGTGGGAGTTCGCTCCATAGACAAAAGTTGCTCATCGGGGACCCGAATAGATGACCCGACGATGAGTCGGAGAACATCGGCTGAACCCGCACAGCCTTATGTTTCCGGTTACACTGGTACGTTGGTTGTGATGATTCCCTGCATAGAAAAGAAGCGGTGAAACGGGTAGATGGTCTCCCCCTGTGACGTGCATCCATTGTTTGAATGAATCGCGCTTCTCCAGGTCTCTCAATTAGTCCAAGGCAGGTGGAGTATCTCCGGGATATTCGAACGGCATTTTGCTATTCGCGATTCTCGTAACTGCCGGGCGGGGCACTGGGCGATTCCATCGCAAGGTGAGAACGAATTGGAGCCATTTGAAATGGAGCTCGGGTGTTTTTGTGTGTAGCTCGAGCGTTGGATCTTTCGTGTTTCCCCATGAGAGTGTCTCGATAGCTAGTCCCGGCGAAGCCAAGCGAGAGTTGTATCAAGCGAGAATGATGTATGGCGAGAATGAGTAATGGCGCAGGAGCAAACCCACCATGCCGCGTTTTCATTGGGAAAGAATGGGAGGAACGATAAGGCCCGAGCCGGATTCGAACCGGCGAATGACGGTTTTGCAAACCGTTGCCTTAGCCAACTTGGCGATCGGGCCAGAAGAAGACTGGAAGAGGGGTTGTATCGTGATAGCGGCAAAATATCAATAAGTGATGGAGGTTGCCTGACCGCCTGGCTCAACCGTAGGTGGCGGTCAGGGGTGGTTAAATGTCGGCATATTAACCACTTACGCGCGCCTCGTTAAAAATTATCGAAAACGCTCCCATTCGTAACAGTCTGCCGAAATCTGACGAAACTATATCTAGTGATAAGACTACTTCCTTTCTGCATGGGTGGTCCTGGCAAACCAGGACCACCCTTTTTTATTTCTTGGCCCGGTCGTTGAGCTTCTCTCGCTCTTTTTTCTCACGGTTTAATTGTGTAACATTCGGCCCGTAAAAGATTTTTTGCTGCGGGTTAGTACACATGGCTTACGTTGTTACTGTAAATTGTCTGGGAACCAAGGATCGTTCGTGCGTTGAGGTTTGCCCGGTTGACTGCTTCTACAACATTAAGAAAAAGCAACTCAACGACAAGTACGGTCGTGAGGCTAAGGGCGAAGACGTTGGAATGCTCATGATTAATCCTGATGAGTGTATTCACTGTGGCGCGTGCGAGACCGAGTGCCCTGTTGAGGCTATCTTTGAGGATTCTGGCGTTCCAGAAAACCTGAAAGACTTCGTCGCTCTTAACTCCGAGGAGACAACCTCGATGGGTGAGTCGGATCTCGATGCCGCTCGCTGTACTTCTAAGTAGGGCAGTGGCTCTCTTACGTAGCGCGCCTTCCACTTATTTCAAGAAAACGTGGACATTTCCGGTGTTCGACCACAACTAGTGGTTGTGCGCATGGGGTGTCCATGTCACTTTTAAGAAAAGGCGCGGTTTGATAAATCGCCCTTGTCATCGCTAACTCGTACGTTTTGGCCCCATGAAGAGAGCTTCCGCTTTAGCCCTGATCCTTTCTACGCTCATGGTAGGGTCTGCCTACTCGGCCGACGCTACACCTGGACTCGGCTCTAATTTGGGGCTTCAGAGTGGCATGCGCGAGTCCAGCGTAGCCAGCCCATTTCAGGTGCCCCCGAAGTTGAGGGCGCGGGTTGATTTCTGGAAAGACGTTTTCGCGAAGTATGGGCGAAACCAGGTGGTCATTCATCACCGTGAATTCCCGCAGGTGGTATTTGGGGTGCTCGATTTCTCCGCTGAAGCCGAGACGATGAATGACGTCGAGCTTGAGCGATATAAGGATCGGGTGGAGAAGGAGACCGTCCTCTCGATGAAGCAACAGATTCGCAAGCTGGTTGCTGGCGAGGACCCCTCCACCCCATTCCAAGAGAGTTTCGTCGAGAAGATGGAGACGATTCCTGATTCCGCTCGATCGTATCGACGATTGTTAGACGAGGATCTTATACGCACACAGACCGGTATCCGTGAACGGTACGCGCAAGCGATCGGACGGGCGTGGAAGTATATCCCGGTCATGGAGCAGATATTTACCTCCGAATACGGACTTCCCAAAGAGCTCACCCGACTTCCATTTATTGAGAGCTCTTTTGACTACACAGCGTATAGCAGTGTTGGTGCCGCCGGTATCTGGCAATTCATGCCGCGTACCGCGCGGTCCCATCGGATGCTCGTGGGGCGGTATGTTGACGAGCGACGCGATCCGGTGAAAGCGACAAGGGGAGCCGCGGAGTATCTCCGAATCGCGTATCAGGAGCTCGGCGCATGGCCTCTCGCCATCACCTCATACAATCACGGCGTTGGCGGCGTTCGTTCAAAGGTTCGAGCAGCGGGTACCTCAAACCTCGCTGACATTATTGAGCATCCCTCAGAGCGTTTCTTCGGCTTCGCCTCAACGAACTTCTATCCTGAGTTCCTCGCCGCGGTGGAGATCTTCCAAGATCACGACAAGTACTTTCCTGAAGTTTCGGTACAGCCGCCCCTCCGGCTTGTGGCCTATCCGGTGCGGTCGCCGATGTCTACGACGCAGGCCTCTCGTCAGCTGGGCGTTCCACTTGAGAGTTTGAGGGAAGCTAATTACGCCTTGCTGGATCCGGTGTGGAAGGGTGCGGCGAAGATCCCCGCTGGATACGTTCTTCAGGTGCCTGTTCAGTATACCGACAAGATGAATGAGGTCCGCACTCCGGAGCCGATAAAGTCACGGATCGTGACCACCTCGTCGGGAGAGGGGAGAATGTATCGAGTTACTCGCAAGGATTCGTTGCAGTCCATCGCGAACCGATTCAACACAACCCCGGAACGGATTGCGCAGATGAATCGTCTGACACGGAATGAGGTGGAGTTGGGGCAGGTATTGTTGGTTCCTCAGAAGGGCTCGACATCGAGCGCTCAGGCTCCTCTTCCAGACGCTCTGGTGGTCACCGCGCAGGAGCCAGCGCCTGAGGCCGCCGTTGTGAAGGTACCCTCATCCCCGAAGAAAACGGCATCAGCTCCCTCCGTTCGGAGTCACAAGGTTCGCAAGGGTGAGACCTTAGGTTCCATTGCGGCACGATACGGCAGGTCCATTGCCGATATGAAACGCGCTAATAAGATGCGCGGCTCCACCGTTCTTGTCGGACAGGTGCTTCGAATTCCGTAAGTGGTTACCCTCGTAGAGGGGCTCTACCTAAGAAATTCTCGTAGAGGGTGTAAAAAACGCCCCGTTTGGAGCACTCCTGAGTGTTTTGGGTCCATAACTGACTTTGTCAGCGTACTGATCTGTTTCGTTTGGGGGTGACATGTCCATTGATAAATTTACATCTCGAGGTTTCGGTTCTAGTGGCGCCGGGCGTTCCTCTTCATGGAGCGCGCCGCGAGAGTCTTACAAAGCTCCTACAGATCAGGGGTCAAGCTTTCTCTTCGGTGGCGCTGGCCTTCGAGGAAGTCCTCAGTCCGGTGCTCAGAATAGAGCCATTCCCCAAGGCGGAGGCTCTCAACTGACCTCTCAGCTAAATCGTTTGGGTGAGAACTCTGACCCTTTAAAAGACTCCGACCGCTCCGAACGTTCCCGTGGGATCGATCTATCCGGAGGTGATGAGACAACGACCTCGATGCAACGACGATTCCTATTCCTGAGTCTCTTTGTCGGGGCGCTTCTCCTCTCATTTGTGATTCGAGCCTGCGCCGGAGGCTCCTCTGATACATCGTGGATCGATGATAGGCGATCTCACATAAACCCCGATGATGAATAGAGGGGAGGGGAGAGCTCAGCTCTCAGCTCGTATGTTCGCCGATAAAATCTCTAATCGTTGATTGTAAGGTCGCGGCTCCCACTTCGATCGAGTTGATGTGATTCGCCTCGGGAATGAGGACGAGTCGCGCTGGACTTGTCGCGACCCGCGCGAGCTCTGACGCCATCCTGACCGGCACGATCGGATCTCGCTCGCCGTGGATGATGAGCATCGGAACTTTAATGGTTGGTACCTTTCGATCATTTTCAAATCGTTTAGGGAGGAGCGGCCACACAGGGAAATAAGGATAGAGGTGTTTGGCCATCTCCCATGTGTTGGTGAAGGTGCTTTCTGTAATGAGGCACGCCACACGCTCTCGTTGGACGAGCTCAATGGCGACCGCTCCACCCATTGAGCATCCGTACGAGATTATCTGTTGAGGGTTGAAGCCGCGATCCTTCGTGAGGTGTTGATACGCCGCTTGGGCGCTCGCGTAGACGTCCTCCTCAGATGGGGTGCCAGGGCTTTCGCCATACCCGGGATAGTCGAAGGTGAGGAATGAGTGTCCTAGCGAGGTGAAGAGCCGGTAGTGCTCCCGAAACTTCGTGATGTTGTGTCTGTTGCCGTGGGTGAAAAGGATGACTGAGGTAGAGCCGTTGTCAACGAACGCGCCATCAATGCTCATCCCGATATCTTCGCCGAAGCGAATGCGCTCGTGGGGTATGTCGGCGAGCCCTCCATGATCGTCAAAGGAGGGTTTGAAGGTTAGCGTTCGTTCGAGGAGACGTAGCACGTCGTCGCACCCATAAAAAAAGGAGCGTGTGGGTCTCACACGCTCCTTCTATTCTACCCGGGATACCCCCGGGCTGTCTGCACAGTCTGTAGCGAATTCTCTTCCGCTCCAGTTTGTGCTGTAAGGTGATTACGCCTCAGGAGAAGCGTGCTCAACCTCAGCGCCAGCCTCAGCCGCGACCATCTCCTCGATGTTTTTCGGCCAGAGGCAGATAACGTCCTCTCCTGGAATCTGGTACACGCCAAGCTCATCTCCGTCACGGCGGAAGCCGTAACGAACAGCGCCGCCGTTGTCACGGAGGAGGTCGCGAGCTGTCTTGTCCTGACCGCTGAACCAGAGCTGCTGGTAACGCTCAAGCAACGCGTTGTCATCAAGGAGCTCTCGATCCAACATCGCGAGGCATCGAGTATCGATATTGACCTCCCCGAGAAGCTCGGTAGCGTCCTTCACTGCCTCAGCGGAGCCAAGGGAGTCTCCCTCTGGATGAACAACGATGGTGTAGGCGAAAGGATCTCGCTCAATACGGTAGGTTCCGCGGGCAACCGAGATAACCTTTCCGCCGTATTCACGAATGACTTGGTTTTTAACTTCCGGTGCTTCGTCCAACACCGCCGCCATCTTATCGATGAACTGACCGTTGGCGAGCATGAATTGGTCGATCAAAACGAGATCGCCGCTCTCAATAGAGATTCTCTCTCTCTGATTGCCGCTCTCCGCGCTCTGTCGAGGGTGTCGTCGTGCATGTCTATCTCCACGACCACGTCCGCGGCCACGTCCGCGGCCGCCACGGTTTGAGTGCCTATTATTGCCTCTCTCTCTTCTCATACGAGGTGAATTCCTATGTTAGTTAACGTGTGAATAAATACTCAGAGCCATGTCGGGGCAGCTAACGGGCAGCAATGCTAAAGCTGAAGCAGCGTTGAGCAGCTGACTCATGCGTGACTTTTCAGAACGTTCTCGGTAAGCGAGTGCGTTCTCGGTAAGCGAGTGATAGTCGGAGACTGCAAAATCTCTTCGCGCACGTACGTACCAATTCTAAACGTCACCACATGTGGCCGACTCGCATTCTCTAACGTGTCAACGAGACGGCTGAAAAAGCCCCTAAATGGCTGTAACTATTGGCAGCATAGCAGATAGAAATCGAGGTGTCACACATATTCTAAGTGCCCTAGGATATTGAAAATCTGTGCTTTTTCGAGCTGGGCAAGATTGGGGGAACGGGGAAGAGACCTGAACCGTTAAGATCGGCAAAGGTCCCGTCGATAGTAAAACTCAAGTTGATAGTGCCCACGAGTGGCACTGGAGGAACTCTTCAGCGGCATCAGGTGGTGTGCAGAGTGTGGGCCTGATGTTCTTGAGAGTCCCTTGTAGGCCCCCCCTAAAAAGGGGGCCTCTTTTTTCGTACATCGACGTGAGTGGATATGCACCAATCTGAGTATGAAGCATCTGTAGGTATGCAGGCCCCGGCGATCGGGCTTGGACTTTGGTATGACGCTGAGAAGCTCATTCTTGAGGGGATCTACCTTGATGAGGTGTCGGCATATCGAGCTCGGCGGAGTTGGATCAAGACCTTCGAATTGAATTTCCTCCTTGAGGAGATTCACGACTTCAAGGTTAAGGTAGTCTTTGACCGCGACGAGGGGCGCTACCACGTACAGTGTACCTTCACGAGCGCGTGCGGCCGGTACGCGTTTTGGCGTTTGACCCATCACCAAGCCCCCGAGGTGCAATTTACCCTTGAGACGGCGCATCTTCCTCACGTTACTTCGTTACGTTTTGTAGAGCCGACCGTGGAGCCGGAGGGAGAGATGTTTGTACCTCAGGCGGAGATGGTCGATGTGAACGAGATGGAAGAGGAGAAGAGCGGGCTCATGATTGAGGCCGCTCGCTTCCTTCGTCGCAAAGCGCGCAAGTACTTTCGCAAAGCTCGAAGTTTCGTTTCCCGCTTCGATAGCTAGAGGCGGCTCCATACTAGGCGCGGTTAACGGGGAAAGCTCTTACGTGGAGCGGTGGCTCATTGTATCGTCAGGCCAGCTGGGAGGATGAGGCGAGTGGCGACGAAGGGACCGGATGGTCAGCACATTATAGCGGCGGGTGAAGTTGGGGCCTTCTCGGTCTGCCCAATGTCATGGAAGCTCAAATGGATCGACAAGGAGCGGGGTCGGCAGGAGACCTCGGTCGCGTTGGGTCAGAAGCTTCATAACGACTGGTCGAGTATTTTTGAGGAATCGCTCGTTCTAGGTCGTTGGATACGGTACCTCGCGGTGCTCATCACAACGGCGGCGGTCGTCTTTCTCCTGCTCCATCCAGTAGGCGCTCCTCTGACCGGATTGCTCGATATCTCCATTCGAAATAACGGTCTCCAATTGGTCGTGCTCGCGGGCTTTACCTTTCTTGTCATTCGCTCGTTTCTCAAAGCGGCACGTAAGCGGCACCGAGACACCGGGTTCATGGTTAACCAGGTCGCTGTCGCCATGGAGGGAAGTTCGATTGTTCCCGCGCGTGAGTATATCTCGCGGTCGCAAGGTTTAGCGGGCAAGCCGGACGCCCTCGTGCGAGAGGGAGGCGAATTTATTCCCGTTGAGCGTAAACCTCTCGCGAAGAAGCTTCGAGACCGCTATGTCGCGCAGCTGCTGGTTTATATGCGGTTGGTTGAGGAGTTCGAGGGGAAGCGTCCCTCAAAGGGCTATCTACTCCTTGGGCCGGAGTGTCGACGGATAACGATAGAGAACTCCGAGGCGAAGCAGCGATGGCTTGGCACGTTGCTTGAGCAGATGCGGCGCGTGCTCGACGGAGGCGAAGCCCGTGCGACGCCACATCCAGCGAAGTGCTCGAAGTGTGATGTTCGTGTTCGATGTCCCGCCGCGGCGGACGCGCAACGCGACGCTACGAACCGATAATCTCCCCTTCAGGGAATGCGGCTCCTCGAAGAAACTCCTCTACCGCCATGCGTTTTTTACCTTCAAGTTGTAGGTCGGCGACGCAGAGAGCGGTTCCGTTCGCGCACGCTATCTCCAGGCGGTCACCCTGCGCGTATACGATCGTTCCCGGCGCGATTGAAGCGGGATAGGTCCGGCGTGATTCGGTCGCGAAGAGGATCTTTAAACGCTTCTCCCGCCACATCGTGAAACATCCGGGCCACGGGGAGAAGGCGCGCACGGAGAGCGCGATCTCACGAGCGGACAGCGTCCACTCAATTCGACATTCCTCCGTCGTAATCTTTGAGGCGTAGGTGATCCCTTCGGTCGGTTGTGGGGTCGCCCGCAGAGCGCCGCTGACGATTCCGTGGAGGCCCTCCACAATATGAGAGGCACCAAGTGAGGCGAGCTTGTCGTGAAGGGTAGCTCCCGTGTCGGTTGGCGTGATGGGGATCCTGTGTTCCTGATACACGGCACCGGTGTCGAGCCCCACGTCCATCCGCATGAGGCAGACCCCTGTCTCCGAATCTCCAGCTTGAATAGAACGTTGGATCGGGGCCGCGCCCCTCCATCGAGGTAAGAGGGAGGCGTGAATATTGACACAGCCGTGCTTCGGAAAGTTGAGCACCTCGACGGGAAGGATCTGACCGAACGCGATCACCACGCCAATATCGAACGGGCCGTGAGCTTCAAGGTCACCGCGAAGAGAGGCGAACTCCTTGCGCAGTGAGATCGGCTGAAACACCGGAATGGCGTGTTGAAGAGAGAGCTCCTTGATGGGAGACATTGAGATCTTGCCGCCGCGACCGGAGGGACGATCGGGTTGTGTTAGGATCGCGCCAACCGATACGCCAGGCGCTTCGATGAGAGCGCGCAGCGTGGGAACGGAGAAATCCGGGGTGCCAAAAAAAAGAACGTTCATCTCACTACGCGCGCTCTTCGAACTCGTAGCCATTTTTGGCGCACCACCGTCGGAAGAGCTGCTTTTTGAGGCGACTGAGATGGTCTACGAAAAGTATTCCATCGAGGTGGTCCATCTCGTGTTGAACGCAGAACGCGACTAAGTCTTCTGCCTCTAGCTGAAAAAGGTTTCCGTATCGGTCGTGCGAGGTGATCGTTACGGTGCCAAACCGCTTAATCGAATCTCGATAGTCGGGAATACTGAGGCAACCCTCGTCTGAGGGAACTGAGGGGCCGGAGGACACAATCTTCGCGTTGATCATCTCAAGCCGCTGTTGGTGAATGTGTGTCGCGGGATCTTTATCGCTCAGAGAGGTAACTCGTGGAGCGGGAAGTCCCTCAATTGAGAGGTCCATAATGGCTATGCGCTGGGAGCTCCCTACTTGAGGCGCGGCGAGCCCAATACCGTTAGAGGCCACCATCGTTTCATACATATCATCGAGAAACGAGTGCAGCTTCACGTCGAACGTCTCAACGGTGGAGGTCGTTGCCCGGAGGATCGGATCAGGTATAATTTTCAGGTCTAAAAGCGCCATGGCTCTAGTAGACCAAACTTCGAGGGCTCTGTCACTCTGAACGGGTAGAACCAGTGGTTCTTCTCGGTTGTCGCGATAGGATATGGGCGCATGTTTCACCAACTTAGCCTCTTTCAGTTTGTCCAGGGATGAGGCTTCTGCGATACTTAAGGTATGGCTGAGATGTCCCTGAACGAGGCCCAACTCTTTCGTCTACTGGTTGGGTTTTTTGGTAAAGACCGCGTCCTCTTCAGTATGAGTGTGCGCGCGGTGTGTGGTGGCGATCTCACTACCTTATCTCATCCGCTTGATGATGAGACGAGGGCGTGGGCGGAGAAGAACAGGTGTCTTTTTACCGTAGTGGACGCGGAAGATGATCCGAAGATGGTTGTCGAGTTCGAGCCCGACTTTTCAAACTTCATCGAGGTTGATCAGCTTGAGCGAAAGAGCCGACTTCCCGCCTTGTTAAAAGCGAGCGGGGTGCAGTACCTCACTATTACGGGAGAGGAGATGGGTGAGATCTTGAATCCGAACGGCACGATCGATCTCGTGGATGTCCTCAAGGATCGTTTTGGAATCGAAGACACCTCGGATTCTCTGGATGAGTAGGTCATGTCCGTCTTAGGCGCCTAACGACCCGTCTTCTCTCACTATTTGGCGCCTCATCCTCAACCCCGCCTGGGATGGTGTCCTGGAGGGCGGTTACTTCCTCATCATTTTCTGCTACACATAAGGCCTCCCATTCGCGGGGCTTTTATTTACTTGTGGCTTGTTGATCACGCATGAAGAGGTTTTCCTCTACGACAGTCCTCCTCCTCGGTTCGGTCCTTATTTCTGTTGTAGGGGCTGTTGTCACCGCGATGTTTGGTGGTCAGGAAGCGATCCGCAGCACCGTGCAGCTGGGCGTATTCCCAATCCTTTTGCTTTTGTTGAGTGGGCTCACCGTGAAGGGAGTCCGTCTTCCTCGTGTGCTCGTTGGCTTCGCCGCAATCGGAGTACTGTGTGGAGCGATAGTTCGCTACTCTGATGTTGGCCTTCAGGATGGAGCGTTCGGGGTAGCGCGTTTTGAATCGGATTCCCTCGAGAATAAGACCAGGATCTTCCGTGATAACGTGAGACGGTTCGCTGGACCAGGAGCGACGATCCGTGTCGGTGTGATAGCGCCTCGCGTCGCCAGTGAGGCCGATGCTCGAAAGGTTCTCTCCGAACGGGCGCAGCTCGGTGGTGTTGTTTGGGGATCCGAGCGGTGGGTCACGATATCTCCCCGACTCTCTCCTCCCGTATCGTTGCGCCAGATGCCGGAGACGAGCTACGCCCGCCGACAATTGAGTGAGCTTGGGGTTGCGGATTTATTCCTTATTACGCAAGCCCCTTCGATCAGCCTCTCGAAGGGGCTCGATGCCGCCTCCTTTGAATTTATCGGCGGAATGATGCGGGCCGCCTCGATGGTTCCCCATCTGACCTCTGGTGAGACCGTGTCGCCGGAGCTCGAACACCTCTTACAGCGCGTGTCCTCAATCCGAGCGATGTGGTCCTCAAGCGTCCATTTGGCCGCGCCTAAACTGACGCTCGGTACCTACTATGTGCTTCAAGCTTTGTATCCGCCAACGCTTGAGTGGGGAGACCTTGAATGCGGTGAGGCATCCTTACGGTCCGCTCGGGTTATTCTCAATAAAGGTGGAAATTCGGAGCTGAAGGCGGCGGTGTATAATAATGAAGCGGTGCTTCGTGTTCTTACCGCCTCAGTGAGCGCTCGTCCGGACCTCTTGATGAAGGAGGCGCGGCTCCGTTTGAAGCAGGCCTACCTCACCATGAAAGATTCTCAACTCGCGACCCTTGAGCCCGCGTACTGGGAGCCTATCGAGGCGAATATGAAAGCGCTTGGTATGGAGATACCGAAACTCAAAACTTCGCGGAGAAAATAATGTCATCGACGATTCCTACCCCGCTTCAAGAGACTAACTTCACATGGCTAGGCGAGCGATACGTCGGCAAGGTCCGTGACAGTTACGTCCGTGACCGTACCCGTGTGCTTATCGCTACGGATCGTCTCAGCGCCTTTGACCGAGTCATCACGACGGTACCGGGAAAGGGGCAGGTCCTGACGCAGCTCGCGAAGTTCTGGTTCGATCGGTGCGCTTCCGTTGTTGAGAATCATGTTATTGATGTGCCCGATCCTTGTGTCATGATCGGCCGTGAGGTCTCCATTATTCCGGTAGAAGTGGTTGTCCGAGGATATGTGGCCGGGAGCGCGTGGCGAGATTATATCGCGGGGAACTTGGTGAGTGGGGTAAAGCTACCGCCGGGGCTTCGTGAGTTTGACCGACTCCCTCAACCGATTCTAACGCCATCCACAAAGGAAGCGTTCGGTAAGCACGACATGCCGATCTCGGAAGCGGAGATCGTCTCGCGAGGCATCGTTACCGGGCCGTTGTGGGAGCGAATTCGAGAGACGGCGTTGCGTCTCTTTGAGGTTGGAACGAAAGAGCTCGACGGGCGTGGGCTGCTCTTCGCTGACACGAAGTATGAGTTCGGATTACTCGATGGTCGGTTAGTGTTGGCGGACGAGATTCATACGCTCGACTCCTCGCGGTTCTGGGTCGCCGCCTCGTATGAGGAGAGACTTCAACGGGGAGAGTCGCCTGAGATGCTCGATAAGGAGCCTATTCGTCGATGGCTCATGGAGCGGAACTTTAAAGGTGATGGCCCGCTTCCAGTCATTCCCGATGAGTATCGGATGGAGCTCGTGCGTCACTACACCAAGAGCTTTAAGATGATTACCGGAATCGAATGCGCGATCGATACCTCCGATCCGCTCGATCGAATCGAGCGGAATCTTCGAGCATACTTCAAGAACCATCCGAACTAGGACGGACCTCACGGCAATGACGTTACGCGCGAAGTCTCTCTTAGCTTTGCGTCCTTTGTGTCCTTTGTGGTCGAAATCCCTGTTCTCAAGGCTCATCACAAGCACGACCAGTCAGCGGTCGGCGCAACGGTTGGGAACAGGCTCGAGAAGTAATGTCTCAGGCATTGGCTTTCCTATAAAAGTGTTTTGCCCGTAAGAGGGAAAGGAGCGCCTCTCCTTTGCGTCGATGTCATGAATTATTGTAGTTAATTCAGATGGATGTGATCTGCCGCGAGAGCAGGATGTGAGAAGATAGTTATTTTTCGCCCCAACGCGCCTTTTTACTGAGTAATCCGATGAAACTGTGCCGATTTGGGTACATAGGATACGACAGCCTCTTCCCTGTCTAGGAAGCGATTCATGAGCACTCATAACATCTCGATCGGTCATTCGCGCTTTACGCGGCTCGCGTTGTGGATCTCCCTGTGTGTTCTCGTGGGGTCGTACATCTGCCTTCCTGTGGCCGATCCGGATCTGTGGTGGCATATCACGGTAGGGCGATGGATCGTCGCGCATAAAGAGATCCCAACCGTTGATTACTGGAACATGTTTTCAGGCTCGCAGATCTGGCGAGCGTACTCGTGGAGCAATGAGATAGTTCTCGCCTTGATCGATAGTCGTTGGGGTGGCGTTGGACTTGCTGTTGCCCAGGTTGTGTTAGGGATCAGTCTCGCCGCGTGTCTTCAGTATGTATGTGGACGGTTGTGCCGGGATTACTACATCGGAGCTTTAATTGGCACCTACGCGACGGTAGCAAGCTACAATAATTTTACCCTTCGCCCTCAAGTGCTGGTGTGGATATTGTTCGCGGCGGCGATCTGCGTCGCGGATGAGATCGCTCAAAAGGGAGCCTCACGGTGGCGGTTGGGAGCGCTCGCCCTCGTCGGGGCGCTATGGGCTAACACGCATCTCACCGCGGTATTAGGACTCGGAGCGGTTGTCTTGTGGAGTGTGCAATCGGCTCCGGGGGAGATCTCGATCAAGCGAGCTCTGCGAGTGGGTGGCGCTTTCTTTCTCGGAACCCTTGTTACACCGTATCTCGGGGGCGAATGGCTAACCTTCTTCGCTAAGGGGACTCACCCGCTTAAGTATCAAGCTATTTCGGAGTTTCAACCTGCGACAATTTTACAATTCTCCTCGGTGTTTGTTCTCCTTCTCGTGTTTCTTCTCTTGGTCGTGTCCTACACCACTCGAGCTCTTCCAACCCTCGCGCGGGGGATGTTGGCGAGTGGTATGCTCCTGGCGGGATTAACCGCGGTGAAATTTATACCGTTCGCCGCTATCTCTTGGGCGATGCTCTTTGCGGTGTGGTGGAGAGAGTGTGGGGCGTCTCATCGCTCTCGTGTCCATGATAATTTCGCGGAGGGGCTTCTCATGTCGAAAGAGAAGTTTATGGGTCTCTCGGCGCAAACGGGAAAGGCGATAGTGTTTTTGATTGTCGCGATCTCAACGGTCAACATCACGCACCTCCTACGAAAACCTCTGAACACCACGATAGTGCCCAAGACCGCTCTCGACTTCATTGAGCAACACTATCTGCCCCATCCACTGCTGAATGAATTCAGCACGGGTGGATACCTGATGTACCGCTTCAGTGACGGCTCCGGAGTACCGCGTCATAAGGTCGCGATAGATGGTCGAACGAATGTGAATCCGGATAGTGTGTGGGAGATGTACCGCGCTAGTTTTACCGGCAAGGCATCGTGGCATGATTTCATCGATAAGGTTCAGGCTCAGACGATACTGTGGCGCCAGGGAAGCCCGATGGTTTCCCTCCTGCTCGTATCACCGGAGTGGTGTCGAGTATTTAGCTCAGGTCCAGGAGACGAGGACCACGCGGTGTTCATCCGATCGGAGCTCTTCAAAACTCGAAGTGGGGAGTTCACTTCAAGTGACTGTCCCGCTGAACCCGCATAAGGGCCGGCTCACGGTTCGACATCGGCACGGCGAGAGGCCCTACGTATTGCGAAAAAAACGTAGACGCCAGAGGGCTAGAGACTTCCTCTATTTCAGTATGTTGGACGTGGCGGGCCTTAAAAAATAAGGCTGTATCAACCATCCCTTATCCTGGAAGGCTATCAAAAGGGTGGCTATTTGTTAAGAAGGCGCTCTGGCGTGCCGTCTCTGAACCTAAGCGTTCCAGGATGTTGCGTACATGGGCATGTGACCAGGGGATTTTTTTAGAGAGGTGTATATGAGGTTCCTGAGTTACTTCGCTGTGCTTCTGTTCGTGATGACTGCCTCTTCCTCCGTTGTTCGGGCTGAGGATTCCAAGGAGACCCCTCCATGGGCCGAATCGTGCCGTCATTACCATGCCTCCCGCCAATTTGTCAGTGAATCGACCTTATATTGCATGCGACAGCGGGACCAAAAAGGGTGCCGCTCGCTGGCACAGCGCTATTTTGAGCGATGCGGCTTCTCAGGTGATTACCAGAAGATGTCGGCTCGCATGGGCGCCCGTATGCTCTTGGTCCTTGCGCTTAGCTCCGTACGTTCGGTACACCATATAGACCTATAACGCTGAACTCTTTAAGTTCGGCTTAGTTTACGGAGAGGGGATATGAGGGGCTTTCGTCTGGGCTGGACAGTCGCAGCGTGTTTCATAAGTTTAAGTTTTGGGTGCGTTGGGGAGGCGACCCCTCGACCGAACGATAAGCCGCCTACGAATTTCGCTGAATGTGTCGCGGCGGGTGGCGCTATTCTTAAGAGCTATCCCGGACAGTGTGTCACGAAAGATGGGGTAAGGTTCATTGATGAGGCGCAGGCTCACGCGGCGAAAGCGGAGCGTGCGTGCAAGGATCTGTGTGGAAATGGGACGTGTGAGGAGATGGTATGCATGGCGATAGGATGCCCATGCGCGGAGTCTCACGCGAGTTGCCCGGCTGATTGTAAGGAGTAGTAGCGACGTTTAGTGGAAGGCGGGATTTAATTCCACGCTTTGCTGATTCGCTGAGCGCTAGTGCGAACTCCACGAAGTCCGCGAAGCGCCTCATCGGCGATATTCTGAACCTCTCCAACGGTCATGCCGAGCTCCTTGGAGATCTCCTCCAGGGTTGCCGGTGGTTCTCCGTTCGGAGGGAAGAGCGCAGCGATTACTTCAGACTCAAGCTTTCCGAGCGTTTGCACCGCGACCTCAACACGTGAGGGAGCCTCGGCTGGTTGGTTCGCTGGAGGCACAAATGGAGGGTCGAAGTCGCACGATGGGTCGAGGAACTGCTCAAGTCGCTCATCCGGGCTCACCAAAGTAATGTTTGGGTTAGCCCGAGCTCTGGCTCGTGTTGATTTTTTAGGAGATCGAGAAGACGACTTTCGTTCGGGCTGTTGGCCCTCATTCGTTTGGCATCGTGTTAGTGACTTTCTCTGCCGAAGCCCCATGGCTGACCTATAAACGCTCGTCGTAGTTCCACAGTAGCAACGCCGTCCCTATGAAGTCAAACAAAGGGGGGTAAAAAAAAGGGATTCTCGGCGCGATGATAGAGAGTCCTTTCAGAGTGTTAGGTCGATCGGCCTGGTGTTTTGCGGGGATCGGAAGAACCTCCTGAATCCTCGCACGCCGGGGCTTTGGGCTCAGGGCAGTGCGAGGGACCCTTCCGGGTGGCGTGGTTTGATTCCGGGTTGTGCGATCCGAACCATTGTAGATATGAAGTGATGGTGTTGAGCGTTCTATCCTTTCCCCCAATTCGATGAAGAAGATCCTGGCGTTCGTGCGCTCCGCGCGTCGACAACTTGTGGGTGAGCGGGCACGTGATGTGTCGGTGGCGCGAGACATCTTTTTTTCGCGTGTAACCGCAAGTCTCCTGCGCCGCCGGGGAATCATTTCGAAAGATGAAGAGCTCTCGTTCTCCGCGTGCTCCGACGCGCTCACGCGTGAGTTTGGCGACGCTCCTCAGTACATGCTTCGAGCGGCGACTCATGAGCCACTTCCCGATTGGTTCGATGATTCGATCAATGATGCCGTTGCTAACGATCCCCTCGTGATGGGATGGGCCTATCAATTTTGGAACGACGCTGAGCGTGATACAGCGACGACAGGTATCTCTCGTCGTGGCGAGGCTCGAACCGATGCCCGAGAGATAGCGGTAGCGACGCAGCTCTTCACCGAAGAGTACATGGCCTCGTTTTTGATTGAGCGGTCGTTCGCTTTGGATCGGTTCGGTTCCGGGGTTGCGTGTGATGACGGTAGTGATGTCCTCGATCCGGCGTGCGGGGTGGGGCACATCCTCGTACCGTTTTTGAGATCTCTGCGCGCGGGTCGGATTCACCCAGGCGGGCCATCGCTCACCGCCATGGAGGCGCTCTCTCGTATCCACGGTTGCGATATCGACGAGACCGCCGTGGAGATATGTCGAGTGCTCCTCTTTGTTGAGGCGCGCGCGTCATCAAAGAGTGAAAGCAAAGCCGCATGGTCTATCGTTCGGCGCAATATCATTCATCTCCCGTCTCCATGGGGAACTCTCGACCGTCGATGCGCATCGAACGTTCTCGGTCGAACGTATCGGTACGTAATCACCAATCCTCCGTATATTGGGCGGCGAAAGTTAACCGAGGAGATCCGGGATTTTCTCGACGCGCACTATCCGGCGACCTCAATGGATCTGTGCGCCGCTTTTATGGAGCGGTGTCTTGAGTTGACACGCGACGGAGGAATACTTGGTCTTGTAACCGTTGATAAATGGTTGCGGTTGAAGCCGTATGAAGCGCTTCGTGTTGGAGGGAAGGGGTTTCAGGGGCTCTATCGCGCGGTGTCTCTCGACACGGTGTGTGAGCTTGGGCAACGAGCTTTTGGTTCTGTGAGCGGTCTCCACGACGGTGTCGGCGTGTGCTTACTTACCGCCACGAAAGTTCCACCCGCGGTCGAGCACGAGTTCCGTTTTATCTCGGCGGCGGACAAGCTCTCTCAAGAAGATAAGATTCGAGGGTTGAAGGCATGGCAAGATGGTGGAGGCTCGACGATTCGTCAGCGTGATCTTCTGCGGGACGGTGAGAGTACCACCTTTATTCTTCGTCACGGGATTCCCTCACGCCTTGTCGGGTCGAGACGTGTCGTGAACGATGTGGCTCGCGTGGTCGTGGGGCTCCAAACGAGTGATGATCGACGCTTCGTCCGCCCGGTGTGGAGCGTTCCTCCCGATAGATCCCGATGGCTCGTGCATAGCAAGGGGGGAGGGTACGATCGTTGGTTCGGTCTCAATCGGTATCTCTTAGCTTGGCGCGAAGGGAGGTCTCGATTTGAGGAGGATCCTAAAAGTGGTATCGCGGTTAAAAAGTGGTTCGATGAGGAGGGATGGACCTACACCTGGTTCGCGAACGGAGCCCTTGGACTTCGTCGTAAGGAGGCGGGATGGTCGTTCGGGAGAGCGGCCTCGTCAGGGGTTTTTTGTGAAGACACTCGATGTGTGGCTTTCCTGAATTCACGGGTGGCGTCGCTGCTGGCTCGGCGTTTAGGGGGCAAGGCGCAACTGCCTGAGGGGATCGTTCGTTCGCTGCCGATTCCGGAATCGTTCGAGGAGATCGATCCACGTTTGGTTGACGCAGCGGTCTTGTTGAAGCGAGCGCTCGTTGCGCATGATCCGACCGACGCCACTTTCTCTCCTCGACGACCGTGGGATCCTCGGGAGCTGGTGGGTATTCAAGCCTTGCTTCTTTTGGTTGAGGGAATCCTTGAGCGACAGGTGTGCGATATGCTCCGCCTTAGTCACGGTGAGCGACGAGAACTTGATGCCACTATGGGTACACCGGCCGCCTGGTACGGTCGACGTCAGTCTTTAGGGGACGATGAGGTGTGGAGCGTCATTCCCGAATCTTTGCGGGAGCTACGGCCGCTTGTTGAGTCTTTTGTGGAACGGACGGAGTACTCACAAGGCGCTAGAGGTGAATGTGCTCGATATTTCGAATCGTCGATCAGGAGCGTCCACCGAGGGCGACCTCTTCCCGCGACATCACTCATGGAAACGATCAGTCGAGGCATGGCGCTTCATCCCTTTGATGTCGCGCTCGATATGCTCGGGTTGATCGGAACGCATCGAGCGGCTACCGATCGGATCGTAGCTCCCACCGTTGTCTCTCGAATCGTGACGCTCACTTTGACCGAGTTGGGGCACCAATGGTGGGGAGATGGAACGTACGACCCTGATGGAGTGTATCCGGAGCTCTCTCTTGGGGAATTAACGGCACGCGTCGAGCGTGTCGTGCCAACCGTTATGAAAATACCGCAAGATTTGGTTCGTGAACTCCTCGGCGGGTCCCTGGAGGAGTGGCTCGTGTCGATGTTTAGAGCGGCTCAACTAAGGGTGTTTTCTGGCACTCAACTTGCGCGCTGGTATGAGGGGCGCTCAGGTAGAGTGAGCGCCGTGCGGCATGTGTGGCAACGACCTTACGCTACGAGCGCTGATGGTAGACCCGAGAGCCTGGAGCGAGGCTTTCCGTAATCCACACGTTACCACCAACGGTGCTTCCCGCGCCGATAACCGTTCTTCCGCCGAGGATAGTCGCGTTGGCGTAGATAACGACATCGCGCTCAATGGTCGGGTGTCGCTGCGTGTCAGCCATCGATTTATCAACACTGAGCGCGCCTAGGGTGACTCCCTGATAGATCTTCACGTTGTCGTGAATGACGGTTGTCTCGCCGATGACGATACCGGTGCCGTGGTCGATAACGAACGACCTTCCGATCGTGGCGCCTGGATGGATATCCACACCCGTTAAGCGGTGCGCATACTCAGTGAGCATCCGAGGCACTATCGAGATCCTCTGCTGATGGAGCCAATGCGCGATCCGGTACACCGCGATGGCGAGAAATCCGGGATAGGCTAAGATAACCTCATCCACACTCTTCGCGGCGGGATCCCCTTTGAAAATGGCTTGCGCGTCCTCAAGGAGCACGGCGTGAAACTCTGGAAGGTGCGCAGTGTACCCATCGATGATGGCGAGGACCTCTCGCTCCTCGGTGGTGACGGGCTTGCAAAGCCTCGTAAGGCTCGTCTCGATACGCGCCACAAGGGCACTAATCTCCGCGCGCTCCAGCTGTTCTCCGCGAGAGTGCTGCGGAAAGAGGGCAGCGAGCGAGGAGTCTATGAACTCCGAAACGGCCGTGGGATCGGGTGATGCGGAGGAGAGGCTCCCGCGAAGCGAGAGGAGGGCGTCGACGGTGGCGTTCCTGGAGTGCGGCATAGAGTGTGTCCCGTGAGAGCTTTTGACGAATACTGCTCAACAGTCTACAAATAAAAAAACAACGATTCTAGCTCAAAAGGGGTAATTTGAGCGAGAACGGTCGTGGCGCGGAGTCGCCGCTTGTCGTGATAATCCGATGTGAAGAGGTAGGGAGGTATGAATTCTCTCATTGTATTGCCAGATGAGGTTCGTGAGGGCGCAATCGCCACACTCGTTGGGGCGCGCGCTCGGTACGCGATTACCACGCACGAAGTCCGGGAAGGGCAGACCCTGAAGGTGGGTGTGATGGATGGAATGCGAGGGGAGGGACTAGTCACCTCGGTTTCAACCGACGCTGTGACGATAGCGTTGAGCCTCACTGAGCCAGCTCTCGCTCCTCTCCCTGTCTCGTTAATTGTTGGGGTAAGTCGTCCTCAAACGGTCAAGAAAGTCATTCAGTCAGCGGTCATGTTTGGGGTCTCCTCGCTACATTTCGTCAGAAGCGAAAAGGGTGAGAAAAGCTATCTGCAGTCCCGCTCTCTCGATGAGGATCAGATCGAGGAGGAAACCATTAAAGCGATGGAGCAGGTGTGGGATAGTCGGAGGCCTGAGATAGTGGTGCACCGTACATTCTCTCACTTCATGAAGCAAAAGTTGCAGATGGTGATGGATGCCACACGCGACCTAGCGGCGGCGGAGGAGGTTGTGAAACTGGTGGCCCATCCGGGCGGAACTTCGCTTACCTGTACCGACGCCCCTCGTATCGCTAACGCGGCAACGATTATCGCGATCGGTCCCGAGCGAGGATGGAGTGATGATGAGGTGCTGCTTTTCGAGGAGTTCGGATTCCAAACGATCGGCCTGGGAGAGCGGGTTGTAAGGGTGGAGCTTGCGCTCGTGTTTCTCCTTGGCAAGTTGGCGCTTTTGCGCTCCTCCGGCGCGTTTTCCCGTTGAAGTGGGGGTTCGCGGGCTTAGAGAGGCCGCTAAACGCCTGAAAAGTGCTGTTCTTTGGCGGTTTTGCCCAAAATAGAAAAAAAACATGAAGTATTCTCGCAAACTGTGCCGATAGGCATATAGAGGGATCCCGTATACCTGCCGGAGGTGACGCTCGTTCATCGAGCGGGCTCAGACCGCGCTAGGGAGGGAGGCGGAATACAAGCATATGGCAATTACCAGCACATACGGTCGCAACAAGCGAAGAGGGGGATCGAATTCAGCGCGGCTCCTGACAGTTGGAGCAATCGGCGTGGGTCTCGTTGTTGTCGTCGCCGGGACACTTCATCTTTCAAGCGGTCCTAGTAAGGCTAATACGGTCGTGGCCGCCACACAGAGAGTTGTGGATGATGGGATGATCGATATCATCGTTCCTATGCAAAGCGTACAACCTGGCGCAACCCTCGATCCGAAGATGTTTCGTCGAGTCAAGAAGCCGGAAATCGTTGTAGGTACCGACATCATTCGCGACTTCGAGGAGATTAAGGGTCTTTACAGTAAAGGCATGCTCGTAGCGGAGCAACCTATCCACCGTGATCTCCTTACTAGTCTTCAGCCAGTGAACGCGCTGACGGCGAGTATTCCAAAAGGATATCGTGCTATCGCTATCTCTGTTGACGCTACGAGTAGTGTTGAGGGATGGGCCCAGCCAGGAGCGCGAGTTGACGTGATCTGGGTCACCAAGGACTTCGGTATGCAAATGGCGTACGTGATCGCTCCGAACGCGAAGGTTCTTTCCGCGAATAAGAAGGCGGAGGGAGCTCGAGTTGAAGGTAAAGATAAAGAATCCGAGGTTCCCTCGACAGTAACCCTCTTGTTGTCCGTTCGTGACGCCATGCGTGTTCGTTTAGCGGCTCTCAACGGACGCTTGGCCCTGGTGTTGAGAGGCATCGATTCTGATAACAATAAGCCAGCTGGGCCGATTAGCGAAGGCTCCCTCTTCAACGTGGGAAGCAGGGTCGCGATGCCTACGGATCGTAACATCGTGGACGTAAAAGTTAAGGACCGTCGAACCGGCAAGGTAGAGACCCTCAAGTTCGAAGACGGATTACGAGTCAAAGAATAGGCGAAAGCCCGCCTCACTGAAGGGGAGGGTTGCCATTATGCACTTTTCCTTACGTTGGGAGGTGGTCTAGACTGGAATGGTTGTGTGTAAACCGCTCCACGAGGCCTCCTGGACATGACTGTAACCTCACCGCTCCTCCGGGCGATTCATAAGGAATTGAACATTCCGCTCGACTACGCTGAACGTACAGGGCTCCCGTCGTACGAGGA
The DNA here is from genome assembly GCA_044345405.1 of Bdellovibrionota bacterium. Taxonomy (GTDB): domain Bacteria; phylum Bdellovibrionota_C; class UBA2361; order UBA2361; family OMII01; genus OMII01. The sequence goes on from JBIJBE010000018.1 coordinate 29,055, forward strand.
GGTCGCGTTATCCGAACTGGTTGTCGCGCAGTTGGATGAGGCTGGTCGGCCCCTTGTGTTGACGAAGCTCGCCGCTCAGGCGCTCGCGTCCATGAGAGCCGCGGCCCTTCAAAGCGGTGTTGAGCTTCTTCCCTTCTCCGGGTTTCGTTCCTATCTCTATCAGAAGGGGCTGCTCGCCGCGAAGCTCCACAAGGGGATCTCGCTCGATGATATCTTGCGGGTCTTGGCGGCGCCTGGATATTCCGAGCATCACACCGGTGAGGCGGTGGATATTACGACGCCGGGGTGCCCCCCAGCTGAAGAGATCTTTGAGGCCACGCCGGCGTATGGTTGGTTGAAGGACCACGCCGCTCGTTTCGGTTTTACCGAGAGCTTCCCCCGAGGAAATCCTCACAGCTTGGTGTACGAACCGTGGCATTGGAAGTTTAGCGCCAAGTAGGTGTCGCATGTGTGGTGATATTTCTCGCTTCCCATCCTGGCGTCGCGGTCGAGGTAGGTTCTGGCTCTCCCGTCTGATCGGGTTCAGTATCGTGGTATGGTGTAGCGCGTGCGCCCCTCGAAGCCTGGAGGATATGCTCGGTGTTAAACCGCGCAATCTAACACCCGAGGAGTTCTCCGCGTTGAGTCAACCGGGAGTCTCCCATGAGGTATTAAAAACCTTCGTGGGTGAGTGGAACGTTGAGGTACTCTCCCGTAGTTCGCCCGACGCGAATCCAGAGCGTTCTTCGGCCCGTTCAAGTTCCAGTTGGATACTTGGATATCGATACGTGCGCGAGAAATATAAGAGCCTTGAGATGGGGCCGCGCTATGAAGGTTTAGGATTCATCGGCTATGACGCGGGCGCTCGGGTATACTCCACGGTCTGGATGGACTCATTGAACACCTCCATCGCTACCTCAAAGGGGGTCTTTAACCCAGAGACCGCGACCTTCGCTATGAAGGGGGAGATCTACGATCCCTTACTGGGAAGGATGAAGGAAACGAGATCGCTCATACAGATCCTTTCTCCCGATTCCTACAAGATTACGGTGGTGGATCGCACGGCGCGGGGAAAGGACTATATCTCTCTTGAACTCACGTACAATCGAATTTCCGGAAGCCAAGAGATACCCTAGTTCCTCGCCTCTACCTGGAAAATAACTAGGTTCACGTGCTCGTGCACGTAAACGTCCCCGACAGAGAAAACAGCATTGCACCTTGGCTTGAGATACAGCGCTACATTTGATTACAGGACGATGGGTTTTTGTCGAAGGGCTCGTGAGTTTATTGTGTACGTCCTGAACCCAAGTTTTCTTCGGGTACGTTTACGTTCACGTTTACAAGCAAGTTCACGTAAACATGTAATTTCGGCATTAAACCGAGGATTGCTAGTTCTAGGGACACGCCGGGATGGTGCTTGAAGGTATTCACCAGATTTTTCGAAGACCTTAGTTTGAAAGACGGTTCCAGAGACTAGAGAAAAACCACCGCATAAACGTGGCATAGTCGGGATGAATAAGCTCTAACGCCGATTCATCGCCGGGGCTATTGAGCGACATGATAGTAACGTCGCCAACGACCATCATATCCGCGAGCCCGGCTTCATTCGGATCCAGGAAGCGTACCTCATGGTTTGGATTGATAATGTTCTGACAATACCATTCAGTGACCGGCCCCCGAGCGAGGATCTCTTGGATCCTATTTTTCGTCTTGCCGGTGAGTTCGAGGAACGCCTTCACCTTTCCCCGTTTCACGTCGTCGAGGATCGAGGCTTGTGGATTCCACATGGCGCAAAAGTCATGTTTGAGGACGTATTTCTCGATCAAGTGATAGTAATCCTTGGACTGATCGATGTGATTAATCTCAAGCTTACCAACATGGATCGTTTGATGAGGCTTGTATTGTTCAAGCCGTGGTTTAATAAGCTCTATAGAGGCGAGCATCTTCTCAAAATTGGCTCGAGCTTGATTAAAGAGAATAGGGGCGATCTCATCCGGATGAATTGGGGCGAATTCAGCCACTCCTTTGGAGCTGGTTCTCTTCACGAGCTGTTGGTTTTCAAGCATCTGGAGCGCGGAGTAAACCGTTGAACGCTTGAGCCCGATTGCGCGAGCAATGACTCCCGCGCTTCGCGGTCCGCGAGTGAGAAGATGGTGAAACACCTCATATTCAGTAGGTGTCAGACCACACGCTAAAAATTCGTCCCGCATACTCCATTCACACGTATGGGCACCTTAACCTCTTCGTCCGCGAAGCTCTCGTCGGATAGGCAAGAGCTCGTGAGCCTCTTGAACGAGTACCCGCTTGGGTTCTTCAATTCGAGGAATCTCCGCGCGGAAGGGGCCCGACCTCGCCGACCAAATGGTCGCCGATTCAGTTTGGTTATGCCACCACGTTGAGCTTTGACGAGTCAAGCTCGTCTGATATGGCTCTGGCGTTCGCCGATGCCTTCGCTACCTCGGGGCTGATGGGGGTATTCACCATCGGTTTAACCGCCGCGTTCTCTTGCGCGGTACCGGAGAAGCCTCGAACAGTTTTGAGAGCGGTGGCGTAGGAAGCCGCGAATCCGTCCGCAATATGGTTTAGAGCTGAAACAATACTTGTCTTCATGGTCCCTAGGGTCGGCTGGATGAGGAGTTGGCTTGATGTTCTGTGGTGCAAATTCCTCGTAGCGGGGACGTTTAGAGATGATGGTCTAACTAGCCGATTTTAGTGGTCTTAACTCCGTTGAGTAGCTCCCCAACCTCAAGGGGCTCGGAAAAGGTGTCGACCATAGAACGTAGAAAGCGCCGGGAAGAAGGGGGGCGAATGAATCATGTGATATCGTATGTTGTGGGGCTCGTTGTGGTGGGCGCGTGCGCGGTGGTCGAGGCGCAGGAGCTGCGGAAGGATGCTCCGTCCAACGGGCGAGCGAGGGCTCTCACCGGAGAGGTCGCGTATTCGAATCCCGACACGGGTGTCCGCAATTCTCAAACGGAGGTCATCAACGCTCTGGAGGCGTGGGGAGAAAAGCTGCAAAGTATCGTCACGACCTCGGGTGTGGGAAAAGTTCCTGAATTAGACCAAAACGCCGCATCCTATCTTTCGGTGCTCTACCTTTACTGCTCGGTCAAAAACGGACCGTGTCCATTCATCCTCGAAACGGTTCTCGACGCTGATATCGCGCTCTCTCGCGTTGATAATCGAGTTACCTGCGGGTTGACCAATCGGTTCTTCAAGAGCTATCTCTCTCACGGGCTTGATGAGCGTGGAAAGTATCTCTTCTCTCTAACCCAAGGATTAGAGATGGCGAAGTTTAATACCTCGGAGAGGCCTCGCTTTGTGGAATGCAAAGAGACTGTTTCCGCTATCATGGCCGATAAAGAGGTTCTCGCCCAAAGATTCGGGTCGAAGGGGACCGAGGCCCAGTCGGTAGCCGCGTTTCTGACCCTTTTGTCCGAGGTTAAGGAACAGAAGGTGGATATCTTCGTTTCTACCGGAATGGGCAAAAAAGACGAACCCCCCACTCAACCATGAACGAGCGGGGTGATGTATCGCCAATCCCTTGACGCATCATTCCTAAGATATTGTTTTGCCGCTGATTTGCCCTCCAAACCCTTGAGACCGTAGGGCCGGGTAAGTAGCCGAAAAAATAGGCGCATCCTTCCCTGGGTCCGTTGTCATCTCAACATCGTAACATTGGAGAGTGCCAAAAAATTGAGCGTCCGTTGTTTTCGGAGGCTCAGAGCGGGGTCGTTTCTATGACACTTCGGCCCGCCGCGGAGGATGCTCGCCAACAAGGGGTTTCGTTTGTAGGGAAAAGCATGGAAGAGCTATCCTCGTCGCGCCAGAGATTTAACCGCGCTCGTCGCATCGGTGAGCATGCGCCGGTCGTTAACACGTCATTAATCGTGGGTCTCTCAATCTCCATAGGATTAGTGTTTGTAGGCGCTTTGTTCGGTGGAAATCCTCTCACCTTCATCAGCGCGGAGGGGATTCTGTTGGTGCTTGGGGGAACCTTCGCCTCGACCCTGATTCAATTTTCAACCAGAGATATCCGCAATGCCGTACGAGCCGCTCGGGCGGTTCTCTTTCTTCCACCGGAAGAGCCAACGGATCGTATCTCGTATCTTGTCGATCTCTCCCGAAGGGTCAAAGAGCAGGGTGTACTCATTCTTGAGAACGAGGCGAGTCGCACAGCAGATCCCTTCTTACGTCTTGGTCTTGATCTCACCGTTGATGGTCAAGCGCCCGAGGAGATCTCGCGTATCCTTCAGCGAGAGATGCGCACCTCCAATGATCAGGCGTGGCGTTCCGTTCAGGTATGGGAAACGATGGGGAACTTCGCTCCCGCGATGGGTCTTATCGGTACCCTCATCGGTCTCATCCACATGCTTGGCTCGTTGCAGGACGCGAGCGCGGTTGGACCGGCTATGTCGCTCGCGTTGGTCGCCACTCTGTATGGTTCTGTGGCGGCGAATCTCTTCTTCTTTCCGATGTCGGGTAAATTGCGAGTTGTCGCACAAGAGCGAGAGTTCTCAAAGGATATCACCCTTGAGGGACTCCTCAGTGTGGCTCGCTTAGAGAATCCGATAATGTTGGAGCAACGGCTCCAAAGCTTCGTAACCCTGGCCGCGAATAGCTACTAAAAGGTATCCATGATGCGGCAAGAAGCTCACGGCAGCGGTAGTTGTGATAGACGCATTCTGAAGGCGTTCTACACCCAGTACGTGGCGGTGCTTCTGATTATATTGGTGTTCACTGTTGGGGCGTTTCAACGAGCATCTCAACGCGACGAGAGCACCGCTCGTCCAGCGATGGCGCCGAAAGAGGAGGTCTCGATTGGAGGACTTCAGATCGCGCAACACTTCGACGATCTCGGACAACTTGGCTCTGACACCGCGCAGCTTGAGGCCGTGGCGCTCGTTATCGCCGAGCACGATGTAAAGGCATCGATAGCGCTCCCGGTGAGCATGCAAAAGATCGACCCTCTCCACGCTACCGTCGAGCAGTCCCTGGCTCGGGTCTCCTCGCTTGAGCGATTCTTCGCTGCGCGGGGTGTCGGAGAGGACTCTCTCGAATTAGTGATAGGGGGTCCTGACGCGCGGGAAGGTATCTTGGTTGTAAAGTTTGAAGGGGAGGATCATGACAACTTCCCTCTCTAAGTATCGGCACCAGGGCGTGAGTGAGGGCCAACCAGGTTCGGTGGTCTGGTTCATCAGCTTTGGCGATCTTTTGACACTCTTGCTCTGTTTCTTCTTAGTTTTGACGCCGTGGGACCGTCTCAAGAAGAGCTCTAATACTGAATCGTTGCCAACTGTTACCGCGCAATCGGACACCATAGATAACCCTGGCACTACCCTTGCTTCAGATCTCCCCCTGAGGGGATCCGTCATCGCGCTTGAGCTCCCGCTTTTCGAGGGAGAAGGGGGGCTTAGTGGTGAGGGGCTATCATCCGCCGCGCTTTCGAGGGAGCTCACGCGAGCTATGCCGAGCGGTGGGCGGATCGATGTTCTCGTCTGCAGTGGCGCCGATGTTAGGGCCGCCGTGGTGCGGTTCGTCGGTGAAGCCGTCGAGCGAAGTTTCGGAAGTGGTGTATCCGCTCGATTTGTGGTGAGGCGTTCGTGTGAGGTGTCTCAGGTACTCGCGCCGGTAACAAAGAACGTAGTCGGACGAATAAGAATTGTAGGGACGTAGTCGAGACATGGCAGAGGAAGAGAAACAAGAGGCTCCGGCGCTTGAAGCACCCGCGGCCCCCAATCGTAATAAGCGAGTTCTCATCGCCGCGGGTGGTGTGGTCGCGCTGTTGATCATGGTTGGCGTTCCCGCTGGATACTTCCTCTTGAAGGAGGAACCGAAGGAGGTGAGTGAGATCTCCCCTGAGATGGCACCGGAAAATCAGCTGAAGCCTGAGGGACAGGACGAGGCTGAAGAGGAGCTTGAGGAGGGGGAGGAACCCCTTGGAGCGATCGTTCCCATGGAGACCTTTCTCGTGAATCTTTCAGGCGGGAAATATATACGAGCCCAGGTTCAGGTTGAGTTCGAGACCCTTGATGTGCCCCGTAGGTTTTATACCCGCGCGGTGCCCATCCGTGATGGGATTATCTCGATGCTGACGCAGCTTACGGCTGAAAACCTGGAGACAGCGAAGGGCAAGGACAAGCTTCGCGCGGAGATTCGGTCCGTTATTAACACGGCGCTCCGTAAGGAAGAGGTTCGTCGAGTCTATTTTACTCAGTTCGTGATTCAATAGGGTGAGTATGAGCGAGGTTCTTAGCCAAGAAGAGATCAACACACTGCTCAAGGGACTCTCAGAGGGAGAGATTGAGGAGGGAACCGTTGAGGCTCAGGCGACCACTCAGAATGTAAAGAAGTTTGACCTCGCGAGTCAGGAGCGAATAGTTCGTGGTCGAATGCCGACCATGGAGATGATCCACGATCGCTTCTCCCGTTCCTTCCGTACCGCTCTTGGAAAATTTCTTGGTCGTAGCTGCTTCACTAACGTTGGCAAGATTGAGATGGTAAAGTTCGGAGCGTTCCTCAAGAAGCTTCCACTTCCATCCTCGCTCCATATCATGAAGATGGCTCCGTTGCCGGGACAAGCCCTGCTCGTCGTGTCAGCGCCCCTTGTGTTCAGCGTTATCGACGGACTCTTCGGTGGTCGAGGAACAACGCGGGTGAAGGTTGAGGGGCGTGAGTACACCGCAATTGAGACATCGTTGATTGGGAAGGTGGTAGGTCTCGCTATTGAGGTTCTAAATGAGGCGTGGAACCCGGTTCACCCGATCGAGTTCCAGTTCCTTCGTTCAGAGTTTAATCCATTCGCCGTAACGATTGCGCCTCCTTCGGACGTCGTGGTGGTTGTTACTATCGAGGTGGAGTTTGAGCAGGAGTGCACGACCCTCTCGATCTGTATTCCGTACTCAACCCTTGAGCCAATTAAGGGCAAACTCTCGACCTCAGTCCAGAGCACCCGACTTGAGGTCGACAGCGCGTTGTCTCGCCGCATGCAGACGAACATTCAAGAGACCGTATGTGAGGTGAGCGTACAGCTTGCTCGCGGCACGGTGAAGCTCAAAGATCTTTTGAGCTTAGAGGTAGGGGATGTCATGAATCTTGAGACGATGCCGAACGAGGAGGCCCGCATAATGGTTGAGGGGACTCCGAAGTTGTACGGACATGTTGGATCGTTGCATGGAAACAGGGCGGTTCGAATAACTCGAGCTATCCCCAAGCTTGATCTGGTTAACATTCGAAACAAAGAGGAGATGATTCGCAATGGCAGATAATGAGATCGAACAAGGATTGGAAGGTGTAGCCGCCGCGGCGGGTGAGGTCGCTGATGCCGCCACAGCCGCGGGTAGCGTAACCGGCGCGACACCGGCGCAGGCCGCTCCGAAGAAGCAGAATCCACGAAACCTTGACTTCCTGATGGATGTCTCGCTTCAGGTATCTGTTGAGGTGGGGCGCGCTCGGATGACGATTAACGACCTCCTCCAAATGGGAGCGGGGTCCGTTGTGGAGCTTGAGAAGCTCGCTGGTGAGCCCCTTGATATCTTTATCAACGGCAAGCCGGTAGCTCGAGGTGAGGCGGTGATCGTGAACGAGAAGTTCGGTGTACGGCTCACGGATATCATCTCGCCGGAAGAGCGAGTTGAGGGCATGGCGTAACAAACGTGGTGGGTGTCATGAAGACGATGTGTTGGTGGTGTGTGGTTACTCTCTTTATGGCGCTCAGTGTGCTCACTCCGCGAGTAGAGGCCCGCGCGGATGACGCGCAGCTTCCCGCGTGGAGCGCTCCCGCTTCGCAAAGTGGACCGAGCGCTGACTCGTTCAACGCTCAAAGCTCCGCGCTTCGTATGGTCGGTGGCCTGTTCCTCTGCCTCGGACTTCTCGGAGCGGGTGTGCATGTGTACAAAAAATACGTGCTACCTCGGTCCTTATCATCCCAACGACGAATGCAGGTAGTGGAACGTCTCCAACTCTCGGCGAAGAGCGCCCTCGTTCTCGTCAAGCTCGATGGAAAGGAGTTCGTGATGACGACGGGTTCAGAGAGCACTCGTCTGGTTCCTCTCCAAGCTCGAGATGAGCACCTTTTTGAGGAGACCCTCTCATCAGTGTGTGGTGATGTGGGTGAGTACAATGTGTAGGCTCATTATCACTATCATCCACATCGTCGCGCTCATCGCGATAACGGTCGTCGCCTCTACTGAGGCTATGGCGCAACAAGCCGCCTTGCCGGACCTCTCCATCAACGTAGGGGGTAGTGAGCTTGCCGGGGGCGGGAGTGTGGCGAGCAGCCTCAAGATCGTGTTGCTCCTTACGGTGCTCTCCTTCGCTCCCGCGATGATCTTGTGCATGACCTGCTTCACCCGTATCGCCGTCGTGCTGGGTATGACCAGAACCGCGCTGGGTACCGCGTCACTTCCACCGAACACCGTTATTACTGGGCTCGCGCTCTTCTTAACCCTCGCGATTATGGGGCCAGTGTTCGAGAAGAGTTACAACGCGGGTATTAAGCCGTATCTTGACGGTCAGATGGCGCAAGAGGAAGCGATGAAGAAATCGATCGCCCCGCTCAAGGACTTTCTCGTGAAGCACTCCCGTGAGAAGGACCTCGCTCTCTTCCTGCAGATTACCCGATCGGAACAGCCAAAAGACCCCGCCGATGTTCCCTTCTTTGTCGCGGTTCCTGGATTCGTGTTGAGCGAGTTGAACGCGGCGTTTCAGATCGGATTTCTGATCGCCTTGCCGTTCCTTGTGCTCGACATGGTGGTGTCATCAGTACTCACCTCGATGAGTATGATTACCCTTCCGCCCGTTGTTATCTCGTTGCCACTGAAGCTCATGTTGTTCGTGATAGTGGATGGATGGCACTTGATTATTAGCTCTCTTGTGAAGACCTACCGAGTATAGAGGAGGATCGCTCATGACTATCGATGACTACCTTCGTTTGGGACAGATTAGCATTGAGACCGCGCTCTACACCTGCGCTCCTATCTTGGGGTTCGGATTAGTGGCGGGACTGCTTGTCAGTATCTTTCAGGCCGCCACGCAGATTAACGACCCGGCGCTCGCGTTTATACCAAAAATTGGAGCGGCGATTATCGGGATGGTTCTGTTTGGCCACTTCATGGTGAATCGTATCGCTGGATTTACTATCTTTGTGTACAGCCAGATCGGCAACATCGGACCCAACTAAGAGTGAGGCCCGGTCGTGGACGCTGAGACCTTGCACGCGGTTCCCCAGCTCTTGCTCCAACGCCTCGACGTGGGCTGGACCTTCATTCTTTTGTTGATGCGTCACGTAACATTCCTCATGATAGCCCCCGGCGTCGGAGGTGGTATCGCGGGGATCGCGTTGCGGTATCCCGCCGCTATCGTTCTTACCTTCGCGGCGTTTCGTATGGAGGGAGTCATTCCCGTCCCTGGTGATATGATAACGATGGGTTTGCAGCTTACCGCTGAGATGATACTCGGCGCGGTGATCGGAATGATCCCGATCCTTATCGTCGCTGGAGCTCAGACCGCCGGACACCTCGCGAGCGGCACGATGGGGTTAAACGGCGCGCAACTCCTCGATCCCACAACACAGGCTTCTCTGCCGGATCTATCAAGAATTTATGGGGATCTCGCCATCGTTATCTTCCTGCTCGTTGGGGGGCACCACGTCGCGGTGTATCAGCTCGCTGGATTAGAGGGAACTATTCGCCCCGGAACTTTTATTATCAGCGCGCAAGGCATCAGCACCCTAGTCGATCAAAGCGCGGCCATCTTTCACATTGGGGTCATGATAGCGGCTCCCGTTATCGTCGCGTTACTGCTGACGAACTTCGTGCTCGCGATTATCTCGAAAGCTGTGCCGACGGTTAATATCTTTATTATCAGTTTCCCCCTGACCGTCGCTGTCGGGCTTGGGATATCGATTCTCGCGCTCCCGGAAGCCGGAAACTATCTCGCTCGGCAGTATACTAAGTTAGAGCCGCTCTTGAGCGCTGTTGTGAATTAGGGACGTGCTCATATTTTGCGGTATCGGGAGAGCGTGGATGCGTTGGTAGGCGACGGCTAGGTTCACGTTCACGTACAGGGAGGCGGGGCGGCGTCATCGCTCCACGATAATCATCTCACGCTGGCGGAACTCTGACACTTTCTTTGGTCCAAGTGGCCGTATCTACGTTGAAAAAGGGTGGCATATCTCTTGCCTTTCCGATCGGTGGGGCAGTGTGTGTCAAAAGACCACCTGTCTCTTGTTTGTAACGAATGTGTACCCGAGATAGCGCTGAATGGCCTCCGACAGTTTGCCAGAACAAAAAACCGAGATGCCCACCGACCGACGGTTGGGCGAGCTTCGGAAAGAGGGTTCCGTATTCCAGTCGATCGACGCGGTACACGTGCTCGTCCTGACGGCGGGATTCCTGGCGCTTAACCTCTCTTGGAACCTCCTCTACAACGACATGAGGTACGTCTTCACCAAGTCCTTCACGATGATAGGTGAGCGTCCATCCTTTGAGCTTAATGACCTCACCAGTGGGTTCATCCGACTTATCTTGTTGGTACTTCCTGATCTCTTGATTATTACTGGACTTGTGAGCGTTGTGGCGGTTCTAGCCGTGATGCTTCAGACCAATTGGAACAAGAGAGACAAGTGGATCAAGCTCCGGTGGGATTTCATTAATCCCATCAAAGGCCTCCAACGCATCGTCTCAATCTCGGGATTGGTAAACACATTAAAAGCGATCGTTAAGCTCGCGGTAGTGCTCCCTATCGGGTACTGGGCCCTCCAGGGTTACGCGCCGATGATGGTGCGTCTCATTCATACGTCGGTCAGGGACGTTCTCGCCTTGACCGGAGACGCCCTCAGCACAGTCTTTTGGAAGATCATGTATATCTTCGTAGCTCTCGCGATTGTGGATTGGGTATGGGGTAAATTCCAGTGGCTCAAGAAAAACAAGATGACTAAGGAAGAGGTCAAAGAGGAGCGCAAGTCGATCGAGGGTGACGAGGCGATGCGCCGTAAGATGATCTCGAAGGGAATGGCTCGTATCGCGCAGAAGCTCAAGAAGTCTGTCCCTCAAGCGGACGTGATCGTCACTAACCCAACTCACTACGCAGTGGCGCTCAAATACGACCGATCTAACCACTCAGCGCCGATCGTGGTGGCGAAGGGAACTGACTTCATCGCGCAACGTATCAGAGAGATCGCGAAGGAGCACAACATTCCTATCTTAGAGCGCAAAGCGTTGGCTCGAGCGCTCTACGCCTCGACTGAGGTAGGTAGTGAGATTCCACGCGACCTCTTCAAGGCGGTCGCCGAGGTTTTAGCGTTCGTATACCGACTTAAGAGACCACGGTCTCGTGGGACAGCGTCATCATAGAGGTTTTTGAGATATGGCTACAGCAGCGACAGCGAAAGTTTCGGCATCCGCTAAATACAATCACCTCCTGGTTCCGGCGGCGATCGTTGGTATTCTCGCCATCCTTATCTTTCCGTTGCCAACGGCGGTCCTCGATGTGTGTATCGCGCTCAACATAGTTCTCTCTCTTATTATTCTTTTCACCTCTCTCTACGTAGAGAAACCCCTTCGGTTCTCATCATTTCCAGCGGTTCTTCTGGTGACAACGCTCTTTCGACTCGCGATGAACGTCGCCTCGACCCGTCTTATTCTCCTTAACGGTAGCACAGGTATGGATGCCGCGGGCCATGTGATCCAAGCCTTCGGCCAATTCGTGGTTGGCGGTAACTACATCATCGGAATCGTGATGTTCATCTGTATCAACCTAGTCAACCTCAAAGTGTTAACGAAAGGTTCCTCCCGTATCGCTGAGGTAGCCGCTCGGTTCACCCTCGACGCGATGCCTGGTAAGCAGATGGCGGTAGACTCCGATCTCAATATCGGACTTATCACGGATAAAGAGGCTCGAGCTCGTCGTAAGGAACTCTCGCAAGAGGCTGAGTTCTACGGAGCTATGGACGGTGCCGCGAAATTCGTGGCGGGAGACGCCGTAGCGGCTCTCTTTCTTGTCGGTATCAACATCGTTGGCGGACTCCTTATCGGTGTCATCCAAGCCGGCATGGATTGGAAAGAAGCGGCTCAAACGTACACCATCTTGACCATCGGTGAGGGACTCGTCGCTCAGTTACCTTCGATTATTATCTCCGCCGCGGCTGGTCTTATCGTCGCTCGCGCCGCGTCAGGTGAGGACCTTGGAAACGAACTCGTCGGACAGCTCGGACAAAACGCTAAGCCGCTCTTCTTGACCTCAGGTGTATCGTTCGCGATGGCGGTACTTCCTGGACTTCCGTTCATTCCCTTCATGCTCCTCGCTATTGGTACCGGTGTTCTCGGGTTTATGAAGAGGAAGACCGCCGAGGAGGTAAGGATCAAGGCCGAGGCTGAGGAGAAGACTAAGCTCCCTGAGAGCGCGGGGCCTAAACCAGGTAGCACTGAGGAGGTCACCAATCTTCTCGCGGTCGATACCCTTGAGCTTGAGGTTGGGTACGAGCTCGTTCAAGTTGTTGAGGGTGGAGACCTCGTCGAGCGAATTCGCTCTATTCGCCGCCAGTTCGCTATCGATTACGGATTCATCGTTCCTCCGATTCACATCCGGGACAACGTGCGCATTAAATCGAATGAGTACCGATTCATGTTGAAGAACACCGTCATCGGTTTCGGTACACTCAAACCTCACTACATGCTCGCGATGGATCCGGGTAACGTCTCTAACCCAGTCAATGGAATTCCGACCAAGGAACCCTCCTTCGGCCTGGACGCTCTCTGGATCTCAGAGGCGGATAAGGAGCGCGCGCAGTTCGCTGGATACACCGTGGTGGATCTCTCGACCGTTGTCACGACGCACATCACTGAGCTTGTGCGATCGCATATGCACGAGCTTCTTGGTCGTCAGGAGGTTCAACATCTTATTGACAACATGCAGAAGCAAGCTCCGAAGGTTGTTGAGGAGCTCATCCCCGGAATTATGTCTATCGGCGCGGTACAGCAGGTTTTGGCGAATCTTTTGCGTGAACAGGTGAGTATCCGAGACCTTCGCACCGTGCTTGAGACGTTGGCTGATTGGGCGCCTTCCGTGAAGAGTCCAGAGAAGCTGGCTGAGTTCGTGCGCCGTAATTTTTCGCGAGCGATAACCTCGAAATACACCACCCCCGATGGGGTCCTTCCGTTGGTCAACCTTACCGCTGGTCTTGAGCGTGAGATGGGGGAAGCGCTCCAACAAACGGATGAGGGATCGTTCCTAGCTCTTGAGCCCGGTCTCGCGCAGATGATTATTAACAAACTCGCGCGCGCCTCTGAGAAGTTTGGAGAGATTGGACAAACGCCGGTGCTCCTTGCGCCCGCGCATCTTCGTCCCGCGGTTTTCAATTTTGTGGACCGATTCGCGCCTGGATACGCGGTAATTAGTCATAACGAGGTCGCTCCTAATACCAAGGTCCAATCCCTTGGCGTTATCGGGATGGACGACTAGGGGAATTAGGAGTGAGGAATTGCGACACGGTTTCTAGGGTGGTTAGTGAGAGAAGGGGCCCACGGACAGAGAGTTAGGACGCAAACGGGGGCTCATGAGGGATTTAAGGAAGATAGGCGAGTCAGAACGGTAGAGATATGAATCAAAACAAGGAGCATAGAGGCATGCAGCACGCACCTGGATCACGGATGGTCATGGAAAAGCAAATAAAATCAGCCAGTAAGGGCCCGCGTTCGGTGACACGAGTCATTAGCGTTACGAGTGGAAAGGGAGGGGTTGGAAAGACCCATACCGTGACTAACTTGGGGATCTCATTGGCTTCTTTGGGCTATTCCGTCCTGGTCCTCGACGCTGATCTCGGATTAGCGAATGTAGATGTGCTCCTGAATCTAAAGCCGCAAGGAACATTGCACGATGTACTAAAGGGATCGCTGCGTCTGGACGATATACTCCTTGAGGGGCCGGGTGGCATTTCCATCATTCCGGCCGCAAGTGGTGTTGAAGAGCTCCATGAGCTTCGGTCTGAAGAGAAGTTACTGCTGTTGGAGGAGATAGAGAGGATTGCTCATCGCTATGACTATCTTCTCATCGATACCCCGGCGGGAATTGGCTCAGACGTTATGTACTTCAACAGCGCGGCGGCTGAGGTAGTTTGTGTAATTAATGGTGAGCCGACATCTCTCACCGACACGTACGCGCTCATCAAGGTTTTGAGCACGACGTATGGTGAAAAGAATTTTTCGGTAGTGGTGAACAACGTTGCTGATGAAACTGAAGCGGCGGCGGCATTTAAAAAGTTGACCCGAACGGTAGAGAGGTTTTTGAAGGTTAAGGTGCGTTACCTCGGATGGGTTCCGGCTGACGGAATGGTTCGAGAATGTGTGATGCAGCAGCAAGCTATCTCCGCGGATTTTCCGTCGAGTAAGGCTTCATTATCGCTCGCTGCTATCGCCCGCAAGGTAGCTGATCAAAAACCTGAAGTGACGGTGAAAGGAGGAATGCAATTCTTCTTTCGACAACTTCTGGAGATGACGTCGTATGGCGAAGAAGCAAGCTACTAAGAAGAAGGTCGCGCGATCCAATCGGTTCGTGTTTTTAAAGACCCTCTGCTGCGTAACGATCTTAGCGGCATGTTTCATTCTGTTTATCGGCGGCGTTCGCGAAGGAGTACGAACGAGTAAAATCATCTATCACTGCGTGGCGGCGTCATTCGGGATAGGAACGGTTTTCGGGGTCGCGCTCTGGGCAATGACGAACTATGAGGAGATAAACGGTGGTCAAGCCTAAACGTTCAGCCGTAGAAGCATACAGAAACATCGACGAGTTCGAGCGCGAAGAGCTCATTCGTAGCTACTTGCCCCTGGTGAAGAAGGTTGTTCACCGCTTGTCAGGACGACTTCCAAAGGACGTCGACCTTCAAGAGATGCTCAACTCCGGAATTATCGGACTCGTTGACGCCCTTGAGAAATACGACTCAAAGCACGAGACGAACTTCAGCACCTACGCCCAGTTCCGTATCCGAGGAGCGATCCTTGATAGCTTCCGCTCACAGGATTGGTTGCCCCGTTCTCTCCGCTTCAAGTCTCACAAAATCGAGCAGGCCTACCATCGTATCGAGCAGCGACTCGGTCGTCCGGCGTCGGATGAGGAGGTAGCGAGCGAGCTTGGTGTGTCGATTGACGAGCTTCAAAGCCTCTTAGGCGAGGTTGGAAGCATCGTGATGTTGAGCTTCGAGGAGCTTGGCTTTGGTCACGGAGAGGAGCGATTCCAGGCTGAGGATTGGCTCGCGAGCAAGGGACAAGATCCGCTTAATAGACTCCTTGGGCATGAGAAGGTCGGGGTGATCGCGCGCGCTCTCGATCGACTCCCCGAGAAAGAGCGATTGGTCATCAGTCTCTACTTCTATGAGGAATTAAACCTGAAAGAGATCGGTGAGATCCTTGGTGTGACTGAGTCCCGAGCGTCTCAGATCCGGTCTCGAGCACTTATTCGCCTTAAGAATTACTTACGCAAAGCGGTATAGCGGTCGCGGCCCGCCTTCCACGGTGTGTTGTTGCTCCAGCGGTATCAGCTTGCCCGACTGGAGCTGTAAGAGAACTACCTATTTCGAGACGAGGTGCTTGTGGCTACGGAAAGGTCCCTAGAACGAGTTATCATTCTGCATGGCTCCTCTCCTCAGGAGAACGAGGCGGTCGCGGACCTCGCGAAGGTGATCCCTCAGTCTGAGGTGGTGGAGGCTCATACTCTGGATGACTACCTCTCCGCTCTCAAGAAGCAGGACTTCGATGTAGTCGTTCTCGACTACGATATGCCGGAGGTGCAAACCAAGGAGCTTTTGGCGCAACTGAAACTTAGGGATAATGAGCCTGATGTCCTTCTTGTCTCCACATGTAGCGACCCAGCCACCATTCGTAGCATCGCTAAAGCCCAGAAAAGGTACGTAGTTCGCGAGGAAGGATGGGTCGACTCGATGGGGCACGCGATTCGCGACATGCTGCGCATACGACGTCTTGAGGAGGAGATGGCGCAGATTCGAGCTCGGCTCACGGAGGCCAATCAGAAGCTTGAGGCCCGAAATCGACGACTCGACGACTTCTGCGCGACGATCGCGCACGACATTCGTGGCCCGCTGGCGGGACTTATTTTAAAGGTTGAGTACATCCTTGAGACGCAAGGCGCGAACTTTGATGACCGAACGGTCGGTCTTCTCAAACGCTCGGTGGAGTCGACTCGGCGTCTCGTCGGCGTGGTACAAGCCATGTATGAGTTCGCCAAGATAGGATTCAGTGGGGCTAAATTCTCCCCTACACCCCTTACGCCCCTCGTTCGAGAGGTCATGGCCGACATCAACATCGATCACTCCGAGGATGTTGGCGTGAGGATGCATGATCTTCCCGTAGTTTGGGGGAATGCCGACCTTTTGAGTCGGGTCTTTCAGAATCTCTTTACGAACGCCATCAAGTACAACCACCGTGAGAAAGTTGAGATATCGATATCGTTCGATGGCATCGTTCAACGAGGTATCGGAGAGTTCGCGCAGATAACGGTCGCTGATAACGGACCGGGGATCTCTCCGAGTGACTCAGGTCGGGTGTTTAATATGTTTTCTCGAGGAAACGGAGCTGACCGAGGCTCAGAGGGGCTTGGAATAGGTCTCGCCATCGTTCAGCGAATCGTTGAATTACACCACGGTCAGATAGAGTTGACCTCCCAGCCGGATGAGGGGGCTCGATTCACGATATTCTTACCGACCGGACCTATCGAGCCATTTAAGGTGTAGGGTGAGCTCGCCTCACGTAGAGATACGTGACGCCGAGCAGAGCCGCCCACGTCATCGCGATAGCGAGAAAAAGTCCACCATTCAAAACGGGGAGCTGTTGAGCGACAACGGCTTTGAGCGTCACGCAGAAATCGAGAAAATTTCCCACCAGAAGGGTGAAGATAACCCCTGGGTGTCTGAGGGGATGAAGCGCGGCGAGCCCGGCGCCAAAGGCGAGGGCAAGAAGGTAGGCCCCCAGAGCGCCAAAGGCCACCTGAAGCTCGGACGACAGCGCGGCGCTCGGCAGCCCTGAGACCAAGAGCCACGAGACTGGGTAGAAAATAGCCGAGAGGCCGCACGCCCCAAAGTACGCCACACTTGCCCACAAAACGGTTCTTACAAACTTTTGTTGAGTATCGTTCATATCCTCGCCTCCGTATGGCTTCCTAACCCCCAGTCTACGGGGTATGCTTTCCAGGACGAAAGACCTCAAAACAAGGAAAGCGCTCGTGACGAAGATTGACCTACAAGGAAAGTGCGTATGGCTGACCGGGGCCAGTAGCGGTATCGGGGAGGCTCTGGCGTATGAGTTGGCTCGCCGTGGGGCTCGGGTCGCGATAACGGCCCGCCGAAAGGAGCTTCTCGATGACATCGTCGCCAAGATAGTCGCCGCCAACGGGGAGGCGCGTAGTTTCCCCGGGGACGTGCTCAACCTGGAGGAGATGAAGGGAGTAGTTGATGCGATCGAGAAGGAGATGGGCCCGATCGACCTCGCGATACCGAACGCTGGAACCCATCTATTTTCAAAGCCCGAACAGTTCGATAGCTCCGAATATCTCTCGATCATGCAACTTAATTTTGGAGGGGTTCTGCACTGTCTCGAGGCTGTTATCCCGCGGATGTTGCTGAGAGGTGGTGGTCACCTCGCCCCCGTGGCGAGTTTGGCAGGATACCGTGGGCTTCCTCGGGCAGCCGCGTACGGAGCGAGTAAGTCGGCTTTGATCCACTTCCTTGAGAGTATCCGTTTTCACCTGCAACCCAAAGGGATCGCTATCTCGATCGTGAATCCAGGATTCGTGAAGACTCCGCTTACCGATAAGAACGATTTCTTCATGCCGTTTCTGGTCTCGGCCGAACGAGCGGCTAAGATAATCTGTAATGGGATAGAGCGTGGAAAACGAACTATCGCGTTTCCGATACCGTTCTCCTGGATAGTTGGACTCGGGAAATTTCTCCCCGCGCCGGTCTATGAAAAGATAGTGAATCAATTGTGGTAAACGAATCGAGCAAAAATATCCTCGTGGTGGGGGGAGGGATCTCCGGCATCACCGCCGCGTACGTTCTCTCACGGCGTCACAATGTTACCCTCTTAGAGAGGAACGGGTACCTTGGTGGTCACACGAACACCAGGGTTGTCGAGGATCCAAGTAACCCCGAGCTCTCCGTTGATACCGGGTTCATCGTCTGCAATCCTCGCAATTACACCAATTTTTACACCTTCCTCGATCAGCTTGGGGTGGCTCGTCAGGATTCGGACATGTCGTTCGGCTTCTCCTGTGAGCGGACCGGGCTTCAGTACATGGGGCCATCCGTGAAGGAGTTCCTTATGGCGCCGGGCAACCTGCTCAATCCGAGATTTCTCGGAATGATACTTGAGCAGCAGCGTTTTAATCGGCGAGCGCTCAAAGATCTTCGGGAGGGGAGGTTGGGGGAACAACCCCTCGGTGAGTACCTGCGATCGGTTGGTGCGAGCCAGTATTTCTTCGACCACTACTTAGCTCCCTTGATCGGCTCGATATGGTCCGCTCCTGACTCGAATGCCCTTGAGTTTCCCGCGCTTTCGTTCTTCACCTTCTTCCAGAATCACGGGATGCTTGAGCTGAGTAAGCGTCCCCAGTGGCAGACGATCGTTGGTGGAAGTCACGCGTATCTTAAAGCTTTTAGAGGCGCGTTCACGGGACGCCTGCGCATAGGAGCGCCGGCTCAAGCGATCTCTCGTGATGAGAAGGGCGTGGTTGTCGCTCTTCAAGGAGGGGAACCAGAGCGATACGACGCTGTTGTGATCGCGACACACGCCGATGAGGCGCTCAAGCTTCTCGCGGATCCGAGTCCCGAAGAGAAAGCCGCTCTTGGAAGTTGGGGATACAGCACGAACCGTACGGTTCTCCACACGGACGCAACCGTTCTTGGCCCACGACGACGGCTGTGGGCGGCGTGGAACTATCGTCGCCGCATGAACGCTCGGGCTGATTCGCCTGTGGCGATCACCTACTACATGAATAAGCTCCAGCGTCTCAAAGCGCGGCGAGATTACTTCGTAACGCTCAACGCCCTTGAGGATATCGATCCCCGTTCGGTGCTTTACGAAGTTGAATACACGCATCCGATATACACGCCTCAATCCCCAGTAAGTCAGAAAGCGATCGGCGATCTGAACGGGACGCGGAACACCTATTTTTGTGGAGCCTACATGCGCTACGGCTTCCATGAAGATGGCGTGATCTCAGCTTTAGAGGTCACCCGGCGAATGGGAATGTCATTATGAAGTCCCGAGTGGTGTGGGGCTCCGTCGCCCATTGGCGCAAGGCGCCACGGGAGCACTCGTTTACCTATCCCGTCTTCACATTTGCGTTTGATGTTGATGAGCTCCTCACCCTCTCTATCGCTCCACGCCTTGTTGCCTTCGAGAAGAGGGCGATTCTGAGCGTTCGCTCGGCGGACTACCTTGAAGGAGAGGGAAGCTTACGAGAAAAGGTTGAGCGTGTGCTTCAGGGGCATGGATGCCATGACAAGCCCGCGCGTATTACCCTCATCACCTCTCCGCGCTACTTTGGGTACGTGTTTAATCCCGTGAGTTTCTTTGCCTGCTTTGATTCGAACGATCGCGTGATCGGACTCATTACGCAGGTAAACAACACCTTTGGCGATACCCACGTGTATCCGTTGGTATGCTCTCCCTCGGAGATGCCAGCGGTGTGGCGATTTTCCA
Source organism: Bdellovibrionota bacterium (assembly GCA_044345405.1). Taxonomy (GTDB): domain Bacteria; phylum Bdellovibrionota_C; class UBA2361; order UBA2361; family OMII01; genus OMII01. The sequence continues at coordinate 48,743 of JBIJBE010000018.1, forward strand.
AGGACTTCTTCGTATCCCCGTTTTTCAACATGGAGGGAACGTATGAGGTCGCTCTTGAGTCGGAAGGGGAGGAGCTCTCCATTCGCGTCGACTTACATAAGGAGGGGGAGAAGATCTTCGCGGCTAACCTTCGCGGGGATGCTCGGACCCTTTCTCGGCGCCAAGTGTTCGCAACCCTTAGGAAATTTCCTATAACATCGCTGCTGACGATGCCACGGATTCACGGACAAGCGATGCGGCTTTACTTTAAGGCCCACGCAAATGTGTATACGCGACCCGATCCCAGGAGTTCCTATACTATTAGGTCGAAACAGAATATCATTCATCGGTCCCGGCTCGCGCTCCTCTCGCTCTTGCGGAAGGCGAGGAGCTGACCTCACTCACTACCATGCGTTGGTTTTAATCGTAGGAAGTACACATGCAGCTCGCTGAGAAGTCTTCATCAGGTACCGCAGATGTAACCGTGTCGCGAGAGATGATTGACGCGGCTACCCGTGGAGGGCTCTATGAGCTCGGTGAGTCCTACATGCGGGGAGAGTGGGAGACAAACGACCTCTTCCAACTCTTCTACCAGCTCGTGACAGGTGACCGGCGTATTCCGGTAACATTCCGCAAGTTCAGTCCGCGCCTCATCGGTTCACTCATTAAGGACCGAGTGATGAACCTTCAGGTTGGAAAGCGCGCGTTTGAGGTGGGGGAAAGACACTACGATCTCGGGAACGACCTCTTCTCAAAGATGCTCGACGCGAGCTCGATGAGTTATACGTGCGGGTACTGGCGGAACGCTCGCACCCTTGATGAGGCGCAGACCAATAAGATTGATCTCCTCTGCAAAAAATTAAAACTGAAGCCCGGTATGCGAGTACTGGATATTGGATGTGGATGGGCGAACTTCGCGTATCACGCCGCGAAGAATTATGGGGTCTCTGTCGTTGGGCTTACGGTGTCGAAAGAGCAAGCGGCGTTTGCTCGTGAGCGATGTCAGGGGCTTCCTGTAGAGATCCTCATTCAGGATTATCAGACCTTCTCGGGTTCGTTTGACCGTGTTGTTTCGATTGAGATGATTGAGGCGGTAGGACGCAAGAACATCCCCACTTTTTTCGCGATGGTTGAGCGGTGTCTCACGGAGCGGGGCCTCTTCGCCCTACAGGTGATATCCGCTGAAACCTTCTCTCTGCGCTCAAACGCGGCGCTCGATCAGTTCATTATGTGGCTACAGCACAGGATCTTTCCGAATGGATGGATCCCGTCATTCCCCTCGATTATTGATCCCGCCCGCGGAAACCTTGTGGTTGAAGATCTTCATAATTTCTCCGCGGATTACGCGACCACACTACGAGCGTGGGCTGTGAATTTCGAGGCCGGGTGGCCATCCCTCCGAGCGAAATACGGGGATGAATTCCGACGGATGTGGCTCTACTACCTTAATGGCTGCGAGGCGCTCTTTACCGCGCGAATGGTGCAACTCTACCAGGTTGTGTACTCCAAAGGGGGAGTTCCTGGTGGGTATGAGGCCGTGCGGTAGCGCCTCACTATTAGTTACAACTACTCTCGAAGCGAGGCAGACTCTGAGAAACCTCAGTGAACTGCGTGTGCAGCTTCGTGGAGGTCTCCACGATCTTGTCAGCTGGGACCACTCTCCTTCGGGTATTCACCGCCTTCAGGAGTCGTGCCGCGTGTCGGACCAGCTTATACGCGGAGGTCTCTCGCGTGGTGAGAGTCGTGATATCCGCGCTCTTGTCGATCTGTCGACATGAGAGACACACTCGAATTGTCTGCGGAAAGTTGCTCCAGATCGCTGACCACTGTTCAAGGTAGAGGTTCTGCGCGTTATCGATGATAGCTTGCGCCCGCTTCTTGGTCGCAGCGGGTGGATTCAAGGCGAGAATCCTTTGCGCTATCGTTCTCGCCGCCGCTCGTTGTCGTGACGCGATGTTGTCCAGTTTTTGGAGAATATCCTTGATGTTCGTGTCCGTGCAGTCAAGCGGAGCCGCCTGGCACCGTTGCGTGGTCACGTTGCCATCAGCGTATCCCGTTCCGATGATCCATCGTACTGACGCTCCCGCCGGAATCGTAGTGATTATCGCGTTGGTCACCCGACCGGTGAAGAATTCGGTTGGTTGTCCGATGTCCTCGTTGCCAGGGGTGAACTTGTTATTAGCTCCGATCGGTACCTTCACGGAGGTGGTTCCGGTATTTTGGTATCCGAAGTGCACGATCATCGAGCCATCGGTCTGTATATCGACGCACTCAGCGATCGGGGTCACCGGGATAACGTTCGCTGGCTTAAGACAGCGAGCCGATGAGAGGTTGGCGTCGGCGTACGAGCCTCCGAGGGTCCATCGCACGGTTGAGCTACCAGGAACGGTGGTCAAGAAGCAATCGTTCACGACCCCCTTGGCGAACTCAGTTGGTTGACCGACATTAGCGGTTCCAGGGCTGAAGAAATTATTGGCGCCAACCGGAACTTTAAGGGTATCCGCGGCGTTATTAACGCATCCGAAGTACACGAGCATCGAGCCATCGGATTGCAGATCAACGCACCGCACGAACGGCGCCAGTGGCAGCGGGGTTGATGTAGGTGTGACCGTCGCGGTCGGAGTCGCCGTGGCTGTGTTGGTCGGAGGCGGCGTAGACGTCCTTGTTGGTGTCGCTGTTGCCGTTGCTGTCACGGTCGGCGTTCGAGTCGCTGTCGGTGTCCGTGTCGCGGTCGCCGTCGCAGTGGCCGTCGCTGTTCTCGTCGCTGTTAGTGTTGGCGTCCATGTCACCGTAGCGGTCGCCGTCCTGGTGATCGTCGGCGTGACGGTGGGAGTTGGAGTGGGTGCCTCAAGGATCACGGCAGTGTAGGAGTGAATATTACCGCATGAGGGCCCCCATGTGGCGCTCAATCTGGTTGGAGAGAGTCGAGTAACGATCTCTGATCGGATGAAGCTACATCCCCATGATGGAAATTTGCATGACGCCTTTCTCCATCGTGAATCTCCCTTCACGGAGTAGGTGTAGCCGCCCTGTTTGATGATGTACGAGCACGCGGCGTAGCAATCCCTCGCGTGGGCAGGTGTCGCGCGCGTTATCATCGCGCAAAGTATCGCGAAGAACGTGATCAGTACGTGTGGACGAAATGCTGTACTCATAATCCCCTCTTTCCCGCGCGCATAGACAGGCGCGGGCCATTACGTAAGCTCATCGTCGATGAAGGGGGGATTCGAGGTGACTCGGTTCCTCATCAGACGTTCACGATTGGCGCAGATCTCTTCTCACGCGCTCACACACCGTGACCTAGCTATCAGCTTGTTATTGCTGTTGACTCAGAAGTAGTAGCCAATTTTCTCCTTTTAGTCATATTTCAGGGCGTTTTTGTGCAAGGGAGGTGGGTTACACATCCCTACAGATCGTGACGAGTACCAGGGTCTCATACAGGGCTAAGGGTTTTGGGGCTGGTAATATGTTGAATTAATTGGCTGAAAACTTTTTATTGAGGTGGCGGTTTTTATGGGCGTACCCTGAGAGGGGGAGTGTGCATCACAAGGGAAAGCACCTGATTGAGTGCCTTAGTAGGGGGTGACCATGCGACCCGTTCTCCGTTCATTGACCAGTCGAGATCTCTCAGATTGGAGCTCCCTCGCTTCACATCCAAAGGACTGCGTCGTTTCGGTTGAGGCTGAGATCGGCGCTGAGGACTCTAGCGAAACTGATATCGTCACGTTTCAGGTCGCTACCCCTGAGTTTCTTGAGTACACGGGGCAAGCGCCGTCGAACAAATTTATCGTCCTCAACGACATCGACTGGGAGTCGGTGCGTAAGGAGATCGCCCACCGGTGTGCTGCGGCGGAGGCCCAGGAGTGGGAGGAGTGCGTTAGACGCATCGGTGGCGTCTGGGAGATGCACTGGGAGAGAGAATAGTAACCCGCGGCTCGGGAGCGCTCCCATCGCTGATCGCATAGTTGGGGCTTGTTAACTGTCTCCAGCCTAACCCAAAGCGTGTTAGGTCCGTTCATTCGCTGATGCCCGTTGTTATGCCTCGGATCCATTCGACCATGGAGTATACAAAGGGTCATGAATTGATCATTCGAACGATTCCGTCTTTGAGATGCGGTGAATTAAAATTGAGCAAAAGCCCGAGCGAGACCTTGCTGAGCTTACGGTAGGTGAGCAGTTGAGCTTTATGGATTCGCGCTAGCTGGGCTACCGATTTCAGCTCGACAATGACGGAACGTTCCACAAGTAGATCGACCCGATACCCAACGTCAATCGTATCGTCCGCATAAACGATCGGCATGGTGACCTCGGAGAGGACAAAAAGATTTCGTTCCAGAAGCTCGCGCTTCAGACATACTTTGTAAGCGTTCTCGAGCAGCCCAGCACCTAGTGTGGTATGAACCTTAAACGCAGCGTCGATAATCGCTTTTGATACCTCATTGGGAGTCATCGCCTTTGTGTCCTTTGCGTCCTTTGTGGGCAAATTCTGTTTTGACACCTTCCTCAAGAATCGACGAATATCTCTAGTAGGTGCTTACAAAGTTACGGGCAGCGTAGAATCCCGGGATGAACAAGACGCTTGGGTAAAGCCTCGCGGGCTAGCGTGCCGAGACCGCCTGACAAAAACGTGCCGCGGTTTTAATACGATTAAGCCAAACAGCGCTCCGGGGACCGTGACCTTGGCCGCTGAATTGATGGGGCCTCAGATGCTTGATGGAGACACGTGTTTTGACCACAGAGGACACAAAGGTGCCCACGTTGATGGCGGTCGTTAGGGCCCTGTTTTGCGCATAGAGGCACCTGCACTCTCGGGCCCACATGATCTCGCAAAGTGCACAGACTCACGTGAGTACAGGTAGTTATCGAGGGCCTCTCGTCATTTGGAAGGGGCCTCATCCCCGTTTGAGGGCGAGCATCTGCCCCCTAACTCCACGAATAACGGGGATAATCCCGCTCCCAAAAACTTTCTTTGATGGGGTGAGTAGAGCCGGTCGTTAGTGTAGGATGGAAGCCGTAAAGGAACCGTCCGTGAAGCTCATCATCCAGATACCCTGCTTTAACGAAGAAAAGACCCTCCCTCTCGTGTTTGAGGGGATGCCAAGACATATCCCCGGTATCGATGTAATCGAGTACCAAATTATTGATGATGGTTCGACCGATAACACGGTTAAGGTCGCGCGTTCTCTCGGCGTGCACCATATTGTCTCGGCGGGGCGGATTAATCGGCGATGGCTTGGACGGGCGTTTCGAGCCGGTATTGATCATGCGTTGAAACAGGGCGCCGACATCGTGGTGAACACGGACGGCGATAACCAGTATCCATCTCGGTACATCGCCGATCTCGTTCGTCCTATTGTGGAGGGACGTGCCGACATCGCCATCGGTGATCGCGCTCCTGGCAAAGTGAAGGAGTTCTCCTGGATTAAGCAACGTCTTCAGGTGCTCGGAAGTGGTGTCATTCAATCCCTCACCGGCTTGCCGGTAAAGGACGCGGTGAGCGGTTTTCGGGCGTATAGTCGGGACGCGCTGCTTAAGATTCACGTTCTTACCAACTACACCTACACCGTCGATACCCTCATTCAGTCTCATCAAAAAGGACTCGATATCGAGTGGGTGCCTATCACGGTGAACGCTAAGACCCGAGAGTCTCGCCTCATCACGAGCATCTCCGCTAAGGTTCGCAAATCGGGTGGTACGATCCTGCGAATGGTCACGCTCTATCGGCCGTTCCGGACGTTCATGCTGTTCTCAGCTATGTTTCTTGTGCCAGGAGTTTTTCTCCTCGCTCGATTCTTTTACTACTACATTGTTCGTGGTGGACAGGGTGGCACGGGGCTCATTCAATCCGTTGTGATCGGCGGGGTCTGCGTCATGGTCGCCGTTCAGATGTTTGTACTCGGTATCCTCGCCGACCTTCTGGCCGCTAATCGGACATTGATCGAAGATCTCCTAGTACGAATGCGGAAGCTTGAGCTGCCGAAGAGCGCTCCTCCGCAAGAGGACGTGGTGCAAGAGCAGAAACGCCACGTGGGGTAAGGGCGTTTCCTTTTGTCTCCCGGATGGTCCAGCGGATTGCGGAATAGTGTGCATCGCAAATGACCTTAGCAATCCGCAACCATGCGGCGGTCAGTAATGACCGATCTCCCGCGTCTCGCGTTGGGCCGTGGGAGGGCGAGCATTCCTGCTCGCCGGAATGCTACGCATAGCACATGACCTTCGCTAACCGGCAATTCGTGGCGGCCTATAGGATCGACCGCGTCCCTACGACCGCAACAGATTCTTAAAGTTGAAAGCCTTCGCGTGTTCACCGGAGTAGGTCGCTACGACCTGACCATCTCCTCGAAGGATGTACTTGTAGGTAAGGAGGCCCTCCATACCGACCGGTCCACGGGCGTGGATCTTGCCGGTACCAATTCCTATCTCCGCTCCGAACCCAAAACGATATCCATCCGCGAACCGGGTCGAGCAATTCGTAAATACGCTCGCTGAGTCCACCGCCGCGACGAATCGCTCGCACGCCTCCGTGTCTTGAGCCAAGATTCCATCGGTGTGGTGTGACCCAAACCGGTTGATATGTTGGACCGCTTCCTCAAACGAGTTGACGATCTTAATAGCCACCGTGAGGGATCCGTATTCGGTATCCCACTCACTATCGTTGACGATGTCAGAGATTCCGAGAATCTCGGCTGCTTTTGCGCATCCTCTCACCTGAACGTCCACGTGCGTGAGATTTTGAATGAGGGAGGGAAGAAAAGATTGAGCGATTGCGGAATCCACGAGAACGGTCTCCACGGCGTTGCACGCCGCGGGATACTGGGTCTTCGCGTCAACGATAACCTCAATCGCCTGCGCGAGATCGGCCGATTCGTGAACGTAGAGGTGGCACACTCCGGAGGCATGACCGAGCACGGGAATGCGTGAGGTCGCTTGAATGTGGCGAACGAACTCATTCGATCCCCGCGGGATGACGAGGTCCACGAGGTCGTTGTATCGCAGGAGCTCCTCAACTGATTGCCGTCCCTCGATGAGCGTGAACCATTCAGAGGGAAGTCCTTTACGTTGAAGAGCTTCTCGCGCAACCTGAAACATCGCGCGATTGGAACGGGTTGCCTCTTGGCCTCCTTTGAGGACCACACCGTTTCCCGTTCGCAGCGCGAGGCCGAGTACCTGATAGAATACGTCTGGACGTGATTCAAAGATTACACAGATGACACCAAGGGGGATGGTAATCTTATCGAGTATCAACTTCTCATCGAGTTGTGTCCGAGCGAGAAGCGTTCCAAGGGGATCCTCCGCTGCCGCTAACGCGCGCAAACCCGCCACCAGCGTTTGTATCTTCTCGTTGGTGAGTTTGAGCCGTTGCGCGAGCGCGGGAGGAAGTGAAGTCGCGTGTTCCCCGCAGTCTTTAGCGTTTTCAGCCAGGAGGTACTCGGTATTCTCGGTTATCGCGTCGGCGAGCACGTGAAGCATTCGTGATCGGGTGTCACCTCGGAGTAATCGCGCTTCATGGGAGCCTTCTTTAAGTTTTTGAAGTGATTCACGCAACATCGGGGCCCTCTGAAAAGATGACGAGATTATCGCGATGAACGACCTCTTCCTTTTCGTCGACCAAGAGGATCTCTTTTGCTTGTTGGGTTCTCATGCCCGCGATCTTCCGGAGTGATCCCGATGTCTGGCTCGCGATACCTCGGCCGACCTCTTGTCCATTCGTGTCGACGATGCTGATGACATCGCCAACTACGAAATCGCCATCCACCGCGGTTACTCCCACAGGAAGGAGGCTGTGATTTCCCTGTTCTAGACTCTCTCTCGCTTTGAGGTCGATGGTCACGACACCGGCGAAGCCCGAGGAGAGGCCAAACCACCGCTCTCTACCCGAGAGTGGCGATGTTCGTGTGGATGTGTCGATGGCGATCGTTGTGCCGACGGTGCCGGAGAGAGCGGATGTGATCGGACTCGCCCTCGTCGCCGAGGCGATAATCGTGGAGACCCCGCACAACGCCGCTATCTTGGCCGCTTCGAGTTTGGAGTACATTCCACCCCGACCCATCGTTGATGTTCCACTACATGAGATCGACGAGAGGTGGTGAAGGGTCTCGATCCGGGCAATTGGTTGAGCCGAGGGGGTGGTCTCGGGATTGTCCGTAAACACGCCATCAACATTAGTGAGGATGACTAGTGTATTCGCGGAGAGTTTTCCCGCAACGAGAGCAGAGAGCTTGTCGTTATCATCGAAGCTTCGTTGTTCCGCCTTAGTGTTGGTATCTCGAATGCCAGCCACCGATACCACATCGTTCTCGTTAAAGATGGGGAGCGTCCCTAACTCAAGGAGCTGTTCGCAGGAGGTCTTGAGGTTGAGGTACGCATTCCGATTTGTGAAGTCCTGTGATGTCACCAGCACTTGCGCGATGGTAAGGCCCATCGTCTTGCAGAGCTGGTCATAGAGCGCCATGAGACGCGATTGTCCCACCGCGGCGCACGCCTGCTTTCGGGGGAGATCGATGGAGCCGGTGATCCCGAGCGCCTGCCGACCCATTCCCACCGCGCCCGATGATACCAAGATGACCTCGTGCCCAGTAGCTTTAAGCTTTGCGATATCGTTGATGATAGCCGCCAAGCGCTCAAGCGCGGGCATTCCCGTGGTCTGATCGACGACGACCTGTGTTCCGAGCTTAACGACGATGCGGGGTGGAGATCTCATGTGTAAGGAATCTGGCAAATGGACCGGCTCTTGTCTATCAGATATCCAAGTGGACCGGGGTATTACTTAGATTCATCGCGACCATTTCCGATGGATGCTAGATGAGACCCATCAAAAGTCCGAGCGAGATAAGGGTGAGAAGGGCCGAAACAAGCATTTGAATGGAACGGAGGGTGACCTTGTGAATCAGCTTCGAACCCACAAATGCCCCTATGAATGCGCTCACGCGCGCCGCGCGAAGGCGTGGGCGATGAAGAGGTCCGAGGACGGTACACCGTGCACCGAAAACCTTCGACGGTTACAGGGATACGTTCCACGTCTTACGTTCGCGTCAACGTTTACGCGCTGCCGGAAATTAGAGGGGATTGTGTCAACGACGTGCTGGCTGCGGAACTATTCCCCGGGAATAACCGCTTTAAGACCGGGATCCGCGACGGCTCGGAGGGCCGTCACCGAGGTGAACTCCTTCTTACGATCCTGATAGCCCCGAATGTTGTAGAGCTGTCCGTTCGTTACACCGTATCGGTCGCTCATGCCGAGCTTGCCCATCGCGAGAGCTACCGGTACCTCGTTGAAGAGTACATCCGCGTAAGCCTCGACCTTCGCTCGGAGCGTCATCCCATCCTCGAAGAGCCCATCGACCCGGAACGTTGATACCCCGCGCGTTTGCAGCGCTGGAAGTAATGTGCCGGCTGATTGCGGGACGCCGTTGAACATCGTGTTCCTACACTCGGCGTCCGCTTTGAGGGGATGAAGGGCTCCCTTTGAATCCCGAAGCTCAACGCGATGCTGCTCGCACGGACGGCCGCAGTCACGGTAGCTTGAGCCCTTTGAAAGGAACGCCGCGAACACGCAGTGCTCCATATGAAACGCTGGAATATAGTGGTGCGCGGTTACCTCAAGCTTCGACGCGTCGCATGCTGAGGCGAGTTCAAGAAGTTGCTCCCCGTTGAGATCGTAGCTAGGGCAGATACGTGATAGTCCCTTCGAAAGGAGATACGAGGCGGAGATCGAGTTCGCGACATTCAAACTAAAATCACCGATCAAGGTAAGTCCACTCTTTCGCAGGTACTCTAGGGCTCCGAGGTTACGCACGAGTACCTCGTCCGGTTTAATTCGCTCGATGACCTTGAGATGCGCGAGCTCGCCCGGTTTCAGAATTCGAGTTGTGGCGATACCGACCTGGTATCCCATCGCGCGAACTCGTTCAGCGGCGGGTCCGTACTCCTTCCCGAACTCGAAATCGAGGAAGATCGTCGCTATGGGAAGATTGGCGAGTCCGTCCAGTTGGGAGACCTCACGGATGAGAACGTTAAGGCCCGGTTTGCCGTAGGAAGCATGAGGCGCATGGCGTGAGCGAACCCATTCGCGCATCTCTTCCCCCGAACGAATCGAGATGGCGAGGCGATTCATCCGTTGCTGTTCGAGGTCGTGGCACAGAGAACGGCGGATCTCTTTGAGCTCCTTACTGTGTAGGAAACAAGATCCCTCGATGTTGTTCGATATCTCAGAGAGGGCGAACACGGTACCGCCGAGGGCTCCGAGCTCGGCGCGTAGGCTCTCCGTTGAGAGCGGGGCGCGAGCCGCTTGTTGAAGTGGTGATTCAGAGCGGGCGGTCGCGATGTTGCCATCGGTGTCGGTTGCCGTAACGACGAGCGATTCTCCAATGGAGCCGAAAACAGCCAGTGTCAGCGGAATCTTCTTCATGGCGTTTTTATCGGTGAAGCTCTTTCGGACCTCCGCTTCAAGATGCGGGGAGCTGTTTACATACGCGTGCATCCCTTCGCGCACCTTCCCGAGCGAGAAGGATCGACTGAAGGAAACGCGAGCCCCTCGCTTGTCTGAGCGAATTCCGAAAACGGTTGAGCCGACCTCCTCTTTCGAGGCGTGATCGACGAAGACGATTCCGTCTCCCGCGTCGATCGCTTGTTCGGTGTCGATGATGACACCATCGGAAGCTATAGATGACACCTCGCCGAGGTAGAGTCCGTGGTGGCTGCTGAGGTGCGCCGGAACGAGTCGTTGGTGGTTTACGCCATCAAACCACCCGTTAAAGAAGCCACGAGAGTAGACGCGAGCCATCTCTTCCTCTTTGGCGCGAGTTTGAGAAGGGGAGAGATTTCCAACGCTACGTTCTTTATAGGCGCGGGCGGTCGTCGCGACGTATTCCGGTGATTTTAAGCGACCCTCGATCTTAAATGACTCGATTCCGATCTCAACAAGTCGTGGCACATCCTCTAAGCCGCAGAGATCTTGTGGTGATACGAGGTAACTCTTCTCCCCGAGCTCTCGCTTCTTGCCATCCACGATCAGATCGTACTGTAGACGACACGATTGAGCGCACTGTCCACGATTGGCGGATCGTCCGCCGAGACTCTCTGAGGTGAGGCATTGTCCGGAATACGACACGCAGAGAGCACCGTGTACGAATACCTCAAGCTCTTTTGTGGTCGCGGCTTTTATCTTCGCCATCTCGGGTATTGAGACCTCGCGACCGAGTACGTACCTCGCCATCCCGAGGTCTTCGGTGAGGGATATAGCTTCCGGATTGGTCACCGTCATCTGAGTTGATGCATGCACAGCTTGGTTCGGCGCCATGTGGCGAATGAGCGCAGCGATTCCCAGATCTTGAACGATGAATGCATCGGGCCGGAGGGGGATGACATCGCGGAGCGCGTCGACTACGTCCTCAAGCTCTCGTTCGAAGATGAGAATATTAAAGGCGAGGAAGACCTTTACCCCGTAGAGGTGAGCGTACTGGATCATCGCCCGTAATTCATCGAGTTCTAGGGTAGGGGCTCGACCTCGCGCGTTAAAGCCCGGCATCCCCATGTACACGGCGTCGGCGCCGTTGTGAACGGCGGCTCGAAGCATATCCCAATTCCCCACGGGGGAAAGGATCTCTGGTGTTGAGGGCTTAGGTAATGACATCCCGTCTATTGTGTCGATAAATCGGCGCGAAGGCAAAAACTAGGGGCGAGGTATTTCGCTGAGTTAGCGAGCTTTTTTAGCGGCGCGGGCGTGAATTGCCGTAAGAGGGCGCTCGTCTCCCTTCGTGGGTCGGGTTTTATCGCCGAGCGAGCTTGTTGAGGGAGTGAGCGCTTCCGTAACTCTATCTACATTTACCGGCTCCGTAGGAGGGGCTGACGGTGTCTTGGACAGCGGGGGTGACGCTGACGCTTCCACGCATTGAAGAGCGGCAGCGTGAGCTTGATGGTAATGCGCGGCCATCACATCCCATGTGAATCGCTCGGTGAGGCGTTCAGCTCTGTTACGAAGAGAGATACGTTCTCGACGGTTGAGTTCACAGAACTTGTGCAGATATGAGGCGAGTTGATCGATCGTCTCTTGGTTGCTCTGTCGCGAGCGATTGAGAACGAGCGTTCCGTTCTGGAGCGCGTCGGGGACGTGGCGCTCCACGTATGCGCCGAAGCCGCTCAGATCGGTCGTGACGGTTGGAAGACCGAGCGCGAGACACTCAAGAGGGGTATATCCCCACGGCTCGTAGTAGCTCGGGAATACACCCATGTGACATCCGCGCACGAACTGTTCGTAGTCGAGGCTGAAGAGGCTCGAAAGGGTGACGAAGTCAGGATGGAACACCACCTTGACGGGATCGCCCGGCGCGTTCACGAGGTTGCGATGCCGAAGGTGACGCAAGACTTGGTCCTCAGCGTCGTTCCACATATCGTGGGTGACAATCGGGGGCCACTGTGTTGTTTTTCGCGCGAGCATCGCTCGTTTGAGTCGAACCTGAACATCGTGAGGGAAAAGCTCCTCAAAGGTCGGCATCCGGCCACGAGCGGTCGCGTCGATGAGGCGTTGTGAGAGGTTCTGCTCAAGATCGCGGCATGTCGCTTTGAGGTCCTCGAAGCGGAGATGGTTTTGAAGCGACGTTACGTTGAGGCTCTTCGTTGGCGCTCGGGTGATGATGAAAGCCACAACGGTTGGTGGTTTCGGCATACCCTTGAGACGCTCATTGAGCTGGGCGAGCGACTCAATAAAGATATCCATCCCTTTGTTAAGGTACTCATACCGGCCGCTCGTAAAGAAGTACAACGTGCGGTCGAGGTCGAACGAGTAGCTCGGAAAGAAGTGACCCATGACGAACTCATGGATTCGCTCTTTGTATTTGAGGTGGAGGTTTTGGAACTCGTGGAGGGCGGTGAATTGGTGCGTGTTGAGTCCGTTGGGAAGGACAAAGTCCGGTTTGCGCCCCAAGAGATATTCTGCCTCGCGGGCGGTTACCTCACTGACGGTCGTAAATATATGTGACGCGTGCGCGGCCGCGCGCTCAATCGCGTACTTGCTCCATATGGTGTAGTAGCGAGCCGCATCATCGGCGTTTATCCACGGTAAGTTAGAATAGAAGTTTGGGTCATTCGACGCGATATAGCGTCCCAACTGGGTGGCGTGTGTGGTGAATACCGTTGAGACGGGGATGTTGAGGTGCCGGATACGAGGTATCGCCGTGCCCGCCATCCACTCGTGAAAGTGCCCCACGATCTTCCGCTCACGAACGGTATCGGTGACAGCCTGTAGGAGATCGGTGACAGCGCTTCCAAAGGTGAGTATCGCGTCGACCTCGCCGTCGTTGCCCTCAATCGAGATGCCGTTGTCGTTCCAGAGGAAATACTTCGTTTCGCCGAGCCAGTTGTAGCACGCTTGATAGTCGAGCAGGAGCGCCTGTGGATGGCCGTCGATGAGCCAGTGGCCGAAGTGGCATCCGATACCTTTGGCGGTAAGACGTTGTAAGGCTGGTTTGAGCCACTCGGGAGCGTCGCTTTTTTCGAATTCAAGGGAACTGGTGTGCTGATTATAAGGGCCAACCATGATGTAGTTGGCTCCCCACCGCTCAACCATACTGGGAGCTTTCGTTTTCATCACGGTGTAGATGCCACCGATCTGATTACACACCTCCCACGCGAACTCGAAGAGGATGCTTGAGGTGTTGAGGTCAGGAAAGTTCATGCGCGGTATTCTAACCTAAGACTCCGACATCGTAGCATACCTCGGTCAGGTAGATCGATGAGAGGAATGACAATTTGATGAAAATTCGGTGGCCTAAACACAAACTTAATGAGAATTTGAACGCGCCTTGATGAGTCGGTGTTTGAGAGTTGAGATGGCGAGTAACCAATTCCTCCTAATCGGAATGATTGCGGGAAATAAGGGGCGGCTGTGGTGCGCCGTTCTCGTTCCGAGACAGGAGGTGTTTCTCCTCCAAACGCATGATTGGATGGAAGTCCTCTTCCGTAACAGTTCGACGTTACCTCCCAGGAGTGCCCCCTAAGGGGCGTGGAAGTCGGGTTTCATCTGGACAGGAGCAAACCCCATGGAGCCCTTTGCCACCTGCCCCCCGCCCGGCCAGTTGGGGGCGATCGAGTTTGTGGTCGCCTCTGTCTGTGCTTCATTTTCCCCGTGGACATCCAGTTTTCGAGCTTCCAGCAACCCGATTCAGTCAATGACTCGCCCGCTTGCCCTCGTATCGAACCGATGCGCGAAGCCATTTCGTGCTGACTCATTCCAGAACGCATACGTTTTGAGGAGCCAACGCTGCGCTCGCGCCTGGGGATTGACCACATCTATAACCTCTCGCGAGTGCAGGCCCCGAAGATTAGGAATGGAGAGCAGATCCCCCTGTTCAAGATTTACTTGATATTTTTGGGCGCTTTTAAGCGCGCGCTCCAATTTTAATAAAGCTCTCGTAGCTACATGCTCATGAGTGCCCTCAAGCGCGTCGGTTCGTCCGCTGTAGAAGCGAAACATCGGCGCTCTCCTGTCATTGTCAGCGTAGCTCAACACGGCATGCGGTTCCGACCGTTGTTGTCCCGGATTGGATGCTTTCGAGAAATCATCAAATGGAGTGAAGAAGATCGCCTCCTGCAACGCCTCTCTCTCCACGGGGGAGAGATTGGTCAGGAGTGCTCGACCGTCAAAATAGCTAGTCGGTATCATGTTTCCACCGGTCTTACGCATGGCGAGAAGATTGAGAATATCAGGTCGGACGTCGTGCGCGGTTCGGTCGTTATGAGGATACAATTCGCCATCTGTCTTTTGTGTTTGGGTTCCCTGATATTTTTGCTCGGCTATTACATCTTGAAAAAAATCCCCGTTATTCCTAGTGCTGTAAGCTAACAGGGGAGTGCCCGTCAGCTGAGAAAACATCTCCAGGACAGCTTCGCCAATGAATGTCTTTTTTACGGCGTATTTGGTTTGGAGTGAGTCCTTCTCAGATTGGGAGTTAAAAGACGGCACGTTGAGATCAACGGGCAGATTGCGAATGAGGAAGTGAAGTCGTTCATTACGCATGCGAGACCCTTTTATCTCGTGACACATATCTCGGACCGCGGACGGAAATTGCGGACCCTCGATGAGAGCTCGAACATTGAGGCGGAACTGAGAGTAGTCACCGTACGGATTCGCCCGAGTTTGTGAGAGGATGTTCCTCAGTTCCCTATGATCTCGTGTAGTGACGTGGAATTCATTACCTGATCTGGGTCCAAAGTCGTCAGAGGGAATTTTGGGTAGGCGGCCGTCACTAAATGATACGACATGCGAGACATTCAACATAAAGATTCTCCGTGAGTGACGTGATTGATTCACGTTCGTTGAGACACGGGCGACCTTAGTGCTGAATTGAATGTTGTTTGCTCTGAAGGGAAATCCGCGCTAGCTCCCACTAGTGATTCAGAGAAATAGAGAGAGTTCATTCCTTGTGGTCTCTTCAGAAAGGGACGCAGAAGGGGTGTCTCCACACCGTTCGTCATTGACGGTTGGGGCATGAAGCGCCATTAATCATCAATGCGCCGAACAAGGAGACCTAGCTATGTCTACACCTCTTGATAAGAAGTCCTCGATTCATGAAATTCGAGAGCGATTTGATAATGACGTCGAGCGATTTTCCAACCTGGAAACCGGACAGTCCGCGACGATGGACGCTCCGCTCGCCATGGAGCTTATCACTGACGCGGCTGTGGCGAGCTGTCCGGTTATTAAGGACGTCCTTGATATCGGGTGTGGGGCTGGGAACAACACGATTAAGTTGTTGCACCGGTATGGTGCCGATTTCAACGTTGTATTAAATGACTTGAGCCGCCCCATGCTTGACCGCGCCGCGCGACGAATCGGGGAGGTTAGTGGTGCTGAAATTAAACTCGTGGACACCGATTTTCGAGTAGCCGATCTACCGCGACAATCGTTCGACGTCATTTTGGCCGCCGCCGTGCTGCATCACCTTCGCGACGACGCGGATTGGCGCTCGGCTTTCGCTAAGATCCACGACCTTCTTCGACCGGGCGGGAGCGTCTGGATAACAGACATGGTCACTCACGAGGTTCCGTCCGTACATGGGATGATGTGGGAGCGATACGGGAACTATCTGACCACTCTCAACGGGAAGGAGTATCGCGATAAAGTTTTCGCCTACATCGATCGTGAGGATTCTCCACGTCCAGTGACATACCAACTTGACTTGCTTAGGTCTGTTGGATTCGCGAGCGTTGAGCTCTTGCATAAGAACTCCTGCTTTGCGGCCTTTGGCGCGATCAAAGGGTAACGGTTCTCACGGTCCTGACCTCTCTCTCTACCGGCCGATTCATAGGGCTGACATATCGATCTGTTTCGTGCGTTCGAACTCGCGCGTGAGTCGACAAGGACGGAGATCCTGGGTATCCGAAACGTCCTCTGGATGTCCGGCTTGGGCACACTCACGAGAAGAGTAGCGGCGTCCCTCTCATGTGCGCATAGGTACGCCGCCCCTTGATTCCTGACTCGATAGGAGTATTCGGACTGGCGTGCCTATTCCATGTACCCGATCGATTGGTGAGCGTTCCGAAAACTAATCAGAGTACATACTCTCTGTTCTCTGACCGACTCTCGGTCTGAACCGTCCGCGAGAGCGGCCTTAACTAAGCGAACTGGTTAAATTGCGCTCTGATTTCATTTCTCTTTGCGCGAAGCTGCTCGAGGATCGCTCGTTGCCTGAAGCGGTTGATAAAATAGTCACAACAAGAGACGGTCTGAGTGGTTATTTTTAAGAGGGAGCGGTATGCGTTTCGATTCACATAAACAGCAATCACATCACGATAGGGAATCGCTCACAGCGGTTCAAAGGGACCTCTCATCACTATGGCTGGGCTCAGACAATAATGTGGAGAGTACATTTGTAAATGGCGCGAATGGTAAGCTCGAGCAGCTGTGGGTTTCTGCCCTGTCAGAGCGAGGAAGGGAACGTTTTGTGTACTGCAACCAAGCCTCACGGGGGGATGGTGATTTTAAAATTATCCCGCCGGATGTCGCTGAACAGGTCAGTCACCTCTATGGACCTATAGTACAAAGGACTCGCGGCCTAACTGATTCTATGCCCGACCTCTTCCGCGTGATGGAGCCCTCAATGTGGCTCGAGTTTTGGACGCAGGGAGTAGGTGAGGATATGTTTGAGCTTCCGGCGGGGCTTAAGACTCGACGTCCGGTAGCGCTGATGCCGTGTTTTGAGTCGTTTTGTGACAATCCTACACTTGGGCGGAATCTCTTCGCGGTCGGGGCTGAGCGGTTTAATGTAGGGGTTTTTATACATGAGAAGGACAACTTCTCATTAATCGCCTTCAACAACTCACTGTTCAAGATCCCAGGAGGGGCGGTTGCAGCGGGAGGGCTTCGAGAGTTCACCTTCGCGCACGCAAGGTTGCTGGTGGAGGGCTCCTTTGAGGAGTTTTATCGCGGGGTCGGACAGTTTAAAGAAGTGAAGACGTGGGAGCAGGCGGGAGGCCCCTCGGTGATGCTCGCCACCAAGCTTGACGAAGGTGCGGCCCTCTCAAGTTTTCGCATTCGGGCTGACCTCTAGCGTCGTTAAAAGCTAAAGCCTGGCTTCCCCTACGAGTGGGAGGCCAGGCTTCTTTGTTCTTATAGTTTCGTCTCTGGGAACAACGCGTCAGCGCTTACATTGATACATATCCTGGCGACATCCACCGGGAAGGGTCACCATGAACGAAGGGCCCGACCCAGAGCATCAATTCCTTTTTCTATCATCTCAAGTGAAAGATTCGAAAAGCTCAGTCGCATGGTGTTGTTCGCGGGGTTGAGCGCGAAGAATGGCGCGCCCGGCGCGAAGGCTACACCGAACTCCTCAACGCTCATT
>JBIJBE010000019.1:0-66099 GCA_044345405.1 Bdellovibrionota bacterium
ACACAGTGTGACAGCCGCCAGTTGTAAAGGAGTTATCGCAGGCTTCGGAGCTCTCGGATTGGAGTTAGGCATTCGAGCTCTACTTGCGGATACAAAGTAACCCCGTACCAGATCTAATCTATGCAGAGGCAAAGTAACCCCGCACCAGGTTAGCTCCAGTTGTAAAGGAGTTATCGCAGGCTTCGGAGCTCTCGGATTGGAGTTAGGCATTCGAGCGCTACTTTCGGATACAAAGTAACCCCGCACCAGGTTAGCTAGTCCGACAAACCGGGTCAACGCTCAGTAAGAACTGGTATTTTCTCCCCCGCCTCGCGACCGAAAAAGTAACCCCGTACCATTCCCCGACATTACCATTCCCCGACATCTGGCCTTCCGGGGACGTTCGGCTCCCACTACCGAGACACCCTCACCAAAACGGTCTCAGGATCTACCGGCGAGCCGTTCTTTCGTATCTCAAAATAGAAGTTCCGCCCCTTGGCATCGGGCGCTGATGTCGTAGCGACAACGTGATCGTGCTCCACGATGTCACCCGTCTTGACGGCGACGGTTCCGAGGCGACCGTAGAGGGAGTAACTTCGGCCCCCGTGCTCCACGACGATCACCTGATCGTAGCCTGGCATCATTCCGGCGAAGACCACTTTACCGTTCTGAACCACGTGAACATCGCTACCCTCAGGGGTTGAGAACTCGATACCTTTACTTCGCACCATATCGGCGAAGTTCGTGAGCTTCGAGCGACCGAACGTTTGCAGCACCTCACCTTTCACGGGAGCTGAAACCTTGGCGCTCGAATCGAAGAGGCTCGGATGAACGATATCTTTCGGAGCGACGGGCGGCGGAACGACAACACCATCTGTCGAGTCCTTCACAGGTTCCTCTGGTGGGCTCTCCTCCTCGTCCTCTTCATCAAAATCTCCAGAGGTCAACGAGGCGATCATATCCTCGACTTTTTTGGCCTCACTCTGAAGAAGCGCGAGCGACTCCTGCGCGGCTTTTTGCTTCGCCACTAACTCATCCGTCACACCCTTAATCTTAGCTGACTCACGCTCTGCGTCCTTGCGTTTCACCGCAAGCTGCTCCCGCAATTTCTCTTCGGCGCTCAACGCGCTTTCAAGGGCCGAGCGACTCTGCATCAACGCGGCCACAGCGTCTGAGGCATCTTTAAAAAGCCGTGAATCGAAATCCCGCACCTTGCGAGCGTACAGCGAGAGCCGCTCAAGGTCCCCTCGCGCCGCCTTGCCCGACATCACCGGGCTCATCGACACAGAGGTGTTGATGTACATCGCTTTCAAGCGAGACTGAATCTTTCGCTGCTGCTCAACCGCTCGCTTTTCCGAAGCGGAAACCTCAGCCGTCAACGTTACAGCCCGTTCCTTCATCTCATAGACCTTGCGTTGAATCGCGCGATCCTCGTCTTTGATCTTTTTGAGCGATTCCTCCAGCTGGGTACGTTTGGCAAGGAGCGCGTTAAACTCCCCCTTCATCCGAACGATCTCACTCTCAGCGCTCTCAACGTCCGCTTTTATCTTTTGCAATTGCGCGGCGAGCTTCTCATCCTCACCGAACGATGACCGAGCACCGACTCCCCACACGACCGCGAGCACAAGCACACAGACCGCCTTACGCCTCGAACTCCAATACGTGCGCGAGCGTGGAGTCGCCATCGCTATTGCTCCGCGAGAAACCGGCGAACGGCCAGGAAACTTCCCCCCATTCCCACCATCGCTCCAGCGAGCACGATACCGCCAAGGATATTCACGGGAAGGAAGTGAAAGGTTGGAAACACCATCTGTAACAATTCGCTCTGCGCCATCGAGTTAGAGATAAGGAGATACACCGAGAACACGAATCCGATTCCAATAAGGGCCCCAATAACCCCCTGCCCCAATCCCTCTAACACATACGGTGCGTAGATCGAGCCACGACGAGCTCCCACCAACTCCATGATCTCGATCTCCATGCGGTGGTTGTAGAGCGCGAGCTTGATCGTATTGGCGATAATGAAGCCGGTAATGATGAGGAGGAAACCCATACCAACCGTTCCACCAACTTCGACGATTCGCAGAAGCTTCTTGAGTTGTTGAACACCACTCCTGCTATATCGAATGCTGTCGATAAAAGTGCTGGAGGCCAACCGCTCTGAGATATCACCAAAGAGCGTATCGGCCTGTTGGGGGTCAGAGATCGTAATGTTGAGCGACGCGGGCAACGGATTCTGCGACTCGATCCCCTCCAGCATACTCGCGTCCTCGCCGAGCATCGTCCGAAACGACGAGAGCGCCGCCGTCTTATCCATGTACGTGACAGTGAGCCCCTTGGTGAGATCGCCCAGCTCTTTCTTGATATCATCGACATCGATCGGAGTTACCGAATCGCGCAGAAACACCATCACCATCATATCGCCACTCTCGCGCTGCACCGATTGAGCACAGTTACCAACGATCAGGGCGAAAAAGCTCAGCACTGAAAGCGCCACCGCAATCGTCACAACCGTCAGTGAGCTCGTGATGCGGGAACGGCGAAGATTCTCAACGGCCCGGCGCGTGACGTGACCGAACACCGCGAACAGCGAGACCTTTTCAACCCCTTGTCCTTCGCTCCAGATCGTTTGGAGTCCGATGGTCGATCGTTCCTTCGATGTCGTTGTGTTCGGTGTCACTGGGCCCCCCGGAACGAATTCGCTTGTGAGAAGTCTCCGATGATCTTTCCGCGATCCAGTACGATACTTCGCTTGTTGAGCTCCTCGATCATCCCGAGATTATGGGTCGCAACCACAACCGTCACCCCCGCGGCATTCGCCTCAAGGAGGAGATCGAACACCCGCCGGCTCATCTCGTGGTCAAGGTTTCCCGTCGGCTCGTCGGCAAGAATTAACCGAGGCTTCCGGATGAGCGCTCGCGCGATAGCAACACGCTGCTGCTCTCCTCCGGAGAGGGTTACTGGATAGGCGTCGGCTCGATCCTCAAGACCCATGGCGTGCAAAAGGAGGAGCGCCAACCGACGCCGCTCTCGCACCCCTACCCCAAGCACCTCAAGTCCGTACCCCACGTTGTCGAGCACCGTTCGCCGAGGAAGAAGCTTGTAGTCCTGAAACACCACCCCAATCTCCCGCCGGAGTGAGGCGATCCCATCCCGTCCGATGGAGGCCATATTCCGCCCCCCAATCAACACTTCGCCCGAGGTGCACTGCTGAGCCCCGAACAAGAGCTTCAAAAGGGTGCTCTTTCCCGCTCCGCTTGCCCCGGCGATGAAGAGAAAATCCCCCTCGGAGACCTTCAA
Organism: Bdellovibrionota bacterium; assembly: GCA_044345405.1. Taxonomy (GTDB): domain Bacteria; phylum Bdellovibrionota_C; class UBA2361; order UBA2361; family OMII01; genus OMII01. The sequence goes on from JBIJBE010000019.1 coordinate 3,280, forward strand.
ATCTACCCCTTTCAGGGCGGTCTGGTCAGGGGGGTAGAACTTGGAAACGTTGTGCAAATGTATCATGTAACGTCCATTAGTTACGCCATGTGCCACTTCAGGGGCGCAATCGGGGTTTTATCGTCACAATCCGACACGTAAGCGGCCTTAAACCGTTGCGTGTTCTTTCCCCGCTGCGGTAAGTTCAGCCCATTGTAAAAACAGGTGGATAGGTATCATGTATCCCGTTTCGTTCCGTGGTGCTAGCACCTCATTTTTATTCCTACTGGCGACCTTGACGGCGTGCTCATCAGGCCCTTCTAATCCGCCCGTTTCCGTACCCCTCAACCCACCTGAGGTTCGAGAGGTGCAGTGTGAGAAGCAACGCTCCTCACACGGTCCAAACATCTACCAGTGCCAGAGCGAGCTCGGACCGATGTTCGTTACCACGGTCAAGGACTGCTCCATCCCCGAAAAGTTCACCTTTCAAGCCACAACTCGGCAACTCCTCGTGGGAGTAATGGACCTCACCGTCATCAGCCAAGAGCCTGAGACCCTCAATTCGGTCAAGACACTGCACTCCATCGTGCACGGAACGATGGATGTCGACCCATTCATCATGTCGATCTACACCTTCCATCAAAACGACTGCATCACCGACCTCGTCGTATGGCGGGGAGCAGCCCATGGTAAACCATCCGCTAACGAGACAGCGAAGTTCTCTGAGGTAAGCTCCTCTATCGCGAAAAACCTCGTTGCCACGCTCATCCCAACACAGGAGCAGCCGCGTGCAGAAAGCTAAGGAGCTCCTGAACGCGCTCGGCGCCTACGCCCTTCTTCTTTCGGATGTCATTCGAGACATCCTGAAGCACGGCATAAACGTGCGCGAGGTAAGTCGCCAGATTATCCTGATGGGCATCAGCTCCATCCCGATCGTGCTCCTCACCGCAGTCTTTACCGGCATGGTACTCGCGCTGCAAACCGCGTACGGCCTCCACCGATTTGGCGCAAAAAACTACGTCGGAAACCTAGTTGGACTGGCACTCGCCCGGGAGCTTGGTCCCGTTCTGACCGCCGTGATGGTGTGCGGACGTGTCGGAGCAGGCATCGCGGCCGAGATAGCGTCGATGGTGGTAACCGAGCAGGTAGACGCAATTCGCGCCCTCGGAGGTGATCCGATTCGAAGACTCGTTACCCCACGAATCGTCGCGGGAACCCTCTCGATGCCCCTCCTTGCGGGGATTGCGGTCATTACCGGAATTTTAGGGGGCGCAGTGGTTGCCGTGTTCGAGCTCGGCATTACGTGGCACCAATACTACCGCTCGTATCTCTACGCGGTGCAGATCCGCGACGTCACCGATGGACTCATTAAGAGCTGCGGCTTCGGACTTATCGTCGCCTCCATCGCGTGTTTCAAGGGTTTGCGATGTCGTGGTGGAACCGAAGGCGTGGGGCTGACCACTACTGCCGCTGTGGTAACCGGATCCCTTATGGTTTTTATCTCTAACTTCTTCTTTACCAAGCTGCTGATCATCATCAAGTTCAAATGACCACAACCGTTCAACCCACCGTCGAGTTTACGAACGTGCATACGCGCTTTGGCGCGAACCACGTCCATCGTGGACTCAACTTCGCGCTACAACCGGGAGAGGTTACTACCCTCCTCGGACCAAGCGGCGCCGGCAAAACGATCATCCTTAAACTTATCATCGGACTAGTCCGACAAGCGGAAGGTTCCGTGAAGGTCATGGGGCAAGAGGTGGTAAACCTCGATGGGCCGGACCTCACCGCCCTTCGAGTGAGCACCGGCATGCTCTTCCAAGGCGCGGCACTCTTTGACTCGCTCACCGTATTTGAGAATATCGCCTATGGGCTCCGTGAGCGTGGCGAAAAGGACGAGGACAAACTCGACCACATCGTGAAAGAGCGACTCCGCATGGTGGGATTACCAGGTATCGAGAGCAAACTTCCCTCGCAGCTCTCCGGAGGACAACGAAAGCGAATCGGCCTCGCCCGAGCGCTCGCGACCTCGCCGAAGATCATGCTCTACGATGAGCCAACAACAGGCCTCGATCCTACATCCACACGAATGATCGACGACCTCATCATCACCTTCGCGCGAGAGCAGAAGATAACCTCACTCATCGTTACGCACGACATTCAGAGCGCGCGAAGAATATCAGACCGATGGATGCTGCTCAGTCAGGGCGTCATCGCGGCGGATGGGCCGGTCGCTGAGGTGGCGGAGAATAATCCACTTGTACGAGACTTTGTCTCAGGTTCATGGAAGGAAGCGGTATGAAACTACGAAACGAACTCAAAGCTGGTATCTTCGTATTCGCCAGCCTCTTTTTGATCGCGGCGCTCATCCTCATCATGGGACGGGAGCGACAGATCTTCGCCAAACAGAGCGAGTTCCACGCCTACTTTAAAGACGTCAAGGGACTCTCGGTTGGAGCCCCTGTTCGGCTCGGCGGCATCCCTATCGGACGGGTAGCGGACGTCACGTTCGACAAGACTCACAAGGAATACAAGGTTCACGTTACGTTACTGATTAACGATCGCTACCTCGACCAGGTAAAGGCCGACAGCACCGTGATGATCGACACCCAGGGACTTCTTGGGGATCGATACGTCAGCTTGACTCCTGGCAACCTTGAGGAGGTCGCGCTAACGGGCACTCGACTACCCTCCGCTGAGATAACGGATTTCGCGCAAATATTGAATCGAGCTCAAGCGGCGGTGGACAACACCTCCCAAATCACCGAGCGAATTAATAAATCCCTCGATGGGCTCTCCCCAGACACCTTCCGAGATATCGCGTCCGCTTCACGCAGCATCGCCGAGATCGCGAGCGCCGTTAAGACCGAGAATGGATTCGTTCATCGTCTCATCTACAATGAGACCGATGGAAAGAAGCTCATGGGCAGCGTCACCTCAGCGGGACAGGATGTAGCGGAGGTACTCAAAGAGATACGCGCGGGGAAAGGACTCCTACACGCGCTTATCTACTCTGACGCAGGCGAAAAGACCGTTGGCGAGATGTATGAGACATCCCAAAACGTCTCGGCCGCGAGCCAGAATCTCTCGCTCCTGCTAAAGGAAGCTCGGGAAGGGAAAGGACTCCTTCACGACCTCATATATACCCCAGTTCAACCCGGAACCGTGTCGACTAAGGTCCAAGAGATCCTCGCCTCACTATCGAAGGCGGCGGAGAACTTTAAGGTCACCTCAGACGCCTTGGCGCACGGCACTGGGACCCTGGGAGCCCTCCTTGTTGACCCTAAATTGTATGACAACCTTGTCGAGGTAACCGATGGGGCGAAGCGAAGCTTCCTGTTACGTCAGGCAGTTAGAAGCTCTCTCAACCAGTAGGGCAAAAGTTCGAATCCTCGGAGGAGAAAAGGCTATCTTTACACGGGACTAGCTGGGAGAGGCAGTATGCGCCCCCCAGTCGTTTTGATAGCAACGGGGTACTCGTTCCATGTTAATGCAAGAGACCGCCTACGGCTCGATGAACTACAACGTTTTGGCGAGCATTCTAAAGGCCACGAACGTCATTCACTATGGTGCAGGAGCGGAGATCGGAGTTCTGTACGGCGATACATCATTCCATCTCCTCAATGAGTTCCCGAACCTCACCCTGTACTCCGTCGATCCCTATCTTCCGTACGACGAGCCAGACCGCACCGCGGAACACATGACCAAGTACGAAGCGGACGCTCGTCGACGCCTCGCTCAATTCGGCTCGCGCTCGATCATGATGAAATGTACCTCTGTTGAGGCCGCTCCTGTTGTTACGGATGAGTCCCTCGACTTTGTATTCATCGACGCGCAACACACCTACGAAGCGTGCAAAGAGGATATCGAAACGTGGTTCCCCAAGGTACGACCGGGTGGTTTTATTACTGGACACGATTATCGGTGGGATGGCGTCAATCGCGCCGTCACTGAGTTCGCTGAGAGGATGAATTACCGTGGGCTCTTTACCCCGCAGAGCAGCGACCTGTGGCTCTTTAGAAAACTCTAAGCTCTATCCCTTAGCCGAGCGCGGCAGCAACCCGAGCAACGAGCTCCCGAGGAGCTTCGCCCGCGAGTGACCACAGATCAATCGCGGAGACCGTGCCCGTTCCACTTCGTAGCATGGAGCTATCTACTCGCGGATTCGAATCGGGCACAATCTCTGACGCGTGATGACGGAAGGTTCGGACGGGAGCGCCCGTCTCTTCCTCAAAGCACCGACCGTAGCGAGCCTTGCCAAGCGGCGCGTATCGAACGAGAGAGGTATCCGTCAGCTCAAAGGGGCAATTGATATTCCAGGTTATCGGTGTTTTGAGAACCTCAGCCTTGTGCTCATCACCTAAGAGCACTCCTATCGCTTTGTCCAATATCGCGGTGATCTGTCGATCGAAAACTGCCATCCGACTCTCGGAGATCATGTAATCAACCACGTACTCATCACGGGTCGCGACGTCAAACGCCTGCGAGAGCGCGATCGCGGGAATGCCCGCGAGATTCGCCTCCAGACACGCGCCGACCGTACCGGATGACAACACAAACCCAAGGCCCATATTAAAGCCGGCGTTGATTCCGGACACAACGAGGTCGGGCTTTTGGTCGAGGAGGTTGTACACTCCCACGTTCACGCAATCCGCGGGGCGTCCCGACACGGTAAACGCCTTCCGACCGAATAGCTCTATCTCCTGCGCGTGTACCGGCTCGAAACGGGTAACGCACTTACCGGTCCAACTCTGCTCGTGCAACGGGACCACGATCGACACATCCCCAAATCGCGAGAAATACGAGATGGCGAACTGCAGGAGCGGAGACCGGTGACTGTCGTCGTTGGTGATTAATATCTTCATAACGGGGTTCTCTCCTCGCGACGGAAGCACTCCCGCACGAACGTCTTAAACGCTGCACCCCGGTGCTCGAAGTCTTTGAACTCATCAAAACTCGCGCATCCTGGCGAGAGGAGCGCGACTCCTCCACCAATCGTCAACGACAAAGCTTGCGCGGTGGCGTCCTGAAGATTACCGGCGACGATGTGCTCAACACCCGCGGCACGACAGTGGCTCGCTAAAAGCGCTCCGTCCTGCCCGAAACAAACGAACGATATACGTGGATCAGTCGCTCGAGAGAGGAGAGGCGCCCACGAACCCGCCTTAGAGAGTCCACCAATCATCAACACAATCCGAGAGGATGCATAGTACTCGCGAACCGTTTCGAGCGCCGCCACCGTCGCCGCGACGGTCGTCGACTTTGAATCGTTGATAACTGTTTGCCCTCCGACATTGCGAACGACCTCAAGGCGGTGCTCTAAGGGAAGAAATGATTCAAGGGCAGCTTGCGCGTTTTTTTGAGTGACACCCATGTGACGAGCCACAAGGAGGGCGGCCGCCATATTGTACCGGTTATGCGCGCCAAGAAGGCGCACATGTTCTGTCGAGTACTCCTCGCGAGCGCCCGCTCGGGATACCGTAATCACGCCGAGCGGATCTTTATCGTAGGATATCCGCGCCCAAGTCGACGACAGTTTACCAAGATCACTTTCACTGGAGGTGCCAAACACCGCTCTCGACGCGCGACTCCGCTGAGCCATGCTCACGACCATGGGATCATCCGCGTTGACAACCGCGAGGTCCTCGGCTGTCTGCAAACGAAGTGCTCGTTCCTTCGCTGCGGCGTACCGCTCCAACGAACCGTGACGCTCGAGATGATTCTCGCTGATATTGAGAACAACGCTTACGTAAGGCTTAAGGAACGCACTCGCCTCCAATTGATAACTGGACGCCTCAACCACCAGGAGCGAATCATCAGATTGAATCTCTCGAAGGAGATCTTCGTTCGAGATAACCGGCACCCCGATGTTGCCACACAGGTAGGAACGAAGGCCCGCCCGTCGAAGAATATGATCGATAAGCGATGAGGTGGTGCTCTTGCCGTTACTACCGGTCACGACGAGCGCCCTGCCGTGATGAAGCTCAATACCCAACTCAAGCTCCGCGACATACGGAACGCCGTATCGTCGAAGAGTTCCAACTATCGCGGACTCTAACGGAATACCGGGGCTAAGAACAGCGAGAGCAACGGTAGTCAGATGCGGAGCAACCCGCTCACCATCAACACCGAACACAACCTCAACGCCAAGGGCTTGAATGCCTGGAAGCTCGGACGCGAATTTTGAGTGCGCGCGAAAATGCGATTCACCGCTCTTTTCGACGACGGTGACCTTGAGCCCCCGTTTGGCGAGAAAACGCGCGCTCTCGATACCACTAATCCCGAGCCCAACAACAAGGACCCGTTTATCAGCGGCGCGGACATCATCTAACGTCTCTCGGAGATTCTTCATCGAAGCTTCAGGGATGTAAGCGCGATCATCGCGAGCACGATCGATATGATCCAGAAGCGCACGATAATCTTCGGCTCGGCCCACCCCGCTAATTCAAAGTGATGGTGAATGGGCGCCATTCGAAAGACACGCCGCTTGGTGAACTTGTAGTAGTAGCGTTGGATAACGACCGACGCGGCCTCCATCACGAAGACGCCACCGGCGACCACAAGAATGAGCTCCTGCTTCACGAGCACCGCGATAAACCCCAGGGTTCCTCCGAGCGCCATGGATCCGGTGTCTCCCATAAAGACCTGCGCCGGAAAGGTATTATACCACAGGAAACCGAGCCCCGCGGCGAACATGCTCGACAAGATAATGGTAAGCTCACCCGCCCCACTCTCGTACGCGATGCCAAGGTAATCAGCGTACTTCGCGTTTCCAGCGAGGTACGCGAAGATGGCGTACGTGCCAGCAACCGTCATGACCGGACCGATGGCGAGACCATCAAGGCCATCGGTGAAGTTTACGGCGTTGGACGTGGCAGTTAGAACGAACGAGGCAAAGAGAATAAATCCAACAACGCCAAGTGGAATAACCAAGTCCTTCGCGAAGGGCACATGAAGATCCGTCGAGAATCCGAGCATGCAGAGGATAAGAGCCGAGCCAGCTCCGAGAGAGAACTGCGCGATTAATTTTCCTCGTTCCGAGAGCCCCTTCGAGTCCTGCTTCTCGATCTTTCGCCAATCATCAACGAAACCGAGGTAGGCGAACCCGACAAGGATCACTATCGTGAGCCACACTTTGATATTGGTGAGGTCGGCGAGTAAGAGGGTTGAGAGGAGCACGGCGCCTACCACAACCATACCACCCATCGTTGGGGTCCCACGTTTTCCTTCGTGCGCCTTTGGACCATCTTCCCGAATCGGCTGCCCAGCAACGCCCCGATTCTGCAACCAGCGAATAAAAACCGGCTGCAACACCAGCACGAACACGAAGGCGACGAGAAACGCCAACATGCTCCTGAAGGTCTGATACTTGAATACGTTGAGCCAGCTGTAGGTGTCGTGGAGGGAGTACAGAAGATGGTACAGCACGTGGGAGAGATCCTCATGAAAAGTTCAGGTCGAGCGTACCACCCGACTCCTAAACCGTCGAGATCCTTACCGGTTCCAACACCCTTCCGATGCTTTCCTCAGACCTATCCGACCGCGACCACCTCACTAACCACCTGAAATCAGGAGGTGCACAGGGTCTCTAACAGCACGTTTCTGGAATTTCGAGCATATCACCCCTAGACGCGTCTGTCGGGCAACGATAGCTCGACGCCTCATCGTTGGTTATAGGGGTTTTATGATTACGACTCGCTCACTACTCGCTCTCTCACTTGCTTTCACCCTCACGGTGGCCTCGGGCTGCGTCAAAAAAGAGGACGACTCGAGCGATGGCGGATCCGACCAAGCAAAGTTAGAGCCATTCCGCACCGATTGCGGAACCGTGAGCGAAACGTCTCTCAAGAATCCCGTCGACCCTAAGGGTGGTATGAGGGGACGAGTAACGGTGGCTGGACCGAACCTTCTCATCATGACCCCCACAAAAGGCGGCTCGATCCTGATAAAATTCCACGCCCTGGGAGTCCCTTACAATGAGGCGCTGCAAAACTCAGCCAAGAAGATCTTGCAGGAGCTCGCGAAAGAGGAGGCGGTGTTCTTCCCAGCGTCGAAGACGTGCACAACGACGATCTCAACAAGCACCGGTATGGTAGGACAGGTTTTTACCGCAAGTGGTAAGAGCTACTCTGAAACGCTTCTTAATCAGGGCTACGGACGCGTAGAGGGAGACGGATGTGACGCCTCGCTCATCTATTCGTGCTACTCCGCGCTCCAAGAGAAGGCGGCTCAAAGCTTCGCGGGAGAGGTTGAAGCGTTCCTGTGGAAGCCGATCTCCGATAGTAACGGCAAGCTCGCGATTCATTCAACTCCAGCGGATACGGTCGTCACCGTAAACGGGGAAACCGGACAGGACTTCGGACCCGGAAATGGATACGCCAACCTTAATCGATTTTCAAAACCTGGCTGCTCCTACGGCAAGAACGTGACGGTAAAACTCACGAACAGCAGCGGCGCGACCTACCGAGTAAACGGGAAGACCACTATCACCATTCCGGATGGGTGCCAACGGTATTGCCTGAAGAATGGGGCTTTGGCGCTTTGTCCGAAAAGCTAAGGGTATCATTTCGCCACGACATCCCTGGGCGCTTACGTCAACGTAGGCGCCGGATGGATAACGTAACCCGATAGACGCAAGCCGTACAAGCTCTGCGCGCACGGCTTGCGCTCTTAGAAGTTAATCCTCGCTGCAAGCTCGAAGATCGGATCGTTCACAACGATAGCGTTATCGTTGAACACCGCCTGCTCAAGGACGAAATCCTGCCCAAAGATATTATTGACCCCCGCGGTAATAAAACCGTGTCGGGTCGGAAGTCGGTAGCCAAGAGCGGCATCGAACATCCAGCCAGCGTCGCTTCCGTTCGGCACACCATCAAGTTCGTACCCCGCGCGATCTTGATACAGGTACGTGCCGCCAGCTTGCGCGAAAAACATATTGGTAAAGAAGTATCGGCCAAAAGCTCTATTGCGATGCCCCTTGATGAAAGAATCATCAGGAAGGCCCACAGTATTTCGCGCGTACCGATAGTCGTTCCCCAGAACAAACCTATCAGTCACGATCTGATAAACATACGCTGAGACCAAATCCTGCTGAACGCTCACATTATCCCGATCTGAGTATTCGACGTCGGTCGAGACGGAGGCCTCGTTGAAATCAATATCGGCTGTGTAGACCGCAGGCACCCGGGGATCCTCCAACCACCGACGCACCCACTCTCCGCCGATATAGGTCGAGCGCCACGGCTGAAAGTCGAGACCCGTTCCGAAGTTCTGCGCGATAACGCCGGGATTGATATCCTGGTAGCGCTGCGAGATACCACCGATCAGGGTTGGCTCTACACTCGCGAGGGCGCTGAACGAGCTCCTGCCGAGGTTCTGTCCGTAGCCAACACGAGCGATCAACGCGCTGGACGGCTGAAACACGATACCTCCCTGCGGCGTTAACTTAGAGTTCGATTGATCGTCGTTGACAAACGGGGACTCCTGCCGAGCCGCGAAACCAACATGAGAGTAATCTGCTCCCACGTTGAGACTCAGGGAATCGGTCGCCCTAACTGTGGCCAGATAATCAACCCCACTCGTCACAACGTTGTTGCTCGCGGAGCTTGAGAACTCGACACCAAGATCATCAAGGATTCCCACGTCGTCATTAAGAAGAGTTGAGTGATCGTACGCGTCGAGGTCGTAGTTTGAGTACCGTCCGGTGAGAACCGATGTCACCACGCCGGTCCTATCGATCAACTGAAGTTCATTCTCCGCCGCCGATTCGTACTGAGATTGCTTCTGATCGTACCGAGCATCCGTGAATTCATCCAGGGAGCCATCGGGGGAGGTTAGGTGAAGGCTAGAATTGTTGTCCGGTCGAGTTAATCGATCCTTTCCACGTCGATACGAAGTCTGGGCGATAATGGAGGTCTCCGGTGAGAACTTATGCAGATACGATCCGTTGAAGGTGCCACTCGCATAGGTATCGTTCTCGTCGGTCTGATCACTGTCGTAAAACACCCCGCGGATCTCTCCGAGAAGACGATCCCCCCACGTTGGCTGCACTTGCACCGAGATACCAGCGCGCCCCTCATTGCTTCGAGGATCGTCGATCGCCCCATCACCATGTACCCCACTCGCGGTCAAAGCCGTAAGGACATTACCACTCTTGTTCGCGCTCAAGATCCCCTCGACGAATTGATCGTCGTAGCTTGAATAGTTGCCGGTAATCCCGGTTCGCCAACCATCCCGTTCAAAGAGCGCGGAGTATTCATTGAGAGAAACGTTGGTGCCGATGGAATCAGCGACGTTAATACTGAGTGGAGAGAAGAGATCCGCGATCCTCCGTTCGGAGAGAGCGCTTGGCGCCGTAAGAACAGCCATATCCGTCTCCGAAAGTAATCGGTGAGCGCTCGCGTTTTGGTAATCATCGTAGATCGCCGAGACCGCTTCTATCCTCCCTCTCTGGGTGAATCCTAACTCTCGATAGACCCGCGCGAGCGAGGCGCTCTGCGTGGCGCTATCCTCGTCGAGAAGGAATTTAGAGCGATACACATCCCGCTTATCCGAGAGATCTCTGGCGGCCTCAATGTCACGAAGCGCCTCTACAGGTTTATTCTCCGCAAGGCGCATGAAGCTTCGGTAGAGGTGCGGAGTCGGATCGTTTGGGTCGAGCTCTATGGCGCGGGCATACTCAGGCTCAGCCGGGTCGTACGAATCCGCCTCGAAGTAGCTCTTCGCCAAATAGCTACGATAGAGAGAACGCGATGGCTCCAGAACTGTAGCCTTCTCAAACCGATTGCGGCCCTCCTCAAGGTTTCCACGATTCACTTCCACGAGTCCGAGTCCCATCTGAGGAAGGCCGGCACCCGGCTCCATCTGAGCGGCTCTCGAAAACGCCCCTTCTGCTTGATCGAAGGAGCGATCCCCCATTAACACAAATCCATAGACCGTCTCAGCGTACCACGAACGCTCGCGCAAGGTTTCAAGGAGCTCGCGAGCCTCTGGTACCCGGCCAAACATGAATAATAGTTCGGCCCGTCTGGCGGTGAGATCCTCACTGGATGTCGTATCGCTCGTTACCGCGGCCAAGGCACCATCGAGGTCCCCCTTGTCCTGAAGCGCGAAGGAGAGCGCCAGTCGCGCGGACACACTCGACGGAGCGAGCGCCACCGCTTTTTGCGCTAACGCGCGAGACTCATCCCCCTGCCCCTGCGCCAGCTTTATGGCCGACAACGTCGAGGCCGCGGCGGCGACGACACCGGAATCGGCCCCAGAGGTTACGCACCGCTCAAGCTCACGCACCCCGAGCGCCATATCTCCCCGAGAAACCAGAACACGACCCCGAAGCGCCCCCGCCATCGTACAGCGAGTCTCCTGACGTGGAAGAAGCGCAAGGGCCTCATCGCTCTTCCCCTCGGAGAGAAGGCGCAACGCTCGGGCGTCGACACCTCCCGCGAATTCCTCCGGCGCGAAAAGCGGCACAAACGCGCTCCACTGAACCGTTCGTTCCGACTGCATTAACGCGTACACCTCAGGAGCTTTGCCCTTTGAAAAACGGGCTCCCTCTCCCGCTCCAAGCGCGGCGACGCCGTTAGAGCTAACACCCTGCACACTTCCACTCATCATCTTGATAGTGGTCGTGCTCGCGTCGGTAGTGAGCGAGAACTCCGTTCCTCGAATAGCCGCTGTCACGTGCTCCGTAACAACGGTCGGATGCTGCTCGGAGTGACTGAAGAAATGGAGAGCGCCCTCAAGGAGGCCGACCTTCTTGTCGGCGGCGGCCAGGGTCAATCGTGAGTTAGACGCGAGCCTCATGTACGAACCGTCCGACATCGCGAGGGCGACTCGTCCTGGGTCTCCAACCACGATCTCATCGCCCGCCTCCAGCCGCATTCCCTCACTCGCCGGTAACGCGCGCCCCCCTCGTTGGACAGAGGCATCCCCTTGCAACGAAAAGATTGAGGCCAAGGGCGCCGTATCCGCGAAGGCACGAGGCGAGCAGAGAAGGAGGCAAACCAGGGCGAAAAATAGTTTCTTCATGTGCGTCTCGCTCAATAGTGAGAATCCCGCCGAGAGTTTAACCCACCAACCTACCCCTCACTAGATGGTAATCAACACCCCAAGCGAAAGAGGGATCTCGCCCAACACCCCCCACGAATGATAAGAACCTCTGATGAGGTTTATTACGCGTATCGCCATCGCCCTGGGTATAGGTTTAGTGAGTTCACTGATCCTCTCCACCTCGTTGGTGGACGACCTCGAGTTTCGCGTATCCGATCAGTGGATGCGCCTGCGAGGGCTGAAAACACCTCCCTCCAATATAGTCGTGATCGCGATAGACGAGCCGAGCTATCGGGAACTTAAAGCCTCTTTCGATAAGCCGTGGCCCCGAGCCCTTCACGCAAAACTGCTGCGCAACCTCAAAGAATTTGGGGCTAAGCGGGTCGCCTTCGACATCCTCTTCACGGGAGCATCCTCGGAGGCCGATATCGACAGAGATCTAGCGGAAGCTTTCGGGAGCATCCCTTCGATAATCGCAGTCGAATCGAGTGTGCGCACCGTTGGAAATCAGGGCGGCGGCTATCAACTTGAGGAACTCGACCGTCCATATGAGCCGTTTCGCAAGGTAGCACAGGAGGCCTTGATAGGACTTCAAGACCTCAAGGGCACTATCAGGTATTTTCCACACCCTCGCTCTGAGCAGGAGCGACGCTTCCCCACCTTAGCGCAGGCCGCGGCCGGTCTCCGGTCCGATGCGCCCAATCTGCCTGGCCCACGTGACCTCATCCGGTACTACGGTCCGGGCCGCACCTTTCCGGTTATCTCCTTCTGGGAGGTGCTCGAAGATCCCCTCCCCGTCACAAAAGATCTTATCAAGGACGCAACGGTGGTGGTGGGACTCTCCATGCGCTCCGACATCGGTGGCGCTCAAAAGGACTCATATCAAAACCCCTTTGGCGCGCCGATGATCTTCGGAGTCGAGGTTCACGCCACCGCGCTCGCCAACCTCCTCACCGAGGGATGGATACATCGCCCCTCCCACACTGTCGAGGTACTCGCTCAAGGCGCCGCCATAACCGCAGCCTCTCTCATGGCACTCTCCGTCACCCCCGTTATCCTTGCCATAACGTGCGGAGCTTTCGCCGCGGTGTGGTGTCTCGCGTCGTTTATTCTCCTCGGTCAGGGATTTTTTCTTAGTGGCGCGGCGACCGCTCTCATTATTCTTCCGATCATGGTCTTGGTAAGCGCGCTTATCTCATACGTCTCCTCGCGACGAGCCGAGGAGAGCCTCCGCTCCGCGATGTCACTCTACGTGTCCCCTGATATGGTGCCCCGACTACAACAGGAGGGGGGCGCCCTTAAGCTCGGAGGAGAGAAGATGTGGCTCACGGCGATGTTTACCGACATCGCCGACTTCACCTCAATAACCGAGGAGATGCCAGCCGAGCGAACCTCTGAGATGCTCAACGCCTACTTTACAGAGGTCATGGAGGTGGTGTTCAAAAACCAAGGCACCCTCCTTAAATTTATCGGGGACGCTATCTTCGCGATTTGGGGCGCTCCTGTAAAAACTCAAAACCACGCCGAGCTCGCGCTGCAGACCGCTATCGCTATCAACAGAGAGGTCTCTCGCTTCAACGCTACGCAACGGTTTCCCGCGCTAAAAACTCGAATAGGTGTCCACACCGGGCCTATGTTGGTCGGAAACCTCGGGTCGACGAAGCGATTCGACTACACAGCGATCGGTGATTCCGTTAACCTTGCCTCCCGTATCGAAGGACTCAATAAATACTTCGGCACGACCATCCTCTTCACAGAAGCTACCCGGAAGGACGCCGGAGGGTTCGCTGGAGCGGTCCTCATGGGCAGTGTTCGGGTCAAAGGACGGCGAGAGGCTGTTCCCCTCTATTCACTTTTCGACCCCCCTCTTGAGCATCCGGTTCGTGAGGGATGGGAGCGAGCGCACTCCGCATTCTGCAAAGCTCACTTCGATACCTTTCTACGGGACGCTGCCGAACTCGAATCGAGGGAGTCGCGTTTAAGCACGACCCTCCGACTCTACCGAGAAGAGTCGCGTAAGTATGCGGATACGCCACCTCCCCAGGGCTGGTCGGGAGAGTTAGACTTTGACCACAAGTGACGGGCGTATAAAGCGAAAGGCCCCTTCAGCAAAACGGCATATCAGCCGACTAATTGTGTGTGGTCACCGCCTCAATACGATCGTAAACTGCCTAAAGAGATTCCAGCCATTAAGCTAGGGAAAATTCGTAGAGCGCCATCTATGATCAAACGCATCACTATACGACCACTGCTACTAGCCGGAGTATCACTCTCACTGCCCTGTCTTGTAGCGCAATCTCAAAGCCTCGTTCCATCCGTTCCAACTCAGATATCGGTCGGACTTGGTCCCGCCGCCTCAAACTCCGAAAGTGACGAGGTGGTAGTATCCCCGAACGCGAACATAGTCGCCTTTAAATCCATCGCCTCTAATTTGGTAGACGGCGACACTAACCAGTCCGCCGATGTTTTTGTGCGAGGCACGAGCGGAGTCATTACCCGCGTCAGCGTTTCCAGCGAGGGAGCCCAAGGCGACTCGTTTAGTCGAGATCCGTCGATGTCTCAACTTGAGCCGAACGGCGCGTACGGTGTCGCTTTCGTTTCTCGCGCCTCGAATTTCGCCCAGGGACTAACCCCGCAAGAGTTAGAGTATTCCCAGGTGTATCTCCGATTGCCCCATCTCAACAAAACGATCCTTGTAAGCCGTGGGTACGAAGGCTCTGGCTTTGTGGCTGGCATGGGCTCCAGCGAACATCCGTCAGTGGTATCACTTGAGGGCGGAGCGAAATTCCTCGTCGCGTTCCATTCTCAGGCGTACAACCTCGTGCAGGGTGCCCTTCCGCCGGGTGGAATCACCTCGCCTCCCAAGCGAATATTTATAGCGACCGTTAACGCGATCACTGGGGCCGTTACCATAGACGTTCTCCGGGCAGGCAACACAAACGATCCGCAGGTGGACTTCCTGGACCCCGTCTTGAATGGCTCCGGAACGAGGATCGCGTTTCGCACAAACTCTGAGGAACTCGGATGGACGAACGCCACACGGTTTACCTATCAGGTCGTACTAGGAAGCAAGGCAAACAAGGGAACGTTCGAGCTCATCAGTCGTAGCCCCGTTGATGGAAGCCCGGGAACAGAGAGTAGCGACTCCCCCTCGATGAGTTTCGACGGAAACGTGATCGCTTTTAAAACGAACTCCTCAAACATCCTCAGCTCTACCCCGAACTCCCCCTCCCTTGTCGCGTACTCAACATCGACGAAACAGTTCAGCCTCATCAACTCGAACCAGGTGGGAGAGCGGGGAAATCAGTACGTCCAGGAATCGGTACGACTTGACCCTAAAGGTAGATTCGCCGTATTCACCGATTCCAGTGATAACTACCTTCCCGCCGGTGTCGATACAAACTCCCGCGGCGATATCTTCGTCAAGGATCTCCTGAAGGGCTCCATCGTTCGGGTCAATGTGGGAGCTAACGGCGTTGAGGAAACGAACGGCTACACAGGCGGCCCCTGGCTCGGGACACTCGGTTACAACAGTCAAACCCTTACGGTTGGTTTTCATTCCTCAGGCACCGCCCTCCTCCAATACCCTCACAGTTCAGGCGGGCTTGTGAGAGAAGTGTATCGCTCTACCCTCTCCTTCCCCCCACCGACCATTCAAAACAACGCTCCGATCGAAACACCTCCCGATGTCACTCCGGGAGCTCGGAAGGTGTTCCTCGTGTTGCAGAAATTTGATCTATCGACCTCGTTATCGTCCCTAGATGAGATAGGAACGCTCGCCACGAAGGTGACCTACGATATTCGTCTCACCAAAACGACCACGAATACCCAGCGAAAGATAACGACCACCAAAAACCGCGTGACCCTTCGAAATATCACTCCGGGAACCTACACCGTAAAGTATCGAGCGAGTGGCACGAACTCTAAGGGTAAAAAGGTGACCACGAAGTTCAGTCCGAAACAAACGGTGAAGGTTACTAAGTAACGGCCATTTCTACCACGTGAACGTGCTCGTGCGCGTAAACGTGAACGTACCCGAGCCCGATCCGCAGTATCAATCCATGGCGTAACTTTGTGCTATTGCCGAGCGCCCTCGTAAATTTATCAAGGACGAACAATATTTTCGGGTACGTTCACGTTCATGTTTACGAGCACGTTAACGTCCGAACAAGAGCGAGTAGGCTCACACTAAGCCGGAGCCGACGCAACCACGTGCCGAACCGCTTCCTATTCCACCGTCCACACCCGTCCCTCGTTGGTAAGGAACATCTTCCGCATCTCCTCAAGGGTGAAGGGGCGTGACCCGATACGCCCCATGACACTGACCTGATTGCCGGTTTCGTCGGCCGCACGGTCACGATCAAGCGGCTTAGAGATGGCGAGCGCCGGACCTACCGTTCGCTTCTTGGCGATGATCATCGGATTAACGGGAGGAGAAAAGCCGTAGAAACCTGGAACCCGCTCAGGGTCGGTCATCTGGAGCACCACGAGCCCGTTCACACCATCAGCGGCGTACCCGATTAAGCTCGCGTTCGTTGTGGCCACCTTAACGTCATAGGTATCGTTCAAGGTCCCTTTGCCGGAGAACTTTTGATAGAGGCTCGGCTTCTCAGGGCGCTCCACGTCGATGATCACAATCCCCTCTTTTCCACCCCCGATGTAGGCGTACGTTCGAGCGACATAGACACTTCGGGCATCACTCAACGCGATCGATGCCTCGGGTACACGTCGAGGTTTTTCAGGGAAGGTCATGTCGATAACGTGAAATCCATCAGCGTCGGTCATGAAGGCGTAGCGGAACTGAACGGCCACACCCGTTGGTTTACGCGCCGACCATGTCGCTTCCACTCGGGGCGACAAAGGATCTTCAAGGCTAAGTACAACTACCTTGTCCTCGGTTCCAATAAACGCCCGAGCCCCCGCGAGGGCGATGTTCCGCGCGCCGCTGAGCACACCGTCCTCATTCCAGGTAAGCGCGCGCTCCAGGAAGTTATTGCGTGGCTCACCATCTTGCAACGTATCCACGTTCACCACGATGAGCCCCTCCTCGCTATCGGTGATAAAGGCGTAGTGGTAGATCGGATGCATCGGGGTCTCTAGGTTTTCGGGTAGCTGCGTCTTGAAGGGAGCTACCGGCATCGTGGTGGGGAGCGCTAAACCTGTCGCGTTCTTGGAGGGAACATGAATGTTTTGCCCAAGAGGTGAAACGGAACTCGTCACAATACGCTCGGAAAACCCTTTATTGGCGATGTTCGCGATATCGTACACACGGAAGCCATCAGAACCCGCCGCGGTGTAGAGATACTCGCCCCGCATCTGAATCGCGTTGGTTCTCTCCCCAACACCGTGATGAGCGTGGCTCTCCTCAAGCTCGAGCCCTCGCTCCTGATGCGCTTTGTAGTAATCGGGGTAGGCGTACCGATGGAGATAGCTTCCGATAACGGCCTGCGGCTCATCCCATTCGGTGACCTGCACAGCTTCGACCCCACCATCAGCGGACGCGACCCAGGTGTAGTATCCCATGAAGTTCACGAAATTCGTTCCGAGCGTCATGAGCTGCGCGAGTATCGCGTTGTTGTCGTTCTCTTTCGAGAGGTGGCAATCCTTACACTCCTTCGTTTCCCTTGCGCGCACGGTATGGGGAAAGTGTGGAGCGAACGCCTGAGAACTATACCCAGCCGAGGATGTCGGTGGTTGCTGAATATAAATCTTCTGCCGATTGATGTCGGTTGAACTCAGCATGAGCGCGCTTGAGGAACGAACAGGAACGATCTTACCGTTCTTTGCCGGTCCGTGACGCCCCAGTTGATACATCTCATCCCGCGCGACCTGCGGATTATAGCTCGCCCAGTTACGGGTGATCTTACCTTCGTAGTGATTAGTTTCCTTCTTCCAGTTTGCCTGAATCGGAAGGTGGCATCCACCACACGCGGTCGTCCACGAGCTGTGACATGCGTAGCACGACATATCTGAGTTCGGATGCGCGAGGTTCTCCTCGAACTCGGGGTTGGAGGCCTCCTGGGCGGTAGCTAGCGTGTAGGAGTCAGCGCCATCAGCTATCTTTTTGACAAGCTTCGCCTTGGCCGACTTCGCGTTGTAGTCGCGGTTACCGGGATTCACGGAGTCCTTAACCTGCTTCACTCGCCACTCGAGCCCCTCTGTCACAAGGGAACGTTGATAGAGCCCATCGTCCTTCCAAACGAACTGACGCTCGCCCCAAGGAGTACGCTTCGTTGTAAGATCCCGTCCCCCATCAGCGGCAGCCGGTCCCGAGGTCTTGAGCGCAGCCCGCTGAGTCACGTTTCCATGGCAATCGTCGCAAGAGATCTCCACCGCCTGCGCCACCTCGCCGTAGATATTTCCATCACCGTGGGTGTCCTGCGAAAAATGGCAATCCACGCACTGCATCCCGAAGTCAACGTGGATATCCTGGAGATGCACCGCCTTCTTGAACTTCTGCGGATCATCGAAGGAGACGATCTTGCCATCCTTGTCCAAAAGATGCCCTTTGCGATCCCGTTTATAGACGGCGCGGAAGTTCCATCCGTGCCCATGGTAATCAGCGAATTGCGTGGTATTCAGCTTCGGATTGAGCTCGCTGACCCGCTTGAGGAAGTCGATATCGGTCCACTTACCCCGCATCGCGGCCTCCTCCGGATTGTGCTCCATCGACTTGTAGCTCTCCTCCATCGTGGGATACTTCTGTTTCTCGGGCCACATAAACGGGGCGTCGCTCTCGTAATCCCACATCGTGTACCCAATATAGGTGTTCACGAACATATTAGGCTGGTGCATGTGACACACCATGCACTGGCTCGTTGGGATCGCTCGGGTAAAGAGATGTTTGAGCGGATGCCCCTCCTCATTCTTTGGTATGGTCGGATCAATCGTCTGAGTTTTGCCCTCATGACCGAACTTCGCGTAGGGACCTGAGTGACGAGGATCCCGGTCGTTCGCGTAGATAGTGTGACACGCCGTACACCCACTACTTCGGTAATCCCCTGGGTGATCGTTCGTTCCAAGAAAGCTTAGGTGCGGGTCGTTCAAGCGGGTCTTATGAATATTGATAACGGGAACCGCGATACGAGCGCCCGTGCCCGGTCCACGATTCGACGCCCTAACATCCGGCTTGCCCGGTTCTTCAAGGGGATTCGGCACGCCTATCTCCGCGAACTGGCTCTTCACAAACATGCCTCCCCGCTCGAACACGCGGAAAATATCGGCCGGAGGGAGAACCTCCCAGGTCGGAAGTGGCAAGAGCTTCTCAAGGGCGCCCCGCGCTCGCATCTCTTTCGTGAGTGGGCGTCCATCGTGGACGATACTCGCGGGTTGCCCGTTCTGGGTATAACTCTCCCCAAGGAGATAGTTCTTATACGGAAGGATACCGTTGTTGTAGGCGGCACCACCCCACAACATCGCCGAGGTGGTCATCAAGCTCTTCTTCACCGCGGTCGTTATCTCTGAGTGACACCCACCACACGCCGCGGGAGCGGCGCGCAGGTCTCCAGGATTAACGAAACGCGCGAATTCGACAGATTCCTTGAGAAGGTTTGTGTAGGAATGCTTCGGATTGGCTGAGGTGGGCCAGTTCTCAGGATGTTGAGGAAGGATGTGCGCCGCCTTCTTTCGCTCCGTGTAGAGCGGAGAGCTCTTTGCTACTCCCTGAGCGCGAACGGTAGGGTCTCCCCCGTGACACTCAGCGCACCCGATATGAACCGCGGGATTCTGATGCATGGTCGGCGCGTCGGTTTTGGTGTGACAATCCGTACATCCAAGGCTTGTTGCCTCCATCTGTTGAGGCGAGCCCCCTGGCCGAATGATATTTTTGTACTCCGCGTCATCAGCAAATCCGTTCCCCATGGTGCCTACAAGGAGCGCGACCAGCGAGAGGAGGAAACGGAGCGAACCTAGCCGCGAATCTTTCAGTGATGCTCTTTCCTTGATATCCATAATTCGACTCAGTACTGAAGAATCAAGTTAGTGAAGGCGTGATAGTTGGTCTGATTGCCGAAAAGGTTCTCCTGCCCGGCTTCAGGAAGGAGAACCGCCGATCCAACACGAACCAAAACGTTTTGGTTCAAGAATGGTCGATAGAGGAATCCAGCGGAGAGATCCCACCCGATATTTCTACTGATAGAACCATCCATACGAACCGCCTCGAGGCTCGCCGTCTGATCGAACTGCAGGAAGCTGGCGTTCGTCACCAGCTTAAGCTCCGGCAAAAGCTCAAAATCCACACCCAAGTTGTAGAGACGGAGGCCGGGATTCACGAAGTTCGATTGCCCCATCTCCTTCGTGGCGCGAAAGTTCGGAAGAAGGCTGTTACGATTGGTCAAGTTCGTACCGCCGGTTCCAACAAACGGTATCCCCTCACGTTGCCAATACGAAAGATCCCCCCCAGCGAAGTTAGGCGAGTCGAATATCGCGTCAAAACCGGTGCCCTGGTTGTCCCGAGGATCCTTATCTCCTGAGGCCCACATACCGGACACCCTGAGCCGGATCCAATCGATGTCGTACGAGAACTCCTGCGCGACCATTCCGGCGTTGATGTCGACCTGTCGCTGCGCTATCTCGTTGTGGCTCTGAGAGCCGAGCGCATAGTACATCTGCGTGGTGGTATTGATCCTATCGATGTGACCATCCCCACCAACGCCCAAATAGGTGGAGTAGATATTTCCGGGACGCTCATCCCCGATCGGAGCCGGTCGCGTGAGGAACCCGTTTTGGTCATACACATATCCTTGATTGCCTGAGGTATCTCCTCGATAGACAACGCTCATGCTCGTCGTGTGCCCAGGGGCCAGAAGATCCTGCCTATAGGTGTTCGCGACCACGACCGCCTCATGCCGGTTGTCGAAGGTCGAGTTAATTCCCGAGTTCACGTTCTTGTCGAGCCGATTAAACCACGCCACGTTGAACTGCGTCTTGTTATTGTCGTAGTCACCGAAGAAGCGAACTCCGGGTTGGTTATCGTTGTAGAGAAAGCCTCTAAAATCCGCGTTGAATTGTTGAATACCACCACGCATCGAAACGAAGTCGTACCGCTCAGAGAGGTTGGCGAGGTGAACATCGGCGAAGAGTTCCTGGAACCCCACGTCGTTGGTGGAGCGGGTATCGCCCCGCGCTGGGTCCGCGAAGAGGATTCCATCCTCCTCTGCTTTGACATAGTTAAAATTAAATATCGGTGCGATACGCAGCTCAAAATCGGGGGGCTTAAATGAGGTATTCCCCTTAATGAGACCGAAAGACACGATCACATTTTCGCCGAAGATCGTCTGATTCCCATCACCGAAGGTATCGTTGCTATTCGGGCGCCTCGTTGACGCGAATCCAACGGGAACTGGAACTCGCCGAGCCTCAAAGAAGGTATCGGAGATTACCGAAACTTCGGTAAACCAAGGTTCAGCGGGCGAGCCAAAGACAGGGATATCCCCCTTCAACACGTTCTGGTTATAGGGGTCATACCACTTGCCGGCGTAAAACATCCGCCACCGATCAGGAACCGGCACGAATCCGGAGGCCGAACTCTCGATAGGCTGCACCGACTCGTAGATCGTTTCAGGGAAGTAATCCGTTTCTCGGCCGGGAAAGGAGCGCTGAATAAGCTCCTGGGGAACCTTGTGCGATTCAGGGGTGGATACTACCGCAGCCGGTTGAGCTTCACCGTCTTCAGCGCGCGCGGCTACTGAGAACACCACAACGAAAATGAGCGCAACGAGGAGAGCGCGAACAGGGCCGAAGGCGGAAGCAAGCTCCCAACAAGCTACCGCGCTCTCCTCCCGCTCTCCTTGGCATCCTCGCATCTCTACCCGCCTAGAAGTCCTGACACACATTTTGGTCGTTGTCGCGGATGAACGGCGCCTCCGGACAATTTACGTACCGCAATCGAATCTGCTCGGGCGTCAGGTTGATATGATCAGCCCGCATCGCCTGAGGGGCGTTGAATCCGAGCTCAGGATCCCCAACCGTGGACTGACCAGCGTAGTTCAAGCCCGCGCGACTCGATGAGTAGAACGCGACGAGATCATCCTGGTCAATGCCGTCCCCACTAATGCCGATCGCGCCGATGAGGGTGCCCGATCTGTAGAGAGGAACCGCGCCGGGGAATATCTGAATACCGTTTCGAGCGCGTCCCCCAAGTCCTGAGCCGGAGGCGCACCCCGATGGTGGGCTTGCTGGATGAGCTATAGAGGCGATCATCGCGGTCTTCACTATGTCGAGCTGCAAGCCGGTATTGAATGGACTCCACGTGTTTCCAACACCAGGGAATGGAAGTGAGAGCGGCCCAGGCCCCGTGCCATCGATACCATCCGGCATAAACGGTCGAGCCATATTGCCGATCGACCGCGCGGTGTACGCGTACGAGCCGTTGAGCGGAACGCCGGTAAAGGCGGTGGTCTCGGCGACGTAGTTACGACTAAACCCCTGCCCGCTCGACAGCACCCCAGCCGCGTCCGTTGAGCTAAAGAGCGCCGCGCCACGCGCTTTTTGAAGCGATACATCGATACCAAACACCGGCGCGTCTTGCGAACGAACAAAACCAAGAGGGTTACCGAGATCATCAACGACAAAGATCGACACACGCGCGTTTGTATCAAGAGGATATCGAATCGCCGCGCGGGTCCGCGACGCGGTGATGATAGCTGAGGTGAGGAGCGCGTCCACCTCTCCAGCTTGAAGTTGCGCTCCGTTGGCGAGGGGGCGCCCCGCCTTGGTGCCGAACCGCCCCGTAAGGACGGCCGCGGGAACTCCGGCGCGCGAGGTCACGACGATCCCGGACTCCGGGGAGCCGAAGGTAACACCTGCTCGGATGGTAGCCCCGCAATATCCTGTAACAGCCTTGAGCCCTCCGTTTTCCAATGCATCGAGGGTGTCTGGTGGCGTTATGGCACCGTAGGAGGTATCCGAGAATCGGAGAGAACGTCCAGCGACTGAGATGTTATCAGCGGTACGCTCCGATGGAGCCTCGAACCCGAGAGAGGCGGCGAGCGCGACCTGCTCCTCAGGATCCTCATCCGTGTCCGAGACGACTCTATCTACCGTATACAGCCCATCGAACTCGACCCCAATACCACCGACGATATCGCCGTTCTTGTAAAGGGGAATGCCACCCGGGTCACCGGAGAGACCGAGAGGAAGTGGTCGGGGACCGGCGGAGCCCGAACCCTTCACGGTCACATCACTACAGGCAAGTTGCGAAAACTGAACACCAAACAGAGGCCCTCCAGGAGCGTTGTTTTGCCCAGGAACGAAGTGTTCCTGAATGATCTGACTCGCCGTCCTTGTGGTGAAGGCGTTCCCTTGGCTACTCAGATACGAGCCGGTCCCCGCTTTTGATATCGCGGCGAGTGTTGAAGGTACCACAGCGCCCTCAAGCCCTCCGGCCGCACCGAGTTGACCGTTGATTGTCGTCGTGGCCGGCGCTCCCGCCATCTGATAGACGGCGAGGACGTTACCAACTCTATCGAGAACCGCGAAGGTTCCCGCCGTCCCCAATTGCCGCGTAGCGGTTACCGCTTGTTGTAGGATCACGGTAACATCAGCTGGCGTGAGGGCCTGATAGGCACATCCTCCGTCGCAACCGAAGTTCGCTCCTCCACCACTCTGTCCGCCACCTCCACCGCCGCCGCCCCCTCCTCCACATCCAACGGTGGTAAGGATAAGCGTGGCAACAAGGAAGTGGGCAATCGGGAAACGTACCATCGAAAAATGTCCTTCTATCTCGTCAACGTGTGGAGGAAATCGGTGAGGCTTTGTTTTTTCTCTCGGGGAACTTCAAGGGCGGCGTGATAGGCGTGACACTGAGTGCAATCAGACTCAACGAAACCTGCCTTCGCGCCCTCCATATGACACTCCCGACACACCGCGATCGAAGGCAACAAAAGATCCTTCGTTTCCGTGGATGTTCGAGTCTTCTCGTGACACGACTCGCACGAGAGCTCCTCGTGCGCCCCGTGATCAAACCGCGCCTTCGTCATCCACACCGCAGGGATGTTCGGAGCGGTGATGGTGTAGCGAGTCTCATCGACCCGTTGATCGGAAAGGGGCTTCTCCCGATAGGTGTGACAGAGGAAGCATCCTGTTCGAGTAAAAACCTCCTCCTCAGCGCGGCGAGCGCTCGATTGGACAAGCATCGCGTCCGGGCTCAGTGGTCGAGACTCGGCCACAGTGTCCCCTCCGCCAGGCAAGATCCGAGCGCCATCGATAGGCGCTGCGGTCTCCCTCCCTCCATCAAGCAAGAGGAGCTTCGCGTACTCAGCGAAGAGCGTTGGATAGACGTCCGAATCATCTCCGTGGGGCAACTGTTTATCCGGCAACCGTTCATCGAATCCGAGGCTATGACACGATCGACAGTTTCGATCGAACGATACAGGCAACATCTCTCGTTTATCCGTGGAGAGCTCATGGCAGGCGTTACACTGAAGGGTCGTAGGTCCTTGCGGGCCCCGAAGCCCCTCTCTCAGATGCACGGCATGGTTCAACTTGATGGCCGTAGAATCAATCGCTCCTTTTGGATCATCCACGGGCACTCGCTGGGTCCCACCCGCGTTATCAAAAACCGATATTCTAAATTGAGGATGCGTCGCGAGATTCGCGACATCGAGCGCCCGCCCCTTGTGCCTACTCATCGTCGCGTGACAAGAGACACACTGGCGAGAGTCTCGGAGGATTAAGCCGTGATCTCCATTATGCTCCATGTGACACTGGGCGCACCGAAGCTCTAGTCCCTTGTGCTTCGAAAGAAAGTCCTTCTCGCCCTCAGCGTGTTGAGACATGACGTGACAATTCAAACACTCTCGATCCTCAACCCGCTCAAACGGCGTAAGGTGACACCGCTGACAATCGTTTTCAATCATACGGTGCGCGTTCGAGACAGGACCACTACTCCACTCACGGTACCGTCCACTCACAAGGGGATAGGCGAAACATCCAGCGAGCACCAAGAGAGCGGCGACGAAGGAGAGGAGCCGAATTGAGGGAAGGTACGACTCCAGTTGAAGCTTCCGCGCTCGCCGAGCGACGACCTCAGTATCCGATACACACTCCTGACTGACGGACCGAAGGGTAAGGGTGACCTGGTCGCCCGATATGCCAACCAGAAGAGAGAGCTCCCCGAGCTGAATAACATCACCAGAGGTAAGCGTGTGTCGAGCCACCCGCGTGTTGTTGACGCGCACGCCCACGAACGAGTCCATATCCGCGATAGAAACCCGACCATCTTCCAGATACACCTTCGCGTGAACAAGCGAGAGGGCCGCGTTCGCCAGGACAATATCAGATGCACCACCCCGACCGATGAGGACCTCATGTTGATCGAAAGCGTCACTACTCCGCTCAACCGCGCCGTCACCGTTCTCCCTCTCGTGAATGAAGAGTATTCTCATGAGCTACCAGAAGAAAAACACCGAGAGTATGTGGATAGCGACCGCGACGCACGTCGCGACTGAACTGGGCACATGAACAAAGAGCCAGAGACGCAAGAGCGCCTTTATTCGCGCCTCCTCAAGCAACCCGTTCGTCAGGTCGCACTTTTGATCGAGCAAACCAAAGAGGCGGAGCGCCTCATCACGCTCATTCTCTGGAAGGTTTCCAAGGGCGTCCCCCGCCATCCGTTGATCGATATGAACGAGCTTCGGCGCCCGAATAAGGGTCGCGAGGCTAACCACGAAGGGTGGATTGAGTCGCTCGGCCAAAACTCGAAACGCATCACTCTTTCCGAGACACATCTGCTTAATTGAAGCGCCTAGCGAACTCAACTGTTCAAGGACCTGCGTCGATTTCACTCCACCTCTGTGGGACTCGATGCGCGACGCGAGGGTGGTGTAGTTAACTACCCCCCACATTCCGCTTACGATAGTCACGACCATCAGAAAAAACGCGAGAGAGTGCACGTTCCACCCGAAACTAAATCCGGCGTGAAGGGGCACGAGCGCAAGGAGCCCGGTTCCGATCCACACGTGGGCGGAGAGCCATCCTTGCACGCTGCCCAGGGCCGAATGATACGCTCTCTTTCGCGCGCCGTAGAGCATGAGCCATATGAGTCCGATGGTCGCGAGTGTACCGAAGGTATATCCGACCGCCGTTCCACCGTTGCGACCTCCGATCGGGTCATCAACGACGTAGATGCCGCAACACACCGCGACCGCGGCCACGGTGATTACGAGCCATCGATAGTTCCGATATGAGATGAAACGTTCCTGCATCACGCCGCTATATCCTCTTCGATTGCGCGATTCGAATCAGCTGTTCGGCGTCTACTCGCATCGCTGCCCCCGTTGGACACGCTCGAACACATGCCGGACCACCGGATAACTCATGGCACTGATCACACTTAGCTGCCTTTGCGGGGCCCTCAACGACCTCACCGAATCCGAGCCATGCCAGAAGTGAGTTCCCCTTCCGAACGTGCTCGTGGGTGATGTGTATGACACCGTATGGACAATTACCCACACAATTACCGCATCCGATACATGAGTCCTTGATAATAACCTCGCCGTTCGGGAGCCGGACCAGCGCGTCGGGAGGGCAATCGAGCATGCATAACGGGTTCTCGCAGTGACGGCACGAGATAGGAAGCTGAATCGAGGCGAAGCTCTTGCCACCCCGTCGATCGAGTCGTGAATGCCCACCGTGCGTCGCGGCGCACGCGGCTTCACAATTATCACACGCGACGCAGAGGTCGGAATCAATCAGAAGAACGTTCTCCGCGTCCGTTAAGCCCTCTGTGGCCATGAAGTCGAGGAGCGATCCTGATTTTTCATCCCAGTTCGTCACCACGTTCTCAACCTTTCGCTCCTGCGCGATTCGGGATATCCGCTCACGCGCCGCGGGGAAGGCGCGAAGGAGGTCGAGAAAATCCCCCTTCTCAATAAGAATAGTCTCGCAGCCAACCGCAGCCGTTACCGTGGCAGATCGAGGCATCTCCTTCTCAGAGAGAATAGACATCTCCCCCACATAGTGTCCCGCCGCTATGTACGTTTGCGCGACATCGACACCGGCTCGGTTTCTCCGCGATATCTTTACCGAGCCCTTACGAATAACGTAGAGGGCATCTCCAATATCCCCCTCTTTGAAGAGCGCTTCTCCCTTTTTGAAACTCTTCATCTTGGCTCGCTTCACCAGCGCCTCAAGGAAGCCACGCTCAACCTCCGGAAATATGGAGGTCTGAAGAGCTCGAAGGATAAACACCTCATCCAATGACCGACGCACCGATTTCACCGATGCCATGAGCTTAAGGATCTGTTTCCGTGGCGTCTCAAGGAGGATCGCCCCACGGTCACTCACTCGCGCGGTAGCGGTTCTGCGCCTCCCGGAGATCAGTCCCATCTCTCCAAAGAAATCACCCGCCTCAAGGGTAACGACTCGATGAGGCGCGACCTCGATCTCAACCGCGCCCTCGACAACGCTCCAGAAGGTGTCAGTGTGGTCGTTCCTCTCAAACACGACCTCCCTCGGCGATTTTACGTGGAATGTCGAATCGATGATCATTTCGCGCGTTTGAGGGGCGCTCAGATCCGAGAAGAGCGGGAGACTACCGGTGACCTTTTCGAAGTTTTTTTCGAATCCTCCTGGGAGGCTCTTGAAGCGCTCCTCCAATAGGGGTTGGTCAGCCGGCTCAACGGCCACACCTCGGATATGCTCGATCACCTCGTATCCTTGGTTGATCGCCTGCTTGATTAAGGGATATCCAATGAGCGCCCCGAGGATGAAGAGATTGGGAACGTTTGACTCGTAGCGAGCGGACACCCTCGGCACCGCGGTGGATTCCTCACTCGGAAACTCTACCCCGATCGATTCCAAAAAACCCCGAGGCAGAACGCAGCCGAGACGAGCGATTACGTGATCACACGGGATAGCTATCTCACCATTCGGTGTCGAGACGGTAAGCACGTTTGACTCAACGCGAGCGACGACTGAATTGTAATAGCAGCGAATCTTGCCACTCTCTATCGCGGTCAGGGCCAACTTCGCGTTCGCCTCCTTCGCTCGGGCGAATTCCTCACCCCGGTTGAGTAACGAAACCGTATTGTGAACGCTCAACGCCAAAGCGTTCTCTATGGCCGCGTCGCCAGCTCCCACCACGACGATGTGGCGCCCTTTAAAGGCGTCCGGATCCGAGAGCGTGTACGCCACATGCGGCGAGTCGCCGCCCGGCGCGGTCACCTTTCGAGGAGAACCTTGAACGCCGATACTCAGGACAACGTGGGTAGCGGTGCAGATAAAACCGTCGTAGTGAATCTCAAAGTTCTCTCCCACCTTGGAGATCTTCGTGACCTCCCCTTTGACGAGATTGACGGAGTGGGAGGCCAGGTCAGACGCGAACTCCTTAAGGATCTTCTCTCTACTCCCCGCCTCGAACCGACACCGCGCGCGAAGGGGAAGCTTGGAAGGCTCCGCCATAACATGCTTGCGGAGCTGATAGTCGTGAATGGTGTTGGCGATCTCTCCCTTCTCAATGAGGATATGTGAGAGCTTATGGTGGGCGGCGTTTGTAGCGGCTCCGATACCCGCGGGCCCTGCCCCAATTATCGCGACGTCGAAGTGCTCTGTCATGAACCGTGGGCCGTACCGCCTATAAAAACTGATCGGCTGAATAGTAGTACGTCCCTAAGGTTTCTTAAAGAATGTTTAGCGTGGTTTTGATCTTCCGGCGTACCTGACCGGCCCGTTCACCTACGAAATCGGGAATTGCGATCCGCCTAGTCCTGTGAAGTATACTGGTGCCACTACAAGAGGCCGCACTAACCGATCGCTCACCGCTAACCGATGACACCCACCCTAACGAAACACCTGTATGCGACCGCTCTACTCCTAGCCGTGGGAATGCTATCCGCTGAGGCCACACCCCAACCTGTAGGGCCCGGGTCATGCTCCTCCTCGAACTGCCACGGGGCCATCAAGCCCCTTAACTCATCGAATGTACTACAAAATGAATACATTACCTGGAGTCGTCACGACCGACACGCTCGGGCGTACCTTACCCTCCAAAGCGCCGACTCAAAGAAGATAGCCTCCAACCTCGATATCGGAGATCCAACAAAAGCCCCCCTCTGCCTCTCCTGCCACTCGATGGATACACGGTCACTAGCCTCAACGAGCGACAAAGTTCGGGCTGAAGATGGGGTATCCTGTGAAGCGTGCCACGGCCCCGCCGAGAGGTACCTTAAGAGCCACGCCGTCACCGGAGCCTCACATTCAGGGAACGTCGCAAATGGGCTTACCGATCTCTCGAATATCCACACGCGAGCCACCTTGTGCCTCTCCTGTCACTTCGGCACCGAGGATAAAACCGTCAACCATACCCTCTACGGAGCCGGACATCCCCGACTCACCTTTGAGCTCGATACCTTCGGGGTTCTTCAACCAAAACATTGGGTCGTCGACGCTGATTACGAGCGCAGAAAGGGGCCATACATCCCCGCGCGCGCGTGGCTCATCGGACAGCTCCACCACGCGGAGGCCGCTCTCGATGCCCTTGAATCCCCGACTCGATCGAGGAACGGCAACCTGCCAGAGCTGAGCCTCTTCGATTGCTATTCATGTCACCACAGTCTGAGCGAACGTCAGTGGAAGAAACGTAACTACGGCGGAAAGCCGGGTCGACTCAAACTGAACCTCCCTGCGCTCGTGACGGTTCAGGCAGCCACCAAGGCGGTAAATACGCCGCTTGGGGAGGAGCTCACGGAACAGATACGCGCGGTGCACGATACGTTTGCTCAGGACTCGGCTCAGGTGGCGATAGACTCTCTTCAGGACACCCTCACAACGAAGGTGGGACCTCTCTTTGAGCGTCTTACCATCGACCATTCGACCGGCGGTCACATCCTCGCCGGCCTGGCACAGTGTGCCGCGAACACGCAATCACCTACCTTCGAGTTGGCGGAGCAGCTCGCGATGGGAATGCAGGCGACCGTTGCCTCATCTCCGGAGCTTGCCAAGCGATATGACGCGCCCCTGAAGCAGCTTTTCATCTCACTGAAGAACGCCGAAGCATTTAATCCCGAGGCGTTTAGACGCGCGGCGAGCGCCTTTAATCGTCTAGCCTCTCAGGTGCGGTAGCACGATATGAACCTCGAGAACCTACCCCTCTCCCCAACCTGGCAAACGGACGAAGTCCCAAAGTTGTTGCATCAAACCGCTCCAGCTGACCGCTCAAAGTGGCATCCGCTCTGGGAGCGATGTCAGCGCACGTGGGCTCCCCATTTCCCGGACCACACCTACAAGCTCTGGACGGACGAGGATATCGACGAGTTTATGAGAACTCGATTCCCTCAGTTCTATCCGATGTTCGCGGGATTTCGATATCAGATACACCGAGTCGACGCTTTCCGGTATTTCTTGCTCTATGAGCTCGGAGGGATTTACGTCGACATGGATTATGAGTGCGTAAAAAATTTCGAGCACCTCTTGCCGAAGGGGAAGGTGAGCATCGCCGAGAACATGCACTGGCCGGAGCGTTTTCAAAACGCGCTCATGGCGTCACCACCGAGACATCCATTCTGGATTTACACACTGGACGCGTTGCGAACATGCTACACCAACCAGATGGATCCCTCATTCTTTCGAAGCGTTCTCAACACAGCGGGACCGGGTATGATTGAGCTAGCGACCCAAAACGCTCCCGCCGAGTACATCAACGCTCTACCCAAGAAACAGTTCTCCTTCTTCGAAAAGGAGCATTCGGCGTTTGAGCTTGATCGCACCGAACTTACGAGATTAACAGAGAGCGACGTCTACGCCGCGCACCACTGCACCGTGACGTGGACAAAACCATCGTAACCACGTATGCGAGACCTAACTCAATTTTCGTCGTATCGAGCTGGCAAACGGAGCTATTCCGAGGCGGGACAAGATCTCTTCGCGCTCTTCATCCTCAACGAAAAACGTGGCGGCTACTTTGTGGATTTCGGCGCCGGCAACGGCATTCTCAACAGCAACTCCTACCTCCTCGAATCCGAATTCGGCTGGAATGGAATCGTGTGCGAGCCGTGCAAACATCACCACGTCGATCTTCGCGCCAATCGGGCATGTTCAATTGATCTACGATGCGTCCACACAACCACCAACGCTACCGTTGAGTTCGTGGAGGCGCATGATAAGGGCCTCTCAACGATTACGCATTACGTTGAGAGCGATCAGTGGAGCGAGAAGCGCAAAGAGGGAGCCGTCCGATACAGGGTCGATACCGTAACCCTGAACGACCTCCTCACCCACCACCACGCTCCAGCGGAGATCGACTACCTCTCTATAGACACCGAGGGATCGGAGTTTCATATCCTCTGTCACTACGACTTCTCACACCGACCAAAGGTGGTAACGATCGAGCACAACAACAACGCCTACCGAGGGGGCATTCGAGATCTTATGGCCCGCCGCGGATACACGCGAGTGCTGGAGGGGGTTTGCTCGTGGGAGGATTGGTACATTTTCGAAACGTGAGCTCCCTCTTCATACCGGGAACGGCGAGATTGAGAGAACTCAAAGGAGCTATATTCTAGAGATAGAAGAGAGAGAAAAGGGACCGGCGGTCTTGGATAAGCCAAAACCGCCGGTCTTTGTGCGAGTGATTCATAGGCGCATGGTGTTTAGGACGTCATAGGAGGAAACGCTACGCGGGTTCGGAGCGTCTCGCTATCTCTGTCAGGACTCGAATCCGGAGAGGAGACACGTCCCCACAATAAGGAATACCGGGAAGGCCCAGTTCCAGGCATCAGGCCAAAAAGCCGTGACCGCCCAACCGAGCGCGATACCAGCATGCCAGAAGCCCGCTCGCAGGGACTTCTTACTCCCGGTCACCCTCGCCTTCATGACCGTCACGATGCTCAACACCAGCGACACGATTGCACACGCAATCGTAACCACGAACATTACCTTTGGGTTCACAACTAACCTTTCTCTTTAACCTCCGCCTTCATTGACGGAAGCTTCCAACTCACGCTCGAAGCTTCCGTCCGAAGTTCTCTCTTCTACCCCTAGAAAATATAGCGACGAGAACGCTAGCAGGGCTCCCTCAGGGAAAAAAGGTAGACTCCTGCACGTAACAGGTTGAAGTAGAGCGTTTAGGAAGGTTTCAAAAACAGGATAGCGGAGAAATCTCTCTCTAGAGCCACTCGAAACGGGGGCACATCCAACGTGTCGCCTCGCGCTGACCCATAATCATCTTACACTCGAGGGTTGGCTTTCCGAATAGCTCCCGGAACAACGGAGCCTCAGGATCGCGGAGGCTAATCTCGAGAAGTATGGAGCTCTCCCCGAACCCGTCAGAATGAGATACACACCGAGTGATTACGTCGTGGCAAACAAAATCGGCAAAGGATTCGCGCTCGCCACTCTCGAGCGATACGCCGACAAACCGCTGCAACTCTCGCGACCAAAGATGATGAAGAAGCGACGCCTGGGGGCCGCCACGAATGGCCGTTAGAAAGTGCTCTACTATCTCCCGCTCGCACTCTGGCGTGGCGAAGATATCGATCGCTCCCTCGTCCGCGCCACCAATGAGGAGCACCCTCGCCTCCCCCTCGAAGAATCGCTCATAGCGATCCGCGTCTTCAATCTCTTCGGTAACGCGCGAACCATCATATCGCTCGAGCAAGGCCAGATTCGGAACCACAAACACCCCTGACGAGGCGTCTTGATAACTCATCCAACCCACAATCTTGCTATCCTCGCTCAGGTATCGAGAGCAGGTCCGCAGCTCAAGCACTCCTCGATCGCCACCCTCCGACTCCTGAAACGAGTACCTCTCTCCAGCCATCATGACCCCGTGAACCACACCCTGGAGCTCCTCAATCGTGCGCATCGATCGGGAGGGCCGATCACCAAGCACCATCCGATATTCGCTCGCGAAGAGATCGTCTGGAGATTCTCGAATAGCTTGCGGAGACACAACAGGAGACACCGTAACATCGGAGAGATCGATCTGCGTTGTATCACAACGGTACGACCCAAAGTCCGCTCCCACTACGGAGCCGGCCGTCACATAAGACACGTTCTGAAGATCATCTGGAGAGCGCCCAGTGGCGCGATCGTCATGAGGCATGCGTACACTTATAGGGCCCGAAACATTTCGGTCAGCGAAAGCCTAGCGTACTCCGAAGTCTCAACGGTTCAAAGATTTTTTTAGGAGCGGGCCGTAAGCGCCTTACGGGCCTCCTCCTGATCCGAGAAGTGAATCCGTGAAGTTCCGAGTATCTGGTAGTTCTCGTGCCCCTTTCCAGCGATTACGATGGTATCGTCGGGAGCGGCCTCGTGCGCCACCCGCTCGATCGCGCTCCCTCGGTCGATATCAACTATTGCTGGGGTAATACCGGACTCTAAGATATCATTAATAATAGCCTGAGGATCCTCGGTGCGAGGGTTATCAGAGGTAACGACCACCTTGTCCGCGCACGCCGCCGCGATCTTCGCCATTTCAGGTCGCTTTCCTTTATCTCGATCGCCACCGCATCCAAAGACACACCATAGGGATCCAACGGTCGACACTCGCACGGCTCGCAACACACGCTCTAACGCGTCCGGCGTGTGAGCGTAATCCACGAACACCCGGGGACTCCCCTCTCCTACCCGCTCAAGCCGACCCGAGACCTGCGGCGAAACTCGCAGCGCCTCGGCGACCTCAGACTCCGGATATCCGAGCCCTACCAGGGACGCGAACGCCGCGACCACGTTCTCCGCGTTGTGAGGGCCGATAAAAGGCGCTGACACCACACAGGTGCGCGCGCTCTCCCGCAATCCTATCTCAATTTCCATCGCCCGCGGTGTCTCATCGACACGAAGAATACGGAACGCGGCGCGCTCATCCCTTCCGAACGAGAGATCCCGTAACCCCATCTCAACGCATCGACGCCACAACGCAAGGCCATACGTATCATCAATGTTTATCACCGCGCCCTTGGTCGGTTTGTGGCCCGATCTGATAAGCTCAAAGAGATGACTCTTCGCGTTGAAGTAGTGCTCAAATGTCTTGTGATAATCGAGGTGGTCACGGGTCAGGTTTGTGAAGACACCGATATCAAAGGCGACATCCTCAACACGAGCTTGATCGAGCGCGTGCGAGGAGGTCTCCATCACACACGCGCTGGCTCCCGCAGCTAACGCCTCAGCCATCACCTCGTGGAGCGAAACGGGATCGGGGCTCGTGAGCATCCCATCTCGGGTAGCTCCTCCAAGATATTCAGTACCGAGGGTTCCGATCCGGAGAGCCCCGGCACCTATCGTGTTGAGAGCGTGATAGATGATCCAGTTCGTCGTGGTTTTGCCGTTCGTCCCCGTAATCCCTATCACCCGCATGAGGCGGGATGGCTCTCCCCGCAGATAGCTCGCTACGCGGCTTAACGCGAGACGAGAGTTCTTGACGACGATGCCGGGCCGCCCCTTGAGCACTTCCGGGTCCTCAACGATCGCCACACCCGCACCACGTGTGAAGGCGTCATCCACGAAGGAGTGCCCATCAGCGGCGTTTCCCCGAATGGCGACGAAGATCCGCCCTTGCTCGACCTGTGCGCTGGACGCTGAAAGGCCTCCAGTGACACGAGTGTCCCCGTTCGTGTTAACGAGGGTGCCATTGACCTGTTCGGCTACCTGCGAAATCGAAACCTCAATCATGATCACGGTTTTACCCCGTCTTAGGTGAAGGGGAAATACAATGGTGATATTTCACGTAATCCAAGCATATCCGCTCCTCTTACGTGGAATTTCGCTCCTTCATTCGGCCACATACCCCAGGGATATCGGTGGGGACTCGCTGAGCATAGAGCCGCACGGTTCTCGTTCGCTTAGAAAAACGGGTCGGCAGACGCCCTCGGGCGACCAGCCTCTCCTGGATAATCGGAATGGTGAGCACGTTCGAGAGGGAGGCGCGTCCCTTCCAGGCGGCGTTGGAGCTCAGAAGGAACACCTCAAGATTCTTTCTTTGAAAGTACCCGAGCAAATCGTCTAGCTTGGAGGGATGCGCGGCGAAGTCGTTATACATCACGGTATACACCCGCTTCCCAAACCCAAGTCGAAGGGGTGTCGAATACGCGTACGCGCCGAAGGCGAGACCTTGCCGGTCGATCAGAAGCACAGAGTTCGCGCCTGTTACCTCATCAATACACTCGACAGCGCGTGAGATCCCCTGCCCCTCTGTCGCTGACATCTTCCCGATCAGCGCCGGCCACACGGAGAGCAACACACACGCCCCGAACACGGGAAAAAGATAGGCGCCTCTCCAGGGTAAAAACCTCCCAGCAACGTAGAGAGCGACCGCCGCGCAGATACACGCCAACGGTACGATCTCGCTCACAAGGTAGCGCGCGAAGTAGTAGGTGACCGGGGTCGTCAGCTGTCCAACCAGCAACACCAGTGAGAAGCCGGTAGCTAGGATTGCCAGGGGTGCTAGCGTAGAACGGCGACATGCGGCCGCTCCAACGAGAAATAAACCGGTAACAAAGCCAAACAGCCCCACTGACGAGAGAAGAAGCCTCAGGGTGTTCGCGGAAAGATAGCTCACGGAGTCCCAACCGTGCCCCGCCATTTTCCAGCGCCGCGCATACCACCGATGATGGTCGTAGTGGTCGGTAAACCCTAATTGATATCCTCGATAGACGCACACGCCTATCAAGAGAGCCACGATACAACCGCTCACGGCGTATCGGCGCCGGGTGAGGAACTCGGTGAGAAGTCGTACACGTTTGTGACACCGTATGACCACGAATCCGAAAATAGCCCACGCGGCTAGGGCACCAAGAAAGAGAGGCCCCGCGTACTGAAGGGATCCTCGCGCTAGACCTAGTTTGCTTTTATAGATATCGAATGAGTAGTGAGGCGCGAAGGCGATCCCCCAGTAGAAACTGATCGCGTAGGCGATGATCACTCCGCATCCGGCCCATATCGGCCGGGGATCCCGACGGCGTAGCGCCATCCATCCAAAGGAAACGAGCAACAACGGGGCGGTTATGAAGCCAGTAATCCGGGTCAGAAAGAGCGCCATCAGTGGGGCAAGAGATCCAAGGAAGCGCTTGTCGAGGAGAAGGTAGATCGCGGAGAGAAAGAAGAACCCGGCTACGGTCTCGGATACCGGAAAGGTCGCGAAGTAGGCGTGACCGGGATTAATCGCGAGAAGAAAGGCCGCGCACAACGCCGGGGCATAGCCGCCCGTGATTTTTCGAGTGATACAAAACGCGCTCAGCACGGTGAGGGTCGAAAAAATAACCAGTATCCACGATTGAGCTTGAAGGCCGAACACCCAATGTCCGATCGCCAACCACATCGGATGAAGGGCATAGAACTGGAAGTCCCACTGATTCTTCTCCAGGTTCGTGAGATACACCCCGGGAAGCATATTTCCCACCCACGTATTGGGACGTTTTTCTCTCAGCCGATGCATCGATCGTTTCAGGTAGTACGAAGCGATCTCCTTGTTATCTGAAAGTTCCGGGAGGAGCGTATCTTTAAGCTCCAACGAGCCAGTTCGAGCGAAATGGATCGCCATCGCCGAGTACACCCCTGGGTCCTGTCCCCCATTCAGGAAGGTGGCTGGATTGGAGCGGAAAAATATCGCTATGAGGAGAACCGCGAGGATTCCTAGGTCCCCAAGCCTTAACCTGCCCAGGCTAGATCGTTTCCTACGAAGCGATACGCAGATCGCCCCACTCACCATGGCAACGAGCACGACGTTCCTCGGAGTGAAGATCCCGATCGAAAGGAGGGTCAGCGCCAGAAGTGAAAAAACGGACAAGAGGTAGACTAACGCGATGAACAGATTCTCAAGCGCCGATTCTCGATATGGAGGGTTCGTTGGATCTCTCAAAGGATATCTAGCCACGGGTACATTGCTAAAACGGTTGAGGTATAACGTAAGACATCTATGCCGTATAGGGGCGTGCGCCCCCTTAAACAACAGTCGAGTCAGAACGTTAGCTCACGGAGCGAACCTTATCGGAGGGACCGCGGCGACTAGGCGCTGATCCACCGTCGGTCGAGCGTGGCCTCACACACAGAGAGTAGGCACCCCCTCTCCACTTTTTATTCCCCATCGATCGTACCTAGTTCGATCAGATTCAGCCAGGTATATACGATGAGTAGCGAGCAAATGATTGGTACAATCCCGCGTGTCGAGTAGTGACGATCGAGAGATTTACCGGCTCGACACACAGTAGCATTCTAATCATACATATCCCCCTATGATTCTAAGTGCCCATATCCAGCCATCGTCCCTCCCACCCGCGAAGAGCAGTTGGAAAAAAACGACCGTCGATGACGTCGTACGCCTCATCAAACTGATAGAGGGAAGAGACCCCGCCTGGCGTTTCCTTGAGATTCGACAGATCGATGAGATCCGACGCAATGTGGAGAAATTAGTATCAGCCTCCGATCGCGCCGCCGCGCTCGACGACAAGAGATCAAAGTTTTCCTCCATCCGAGAAGCGCTCGTCAACTCAGCCTCTCGGGGAGCCCCCCTCTTCGCCTCTGAGATGTGCGTGGCTGAAACCGCTCGCGAGCGACTCACCTTGTGGGAATCGGGAAAAGCGAAGAAATTCGAGGACGCTCCCCTCGGTCTTCGAGTGCTTATGAACGCGCGGAATCGTCAAGGACATCGGCGTCTGCTCGACACGACGAACTCCGCCTGCGCGAAACTGATCACGGACTGCATTCGCATCGCGACGTCGAAGGATTGGCTCTCCGATGACACGTCCGGGATTCCGACGATATCAGACTCCGCTCGCTCCGGGGTCGTAGGCGCCTTTAAAGCGTCTATGGTGCGCCCCACAGGAGTAGAGGGACTCGCCAAAGCGCTGCGCATCTCTCCCACCGATTTCGCGTCAGTGGGAGAGGAGGTTCTTAAGATGGCGCGGGAGGATCTGGCGTATCTCTTCCGTTCTCGAAACAGCGCTCCGCAGCCGATGGACCATGCAACTGGCGTATCGACCAAGGCACCTATCGTTGAACACGCCATCGAGGTACTCCAGGGCGTGAGCGGCACGCGCGTGACGCGCCAGCAGGTCATTCAAGCCGCGACGGTGGGGCTCAACGCCTTACAAGATCCATCTGTGAAGGACACCGACCTTCCGGTGACTCTCACACGGCACGTAGCGGAGCGCTGCTTCCCCAAGGACGCAACCGAAAGCCAAGCGTTAACAGCGGAACGTTATCTTATGGCGTTGGCTCCACTACTCCGGAACCTTGCATGCGGATATGAGGGCATGTTGCCGTCGATGCTCGCCTACGCGGGGGGAAGCTTCGCGGAGCGCCAGGGCCGTGAGAGCAGCATCCCTATCCTTCAGCGCGAGGCGCTTTCACTAGCTGGGCACTGGCTTACGCGAAAAGACCTTTCGGGCGAGTCGCGAGATACCTTAAAAAAGATCCTATTGAAGGCTGTTAGTCCTTATACCCCTCGCTTGTCCGCTGAAGTCGCGATGCACTGGGTAGTGGTCAATCAGGAACACTTCTCCCCGAAGGAGCTAGAGAAAGCGTTACTCTCTATCCTTGAGCACCACGATCGCGCCTATCTGTACCACTCACTCTACATCTCTGCCGACTCCGCTCGCCGCAAGGGAAGGACAGAAAGCAAGGGAGCGCTGGAAGTTGTGCGAGACCTGCTAAAAGCGGGCCGATTTGGCGCTGAGGAAGCAGGCCAAGCATATCGAGCGGCTGGACTCTACAGAGTAAGACGAGAGAAGGAGCCGGGCGACGGACTGTGGGCCGCACAACGGAATGAGACCACCGCGATCATGCAAGATATTAATGAACTGTGCGGTGGGGAACCGGAGCGACGATGGGGGAGCGAACTTGCTCGCCTTCAGGATTTGCGACGGACCAATCGAAATAAGAGCGCCCTAACAGCCCGACATCGCAAAGAGCGTATGCTCGATATAGCCGGGGACTTTATCGCGCGACAGACCAACCACTAGGCTCCAGCTGTATCGATAGCGCGCACTAAGGATTGAGTGAGGTCTTGAGTAGCTCGTTCTCGACCTGGGCCAGTTCAGGAGCGGCGGGAAGTTGCGCCTCAGAGTCCGTAGCGTTCTGGAGTTGGCTCTTGGTAGCCATAAACTTGAAGCTTCGCTCCATTACCTTCTTGAACACGGGAGCCGCAAGGGTTCCACCGTAAATACTCTTCGCCTTTGGCTCGTCGATGATCACCATCGTCGTGATGTTTCGAGGAACACCGAGCGGCGTTCCATCAGCGAATCCTACGAACGAGGCGACGTACGAACCTGCCATGTACCCACGCCCCTTCGGAGAGGCTTTCTGGGCGGTTCCGGTCTTTCCACCAACACGAAGCCCCTCGATCTTAGCGTTGGATCCGGTACCGTGCTCGTCCTCAACCACACCGAACATCATCTCTCGAGCCGCTATCGCGGCCTTCTCGGAGACAACCCGTTGCCCTGAAGCAGCACCCTGCTCATTCATGACGACGGAGAGGGTCGGAAGCACTCCACCGTTGGCTAGGGCGGCGGTCGCCCGAACAACCTGCAGCGGAGTTACCGCCACACCTTGACCGAACGAATGCGTAGCGACATCGATCTTCGCCCATCCAGAAACATTTCTCAGAATGCCCGCCGACTCACCCGCAAGCCCAAGCTTCGAATCGGTGCCGAACCCGAATCGCTTGAGATATTGATAGAGACGGTCAGGTCCAAGACGCAATCCGACCTTGGTCATGCCGATATTGGAGGAGCGAACGACAACATCGTAGAAACTTACCGTGCCCGATGGGTGGACGTCCTTCACGGTGTGCGTTGAGTATTTGAACCGCCCGTTCTCACAATTAATGAGGTCCGTCGGCGTCACTACCCCCGCATCCATCGCCGCCGCCGCCACTATCGGCTTCATCGTGGAACCGGGCTCAAAGACCGCTTCGACCAGGAGATTTCGCAACGCGTTCTTTGAATCTGTGGCTGGATTATTGAAATTAAAACTCGGCGACTGGCTCAGCGCGATGACCTCGCCCGAATCGGAATCGATCATAACGGCCATCGCCTGCTTAGCGTTAGCCGCTTTGCGACCGAGCTCCAACTCTTCATCCATGATAAGCTGCAGATCAGCGTC
Organism: Bdellovibrionota bacterium; assembly: GCA_044345405.1. Taxonomy (GTDB): domain Bacteria; phylum Bdellovibrionota_C; class UBA2361; order UBA2361; family OMII01; genus OMII01. The sequence goes on from JBIJBE010000019.1 coordinate 43,339, forward strand.
GATCGTCAGCTGCAGGGCGTCACCCTTAGGAACCTCAAAGGACCCCTCATCCCCGAGCTGCTGAACCTGAATCACCTTACCGAAGGCGTCACGGGTTCCCCTGGTCTTCACGTGATCCATGTGGAGCTTCTTCTCGTACAAACTCTCAATACCGGAGAGCCCCTTTCCATCAACGCCGACCTTTCCGATCAGCGCGCTCGCCGCTTGGTTGTACGGATAGAAGCGCCGAGACTCAAGCACGGTTCCCACCCCGGCTATCTGCAGGGACGCGACCTTCTCTGCCTGGTAGCGAGGAACCTGCCGCTTGATCCACACGAACGGATGAGTAGTAGAGAGCTTCTCGCGAAGAACCGCGGGCTTCATCTCGAGGAGAGCCGCCAACTCGCGCGCCACCAACTCTTTGTCTTTAATCTGCTTGGGACGCACGTACACCGACTCTGCGGGGACTGAGACCGCGAGGAGCTTTCCGTTCCTATCAAGAACCGGTCCACGCTCTGCGGCGATCTCTACCTCAGCCACGTGCTGCTTAATCGCCCAATCCTGCCAGGTCTCAAAGTCGGAAACCTGCAAACTCCACATGCGAGAGAGCAGGAGCCCCGTCCATGCGAGCGCGACGACGCCGATAATTCGGAGGCGCATCGGACGTTGATTCGCTAAGGCGAGAGACGCCGCGGCGGGGCGTTGCGAGAAGGCGAAGTCGCGCCCTATCAGGCCACGACGCCCAGAGGAGGCCCGGGCTGGACCGTCGGAATTTGCGGGAAGGTCGCCGCTTCCAAAAAAATCGGCGTTAGCTGGCTCAGATGAGGAGAGGTGGAAATCGGTCTGCTTTCGTCTAGGAAACATTCGCCCGCTCAATATCCTATGAACCCCCTCAAAGGGTTCACAACACCACACGGATGGGGTGAGTAAGTTATTGTTTTAAAATACCCCTTCCCCGAGTGTCGGGGAAGGGTAAAAAAGGACGAAAGCGATTAATTAATAGGTCACTTTCAGTGTCTGCCCGAGGCTATTCTCCGCGAGACCGACCTTATCGCGAGCGGCTCGCGAGAGGGAATCTGGGCGCATCAATACTGAGCGCTGCAGCTCAAGCTCCCGACGCTCCATGTCGAGAGCGACCGTCTTCTGTCGCTCACGAGCCAAGCTATACCCGAGGTCTGTCGCCTCAAGCTTTGCCCACACCTTGATGCCCAAGAGGGCGAGAAGAACCACAGCACCTACGAGCTGCACCTTTCCCGATACTCGAGTAGCTTCGCGCTTAACGTAAACCGACTGATACTGCAAACACACTGCCATAGAACCTCAACCCTCTTTAGACTTTGTACAGACAAATTAGTTTTCTGTCGCTACCAAAAGTGACACCACTCTCATTTTTTCACTGCTCACTTCGAAAAATCTTTTTCAAATTCCAACACACGCAATCGAGCGCTACGCGACGCGGGGTTTCGCTCGATCTCTTCATCGGACGGCGCAATCGCCTTTCGATTCACAACGTGTCCGACACGAATCTCGGTGCGCGCGCCACGCCACGACGCTGGATAACTTCCGGCGGATTCCCAGCTCCGCATGCGATTTGTGACGATCTTGTCCTCGATCGAGTGGAAGGTAATCACGGCGAACCGGGTGCCCTTCTTCGACACGTTCGGCACCGCATGAAGGAAATGCTCAAGCTGACCGATCTCGTCGTTGATCTTCATTCGAAGCGCTTGAAACACGACCGTAGCCGGATGCACCCTCGACTCACTCTTCTTACCGACATGCGCGTTCTTAATAACGTCCGCAAGCTGCCGCGCGCTCTCAAAAGGGCGCTTCTCCACCATGATCTTCGCGATAATTCGGGCGTTTTGCCCTACCCCACCCTCAGCCAGAGCGACATAAAGGTCCCTCTCCTGAGCGGTATTCACGAACTCCTGAGCGCTCATCCCAGAGCCCTCATCCATTCGCATATCGAAGACCCCTTCGTCGGCGAATGAAAAGCCCCGACCCTCTTTCAGCTGGTCGGTAGACATACCAAGGTCGGCCAAGATCCCATCGAACCCCTTAAAGGAGACCGCCTGCTCGAGGTCGGCGAAGGGAGCGTGAACCAACTCAAGACGCTCTCCGTATTGAGCCGCTAAGGCGCTCCCACGCTCAATCGCCCGACCATCGCGGTCCATGGCGATAACCCACGCGTCAGGGCTCGCGTCGAGGATAGCCTTCGTGTGCCCACCACTGCCAAAGGTGCAATCCAGGAACATTCCACCCTTCTTCGCCTGAAGCGCGTCGATAACCTCATCAACCATGATTGGGACGTGAACCCCGATCTTTGTACTGCTCATATATCCACATCAGCGAAGAGGTCCGGATTCTCTAAGAGCGCCTGCTCTGACGCCTCAAAGATCGAGTCCCACACCCGCTTATCCCAAATTCTAAAGCCATGAATAGAGGAGGTGAAAACCACATCCCGCTCTAACCCGGCATACGCTCGAAGGTACGCCGGAACCAAAATTCTGCCGTTGCTGTCGATGGCGCACTCAGATGCGCGACTGAGGTAAAAGTTCTCAAGCCGTTGCAGCTTACTGCTGAACCGACTCTTCTCGCGGAGCCGTTCCTCGAAATCCTCCCAGGCATCAAGGCCGAAGCCTTCGATACACCGCGACCCTTCCGAGATGTAATTCGTAAGCACAACTCCACGCTGTTCTCGCTCACCGAGCACCTTCCGGAACTCACTCGGAAGGCTCACGCGCCCCTTATCATCGACGGAGTGTACGCAATTACCGCGAAAAGAGACGTGCAGTGGGCGCTTCGACGCACGACTAGCCTGCGAACGATGCTCCCGTTCGCCAGGATTACCCTGTTGAGGCTTGTCGTTCATGAAGTCACCCACCGTCGCCAAGGAGAACTACAACTACTGCTGTAACCTGAACCAACCGAACTGCAACCCAATGGGACGTCATACCACTACGCCCCACCATGTCCCACAAACCTACAGGGTACTGGGAAGATCCGTCAATCCACAAAAAACGGTAAACGGCTAAATTTTTTAGCTATTTTAAGAGGCTTAAAGTTACTCTGCTCAATCCCTAGGGGGAGCGGGTGGTTAGCTGGTGGGAGAACGCCCCACCCTTGAATGTGGCGTCGATACCTCCACCCGTCATACGGCCCGTTAGAACCGGCAACAAAGGTATTATGCGATACGCCACATTTTCGGCGACCAGGAATGGTCGCCCTCCCGAGATGTCTCCCGGTGATTAGGAGGGCGGTCATTCCTGACCGCCGCGTTACAACCCAAAAAGGGTATTTATTATGCGATACGCCACATTTTCGGCGACCAGGAATGGTCGCCCTCCGGAGGTGCAACCCGCGAACTGGGAGCCCCCCCTACTCCACCGTCACACTCTTGGCGAGATTGCGCGGGAGGTCCACATCGGTCCCGTTCAACACCGCGACGTGATATGCGAGGAGCTGAAGCGGAATGTTGAGAAGAATTGGACTCAACTCATGCGACACGAAGGGAACCTGGATAAGTCCCTGGGTCGCGATCCCTTTGATATCCTCATCAGAGGCGTCGGTCACGACGATTACACGAGCCCCTCGAGCCTCGACCTCTTTGAGGTTGGAGAGGGTCTTCTCAAAGAGCGGCTTCTCCCGCTGCAACACCATCACGACCGGCATGTTCTCATCGATCAACGCGATCGGACCGTGCTTCATCTCGCCAGCGGGATACCCCTCGGCGTGAATGTAGGAGATCTCCTTGAGCTTTAACGCGCCCTCGAGAGCTATCGGGTAGCAACGCCCACGACCGAGGAAAAGGAAATCCCGCGCCTGGAAGAACTTCTTCGCGACCGCGGCAACGTCAGAATCAACTTTAATCGTTTGTGACAGCGCCGCCGGAAGTTCAACCATCGCGTGCAGAACGTTCCGCCGAGCCGCGGCCGACATCGTCGAACGGGCCTCCGCGAGGTAGAGCGCTAAGAGCTGAAGCGCCACCAGCTGCGTGGTGAAGGCCTTCGTTGACGCCACGCTGATCTCTGGCCCCGCATGGGTGTAGACAACCATATCCGCCTTGCGACAGATCGAGGCCCCGACCACGTTACAGATAGCGAGGGTGAGCCCCTTGCCGGTCGCGCACTCAAGCGCTCCGAGCGTGTCCAGCGTCTCGCCTGATTGCGACACCGCGATGACCAAGGTGTCCTTATCGATAAGACCGGAGCGATATCGAAACTCTGAGGCGTAATCCACCTCGCACGGAATACCGGCGAACTCCTCAATGAAGAACTTCCCCTCAAGACAGGCGTGCCATGCCGTTCCACACGCGACCATCACGATCCGCTTCAGTGAGCTCGCCTTCTCTCGCAACAGCTCTAACTCAGGAAGCCTAACCGATCCATCGTGTTCAGAGATACGCCCCCGAAGGGTATCCCCCACGACTCTCGATTGATCGTGAATCTCCTTCAGCATGAAGTGCTTGAAACCACCCTTCTGCGCGGTGATCGGATCCCACGAGATCGTCTCCTCCTTTCGAAGTACCTCCTTGCCACCGTTCTCGATGTAGACAGATGAGGCGGTAATCTCGGCGAGATCGCCATCCTCCAACACAATGATCCGTCGTGTATGTTGCAACACCGCGGGGATATCGCTGGCGATAAGATTCTCCTCATCTCCCCGACCGATAATGATCGGCGTTGAGTTTTTCGCAACGAGGACTCGGTCTGGGTGGTGCGAATCGATAGCCAGAAACGCGTAACTTCCCTTCACCTGAGAGCACATGGTGCGCATCGCGTCGAGGGGTTTAAGACCGTCAGCCAGGAGCGTATTGAGAAGATGCGCGGCGACCTCGGTGTCGGTCTCCGAGAGGAATACGCACCCCTTTTCCTCCAGCATCGCCCGAAGGGGAAGATAGTTCTCGATGATCCCGTTATGGATAAGGCTCACGCGTCCAGCTGAGTGGGGATGCGCGTTCGTCTCGGTTGGACGTCCATGGGTCGCCCACCGGGTGTGACCGATTCCGAGGGGCGCGGTTCCCACTCGCTTCTTTGAGGCGAGAACCTTCTTCAGTTCACTCAACTTTCCGGTCGCTCGGGTGGTTTCTATCTTTCCACCCTCAAGAACCGATACACCCGCGGAGTCGTATCCCCGGTACTCAAGCGACTCAAGCCCCCCAATGATGATCGAGAGCGCGTCACGATTACCGGCATATCCAACGATTCCACACATATATAAACTCCACAGGACCGATTACTATCGAGGGGACAGTTATACCTTCCAGAAGCGATCAGCACCACCATCAACGGGATAGTTTCTGAGAGGCACTCATCGCTTTCAGAGCGGGCAAAACTCAGACATTGTGAGCGAGCCCGAGTTTTTTATCAAAAGCTCGGATCATGGTCCTCGCACCGAGCTATCACGGTGGTAGCGAGCACCCGCCCATGCCCCCGACTGCGTCCCTCGCCTAATTACCTCTAATAACCGGCGTTTTCGAGTTGGCCGTCGGCCCGAAAGAGGGAGTAATTCCGCTTAACTACCAGCATGAACATGCCGATATGAAGACGTAGGATGTACCTTTATCGCCCCCATAACGAGCACCGACTCCCCACAGACACCGGCAGGTGCTCGGGCCCCGTACCGCTCCAAACGGTGACGAGGGCGTTTTGGCGCGTGGTCACGCTACTACTCTTGGTCGCGCTTCATGCGGTAACAGCGTACGGTGAAATTCGAGCCACCACCCTTGCCACGGAGGATCACACCCCCGGACTCTCCCTACTTCCAACAAACGAGGCCGGAGGGTACGCCACCACCTACTTCACCCCTCCGTGGAATACCACCCAAGCATTGACGATATTCGCCTCATCATCGACGCAAACGGGAAATCTCGGGGGCTTAGAGGGTGCGCGGACCTTGTGCCAGGGACTCGCGAATGCGGTGCCAGCTCTCGCCGGAACAACCTGGTACCCACTCCTCTCAGACTCCACCTACGACGCATCAACCCTAACCGGAAAATCCTCCTCCTCAGCTCCGATTTACAACATCGACGGCTCCGTCATCGCCACCACTCGAGCAGCCCTTTGGAGCGGCGGAACGCTGACCACCGGTGTGAAGGGAACCGAAACGGGCGCTATACGGTATGACTCGGTGTTTACGGGAACCACATCAACGGGTGGTAGATCAACGTTGCTGTGCGGCAACTGGACAAGCACCTCCGGGAACGGAACGATCGGCGCGACAAACGTAACCTCATCTGGTTGGATCGGAGGATTAATCACCTCGTGCGCGGTCTCATACCGTCTCTTTTGTATCGGTAACTACGACCCTTATCAGGTAGCGCCCTCCCCTACTCCCTCGGCAACCGTTAGCCCAACGCCGATACACACGAACACTCGCACTCCGACACCGACGATTACATCAACGCCAACACTAACAAGAACCTCAACATCGACACCAACGCCCGGAAACTCACCCGCGCCGCCTGCGTTTACCTCGACACCAACACCTCCTCCTCAGGGCTCGATCCAACCCACTCCCGCAACCGCATCCGTGCGGGTACAGGTTCTCATCGGCGCGACCCCCGTCCCCGCATTCCCGGTAAAGATCGGCGCCGAGATCATCAATACGGACCTGAACGGCCACGCATCCACAACTGTGTCGAGTAGCACCTTCCTCTCCATTGAAACAGGTTTAGCGGCTATAGCCTTCACCCCTCGCACAGGGTATGCGGGCAGCTTCCACGATCGCACCCTCATGATCGATGCCACTCGACTCGTCATACCGAGCCCGGAGATATGTTCTGTTCTCGTGCAGGGGGTTCCGCACCTCTGGTTCCCCTATTCAAATATCGGTGGTACCTCCTTCCAGATCCCGCTCTCGTGGCATCGATTGAATCGGATACTCTCACCCTCCGGTCTCGCGGCACCGGCGGCGATCTTCCCGTCAGGCGGGAGCGGACTTGGGTTCTCACTCCCCCGTTCTCATTTCGAATCGGGCGCCGCTCTCTCGGGAACGTGGGAGTTTTTAGCCACAAGCGTCTCTGTTCCCGCCGCCCCCCCACAATGCGCCGATAGCGGAGCGCCAGCGCAACCGACACCCACTCCCCTACCATCGTGCGCGTCCGTAGATCTCTCTGTACTCTTTACCGAGACCAAACGAACCATCGCGAATCTCTCCGAAGCGAGCCTCAAAGCCGCGGCCCGACGCGAATGGAAACCGAAAGGCAGTATACGGGAGCCGTTCCTACAGGGAGGAGCGCGCGCCCTCAACAAGATGCTCAACACCAAAAAGCAGATGGGGAACAACCCACTATCGTGCGCGGTCCCACCAGCATCCGCAAATTGCACCGCAAAGGCCCTCGACAAAGCCACCATCAAAAAGGACTTCACCCTTCTCTTTCCGAAACACCTCCCCCCAGGTCTCGGTCGAGTCAAACGGCTCATTCCGGCGGAGACCTCCCGATTCGGTCGCATGATCGACGCTCTACCTTCGACCTTGTACAGCTGTCCGTAGCGGGGTAGTGAGAACCGATGTAGTTCGACGGTACTGAGGTGCTGCGTCTCTCAGACCTGCCTTTTTCATTAACCGTTTATGGATCTCCCACCTGAACGTGTTCGTACCCTAAAAAGCCGCCCTCACATGGCATTGAACATACGGCACCAACCTTGGTCGGCACTATGGCTACGGGCACTATGGCTACGGTTCTGGTCGTCACTCGTCTTGCGGGTACGTTCACGTTTACGTGCAGGAGCACGTTTACGGATGAACCGGTGAGGTGTGGCCCCGGGAGCCCTCTCTCAAGACCCCCTATCCTCTCCCCCGAGTTGGTACGCCTCTTGCTCATGTTTCAGGGAAGTCTGCTGTGCCCCTGTCTGCTAGAGAGTAAACAGTATGAAATTTAGAATTCCAGACCTCTTAAGACCGCGAAAACCGGCTCCACCAACGGTTACTCCACCGAAGCCGACGACGCCGACAAATCCCACAAAGCCCTCAAGTCCTTCAAGAAGACCCTCGAAACCAACGGTTGCGCCGGTGGAGGAGCCCCCGAATGAGTTCGGCAAGACCCTTGAGAGCCTGCTAGGCAATAAATACAAGACCAGCAAGGTCAGTGAAGAGGAACTTTATGCCGCTTTGATCGTTCACCAGATCAAACAGAAGTATGGAGATCGGGACGCGAACGACTGGAAGACCCTCTTTAAGTTCTCCATGACCGACAAGCCGAAGGGTGAATATAAAGAACCGTCGGCAGAGCGCGCCGCAAACGACGTCATGGATGAATTCTTTGGAAAGAACTCCATCATCATCCCGGCGGACGATGCGAAGAAGATCAAGGATACCGCGTTCCGTCTCGCGCAGCTCGACAAAAAAACTGACAAGTTGTGGGATAAGTTCGGTGGGGACCCTGAGAACACTATCGCGGTAACCTCATTCTCACGGGCGCAAAAATTGGTACAAGAGCGCCTCGACGCGGAAGCCAACACTTCGTCAGCGGCTGTTCGCAAGAGCGCCAAGATGAAGAAGCTGAGCAAGGTCGGATAAACAGCGCCCTGATCGCCGTCACTCTGAGACGGCATACCCGGCGGTACGATACGACCATGTCGCTTTCGATATCCGCCGGCCGCGTGAGGCGTGTCCGCTTCTCAGCGCTCCTTACCGCGTCTCTCCTGATATTCACCTTGGTATCGCCCGTCGAGGCTCGTCCGCGCCCACCGATCATTCCGAACATCTCAGGATTTGGCACCTCAACGGTGGCCGGGAGTGGGCGACATCTCAAGAACCCAAAGGCTCGCATATACCGCATTACCTCGCTCTCGGATCGAGGACCAGGAACTCTCCGCGCGTGCGCCGAGGCCCGAAGCCCGCGCACCTGTCTCTTTGAGGTAGGCGGCGTCATCCAACTCTCACGCGCAATCACAATATCCTCGCCGTTCATCACGATAGCGGGACAAACCGCGCCACCTCCAGGGATCACCCTGACCAACGCCGGACTCAAGATCGCGACACACAACGTGCTCGTCCAACACATCGCGATTCGGCCCGGGGACGCCAAAGCCGGTGAGAATCCATCGGAACGGGACGGGATATCTATCGGAGCGCAAACACCCCGTTCGGCACACAACATCGTTATCGATCACGTATCTTTGACGTGGGCTATCGATGAGAACATCTCTACCGCGTATCCTCGTACCCGAAACATCACTATCGCCAACTCAATCATCGCCGAGGGGTTGCATGACTCGATTCATCCGAAGGGTCCCCACAGCAAAGGGATCATGGTTGGTGATGAATCGAGGAACATTACGATTCGCGGAAATCTGATCGCCTTTAATGAGGAGCGAAATCCCTACCTCAAGCCAGGCACCTCGGTAGAGTTCATAAACAATCTCGTCTACGGATGGGGCCCAAAGGGCGGATGGTCTCTCTGTAACCTCACGAACAATACGGAGCGAGATGAACCGATCCTCCTCACCTTTATCGGAAACGTCTACCGGGCCGCCCCTACCTCGATCCTCCTTCCGCCGATTTACGCGAAGAGGCTCGACCCACGAAGTGAGATCTACGTCCACGACAATATCGGCCCATCATCCGCGATGACCGCCACCATTTCGGCGACTCACGCGTTACCATCGCATCTTAGACTCTTGTCGAAACCACCCGTATCATCACCCCGTACCACACCGCTGCCAGCATACGAAACGACGCCTCGTGTGCTCAATACCACGGGAAGTCGACCACTGACGCGCGACGCTTACGACGCCCGAATAGTTCGAGAGGTAGAGCTCTCAACGGGAACATTAAAGGACTGTACCGAGGGGTGCCCACGATCGACCGGAAAGCTCTCACTTTCCACCCGAACGAGAATCTCTCTGAACATCCCACGCCGACCCTTTAAGGATTCAAACGGTGATGGATATACGAACCTCGAGAACTGGCTTCACCACAAGGCGGCGTCCGTAGAGAGATAGCTTCGCCGGGAGATCCCGCAGATGATCACTACACGTTGGTGCCGAACCAATCGTTGAACTCTCGCATCCCCTGCTCGAAGGAGGTCGATGGAGAATACCCGAGAAGTCCGCGCGCTTTAGAAACATCGGCGTTCGTCAGCTCCACATCACCAGGCTGTGGCGGATACTGCTCGATGATCAACTTCTTGCCGGTGACCCGCTCAATGATCTCCAGAACCTCGTTGAGAGAGACGGTGGAGGAGTTTCCGAGGTTGAAGATCTCGTATCCTAACGGCCTATCGACAGCGCTCACGAAACCTTGGGTGAAATCCCGAATGAAGGTGTAGTCACGGCGGGTCTCACCGGTTCCGAATTTCTTAATCGGCTTACCGTTACGAGCCGCGGCGAGGAATAGCCACGGAGCCATATCTGGTCGACCTCGAGGGCCGTAGACGGTGAAGGGACGAATCACGTTCACATTCATGCCATAGAGGTGATGATAGGTGTAGCCCATCACCTCTGTCGCCTTCTTGGTCGCGGCATAGGGAGAGATCGGTCGATCGGTGGCGGAGTCATCCTCCTTAAAGGGGATCTTCGTGGAGTTTCCGTACACCGATGAGGATGAGGTGAGTACGGTGTTCTCGACCTGGTAGCGTCGAGCCACCTCCAAAAGGGCCAGGGTGCCCGTGACGTTCGCGCTCGCGTAGATGTAGGGATCCTCAATCGAGGGACGAACACCCGCTCGAGCCGCGAGGTGGGCGACATGGGTAATGTCGTGCCTCTGAAAGATCTCGTCGAGCAACTTCGCGTCCTCAAGCTCACCCTGAACGAAATGAAAGTTAAGATTCTTCTTGAGAACCTCAACGTTTCGATTCTTGTAGGCGACGGGGTAGTAGTCGTTGAGGTTATCGATTCCAACGACCGAATCGCCACGCGCGAGCAACGCCTCTGAGACGTGAGAACCTATGAATCCTGCGGCGCCAGTAACGAGAACTTTTTTCATGGATATCTGTATCCCTTTAACTAACAGGGGGCATTTTGGGGTCAAATGGAGGGGAACGCAATGTTGACGACGCTATCCGAACCGAAAAAAGAGGAAAGTGAGGGGAATTTCATCTCGGGGAATGACCGAGCGCAGCGTCATACATGGGCTCTCTTGTCATATTCCGCTCATGACATCCTCTAAGATAACTCCCTTCCCCTGCCGCACCCCACGTATCCTACTCATACTGGTAACGTCTTTCTTACTGTTAGGGTGTATCAAATATACCCCCTCCCGAGAGGAGCTTGAACACGATCGGGGAGAAAACTCTTCATTACCGGCGAACCTCGGTTCCGAGGAGGAGTTTAACGCGTATGAGCGCTCCCTCACGGACCGACTTCAACGCCTCATATCAGACCGTTCGTACCTCCTCACCGCCAGTCAATCGATCAACGGTTACGCCGTGGGACCGGGTGATGTCATCGGGGTTGATGTCTACGGATTTGGAGATCTTCGCTCCGAGGCTGAGGTATCGCCGCAAGGCACCCTCTCCCTTCCCCTAGTCGGCGAAGTCGACGTTAAGGGTCGAGATACAACATCCCTCAAAAAACACCTCACCGCCGTATACTCGAGATACGTTAGAAATCCGCGCATCGATGTGTCGATAAAAAACTACCACTCAAATCGAGTGTCGGTGATAGGTGAGGTACAACGCCCCGGTATGTATCCGCTCCGTCGAAATGGACAACTCATCACAGAACTTATCTCTGAGGCTGGAGGTAAAAACCAGGTGGCGAGCAACCGTATCATCCTCCTTCCCGCGCCGAGGCTCGACTACGTCGCCCACACAGCTCACCAACCCACAGCTCAAACGACACCTTCAGATCCCGGTGTTGGGGTGGAGATCGATATAGAAGCGCTGCTCGGAAGGATCGATCAACGCCCTCTTCTCATCCCGCTCGTCGCTGGAGACACCGTAGTGGTACCTGAGGCTGGAAACTACGAGGTGGACGGCGAAGTGCAAACCCCCGGGTCTTTCAAGCTGACATCTGGAACATCCGTTATCGGCGCAATCGCAGCCGCCGGAGGCTTCACCTACTCGGCGAACGTGAAGCAGGTGGAGGTGATTCGAGATATCGGTGGGGGCCGAAAAGCGCTCGCGACACTCGACCTTGAGGAGGTGGGGCTTCAGGGGGGAAGGGATATTCGGCTTCGCGCCGGCGACCTCGTTCGAGTCCCGAGTGAGCCCGGTCGATTCTTCCAACGACAGGTGGTTGAGGCGCTCAATAGTCTCTTCAACGGTGTGAGCGTTAATAGACGGTCCAACTAAGCGACCGGCTCTAGCGCGCCCCCCGCGGTGGTAACATTTTCAGGAATAGAGATAACGGTATGAATCAAACAGGACTCTCAGACAACCATCCCATTCCCTACGCGACTCTGCATCCAGCTCATCTTCATCAGATACTTCAGGCGACCTCACAGGGGCTTCCCACCACACAGGAGGAATCCCTCTCCTTTTCGCATTACCTTCGATTAGTGCGAAAGCACCTCTCCCTGATCATCTCGACGTCATGCGCGACCACGGCGATCGCCGCGCTCTACTGTTTTCTCACTCCTTCCATGTATACAGCGGCGACCACCATCGAGATCAAGGGGTACGCCCCTATCTTGGCGACGAGCCAAACCGAGACCCTTTTCGGAAACGATACCCGAAAGATCGAATACCAAAAGACGACGATCGCGAAACTCAAACTAGAGGGACTGGCCGATCAGGTTCTCGCGAAGAACAGGCTCGCCGAAGACCTCGAGGAATACTGGGAAGCCCGTCGATCGATGCTCGGAAAGCTCATACACAAGGTCCTTCACCCCTTTCAAACGACCGCCTCGGCGGCTTCCCTTCAGAGCTCTGATCCTCTCTTCCTGATGAAGCCCTCGGTAGTTGGAAAATATCTGGGTCTTATTCAGATAGCGCCCATTCACGAGACAAACCTCGTGAGCATCCAAGCTACTACGGCACAACCGGAGCTCTCACAACGATTGGCGAACGCGCACGCCCTTGGCTTCATCGATCATCTCCAACGAGAGCGGCAGGAGGTCATCACAACCAATCTTCAACTCCTCCAGCGGCAGGCGCAGGACCTCAAGAATAGAGTCACGGGGGCGGAGCAGCAGCTCTCAAGCTACGCGGCGAACAACAAGATATTCGCCGTCGGTGACGCCACCGCCCAGATCACAAACTCCCGACAGATCGAGTCCCTCTCTTCACTCCTGGCTGAGGCCACGGGGAGAAGGATAAAAACAGAAAGCCTCCTCGCTGAGGTGCAGAACAAAAAGGTTGAGGATCTCTCCGTAACCGATGATGAGGGAACCCGGCAGTTACGCACCTCCCTCCAACAAGCCCAAGCGGAGTACGCGACCCTAGGCAGTAAGGTCACCCCCGCTCATCCCTCCATGATGGAGCTCAAAGCGAAGATGGACTCACTCAAACAAGCGATCTCGGACGACCGAAAGCGGGCTGTTCGCACCATACAAACCCAATTCTCTAATGAAAAGAGCGCCGAGGGTCGCCTTAAAGCACAGATCGATGGAGAAAAAGGGCTCGCTCAGGATATGTCCAAGCAGCTCATCCAGTACAATGTGCTCGCGAAGGAGGCGACCTCTCTTCGCGACCTCTACCAAGCTGTCTTGAAGCAGGTAAAAGAGATCGAGATCAGCGCTTCGAGCGCGGCGTCCAACGTCTTTATCACCGACTACGCCTCGCTTCCTACCTCGCCGAGCGCCCCCAAGACAAACCTCATCGTTACCCTCTTCGCCATACTTGGCATAGCGCTTGGTCTGATCATCGCGCTGGTGCTTGAAGCGTTCGACACTACCCTTAAATCGACAGAGGATGTGCAGGCCGCGCTCGATCTCCCGCTTCTTGGAGCGGTCCCTGAATTCAACGAGCGACAGGACCTACTCGCCTCTGAAGAGCGACCGAAGTTGCCTGAGCTTGAGGAGCTCAAAGATGAGAGGAGTCACGAGAGGCCAGCGATTGAAGCGACAACCGAGGATATCACCAAGAGCCCCCAGATCATGTCCATCTCCGCACCAAATGACATCGTCTCAGAGGCCCTTCGCACCATTCGGGCGGGAATCCTCCTCTCCTCGGCCGATCACCCTCCACGAGTGATCATGATTACGAGCGCGATGAAGGGGGAGGGAAAAACCACGGTGCTCTACAACTTAGCCGCGACCCTCGCTCAGGCATCCCACAAAACGATCATGATCGATGGAGACCTCCGCGAACGAGGACTGACGAAACTGTTCTGTCGAGAGCAAACTCCCGCGGGAGTAGGACTCTCCGATTATCTCGCGGGCCAAGCGGAATTAGCGCAGGTCATTCGACCGACGCCGGTCACTGGACTCGATATCCTTCCGGCCGGCAATCGGGCACCGAATCCGGCGGAACTCTTAAGCTCCATCACGATGAGAGAGCTTGTCGGGGATCTCTCCGATACCTATGACTTCGTGCTAGTCGACTCACCGCCAATCCTCCCCGTCGCGGATGGGTTGACCCTCTCGCGCGTGGTCGATAGCGTTGTTCTCGTTGTCCGCAGCCGCACCACTGAGCGAGAACTCGCGCAGGAATCTCGTCGGCGGTTACTTCGTGTTAATGCCCGAATCCTTGGGGTTGTACTGAATGACCTCGACGTATCAGCCGATGAGCGGGATAGCGTGATGTATGGGGGATATGTCACTGGGGGTGGGGAGAGTGCGTTGACGTAGGACGTCGGACGTGAGACGTGGGACGTAAGACGTCGGACGTGAGACGTAGACGTAGGACGTGGGACGTGAGACGTAGGACGTTAACCGTCAACGTCCTACGTCTCACGTTCTACCGTCGCCGTCCAACGTCATCGTCGACGGCTCGCCCCCTACCTCGCCCCCGATCCACTCACCACAACCCCTACCGTCTTCAAAGCGATCCACATATCAAGGAACACACTCTTCTTCTTGATATACAAAATATCGAGGGCGAGCTTCTGGCGATAGCCGTCGGTATACTCAGGATACCCCTGAATCACCTGCGCGAGACCGGTTAAGCCGGCTTTGACGCCGAGCCTTCGATGAAACCCTTTTATCTTCTTCTCAAAGTTTTTGGCGAGTTCAGGACGCTCGGGACGAGGACCGATCAGGCTCATATCTCCCCTCACGACGTTCCACAACTGAGGGAGTTCATCGAGACGTGTCTTTCGAAGAAAGGAGCCGATGCCGGTAACACGGACGTCATGAAGCTGCGCCACGACAGCCCCGGTCTCACGCTCCGCGTCCTGGCGCATCGTTCGAAATTTACACAACATGAATTCCCGTCCACCCTCCGTTAAACGCTTCTGTCGAAAGATCACAGGGCCCGGGGAGCTCAATCGAACCGCGACCGCGACCCCGATCATCACCGGGGTAAGACTAACACCAAGGGCGAGAGCCCCCGCTATATCAACCCCTCGTTTCAAGCAATCGTACCCAGTTCGGGGGCACACGGTAGCGGAGTTTACCGATATATCGGTGTCATCGAGACGTTGAACGAAAGAACGATCTTCCCTCGGACAGAGACGGGCAACTGGCTTCATAGCTCCTCACGTGCGCAGACATGTGTATGTACATCGCCAGCATCTTCACCCTACCAGCTTGCATCGTCGAAAGTATCTCCAGCATCCAAGCGACCTAGTAATGGTCACACGCGCGGGAGAGACGATGCGGTATACGAGCTTCTTACTTTGTATTTTCGAGAGATCCTATGCGTGTAGTCATTCTGTATAACACTTCGTGGTATGTGTACCTGTTGCGCCGAAACCTGATCGCAATCCTACGAGACGCGGGATGCGAGGTGATCGTTATCGCGCCCCGTGACAATTATACGGAGCGCCTTATCAGTCTTGGGGCCCGACACGTATCGATCCCTCTTGAACCCGGAAGCACGAACCCCCTTACCGAGCTACGCGCGTTCAACGCGATCCGCAGAACGCTCAAACTCTTGCGACCGGACGCCGTGCTCTCCTTCACCATCAAGTGCAACCTCTACGCGGGGCTCTGCCGGCGGTTCACTCCGTTCACCCAGGTAGCGAACATATCCGGACTCGGCATCGCTTTTGAAAGACCCGGCCTCATGAGGACTATCGCCACAACTCTCTATAAACTCGCTCTTGCGCCAACCGATCACATCTTTTTTCAGAACTCAGACGACCTCAAAAGTTGCTCGCGCGCGCACCTAGTCGCTCCCGAGCGCTCACGGGTGATACCGGGCTCAGGGGTGGATCTTTCCGCTTTCATCCCCACTACTCGTAAGCCGGGGCGCCCCCGAACGTTCCTCATGTTCGGCCGCCTCCTTCCCCAGAAGGGATACGATCTCTACCTCGCGGCCGCGCGAAGATTACGGGAGGAACTCGGGGACCTGGTGAGCTGCTGGATCCTTGGGTCCGCCGATCAGGAACGCCCAGAGTCCGTCGATCTCCTCCAACGAATTCAAACCGCGCACGCGCAGGGAGAGGTGCGATACCTACAAAGCAGCGATGATGTACGCCCCTACCTTAATGAGAGCGACGTCGCTGTCCTGCCCTCGACGTACAACGAAGGAGTGCCTCGCTCACTACTTGAGGCGATGGCGAGTGGGAAGGCGATAATCACAACCGATTGGAAGGGTTGTCGAGAGACGGTGGAACATGGACGTAACGGCCACCTCATTCCACCACACGACGGGGAATCCCTCTATCGATCGATGCGCCACATGGCGACATGTCCTGATTCAGAACTCGCCTCCTTCGCGAAGGAGAGTAGAAAACGCTCCGAAGAGCTCTTTGATGAACGGATCGTGCTCGAGGCGTATCTCAATGCCCTGTCGCTACCGCTTCCACCGAGCGGCGAGCAGTGTGATATGAAGCCGACGGGGACGGATGCGTAGTGAGGGGCGTAAAATCGTTGACGATTACGTCGGACGCCGACGGCGGAACGTGAGCCGTAAGACGTTGACGGTTAACGTAGTACGTTCTACGTCTCACGTCCGACGTCTACGTCCTACGTCCCACGTCTACGTCCTACGTCTCACGTCCCACGTCCCACGTCCACGTCCCACGTCCCACGGTCATCGTGATTCGTCATCCTCATCGTAAAACGTCGTAGAGACCCGTCCAATTCCACATCTACCAAGGCTCCTCACGACACAACTACACGGCGCTGCCGCACGAGGTTAGTTACAACCGCCCGAACATACGACTTCGTCGCCAAAGGTCCACTGAGAAACCATGCCACGATTCCCACGATGACGGATCCGAGCGCAGCAAGACCGAGCGTTTGCCAGGGCGCGATTCCCTCTCCACGAAGTACCGGAAGTGTCCAGCAGAGGAAAACGCCGATCCAGAGCGCTACCCACGAACCGGGAAGGTGTATCCGCAAAAGGTCAGCCATCGAGACAGCAGCGAGCCTTCCCGCCAAGCGGGTCATCAATACATAGTTGACGACAACCCCTCCAACGACGGCGTACGCGACCCCCTGAGTCCCATCGATCCGAGCCCCTATCAAGGAACCGATCACGATAACGGCGGTGTATACCGCTTGTCGAGCGGCATACGCGTACACATCCCCCTTCGAACGGATCAACACATCGCTGCATTTGTACGCGGCTCGAAAGAACACACCACAGGAAAGAACGGTGAGTACGGGAATAATCGGTCGCCATACGTCACCGAAAAGAACGAGCACGATCTCTTCCGAGAGGAAATACATCCCAACACTGGTGGGAATCGCAACCAGCGCCGATATCTCAAGCGTGCTTAAGAGCCCCTTACGAAGGGTAGGAATATCGTCCTGCTTCTGCGACAGCGCGGGAAAGAGCACTCGCTCAAAGGCCTGTCCAACATACATCGCCGGAAGTGTCATCGCCTGATAGGCCCTCGTGTACATGCCGAGCGCCTCAGCGCCGAGGAGACGTCCAACGACGAAGTTGTCTCCTTGAAGGGAGAGGAAGTTAAGGATCTTTCCCAAACTGAATCCGAAACCGGTCGAAAGCAATCTTTTCGCTCGAACGAACGAGAACCGACCGTGGAGCGAAACCGGACGTGCCCATACAAAGAACGCCGCCTTACTCGCTCGCATGGCGAGGTTCCCCCCAACTAAAGCCCATACTCCAAGACCAACTAAGCCGAGGGTGACACCGATGACAACCAATCCGAGGATAAAGGAGGCCGTCTCAACTTTTACGATCTCGCGAAACCGAAGCTCTCGTTGCAACAACCCATCTGAGACAACCCCAATACCATCAACTATAAATCCGAGTGAAAGAATCGCGATGATGAGTCGGAGATCAAGCTCGTGAAAGAAGGTGGCCGCCAGTGGAGCGATCCCACATAACGCGGCGGCGATAAGACATCCCGACGAAACGGACAAAACAACCGCGGTTTTCAAATCATCCACGTCGACCTCGGCTCGTTGCACGAACGCGGCCCCTACCCCCACCTGACCAATCCGTTCCGCAAAGCTCGTAAAAATAAGCGCGATGGCGAACAATCCGAAGTCACGAGGAGCTACCAACCGCGCCATGATCGCCAGCACTCCAACTCGGAGCCCGACCTGCGTGACGATCCCGATACCGACCCACTGAACACCATGCAGCACGGAGGAGAGAAACGAACGATGAGGAGTAATCATGAGGCGGCTACCCTAGCACCTTTGTTCAGCAACGTGACCTAGCCGTTGTCATTGTGCGGTACAACGTGTTGACGTTCTACCGTCGATCGCGCTTGGGGGGTGGGTCGGAGACGATGACGTCTACGTATGACGTTGGACGTAGACGTAGACGTAGACGTAGACGTAGACGTAGACGTAGACGTAGACGTAAGACGTCTCACGGTAACCGTCAACGGTTTTCGGTGCACGGTTTTCGTATACGTCCATCGTCATCGCTGCGTCTGCGATGCCCACTTGGTGCCGCCGCACAGCCCCCTTATCTCCCGGTGGATAGAGAGGAAAAGGGGGCTCGACTGCCCTACGACGACGTAGACGTAAGACGCAAGACGTACACGTAGACGCAAGACGTATCACGGTAACCGTCAACGGTTCTCGGTGCACGTTTTTCGTATACGTCCATCGTAATCATCGACCATCGAACCGACACCATCTGCGCAGCATCATACCCCACACCGTCTTCATCGATCCCTCGTTGAATCCCCTCCCCGCGACTATTACGATGCCCCACTTATGCGCGCGCTCTCCAAACTAGTGTCTTTCATCGCCGGAATCTACATCCTCCTAGTCCTCTCCCTCTTCCTAAGCATCGCCGACCAACCACTCGGACGGCTCGGGTATCTCCCGATCAATCCCACCCTGTGCGCTGTGGCGCTCATCGCGCCCTTCGGTGTCATCGCGCTCATTCGCGACCTCGTGAAGGGGTCCAACTCCCGCCTTCTCGCTCCTCTCGTCGCGAATCGGTGGCCATACGCCGCGTTCCTATTTATCGCGGCGTGCTCACTCATGTTGAGCATCCTCCCGGGCGCTTTTTGGAGCGAAGGTGGGAAGTGGATCTTCCTGATCGTCTACGGGTTCTCAATATCGGTGCTCGCCCTCTATATCCCCCAATCGGCGTGGTTTTCGAAGCTCTTTCCCTTCTGCGGATTGAGCGCCCTCCTCCTTCTCGGATGGTCGATCTACCTCGACATCACCTATCCAGGAACCTTCGCGACCCTGGGACAGCGAGCTGCTGGATTTCCGGGCAACGCTAATTTCTCGGCGCTCGTCGCGGTCATGATCTGCGCCGCGACCCTCGACTATCGAAGCCAACAGAGACAGTGGATGAACGTGCTACTCCTCCTGACCACGGGCTTAATAGTTGTCACCACCATGTCACGGAGCGGCGGACTGAATTTTCTCTTCTTAGTTGGGATATTTTCATTTGCCCGCATGGCCGAGAACGGCTGGCGTCCACGAGAGATTTTGCGAGTGCTCTCCGTTACGGGTTTACTCGGCGGTATCTGCGCCGGTGTCGCGATTGCGGCGATCATAACAGGAACGATCTCGGAGCACTCCCGGCTTGGTCGCCTCATGAGCAATAAGCAGGTCGACGACGGTTCGGCGGCCAGCCGTCTCTTCGCCGTGCGTGAGTCACTCCGACTGATCAACGACTCGCCAATCGTAGGGCACGGAACGGGACACGCTCGAACGATGCGAGAACTTCCGCACAACCTCTATCTACAACAGTGGGTTAATAACGGCGTAGCGGGTATCCTCGGCCTGGTCGCCTTCTTCGGGGTGAGCCTCTTCACCTTCGTTCAACGGCGATACCGCCCTGGTCAGGCGTTGATACTCGTCGCTATCCTTGGCGGGGTCTTTAGCCACAATATCCTCGACCAACGGTGCTTCTTACTTCTCTTTGGAATACTCCTTGGGCTCTCATATCAAACAACGAGACCCGCCATGGCGAGATATTCGTGGGCCGCGTTGCGAGCACCGTACACCGAACGGGCGTGAGCCATCGCCTCAAGCTGTCGAGGCTGGCTGAGCGCTCGCTCAAGCCCCTGGGCGAGCGCCCGCACGTCACCAACCGGCACTAAGGTGCCAAAGCGACCACCACACAAGATCTCGGCGGGACCGCTCTTACAATCGGTAGCCACTATCGGCGTACCAAACGCCATCGCTTGTACCAACACGTTCGGTAGCCCTTCAAACTCAGACGCCAACACAAAAGCGTCCGCTTTACTCATGTAGGCGAAGGGATTGTGCTGAAATCCGAGGAGAGCGACATCGTCGCTGAGACCTAACCGGACGATCTCAGCCTCGATCTGCTCACGCATCGATCCTTGGCCAAGTATGGCAAGACGCGCGTCTTTCGACTCGCGCAGGTGAGCGAACGCCTGGAGCAAGGGGAAGAACCCCTTATGTTTCTCCAACCGAGCCGCGCTCACAACAATCGGCTTATCGCGCTTCGTGAACCACGGATGATCAACGTGAGCATCCCCCTGTCGCACAACATCATCAGAGATAACCGGCGTGGGAATAACACGGATCCGCTCCTTCATACGTGGAACCAGGATACCCAATTCATCCGCCACTCCTTGAGAGACCGCGATTACACCGTTGGCGAATTGGTAGACGAGCGGCGCGACCTTGTAGGTGACCCATCGGGACACCGTGCTCTTGGGGCTCGACAACGGAGCGTTCGACTCACGAACAATCGTCGGAGTACGAGTACCTGAAAGTACCCGCGCCATCGCGGCCACCACATTGGCGTTCATAATCGTTGAGTAGAGCGCCGCTGGTTGTGTTTTTTTAAGATAGGAGACGAGCTTTGGAAGGGCCATGGTGGTTCGCCGGCTATTAAGATCGATGACCGTTACCCCTGCCGGGATAAACTGGCGAAGCGGCCCTTCCAATTTCACGGTGATGAGATCAACTGTTAGACCAAGCTCAACGAGCTCGCGGCAAAACACGAGCATCGCTCGCTCCGCTCCACCACCATGGACACTTGGAAGAAACACGGCTACACGTCGACTATGAGCGGACATAAGCCTCCCCGCTCCATACCGAACGAACTCGTGACAGAATTACGAGATTACTTCTTCTTGGTGCCGTACCACGCAACGGTCTGTTTGAGGCCCTGCTCGAAATCGACCTTTGGAGACCACGACAACTTCGCCTTCGCGGCGGAGTTGTCGATACAGCTTCGCATCTGCTCGCCAGGCTTCGCCTCTGAGTAGAGGATCTCAGCCGTTGGAGTGGTGAGAGCGCGAAGCCCTTCCGCCAACTGAGTAACTGAGGTCTCTTTAGAGGTTCCAATATTAAATTCACCGACACACCGCGTATCGACAGCTCGCCCTACCGCCTCAGCTACGTCCTCGACGTAGACGAAGTCTCGAGTCTGCTTGCCGGTCCCATTCACCGTTATAGACTTACCGGCGAGGAGCCGCTCACAGAAGATCGCGACAACCCCAGCCTCACCATGAGGGTTCTGACGAGGACCGTAGACGTTCGAAAGTCGCAACGAGGTGCTTGTGACACCCCACGCACGCGACCAGAACTCAAGGTACTCCTCACCAACTCTCTTTGAGAGACCATACACGCTCTCTGGTTTAATGGGATGATCTTCCTTGGCTGGGAACGCTACCTGCTCACCGTAAATAGCGCCGCCTGATGAGAGAAAGACAACGTGGGTACCCTTTCGTTCTTTGAGCGCTGAAAGGATGTTCACCAATCCAGTCACGTTGAGGTCGGTGTCCAACGCTGGCTGGTCCATGCTGATTCGCACAGAAACTTGAGCGGCGGCGTGAACAACGAAATCAGGAGCGAGCCGCTCCACGACCTCCTTCGCCTCCTTGGAGCGAATGTCCGCGACATGCAGGGTAACGCTCGGCGCATGAGCTAGATTATCTCGAGAACCACTTGAGAGGTCATCGATCACATGAACCTCGTGCTTACGAGCGAGGAGCTTGTCTACGATGTGAGATCCGATAAATCCAGCGCCACCTGTTACGATCACCTTTGCCATGTTTTCTCTTCCTTTAGGACTGCCGCATCGCGAGGGCCATTTCTCTACTCGATCGATGCCTTGTTCCGGATAGGATAGTATCCTACCTCGACGGTTGGCGGGATGCTAGACCGCATAACGCTCGCTGTTGCTGGCATCTGAGTGCCTCGGAAGGTTCTCCCAGCACGATTGCATTGGACGTAGGGCGTATGCGTAGACGTAGGACGTAGGACGTAGGACGTAGGACGTAGGACGTAGGACGTATACAACTATACGACCGGCACAATACCAGAAACAGAGACAACTGCAGGAGGAAAGTAAAGAATGCGCCCTGAGGGATTCGAACCCCCGACCCTCTGGTTCGAAGCCAGATGCTCTATCCAGCT
>JBIJBE010000048.1:0-24547 GCA_044345405.1 Bdellovibrionota bacterium
TTGAGGTTTCTCGTTACCTACAATCCCTTCGCGGCGTTGACCCAGTTTTACCAGGAGCTCCTCGTTCAGGGGGTTCTTCCAAGCGCCGGAGCGGTTCTCTACGTATCGGCGATGTGCGTTGTTGTTGGGTACCTCGGGGTTCGAGTTCACGGTCACTATCAGGAGCGATTTGCGGAAGCGTTATGACGGCTACTCGACCTATCCATCAACTGGTTCACACCCTAAGTTACGGTGACGCGATATCCACCGAGGTGCTCGCGCTTCAGACGGCTCTTCGGGAGTTAGGGCTGGAGAGTGAGATTTTCTCCCTGCACGAGCACAATCGTTTGAAGGGACGGTCGAAGCGGTACGAGGCGATCGGTGAGTGTCCCGAGGGGGATATTATCCTGCATTACTCGATCGGGTCTCCCCTTAACGACCTCTACGCGCATTGGGATCGGGGTCACAAGGTGCTCGTCTACCACAATATCACCCCCGCGCGGTGGTTTAATGGAGTGAATAATCGGGTCGCCGCTGATATCGAGCGGGGGCTTTCTGACCTTCCAGCGTTGTGCGCGCGGTCTCATAGAATCTGGGCTGACTCGAACTTCAACGCTCGAGAGATTGAGGCGCTTGGTTTTCCGTGTTCGGTACTGGAGCTTCCTATCGCTCCCGAGCGGTGGAATCGAGCGCGAAACGAGGCGATGTATGCGCGCGTTAAGCGCAAGCCCGGCATCAATGTGCTGCACGTTGGTCGAATGGCGCCGAATAAATGCATCGAGGATGTGATCAAGGCGTTTTATTACCTGAACAAGTTTATCGAGCCGCGCAGCACGTTGTGGCTGGCGGGGATCGATACCGATACCGAGCTTTACTCATTCTCCCTTCGACGGTTGATTCGGAACCTCGGATTGGATGAGTCAGTTGAGGTGCTCGGTGGTCTTACCGATGAGGAGATTCGTTCTCTCTATGAGGCGTCCTCGGTGTACGTCTGCATGAGTGAGCATGAGGGGTTCTGTTTGCCCCTCATCGAGGCGATGCACTTCGGTCTTCCAGTTATTGGATTTGGCGCGGGGGCGGTGCCAGAGACGGTTAGTACCGGAGGGATCGTGGTTTCCGATAAGCGTCACTCCGAGCTCGGCGCGCTGTTTCACACCTTAGCTCAGCCAGGCGAGCTTCGTTCGAGAATGATAGACAAGGGGCGGGAGCGGGTACGGGCGTTCTCCTTCGATACCTTCAAGTCACGTGTGAATGAGCTTCTCTCCGGTGGTCAACGACAGCGTGAGGCTCACGGCGCATGATATCCGTTGGTCTCGATCTGAGCGCCCTCGACCCAGGATTTAAGTCGCACGCCCATCGCGGTATCGGTAGGTACGTGGCTGAGCTGCACAGATTCTTTGAGTCGCACATGGAGCCGGGCATCTCGGTGGGCTTTTTTGATCATGAGGCGCTTCGTCGAAACCAGCTTGCCGACAAGCTTGTATCGCTTGTCCCGTGCGGACGCACCTCCTTGCGACAACACGTCGTGTATCCGCGACGGTTGCATCAGGGGGTGATGCGTGAGTACTCGCTCCTTCACTATCCAGCTCACATGGACGCCCCGGCGTGGAGTTCTAAGCCGTACGTACTTACCGTGCTCGACCTTATTCCCCACGTCCTGAAAGAACTCTATCGGGTCAACAAGCCGGGGTGGCGTTTTAAGGTCGCGCGTTCCCTTGAGGTTCTCGCGATCCGTCAGGCGACCGTTCTTCTCGCTATCAGTGAGACAACAGCGGATGATCTTGTTCGAGTACTCGATATCCCACGGGAGCGGATCGTGGTGACTCCACTGGGGGTCGATAATCGGTTCTTTGATGTCGCGATGGTTCGGGCTCAGAGCGGTGGTGGGGAGTCGGGAGCTATTCGCGCAAAACTCGGCATCCCCAACGGCCGGCCGATCGTGCTGTACGTTGGAGGGCACGATGAGCGAAAGAATATCGGAAATCTCGTTGGAATCGTTCATCAAGCGGGAGTTCAGTTGCGGGCGATTGGAAAGGTCGCGCCCCTGCTCGTGATGGTCGGGCGTGTTACCTCCCGTGATGAGATAGATCGGCTTGACGTCAACCTTCGACGGTACGGAATGGAGCGTGATGCGGTTTCGCTCGGATACGTTCCTGATGAGGATCTTAAGGAGCTCTACGCGGAGAGTTCGCTCTTTTTATTTCCGACCCTCTATGAAGGGTTCGGTTTGCCGGCGCTTGAGGCGATGGCCGCTGGACTCCCGGTTGTCGCCTCGAATACCTCCTCAATTCCAGAGGTGGTCGGTGATGCCGGACGTCTCTTTAACCCCCTCAGTGTCGATGAGGGTGCTAGGGCAGTAGTAGAGGTTCTTGGGAGTGCGCGTGCCCAACAAGAGCTCTCGCTCGCCGGGATCGCGCGGGCGCGCACCTTCACCTGGGAGCGGACGGGGCGAGCGACCCTTGAGGGATACACGCGCGCCTACGAGATCCTTCGGTCGAAGGAGGAGGGGAGCCCATCGCGAATCGCCCGTGATGACCGTGGAAAAATCGAGCGAAGCGGAACGTTCGTATGAAGGGGGCGGCTCACCGTTCTGCGAAGGTGGTAGACCTCCAACTCCATCGAGCGAGCGGGAGGGCAGCGGTTCGTAATCCATACGAGTGGGTTATTGTTTTGTGTCTGTGCGTTCTCGCGGCCCTTCTCCGTCTCGACTTTATGCGGGCCGGCGCGTTCGTGATCGATGCGGACGAAGCGATCGTCGGTCTCATGGGACAACACATCGCGTCTGGGGCGCCGATTCCTACCTTCTACTACGGTCAGCACTACATGGGATCCCTTGAGGCGATTTGCGCTGCTGGGATCTTTTACCTCTTCGGGGCATCCCCCTTTACCCTTCAACTTACACCGCTTCTTTTCTCGTTAGCTTTGGTTGTGGTCATGTACGCTCTCGGACGGGAGATCGGTGGGGTGGTGGCTGGCCGTGTGGCGGCGCTCCTCTGCGCGGTTCCCCCCGTCGCCCTCGTGGTGTGGAGCTACAAAGCGAGAGGGGGATTTATTGAGCTCCTCGTCATCGGCGCATGCGCAATGTTGTGCACGACGCGTTGGCTCAAGAGGGAGCCTGCGAGCCTGTTTTATCCATTTCTTATCTGGCTTCTCATCGGGCTTGGATGGTGGGTGAACAACCAGATCCTCTACTTTATGGTTCCTATCTCGGGATTTGGAGCGCTCCACCTTCTTGGCTCCCTGCGCGTGGGACGAGTTTCTTGGGGTCAGATTATCGTCGTCGGTTTGCTCTCGATGGTGGCTTTTTTTCTGGGGAGCTCGCCGTACTGGATCTACAACATTCGGAACGGGTTTCCCTCCCTTGGTATGTTCGGATTCGCCGCGCCGTCGGAGATCGCTACCTACTTCGTTGGTCTTTGGACCACCGCGCTCCCGATTATTCTTGGCGCGAAGCATTTTTGGGAATCGAGTCTTACGTTCGGAGGGGCTACCGCGGTTGTGTATGGGGTCTATGGCGTCATCTTCGCTATGGTGGTGTGGGAGCGGCGAGGGCCGCTTGCTCGCCTCGCGTGTGGAGAGGTGAATAGAGAGTCGCAGGTTGAGATCTGCCTTGCCCTCATAGGATGCGCGTGTGTTGTCTTTGCCGTGAGCACGTTTGGTTGGCTGTCGCAGGCGCCTCGGTATCTCCTGCCCATCTACGTCGGTCTCTTCGTTGTGTGCGGTGTGTGGGTGAGTCGATTGTTTCGCGTGTCCACGATTCTTGGAACGCTCGGTATCTCATCGCTGGTCGCGGTTAATCTCCTCTCATGTTACTGGGGCGGACGGGCGTTACCGGGTGAACCTGCCGTGTTTGAGGGAGATCGGGTGCGGCGGAATCACGCCGAGCTGAACGCGGCCCTCAAAGATCTCGATATATCGCTTGTTCGAACTAATTACTGGATCGGCTATCGGCTCGCCTTTGAGACCGCGGAGCGGGTGAAGTTCCTTGTGTTGCAGGAGCCAAGGCAGGTGAGGCTTCCGGAGTATGAAGTTCTTCCCGCGGGCGTCTCTGAGGATCTCGTTCCATTGCTGCTCGTTCCCTCTGAGCGAACGATCTTCGTAGGGGCGTTGACGAGCCTTGGCTACTCTTTTGAGGAGAGGTCTGTTGACGGGTACGTGCTTATCTACAACCTCAAGCGTCCGAAACTTGACCTTCGTCCCATCGAGCCTGGGGCCGTGTCAGTTGTTACGGGCGTTGGCTCGAACCCAGCGGCTGCCGCCCTTGATGGCAGCGAAGGCACTCGGTGGGCAACTGGAGCGCCTCAACGTGATGGTCAGAGCTTCGAGGTGCTTTTTCGGGAGCCGCAGTCCCTCGTGGCTCTTGAGTATAGTCTCGGCAGTTGGGGGCAGGATTATCCGCGAGCTTTACGGATTGAGACCGAGGACGCCACGGGTACGCGAGAGCCTCTCTTGTCTAATGAGGAGTATCAGCGACTACTCGCGTTTTGGAAGGGGGAGGTGTTCCGGTTCTGGTTCGCGCCTCGTAAGGTTCGTCGCGTCATCCTCACCCAAATGGGGCGTCACCCGGTACTTGATTGGTCGATAGCGGAGCTGCGGTTCTATACGGGGACGGTTGGCGATCCGGTTGTAGCGGGCGTCTCCGCGAGGTGATAGAGGAACGGTATGGTGACTCCTCGTAGATTCTCGACCGTGCTCAGAGCTGTGGCAGGCGTTGGCATCATCGTTGCGCTCCTCTCTTTCTTTGACATGAAGGGTTGTGTCGCGGCGCTCTCCGATGTTACCGCATGGGACCTTGTTGTCATCTTCGCCTTGTCGATCGCGCTTGTGTTAGTAAGCGTCCTCAAGTGGCGTCTATTTCTTGAGCGGCTCGGCATCACCGCCTCAGTCGCGCACCTCTTTCGTCTCTACCTCGTCGGATACTTCGTGAATCTGATCATGCCCTCGGCTCTCGGAGGAGATGTCGTGCGTAGTCTCTACGTTGGTAAAGATGTCGATCGAGTTCGCGCCATGTCGGCGACCCTGCTTGAGCGATACACCGGTTTTATGGCGATGGTCTCAATGGCCTTCGTTGCCGTGTGGTGGGCGCCAGCGGTATCGCGTGAGATAGCGGTGGCTACGGTCCTGGTTGGGCTTGCCGCGCTCGTGTTAACGTTGGCTCTCGTTACGGGCACACTCGTTCGTCTCTCGGAGATACTGCGAGTGCCTTCAAGGCTTCATACCAAGATCGTGCGTATGCAGGAGGGCTTCTCCTGGGGCCTCGGTGACGCGAAGCTTCTGGTTCGAGCGGGCGTCCTCTCGTTCGGGTTTCACCTCCTCACGATAGTCAACACCGCCGCGGTGGCGCACTCGGTGGGATGGCACGGAGTTCCGTGGGGAGATCTCTTCGTTGTTGTTCCCCTGATTCTATTAGTCAGCGCTATTCCGCTCTCGCCCCAAGGTTTGGGGATCCAAGAGGGGGCGTTTCTCTACTTCCTCCACGCCGTTGGGGCTACAACGGGTGAGGCGTTGGCTGTGGCGCTCGTCTTGCGGGCGAAATCATACGTGTTGGCGCTTTGTGGTGGCGCCTTGTGGCTCACCCTCTCGCGAGAGCCGTCGGCACCCGCGGTTGAGAAGGCGGTAGAGCCGGAATATCCGGTGGTCTAAATCCCTGACGACGTTTCCCGTTTTGGCTCAACCGGAATGCGTAGGGAATTAAGTGGCACGATCGGTGGAGCTTTGAGGAGTCGAGCCGCTACGGAGTCCTTTCGCGCGGACACGCGGGCCCGCCACAGGAGGTTCTCGTTTGGCTGACCGCAGCATCCACGGCAGGTAAAGCTCTCCCAGTTGAGTGAGGCGGCGAGGCCGAGACAGGTCTCGTACATTTCGCAATCGTAGCGTCGCCGAGGAACCTCATCTGCGGAGGCTGGGAGGTCGGTAGCGGCGGACGTTGAGGATCTCGACAACGGAGCTACATCGGCGTGAGTTTCACAACGCACTTCGAAGGGCCCGGGTGTTC
This sequence comes from Bdellovibrionota bacterium, assembly GCA_044345405.1. Classification (GTDB taxonomy): domain Bacteria; phylum Bdellovibrionota_C; class UBA2361; order UBA2361; family OMII01; genus OMII01. The sequence goes on from JBIJBE010000048.1 coordinate 5,975, forward strand.
CAATGAGGTGGTCAGACATTACTGTCTTCTCTTCACAACTGCGCTTGCCGTTATACGCGCGCCGAGACAGCTAACCGTGTCAGGGGGGGGCGCGGGCCGTACCCGAGTCGGGTATCTGTGAGCCGTCCGTCACCCTCTCATAAACTCTTGCTCGGAGCAAACTTTGGAGGCCCTTTTTTGTTGTTAGTCAAGGAGGTCTGGTTGAATCCATAAATAGTGGAATGAACGGGGTTTGTAGAGGGTATGTAGACTAAGGAGAGAGCTTCCGTTACCTTCGGTCGCAGGAACAGATATGAGCGAAAATTCTCCACCGCAGCACTCGTCAAACGGCATAGCGATCCTCTCGGACAAGGGCTCCGGGCGAACTTTCATTACCATTGTGGATGATGAAGCATATCTTCCGTTCGCGAAGGCTGTGGTCGATACGTTATCCGCTAAAGCCCGAAGCGTGCTTCTCATGAGCTCTTCGGTGACGCCTTCGTCATGGGAAGGCCTGTCTGAGGCTTTGACCGCCGCGTTAGCGAACTTACATGTTCGCCAAGCGAGCGTCGTTGGCATGGGCGCGGGGGCGGCGCTCGCGCAGAACCTCGCGCTCTCGCAACCCAAGACCGTTCGCTCGCTCGCTATCGTTGATTCCTCCTCTCGACCACACCCCTCCCGATGGGAGCGAGTGGTCGATTGGATTGAGGAGCATCTCCCATTCGGGCTTCCATTGAGGCTCGGTTCTACCGGATTTAATGTAAAGGCCTACGTGCATCGTCTTCGATGTCCCTTGCTTGTAATCGTCACGAGTCGGGCGAGCGCGTTCATTCGTGAAGAGCTGCACAGCCTCGCGGCGCGAGCGCCTACGGCGTGGAAGATCGCGCTTTCGGGCCCACTCGATACGCAGATCGCCGATCTGAGCGAGGCGCTTCTTTCGTTCCAGGATACCCCAGCGAAGTGTCCTCAAAAAAATGTGAGGGGATCCTAAGATGGTTGAGTCTGTAGATGCGCCGGTACCACTCTGTCGGGATTTCGTGCCCGAGCTCATTCGTGTTGTTGAGCGAGGAGGGGATGATCAAGGGGTAAGTTGGAACGTCGTTGAGTCCCTGGAGCTCTTGTTAGACGCGGGCGCTTTCAAGGACGCTCTCGCCCTGGCGACCAGCGTAGTTGCGATGCTTGGTGACGATCGAAGAAGCCGTTTGTTTCAGGCGTACATCGAGCTTTGCAACCTTGTACAAGGAGCCCCCCTTGCGCCAGCTCTTGAAAAGATTGAGGGTCTCACTATAGAGATCGAGCACGGCGGCTTCTCAGCGAATGATAGGTGCTGGAGCGGGATCGTGCTCGCTCGCGCTATTGAAGTTGGGGTCTACACACGAGCGCTTCCTGAGTCCGATCTCTTTCGCGCGCGGACTATCCTCTCTCAGGAGTTCTCCAAAGGGCCCGCCCATACGAGCGCGCAGACGCACATTAAGGTGGGTATCGAGTTGGCTCGTAGTTACGTGCACTGCCCAACCCCTGAATTGCCCGCCGCGCAAGAGCTCCTCGCCCGGCTCATGTCGTTCGCTGAAACCGCTGACGTGACACCGGAGCTCACCTTTGATATCGCCCGCCTCTTGCACCAAGTTGGTGGGGAGGACGAGATCTCGGTTGAGCGTCTTCGGGAGTTAGCGCGCCCCCTTGGCGGGGTCGCGCGAGGTTTGGCTGAGCTTACTATCGCTCGTCGGGAGCCTCACGTATCAGAAGCGACCGCGAATGCCCTTGAGAAGGCGTTGATGTTGTTTCAGGAAAGTTCATATCGATCAGGTGAGTACGAAGCGCTCATCGCGCTCGCCAGCTCCTCGGCCGAGTGTGATCATCACGCGAAAGCGTATAGGTTATTCTCGCGCGCCGATCTTGTTGCGGCTGGCGGTGGATTTTTGTACGGACGGGGAATAGCGCTCCTGGGACTCTTCCACAGCGCGATCGCGAGTGCCGAGGTTGAGAACGCGCAGGTCGGCGCGGAAAAACTTCGACTCTTATGCTCCTGTGAGATCTTTGTCGCCGCCTTCGGCTTGAACGTTGTCGCGGCTCAACAGCTGCTGGGAAGAGCTGACGCCGCCGCCAAGATCGCCATGAAGTGCGAGAAGCTCTTCGCCGCGCATGGGCTCCGTGGATTGACCGCTCAAGCGGCGTTTATGCTTGGCGCCTCCTACGCCGATGGGGGCAAGTGGAAGCAAGCTCGGACAGCATGGAAACGAGCCCTTACCTGTGATGAGCTCCGTCGAGCGTATATTAGCGCCTGTGATCGTCGCGCCGCGTTAGCGCAAGCGATCGCGATGGTTGATTTCACCGAGTCAGGAACGTTACGGGAAACCACCCTCGTTGAGATTGAGAATCTGCTGGCGAAAAGTGAGGCGGTTCTTCGACCATTCGGACAATCTACGCAGGCGCTTCAGTGCCTCGGGAAAACGCTTCATATTCACGCGCAGCTCGCCATCTTGGCGAAACAACCGTTGAACGCTCTCAAGTATCTTAATAGGGCCCGTGAGTGCTTCGGGCAGTTGGCACTTGAGCGGGAGGTGGCGTTGACCGATGGCTTGATCGGCCTTGCGCTCTTGGAGGCATCGAAGCAAAGCGGCGCTCGACTTCTTGATGAGGCTACCGGAGCGCTCCAACGCGCGCTCGATTTCTTCGTTCGAGAAGGGCAGGTGTCCGTGTCGTGGAAGATTCGGTACTACCTCGCGGTTGCGTGCATTCTCAAATCCCAGCAATCTTCAGAACCGCTACACCGCGACGCCCATCGGCAGATGGCTGCTGGGTTTCTTGAGGAGGCAAGTGGTGAGTCGAGCCTGGTGAGCGGTCCTCTCGGTATGCTTCGGGCATCGACCGGTGATGGCGACTTCTCCCCTGGCCTCAAGCCGGAGGTGCTTGAGCCCCTTCGAAAGGTTCTCGGCATGAACGATCGCCCCCGCAAGGGTAAGGCGACCGCCAAGAGGGTTGTTAAATCGTCCTCGAAGTACGGGCCGTTTCTTCACTAGGGGATAGGGGCCTCCGTGTGCACGTTTTGAGGGTGTTGAGAGGGCGTAAAACCCCCTAACCAACTGTTTCCCTTGTCACGAATTGATTGTAAGGTATCGACCTATGAAAACGGTACTTTGTCTCCTTGTCGGTCTCATCTCCCTTGGCGGCTCTGCGTTGGCGCACGCCGAGACGATTGCGATCGTAGATACGCAATCGATCCTTTCTCAATCGATCGTTGGTAAGGCTGCTCGTAGTAACCTTGAGGGTCGGGTTAAAAAGGCGCAAGCGGCTCTTGGTCAGCGGAAAGCCGAATTCGATAAGGAGCGCGCGGCGCTTGAGAAGCAAGCGAAGATCCTTTCGGGCTCCGCCCTTGAGTCAAAGAAGGAGGCTCTCGGAAAGAAGCAGGTGGAGCTCCAAAGAGCCTACCAGGACGCGCAGGAGGAGCTGGCGAAGGTTAACGAGCAAGAGATAACGAAGGTCGTTGGCGAAATTCAAGCCGCGGTCAAAGAGGTCGCTAAAGAGCGTAATCTTACCTTTGTGTTCGAAAAAGACCGTCAAACCGTACTATATGCGTCCGATAGGATTGACATCAGCGCCGATGTGGTGAAGATCCTTGATAAGAAAAAAGTAGCTCTGTAGGGGAGTTAAGATGGAAATGGTTGAAGCAATGGAAGCTGCTCCGGTTACAATGGATATTCTTGAGATTCAGCGATGGATTCCTCATCGTTACCCGTTCCTATTGATTGATAGGGTTCTCGACATTGTACCGAACGTACATATTACGACGATAAAGAACGTCACCGCGAACGAAGAGTTCTTTCAGGGGCACTTCCCCGGTCACCCAGTAATGCCAGGTGTGCTGATCATGGAGTCTATGGCTCAAACCGCCGCGGTGTTCGCTCGATACAGCGAGCCCGAGCTCCTCAAGAACAAGACGTTCTACCTTGTAGGTGCCGATAATTTTAAGTGGAAGAAGATGGTTGTTCCTGGCGATCAGCTCAAGATTGTCATGAAGAGCGTGAAGAAGCGTAATCCTCTCTGGATCATGGATGGAGAGGTGTTCGTTGACGGAAAGGTTGTCGCGAGCGGAACCCTTACCGCCGCCGCGGCCTAAGCTCGGAAGGTCTTTTCATGAGCCTTATTCATCCAACCGCGATCGTTGACCCCTCCGCTCAGATCGGAGAGGGCACCAAGGTCGGTCCGTATTCCATTATCGGTCCGAATGTGGTGCTCGGTCGTGATAACATCGTCGGTCCGCATGTCGTTATCGAAGGACGCACGACCATCGGTGATGGAAATACGATATTTCAGTTCGCGTCAGTGGGTGCCGTCCCACAGGACCTCAAGTATCGGGGCGAGCCGAGCGAGTTGATTATCGGCAATCGTAACATAATCCGAGAGTGCGTAACCCTTCAGCCGGGGACGACCGGTGGTGGCATGCTCACTAAGATCGGAGACCAAAACCTCTTTATGGCCAACACCCACGTTGGTCATGACACCTTCGTTGGTAATCGGTGCGTATTCGCGAACAGCGCGGCGTTGGCCGGACACGTTATCGTTGGAGATGGGGTAATCGTCGGTGGCCTCTCAGGTATTCACCAGTTCGTCCGTCTCGGCGATGTCGCCATGATCGGCGCAGGGGCGATGGTCAGTCAGGACGTTCCACCATACTTCATGGCCCAGGGTGACCGGGCTAAGATTCACGGTCTTAACCGGGTTGGCCTCGAGCGAAACGGGGGTACCCGAGAGGACCTCGCCGCCATTCGATCCCTCTACCGCAGCGTCTTTACCCCAACGACCGTGCCGGGTGTGCCTCGACGTACCTTCAAGGAGCGTCTGGCTGCCGCTAAGGCTGAGGTTGGTGGTAACCCCCGGGCAGCTCAAGTTATCGCTTTCCTCGAGAGCTCAGAGCGGGGCGTTTGTGCCCACCACGGGTCGGGAGAGTCCCAATCGGACTAGTTCCGAGCGGTGAGGGGCCAGGTCTTTGACTTTTGCCCCGTACGCTGGTAGTTTCTCCCGGAAATATTGGTATAAAAAACGAAAAAGCGTACCAAAACTAGCTAAACGCTTGATATAATTGGAGATAGGAGTTCACATGGAGTCTTCCACAACTGGAGAGAAGCCAACCACCCTCAGCGGATTCACCGAGCAGGATATGGCATTGGGCGCAGTTAAACTTTCGGCTATGGAGCCGCAAGATGTCATCAAGAAGTATCAGATTAACACACAGGACACAGGTTCTCCTGAGGTTCAGGTGGCTCTTTTGACCCGTCGTCTTGAGATCCTTACCAAGCACTTCTCAACGAATCCAAAGGATCACCACTCACGTCGCGGAATGATGAACATCATTTCACAACGTAAGCAGTTGCTCTCGTACCTCAAGGCAGAGAGCGTTCAGCGCTACAGAAATACTCTTTCAGCTCTTGGCTTGCGTAAGTAAGCTCGGGCCAGAGTTTTGCAAGATGCCACGACATCTGTTTGGTTCTCCGATCCTGTTTCAGGGGTTGGGTTTAGGCCCAGGCGAGATTCTCGTGGCGTTTGCGCATGTAGCTACACGCTAGAAAGCGTTTCGTATACCAGCACCGTTAAAACCTTATAGAGGTAAATCATGTACGTAGTAGAAAGAGAATTTCACGGCAAAAAACTCAGAATCGAATCAGGCCGTATCGCAAAGCAGGCGGGCGGATCCGCTCTTGTATCCTATGGAGAGTCAGTAGTACTCGTCACCGCGTGTGGTGGAGCGGAGAAGGATGTAGATTTCTTCCCTCTCACCGTTGATTACATCGAGAAGACCTACGCCGCCGGAAAGATTCCGGGCGGATTCTTCCGACGTGAGGGTAAGCAGTCCGAAAAGGAGACCCTTGTTTCCCGTCTTATCGACCGTCCGTGTCGACCACTCTTCCCTGAAGGGTTTCACCGCGAGGTTCAGGTAGTAGCGACCGTGCTCTCCGCTGATGACGAGAACGATACAGATATTTTGGCTATGTGCGGCGCGTCAGCGGCGCTCACCATCTCAGAGCTTCCGTTCGAGGGCCCGGTTTCGGGTGTTCGAGTAGCTCGTATCAACGGAAAGTTGGTTATCAATCCGGTTCGCAGCTCCCTCGCGAACGCCGACCTTAACTTCATCGTTGCTGGCACAAAGGACGCCACGACGATGGTTGAGGGTGGAGCTCAAGAGGTTCCAGAGGCTGAGGTTCTTGAGGCTCTCTTCTTCGCTCAGGAGCAACTTCAGGTCATCAACGAGATGCAGCTTGAACTCAAGAAGAACATCGGTAAGCCAACAATGGAGTTCTCTCCGAAGGCCTACGATGAGGCGCTTTACGGCCGCATGGTTGAGTTCGTAACTCCGCTCCTCAAAGTTGCTATCAAGAACAGAGAGAAGCACGCTCGTCGTGACGCTGTATCTCTCGCGAAGAACACACTCATGAGTGAGTTCGTGAAGGAAGGTGACGCTAACGCCGCTGTAGCCGCGAAGCTCGCTGGCAAAGCGTTCGAGGATACACACTACACCGTAGTGCGTGATCTCGCCCTTGACGAAGGTGTCCGTCTCGATGGTCGTGATACCAAGACAGTTCGTCCGATCTCGATCGAGGTTGGATGGCTTCCTCGCACCCACGGATCGGCGCTCTTCACCCGTGGAGAGACCCAGTCTATCGTGGTTTCGACCCTTGGAACTGAGGCTGAAGCTCAACGTATCGACAATCTTCTTGGCGAAGCGTCGAAGACCTTCATGCTTCACTACAACTTCCCACCGTTCTCAGTTGGCGAGACGAAGCCGATGCGTGGACCAGGCCGTCGTGAGATCGGTCACGGTGCTCTCGCTGAGCGCGCTGTTCGAGCCGTTATGCCGGACATCAAGGAGTTCCCATACGTGGTGCGTATCGTGTCTGAGATCACTGAGTCGAACGGCTCAAGCTCGATGGCAACGGTGTGCGGCGCGAGCCTCTCACTCATGGACGCGGGCGTTCCAATCAAGGCTCCTGTAGCGGGAGTCGCGATGGGTCTTATCAAGACCGGCGAGAAGTACGCTGTCTTGACCGACATCCTCGGAGATGAGGATCACCTTGGCGATATGGACTTCAAGGTGTGCGGTACCGAAAAGGGTATCACCGCGCTTCAGATGGACATCAAGATCAAGGGGCTCAGCCGCGAGATCATGGACAAGGCGATGATTCAGGCCCGAGACGGCCGGCTTCACATCCTTAACGAGATGGCGAAGGCTATCACCAAGGAGCGTCCAGAGCTCAGCAAGTACGCTCCGAAGATCGTTACGATTAAGATCAACCCTGACAAGATCCGTGACATCATCGGGCCAGGCGGTAAGACCATCCGGTCTATCACTGAGTCGTGCGGTGTTAAGATGGAAGTTCAGGACGATGGAACGGTTAACATCGCGAGCAATGACAGCCAGAAGGTTCAAAACGCTATCGCTATCATCGAGAGCCTCACGCAAGAAGCTGTCGTTGGAAAGCTCTACAGAGGTGTCGTTAAGCGTCTCGTAGATTTCGGCGCTTTCGTTGAGATCCTTCCAGGTACCGATGGACTCGTTCACGTTTCCCAGATCTCTGACGCTCGCGTTAACAACGTACGTGACGTGTTGAGCGAGGGAGATGAGGTATGGGTTAAGTGCCTTGAGATCGACCGACAAGGAAAGATCCGTCTTTCCATGAAGGAAGCGGCTGCTGACATGAAGGAGCAGGGGCTCGCTTCGTAGTGTCCGAACAGCCCCCCTTGTGGGGTGGCTGGATTCCGATACCATAAGCGGGGGCGGTCTTTTGACTCGCCCCCGCTTTTTTTACGCGTGGAGTCTACATGGGTGGTTTTGTGGTGAGATGCACAGTGGAGGTTCTTGGCCGGCGTTTGATGCTCAGTGGGAGCCGCGCGCTCCTTACTGCGTGGCTGGGGCTGACACCTTTTCTCTGCACGTCCGCGCTCGCTCAGGATGATTTCTTCAGGCCCGTAATTGAGGCGACTCCGACCGCTCAACATGAGGGGCCACCGCCGATCTTTTCCTTCGCTCGATTGGAGCGGGATTTTAGCGCCCTCTGTAAGGGGCTTGAGGAGGACGGGAGGCGTGCGCGAATCGTGTCAATCGCCGAAGCGGGCGTCGCTCGCGAAAAGGTGTGCATCACCTGCCGCTCCTTCTGGAAGATGATCGTGAGTTCGTGCGGAAAGCTCGGTCCCCGTCCAACGCCTACGCCCAAGCCACCTAAAAAGAAGAAAGGAGTACCCACAGAGGAGCCGGTCGAGACCGCTACGCCAGTTGCCGAATCGTTGGATGTAAGTTCCGCGGTGGAGTCGTCACGTGAATCATCGCAGGCGATCGCCACACCAACGGTGAGTGCCGCGGCTACACGCCAAAATCGGTATCCCTCAACGGAGGTGCTGGATGAGGCTTCGCGGGTCAGTAGTTCTATATACGCCCTTGATAGTGGCGATGGGCAGGTAGCGGAGATGGTTCGATACTTCGCGAAGACGGTGCGCGAAACCTCAGGACTCTCAGACCAAGAGCGGGAGTACTACGATACCTTTCTGACGTATCTCCTCGCGGCTTGGGATGGAAGGGTCGATTCGACGAAGCTCCCGCCCCCAACGGTGGGGCCGGAGGTGGATTCGTTCTTTGAATAAGCCGCTCCAGGGCGGTTTCGATACCGTTCTCCGAACCCCATCGCGTCCGGAGATCATCTCAAGATGTTGAAAAGACACGAATTATGCGTGTCTTTACGAACAGCTCGGCGTAGGTGTGGTCTTTCTCGGAAGAGACCCAAATTCCCGATTTGCTTGACCTACCAAGGGGTTACGCTGTACCATCCCCACCTCTTGGCGAGTTCTATTCGAGAATTCGTCATCTGCTGAGGCGATAGTTCGCTCGGTAGATCTTCCGCTCTCTCACTTCACTCTATCGATCCGGTGAATGTGTGCGTCGTGGATGGAGTCTTAACTTGAATTTCGGATCGAACACATAGGCTGTTTAACAGTATGGTTAGTTCATTTTCAACGGGCTCATTCGGTGGTTTCAAGGGAAGCAACGAAGAGGGTTCGTTCGCGGCAGAGTTCGAAGCACTCATGCTCGGCCGTTTCGGCAATATCCGTCCAGGAAAGATCGTTCCTGGCGTAGTTACACACATCGGCAAGGAGATGGTATCGGTTGATATCGGCTTCAAGTCCGAAGGTGTTGTTCCAACAGAGCAATTCCCACACGTTGAAGGGAAGGTTCAGGCTCAAGTTGGTGACCAAGTAGACGTTTTCATCATCGCGCTTGAGAACGAGATGGGTCAGGTTCTCCTCTCGAAGGAGAAGGCTGATCAGAAGAAGATCTGGGAGAAGGTTGAAGAGACCTTCAAGGCTGACGCTAAGCTTACTGGTAAGGTTATCCAGAAAGTTAAGGGTGGACTCCAGGTTGATATCGGAATTCCAGCGTTCCTTCCAGGTTCGCAGATAGACATCCGTCCTCACCGCAACCTCGACAAGTTCCTTGGACAAGAGTACGAGTTCAAGGTTCTTAAGATTACCCGTGACAAGGGCAACATCGTTCTCTCTCGCCGCGCTGTATTGCTTGGTGAGCGTGACGAGCTCCGCACAGCTACCTTGAAGGTTCTTCAAGAGGGAGTTGTTATGGAGGGTGTTGTTAAGAACGTTACCGATTACGGCGCGTTCATCGACCTCGGTGGTATCGACGGTCTCCTTCACATCACCGATATCTCGTGGGGCCGCATTAATCACCCATCTGAGAAGCTCTCCGTTGGTCAGACGGTTCCAGTGGTTGTACTCAAGTACGACGCTGAGAAGGGCCGTGTTAGCCTCGGTATGAAGCAGCTTCAGCAGGATCCATGGCAGACAGCTCATGAGCGATTCCCGATCGGTGGTCGCGTTAAGGGCCGTGTTAAGTCTGTTACGGATTACGGCGCGTTCGTTGAGCTCGAAGAGGGTATCGAGGGACTCATTCACGTTTCTGAGATGTCGTGGACGAAGAAAGTTCGCCACCCTTCGAAGATCGTTACTGAGGGCGAGGCAGTTGAGGCTGTTATTCTTGGATTCGATTCCGAGCAACAACGCATCAGCCTTGGTCTTAAGCAGCTCCTTCCAAATCCTTGGGAGCAGCTCCAAGCACTCCACCCAGTTGGATCTCGTGTTACGGGCAAGGTTCGCTCGATCACCGAGTTCGGTATCTTCGTTGGTATCGAGGACGGCATCGATGGTCTTGTTCACATCTCCGACTTCTCGTGGACGAAGCGCATCAAGGATCCTAAGGAGATCCAAGAGCTCTTCAAGAAGGGAGACGATGTTGAGGCAGTGGTTCTCGATATCGACGCCGCTAATGAGCGTTTGAGCCTTGGTATCAAGCAGCTCTTGCAAGATCCATGGGAGACTATCGCTCAGCGTCACCCAGTTGGTACGAAGGTCAAGGGACCTGTTACCGCTGTCACTGAGTTCGGTGTCTTCGTTGAGATCGAGAGCGGAGTTGAGGGCCTCATCCACAATTCACAACTTGGCGTTGAGAAGGGAACTGATGTTGCCGCTCTCTACCCAGTTGGAACACAGATGGAGGCAGAGGTTACCAACGTTGATACACAGGAGCGCCGCATTAGCTTGAGCTCTCGTAGCATCAAGGAGCGTGGTGGCCGTAAGGAGTCCTACGATCAGTACATGGCTGACGAGGAAGCTCCACGTGTTACCTTCGGAGACCTCATCCGTGAGCAGATGAAGAACGATAAGGACTAATCTGCGAAAGTCCTTTAACAGGGACTAAAGGGAAGGGGGCTGGGTGAAAACCTGGCCCCTTTTTTTTGTTAACGTTCTTCCTTCCGACCTTCGCTGATTTTGGGGGATGCGGGTGCCTAACGGTAGGTCGTGCGTGGTTCGTCGCCCTCTGTAGCGCGCGTCTCAGCTGAGGAGGTGAGCTGCCGGTCGAGCTTACGGTTGCGTAAGGGATGTATTTCCCGCCCTATAACTAGCCGAAAAAGTTGGGTCTGTGTGCTTAGGAGGCGTCGCCGGGTTCGCGAGGAGGGGGCTTGTGTATGTGGGTGGTCCTAAAGGCGCCAGCGCTGCATCGTATGAAGGGGGCCCGGGCCGGATTTTACACCTGCCTAAAAGCGAATCCCCCCAGTAAGATACCACCATGCTCGATACCACTACGTCCCTCGAAAATTCTGATCAATCAGCTGTCGCTCAGAGCGAAACTTCGGTACCAGGTACCTCCTCATCTTTCTCCTCGGTCGAGCAGATCTTAAGGGACCCGAACGCCTGGGAGGTGTGTGGCTGCCCTCTGTGTGGAACTCAGCCGACTGACCGTGATGTTAGGCACGTCTTTCCGATGTCACGGTATGTGAAGTGTGGATCGTGCTCGCTGGTTTTCCTCTCGCCCCGACTCAAGGAGTCTCGCATGCGCGAGGTGTATGAGAGCAGCGCTTACTTTGAGGGGAGCGAAACTAATCTCGGCTATCAGAGCTATTCTAGTCAGGATGAATGCTATGCGCGCACGTTTCGACAACGGCTGCAGCGCGTTCTGCGCTATCAGAGCCCCTGTCGATCGCTCGACATCGGGTGTGGTACGGGAATCTTGGTGGAGGAGGCGCATAAGCTCGGCTATGAGGCCCACGGTATTGACGTTTCAGCGCACGGACTTTCAACGCGGCTTCAAGCTCTCGGAGACCGCTTCCGCTTGGGAACGCTCGACGAGGTAAAGTATCCGGAAGGGCATTTTGGGCTCGTCACGATGTGTGACGTGGTCGAGCACATCTACGATCCCCGGGCGTTCGCGAAGTCGCTTGCGCGAGTGATTCAGCCTGGAGGTATCGCGGCATTAGCGACACCGAACTACGACGCGCTGCTGCGTAAATGTCTCGGCAACCGTAATGTCTCATTTAAGATCCCTGAGCATGTCACCTACTACACTACAGAGACTCTTAGTGACGCGATGGGTGATGATTTCGAACTGATCGAAAGTCGGCCGACCGGACAGGTGTGCACCCTTGGATTCCTACGTATCCGTCTTGCTCGCCTCTCAAAGGCGCTGGATATACCGTTCGCTGTCCTCTCACGAGTGGTCGATCTCGAGAAGGTTTCGTTCTATGTGTACTCGGGTTCTATCTTCGCGTTGTATCGAAAGAGATCTCGCTAGGCTCATTTTGTAACACTCTAGTATCCGCGTTGAAGCCGATCTGTCCGCGAGCTGCGAACGTAATACGCGGAACTATGAACGTAGAACCTAGTAAGTCATGCGTCCTTCGTTCCCGAGGGCTGCTTCCAAAAAGTACTCATAATCTGAATCCAGCATGGTGAAATGGTTTTACTCGTTCTTGGCTCTCCTGTAGGGTGAATGTATTCAACGAAGAGGTGCTACCATGCGTAACGTTAAGGCAACACAGAGTGAAGATTCGGTCGACGTAGATGCGTCGTTCGTGATTCTTCCATCCAACAACCGTTGAGGTTGGCCTTGAAGTCGCCAGCCTTTCCTGGAGCTGGCGGAGCGTTATCGAAGACACGAGCGATATCCAAACGTACGGCGCCGTAGGCGACCCCCGCGATTGAGGTATTCTCGAGCTAGACCTCGACCCCCAGACATCGGAAAGCCGATTCACGCTAATCTCTCAGATTTTCAAACAGGCAGGCTAACGCCCGAACGCTACCTGTGTTTCCGCGCTGCTCCAAGTGGGAGTGCGCGAAGGAGGTTTATATGTTCTCAAAGATACGATCAAATACGTTATATTATCTTGTCACGCGGATGTGGCAGTTCGGCGAGGGACGTCGTCCCGCAATTGTGGTTTCGATGGTCATGTCGGCCGCAGCGATGGGTACGTGGCTCACCATCCCGCTCGTTATGGCGCGGTTTATCACCGCTGCGCAGGACGCGGCTGACTCGTCAGACCTATGGCGTAGCGGACTCCTGCTTGCTCTTACGGTTCTCCTCGGGATCGTTGGATGGTTCTTTCACGGTCCCTCGCGGGTCATGGAGATGATCTCCGGATTTGTGGCGAGGCGGAATATCCAGCTCGGGCTTCTGACGCGAACGACGAAGTTGCCGGCGGGATGGCACCAGGCGCATCACAGTGGTGAGACGATCGATCAGGTATCAAGAGCCGCTTCGGCGCTCGCTGATTTCACGGAAACCGCGACCCTGGTGTTGCAGGTATTCGCCCGATTCATTGGCGCGATGGTGATGATGTCGCTCTTCATGCCGAGCGCGGGGCTTATCGTCATGGCGAATGCCCTTGTGGTGGTCGGCGTTGTTACCCTTTTCGATAGGCGCCTCGTACCGATGTATGAGAGCGGCAATAAGGTGCAGAACAAGGTGGCGTCGAAGGTGCAGGACTACCTCACGAATATTCGAACGGTCATCAGTCTGCGACTTGAGGATCGGGTTGTTGAGGAGGTGTCGCACCAACTCGACCGCCTCAGACCGATAACTGAGCGGGCGAGCGTTACGCAGGAGATAAAGTGGTTCGTGGCGAACCTCTTAGTAGATCTCACCCGAGCGTTGACGCTCTTCGGCTTCGTATTCGTGACGATTCGGGCCGGAAAGCGGATAGAGGTTGGGGCGCTGTTCGCTCTAAACGAGTACCTGATCGCTATCGGAACCTCGTTCTTTGAGTTGACGTGGCGATGGGGAGATCTCGTTATTAAGGCGACGAAGCTTCGAGCGGTTGAGCATATCGAGGGCGATTACAGGCAACTCGTGGAGCGCGGAGGAGACGCTACGCTCCCCAAAGATTGGCAGGAGGTTCGCGTTCGAGATGTTTCATTCCGGCATGCCCAGAGCGATCACGGTGGGGGTGGCGTGTATGGTGTAGACCTTACTCTTACCAAGGGAAGGAGCTACGCGATCGTTGGAGGAAGTGGAAGTGGTAAGTCGACCCTTCTTGGACTCCTGCGAGGATTAAACACCGCCATGACCGGTGTCGTTGTGTGTGATGGAGCCCAGATGCCCCACGGACTCTTATCTGTGTCTCATGTGACGACACTCGTGCCGCAGGACCCTGAGGTGTTCGCGGACACGGTGCTCAAGAACGTGACGATGGGGATTGAGGCCCCAACGGAGCGAATCATGGCCGCCATCGAGATGGCGGGTTTTAGTGAGGTGCTTGCCAGACTTCCGCGGGGGATCGATACGAACATCGCTGAAAAGGGTGTGTCGCTCAGTGGCGGAGAGAAGCAACGCCTCGCGCTTGCAAGGGGGGTCTTCTTCGCCTTCGACGGAGAGTCGGAGATCCTTTTGCTTGATGAATCAACGAGTGGTGTCGATGTCGTGAAAGAGAAGCGGATCTACGAGGCGGTCTTGCGGCATTTCTCCCGACAGGTGGTGGTCGCCACTACCCACAAGTTCAATCTCCTGCCGCTCTTCGACGAGATAATCGTCATGGAGAAGGGGCGGATGATTGAACGGGGCCCACTTCCGGAGCTTCTCAAGCGCGCAGGAGTGCTCTCTTCAATGTGGAGAGAGTTCGCTGGAGCGCAGAGCGATCTGGAGGTGGTTGTGTAAGACATCGGCCCTCCGGGACAATTCCGTCGGATCCTTAATTGGTCTGCACATCCTTCGGAATCTGGAGGGGCGTCTCCCGACGGACCGGAGGGTGAACCACTGTGGCGGACCGAGTTTCTGCGCGTGTGGACACGGGCCCGCCGGGACAATTTGATCGGAATGCGCTGTTTGATGGGTTCTGATCGTATCTGATGAGATCACATCATGTCAGGTTGCCCCTCCGATTCTAGCCCTAGATTGATTTGAGTGGCTCAGGTGATGCTGGTAGCTTGAACGGGTCGTATGTCCCTCGTTGTACACAAAACCGCACTACCCACCTCACACACCGCGCCTTCCTGCGCTCCTCTACAGTCCAACCTCTTCTCTGAGCTGCTTGGCCCAGATCACGACGCATGGCGCGTGGCTCGCAGAGATCGCGCCTACAGCTTCTATCGGGAGGTCGGTCACGACCATCCGCGCCTTCCGTTCGGTTCTATCGTACTCACCACCGAACCCGGTAAGCCGCAGACCTTCGATTTTTATTCCGGGCGACGGAAGCACTCGCTCTTGCAAACGTTTGGAGATGAGGTGCCGCGAGCGGCTCAGATCCTGATGGACCGGGAACACGTCATTTCTCTCTTCACGAGGTGTGCTGTTGAGCTCGGTCGCAAGAATTGGGACCACCACCTCAGTTTCTGTGGAGATCAGCTCAAGGAGCGGTGCGCGACGTTGCGATACGGTACTCGGTTATTCGACCATGTCGTGGGTAACACCCATTCTCGATTCTCCCGATCGACCAGCGGTAGAGAGGAACTCTCGCTGCCTCGCACAGAGGCAGGTCTTGTGGTGTCGCAGTACGACAATGGAGTTCCGGTCGTACGGTGTTTAATCGCAAATCCAAGAACTATTGAGGCAACGTTTGCCTCCTCCCGACTGGTGCCGGGGCTCGACGCTATTACCGGCGCAATGGTGGGGCTTATTCAGGAGCTCAATCGCAGCGTTGAGGACCGCGGTCTCTTTGGGGGCGGGGAGTTCTAACGACCCTCGCGTGGCGGAATCGTCCCCAAGAATATATGCCGTAGGGTTCCCGCCCCTAAATGTCGATCCACCTCCACGTACGAGTTGTAGAGCATGAGCGATACGAATAGCCAAATTGCGTTCGCCGCCGTGTGTGGGAGTGAAACCTGTGAGGTGAGGGTCTCAAGTGAGGTGAGGGGGCCTTCATGGTGAAGCAGTCCGCTGACGATATGCTCACTGCATAGAAACAGGGCGCAGAAGAACGCGTAGATAACGCTCCGCCACACAACAGAGATCAGCACCGGTCGCCCCTGAAAGATGTGCAGGTAGGGAAGCTTATTCGCGACGAGGATAGCTTTACCTCCAAAGAGGGCGCCAACCGCGGCGAATACGGTATGGGTTGGAGTGATGCTGTACGATTCGAGGAGGAGCCAATTTGTCAGTGCCACAAGCTGAAACATACAAAAGAGAAAGATGACCGGTTTGACGATCTCGCGCAGATCGTTGGCGAGAGCGGTGAGGAATCTGTGCATGCGATAAGCTCCTTAGTGAGGTGCCTTTCTCTTACCACACAGAGACCGATGTGACGAGGTCCCGCCTCCGGGCCGCCGTTGTCACTACTGCTGGGGGTGATGTACGCCATACCCCTAGTCCGTTACCTGGGATAGTTCCTCTGGTACTCACGTTCCGTTTGCGCAGGGGGAGGGCTACCGATGTTCGTTCGCAGATTCGCTTTAACGACGCTTTCAGTACTGACAACCATATTCTCAACAGGTGCCCAAGCCGTAGACTTCAGCTCGCTTGAGTGCGGGGCAATCCCCTCTCAACAGGCCGCAGACTATAACGTTACTATACCGTGTACCGCTGTCGTACGCCGAGCGGGAAGTGGTACGTGGTATAACGCTCCTGGTCAGGAGTGTCCCACATTCTGTCGCGCCATCGCGAGTGTAAACGTTCCATCCCCAGACGGATTCAGTTGCACCTCAGGAGAAGAGCGTCCCTGGTCGGCCATCGGCGTGGTTAATTACGCTCCGACGGGATGCTGGCACGACTGTCGGTCTCCGGAGGGGCGAGCGGGCGCTGTGAGCGTGGGGCCCCGATGTTACGCACCCGGTCAGAAACGCGACAACGACCGCACGGACACTACCGTCGGATGCTACTGCGCTACCGGTGACATCGAATCAAATGTCGTTGATATCGGCATTCACGCAAGTGGTACCGCGCAGAGCGTGGGAATCTCTCACTGGGTAACGGGATTAACCAACATTACCGCTGCGGCTATGAACGATCGCCCGGGAAGGGTGTCTTATCTCCGAGGTGGTATACCGCTTTCTGGGGAGGCTGTCGTTCGATTTGTTGTGAACATCAAGGGGTCCTGCGGTACGAGCATCGCGATGTCTGGACGAACGAACGGCTCGGGGGGAACGTCATCCGCATCGAGCGAGATCGTCATCGCCCTACCCGCGTGTCGCGCGGTGTGTACCGATGGAGTTGATAACGACGAGGACGGTGAGGTTGATAGTAAGGACTTCAGTTGTGTAGCGTCGCGAGGTGAGAGCGAGGATCTGCCACAGTCCGCGTGCCAGAACGGGCTTGATGACGATGATGACGGCGCTGTCGACGAAGAGGATTCGGGCTGCGACGACGCACAGGATAACTCCGAGGATGGTGGAGGCTCGACCTGTGAGGCTCCAGTTGATCACGCGGACGAACTCTTAGCTCTCGAGGAGATAATTCGCGCACAGCGGGTCGTTCTGTACGAGCTCGTCGATCCGATAATCAAGGCGTCCCGTGACGAGGCCGTGAAAGTGAGAGCTCAAGAGTTGCGTCACCTGGCGGATACGATTAAACGCCAGCTCGTTACCGATATGAACCGGCGGTATCCGAAGACGACGCTTCAGTGCGCGGGATGCCTTACACAGGAGCTATCTCAGATTAAAATTGACTTCGTCTTGCAGTCGCGACGGATGCTTCGCCTGACGAGACAGGTCGTTCTCTTCGCCCGGAGTGTGACGCCGGGCCTCGCGGTGAGAGCGCCCCTTCAATCAGCGGATTCTCTCTTCCAAAAGTTCAGAGGCGCAGTAGGGGTGTTGCCGAGCTCAACATCGCAATGTTCCGAGTAAGAAGTGAGTGGCGTGTGGTCTTAGACGCTGTTAGCGGCCCGCTGAATAGCGGGACACACCTTCTCCAGCTCTCGCACGAGATCCTGAGGAGCGAACGGTTTGCTGAGAAAGGCGGTAAGGTTTCCTCCCTGTGCTGAAGCAACCTCCTGCGGCGTGGCGTGTCCTGACATTAAGATGAACGGGGTATTTACCCCCTTGAATCGCAACGCGAAGAGGAGCTCGATACCGCTCATCTCCGGCATTCTAAGGTCGCTCACGATAGCGTCGGGCATCCCACCCTGCTCGATATGCTCTAAGACCATCCTTGGAGAGGAGAGGGCGGTAACCTGACACTTGAGGCTAGAAAGGATAAGGGTGAGTGCCCGCAGGATTCCCGGTTCATCGTCTACGAGTACGAGCTTAATACCTTCAAGGGTTTGCGCCATCGGTCGAAGCCTCCCTGCACCACAGGCTAGGATAATCTCTAGCCCCTTGTATGTTCGATGCCGCAGGAGGCAAATCTACTCGCGAGGAGGGCGAAAATATTTTTCAAGATGCCGTAATGAATAGAGTTTCGGTTTTACAAAAGCACGTTTGAAAGCTATTTACGAAGGGGCTTTCCCGTGTTCTGATCCCACTCCTATGACCGTACCGCATAAGAAGTCCGACCTTTCCCCGATGATGCAACGCTACCTTGAGACGAAGGAGCAATACCCTGACGCCCTTCTCTTTTTTCAGGTCGGAGACTTCTACGAGCTCTTCTTTGACGACGCGGTTGTGGTCGCCAAGACCCTTAACCTCACCCTCACCTCCCGAGACAAGAACGCGCCGAACCCAATACCGATGTGTGGGGTTCCCTTAAGCGTACTCGATGGGTACATCGATCGACTCCTTCCGATGGGACATTCGATCGCTGTCGTAACGCAGACCGGTTCCGGGTCGGGTGTCGATCGAGCCCTTGAGCGGTTCATCACCCCGGCGATGCGGCTCTTCACGAGCGTCTCCTCAGATTCC
>JBIJBE010000033.1:0-40888 GCA_044345405.1 Bdellovibrionota bacterium
CGGTTGCCCTCGAGCCCGATAGTCGATCAGGTGCGATAGCGTGCACCGATCCGCAAACAGGCATCGTGCGGGTGAAGGACTCCCTTGAGGTTGCAACTCTCGCGAAGGAGCTCGCGAATATCTCCGCGCGCGAGGTTATCCTTCCACGCTCATCGTTTGGTGATAAGGTCGATCGTCGCTCCTCGTGGGTCCGGTCGATTGAGGGCGTGACGGGGTCGAATGCCGTAAAGTTTCGCACCGAGTCGGGCTCCTCAACTGAGCTTGCGGTGTCGCTGAGTGAATCGGCGCGCGCTGAGTTCCACGCACTCTCTCCGACCGGGAAGCGCGCGGTAAGAATTCTGCTCGGCTACCTCGATGAGGTCTCCCTCGGTAATGCCATACCGATCCGTGATCTCACTCCGATCCGCACCTCTGGATGCGTGATCATCGACGCGGCCACGCGGAAGAACCTTGAGCTCGTACAGAACACAAAGGATGGCAGCTCGGTAGGCACGCTCTTCGGATTTTTGAATTGCACAGCGACGCCGGGAGGCGCCCGCTTACTTCGTTCCTGGATCCTCGCGCCCCTCGACTCACGCTCTGAGATTATTGATCGTCAGGATGCGGTGAGCGACCTGATGTCGCATTCCGCAACGATCTCGTCGACCCTCGGTGGGCTCTCCGACCTTGAGCGCCTTGCTGCCCGCGTTGAGTTGAAGGTCGCGAGCCCAAAAGATCTCGGTGCGATCCGTGACACCCTTGAGCGAGTTCCCGCACTTCGGGATGTTCTCGCTGATAGCTCAGCGAATCTTCTCGCGACACTCTCGAAAAATCTAATGCTCCCTCAAGGGGTCCTTGAGCACCTCAAGAAGGGGCTTGTTGATTCCCCTCCACACGTAACCAACGACGGTGGCGTTATTCGCGACGGATACGATGAGGAGCTCGATGCTATTCGCGCTACCCGCTCTCAGGCCGATGAGTGGCGCTCGGCGTTTGAGGCGCGTGAGAAAGCGGCGACCGGCATCTCAAACCTCAAGGTGAAGTCCAACAACATTATCGGCTATTTCCTTGAGATTCCGACCTCGCAGTCGTCGAAGGCTCCGCAGCACTACATTCGGCGACAGAGCACCGCGAACGCGGATCGCTTTACCACCCCGGATTTGAAGACCCACGAGGACGCGGTCGTGACGGCGGTAGACCGACAGGTTCGAAGGGAGCAGCTCCTCTTCACAGCGCTTCGCGATAGTTTGATTCCGGTCGTCGGAGAGTTGCGACGGATCGCTTCAGCGATGGCTACTATCGATGTGCTCGCGGCGCTTGCGCAAACCGCTCAGAAGCATGCGTGGATCCGTCCGGAGATTACGGAGGATGTCACCCTCTCGATCCGGAAAGGGCGCCATGCGATCGTTGCGGCCCTTCTGGATGGAAGCTTTATTCCGAACTCGGTTGAGTTTAGCGATGAGGGTGGTCGGTGCTTTATCGTGACTGGGCCGAACATGGGTGGTAAGTCGACCTATCTTCGACAGACGGCGCTTATCGTGGTTCTCGCGCAGATCGGGGCCTACGTGCCCGCTGAGCGGGCAGTTGTGGGGCTCGTGGATCGGATATTCGCGCGCCTCGGAGCGTCGGACGACCTTCATGAGGGTGAGTCTACGTTCATGGTTGAGATGCGTGAGGCTTCTCACATATTGAGTCACGCTTCGCCACGTTCGCTCGTGCTGATTGATGAGCTGGGGCGGGGGACCGCAACGACCGATGGTCAGTCCCTAGCGCAGGCTATCCTTGAGCATCTGGCGTTGAGCCTTGAGAGTAGAACCCTCTTCGCGACCCACTACCACGAGATTACGGCGCTTGCGGAGCTCTCACCAAAAATTAAAAACCTCTCCGTAGGCTCTGTGGAGGATGGTGATCGGGTCGTCTTCACGCACGAGATCCAAGAGGGTCCCGCGCCGCGATCGTATGGTATCGAGGTTGCGAAGCTTTCAGGGTTGCCGAACTTTGTGATCGAACGAGCCTCTGAGATTCTTTCACTTCTCGCCGAAAAGCAGTCGGGACACTCCCCGGTGACGGTACCGGTTCGCCCAGTCCGGGCTAAGCAGGACGACGGGCGTCAGCAGAGCCTCTTCGGCGCCGCGCCGCAGGTTGTGCGAGACGCCGTTGCTGACAGGGTTAAGGCGCGAGTAAAGGAGCTCGATGTGGATACCTTGAGTGCGAGGGATGCGCTTCAGTGCCTCTATTCCCTGAAAGAGATCGTTGAGGGGTAGGGTCTCTCAGGCGAGCGACGGTCCGTTGCGGGGTAGTGGTGGAGTGGGTATTCTGGTCCACACGTTTCAAGGAATTACGACGCTCATGGCTACCCGCCTTCTCCTCGGATTCTTGCTTCTCTGGCTATGTGGTGCCCCCGTGTCGGCACGCTCTGAGGTATTTCCCGTTGGCGCGCACGCTCGCGCCGAGTACCTCCGCCTCCGAAACCTCGATCCGTCCGGAGATGCCCCGTTGCACGCCGCGAAGTGGGTGCGGCTCGCCGAGGAGATGAACGGCATCTACCTCAAGTCGGTTAACACGATGCCCTCACGAGACCTCTACTTCGCAGCGGACACCCATATGCGGGTATATCGGGCGAATCGCTCACCTGGATACCTCAAACGGGGAAAGGTTATCGTCGATACGCTGATCGAACGATACTCCTCGGTGGTCCCTGAGTACGGTCACGCGCTTGTCTTGCGGGGAGATATCGGAGTTGCTGAAGGCGATAGCGACAGTGGGGTGGCCAAATGGTACGAGCGAGTAGGGAGCGCGGATCCACATCTTGCTCCCCGCGCTCAATCAAGGATTCAGTCCCTGACGAATCATACCTTTTCGAAATGTCTCCCCTCCTCGGATCTTGAGGTTCCTCGCTTGGCGGCAAATCGTAGTCGCTCGGCGCGAAAGATCACGAAGCGGATCGTTCTTGACCCAGGCCACGGTGGGTTCGACGCGGGGGCTGTCGGAAAAGGTGGTCTTGAGGAGAAGGAGTTGACCCTTGAGTTCGCGCGCCGGGTCAAATCGATCCTTGAGCGCGATAGTTCTATCGCCGTCCATCTGACCCGTACCGACGACACCTTCGTGCCGCTTGCTCGACGCACGGGGTACGCTAACTCTCGAAAAGGGGATGCCTTTGTGAGCCTTCACCTAAACGCCTCTCCATCGCACCAGTTGCGCGGTATTGAGTCGTACTACCTCGACACAACCGATGATGAGGCGAGTCGCCTTCTGGCGGAGCGTGAAAACGGGGTGGTTCCGGGCGGTGCAGTGGATGACCTCACCTTTATTCTGAGCGACCTAATCCAGAGCGGAAAGCTCGAGGAGTCCGTTGAGCTCTCGCACTACCTCGAGTCGGCGGTGCATCGGGTATCGCTGACCTCGTACCCCGAGAGTAAGAGTCATGGGGTAAAAAAAGGGCCCTTTTATGTGCTAGTTGGGGCTCATATGCCGTGTACCCTGATAGAGCTCTTCTTTATTGATAACCTTGGCGACGGGGCTAAATTGGCAACGGATTCGTTCAGGTCTATAGTATCCGAGGGGTTAGCCCAGGGGCTGCGCCGCTTCGCCCGGGGTGAAGTTGGTGGTACCGCGGTGGTCACCGCGCAGTCACCTAACCAGCCGGCAAAGCCGGCGAAAAAGCGCTCGCGTAAAGGCGCGAAGAAGTAATCGATATGCTTAACGTAGAAACGATTCCAGTTACTGAGTTCGGTCAGAACGCTCGTATTTTGTGGTGCTCCGAGACGAAGGATGCGGTCATCGTCGACCCAGGCGGTGAGGCGGAGAAGATCCTTGCAGCTGCGAAGCGGCTCGGAGTGACCGTGACAGCGGTGTGGCTCACCCACTCGCATCTGGATCACTGTGGGGGAGTCGCGCCCCTCCTGCTTGCCCACGACGTTCCCTTGGTTGGACACCCTGAGGAGCGAATGATGCGAAACAACGTGGTTTCGGTTGCGCATTTATACGGCATGTCGCCCACAGAATGGCACAACTGCCCTGAACCTACCGTGTACGTTCGTGGTGGTGAGACCCTCTCGATTGGAAACTCCTCGTGCGTTGTACTCTTTACCCCGGGGCATTCTCCAGGTCACGTAAGTTACTATTTTGAGAGGGATGGCATCGTCGCGAGCGGTGATGTGCTCTTCGCTGGTTCGATTGGGCGAACGGATCTTCCAGGTGGCGATACGAAGACGTTGCTCGACGCGATTCGTCGAGAGATCTTTACCCTTCCTGCCGCCACCCGTGTTCTTACAGGGCATGGGCCCGATACCACCGTTGGTGAGGAGAAGGCTTCGAATCCCTTCTTTACGGGAGCGGAGCATGACTAAAGGACGCCGCACACGGGTCGTCCTCGGTGTGACCGGTTCGATCGCGGCGTACAAGGCCGCTGAGGTCGCTCGCCACTTCATGAAGCGGGGATGCGTCGTGCGTGTTGTGATGACCGACTCGGCGGAGAAGTTCATCTCGCCCCTTACCTTTGAGTCGATCACCCAACAGCCGGTTCTGAAAACGTTCTGGGAGGAGACCCAACCGGGTGCTATCGGGCACATCGCGCTCGCTGATTGGGCGGATGCTGTAGTGGTTGCTCCGGCTTCGGCTGATTTTATCGCGAAAGCGGCTTTTGGGTTCGCGGAGTCGCCTCTCTTGGCGGTGCTCCTCGCGACGAAGGCTCCAATGGTGATGGCGCCGGCGATGAATGTGAATATGTACGAGCATCCGCAGACGCAGGAAAACATCAGCACCCTCGCGGCTCGGGGTGTGACCTTTGTTGATCCTGACTCCGGTGATCTGGCGTGTGGATGGAAGGGGCGGGGGCGTCTCGCCGAAGCGAGTGAGATCTACTTTGAAACGCGCCGCGCCCTTGGGCCGAAGGATCTCCTCGGGCAGCGGGTTGTTATCTCCACCGGTCCGACCCGAGAGGCGATCGATCCGGTTCGGTTTATCTCGAATCGCTCCTCCGGAAAGATGGGACTTGCGCTCGCTCATGAGGCGTATCGACGTGGGGCGCAGGTGACGGTTGTGCATGGACCCCTCGCATCGACCCCTCGGCTTCCTCGATTGATGAAACGGATATCGGTCACGAGCGCGGCGGAGATGCGCGAGGCGATTCTCTCGCAGGTTGGAACATCGCCGGATGTGGTTATCATGGCGGCGGCGGTGGCTGATTACCGGCCCGCGTCGGTCGCGAACGAGAAGATTAAGAAGTCGACGAACCCTTCATCGATCGAACTTTCACCGAATAGCGATATCTTGCTCGAAGTTGGTGAGCGAAAGGGGAGATCGGCTCGTCCTTTTTTAGTTGGCTTCGCTGTTGAGACGGGTACTCATGAGGAGCTCATCGCTGAGGTGAAGCGGAAGCTCGACCGAAAGAACGCGGACCTTATGGTCGGCAACCTGGCGCAGGATTCCTTCGACAAGGACACGAACCGAGTGTGCATCGTGCGTCGCTCGGGTGAGAGCGAATCACTCGATACGGCCCGTAAGAGCGTTATCGCTCGGCGAATCTTTGACGGTATCGTCGCAAAGGGATAACTCGATGAAGCCAAATACCCCGGAACAACTTGCTCGATTGCTCGATCAAATGTCCGCCTCGTATCCGAACGGAATTCCTCGTGACCTTATAAGGGTCGTGGCGGAGGCCGAGCACGCTGATGACGCGCCGAGTTCCGCGCCTCGTTTTCATATCTTCGTTGTCGGTGATGAGGGAACGACCTCAGATGCCGCGCATGAGCTGTTAGGTGGCATCACTTCGAAGGGGTTAAAGATCTCCAGGGGTGAGTTTCAGCTCTCCTATGCTTCGAATGATGCCGTCGAAGATCTCGCTCTTTCCAGCGTCTCGCCCCACGTGATCGTGTTTGGAATGGGTGGACGGTCGGGATGGGGAGAACGCTCGAGCGGGTCAGCGGTATTATTTGCGCCACCCCTTGATGGGTTGGTCGGCGACGCGGGGCTTAAGAAAGCTCTTTGGCGGGATCTTCAGGCGCTTTTGTAGCATCTGCCTACGAGGGTGCTTTGTGTTCAAAAAGGAAGACGCGAACAGATCATTGTAACCTTAGGAAAGGTGAGCGCGGCCGTCATATGTCATGGTGACAGTATGACGGCCGCGATTCACTTATGCGTCTGAGAGGGGTTTGGCTCTCAGTATACGTCCGACGAGTGCGTTCACAGGTACCAGAGCGATGCCTGCGAAGAATGCTCCGTAAAGAGCACCGCCGCTCACAATCGCGATCACCTGACTGATTGACACTGGGTGTCTCAAGCTAGCGAGGGCCATGTAGGCACCGTATCCAGCTGTGATCCACATCAGCGTCTGCGCCACTGGTTTCATCCGCGGGGTTATGGTGTAGCACAGAAGCGCTGCGCCCATGCCGAGGGTAATCCCCCCGACAAGGTCGAGCAGCATCTTGCTAAGATCACCTTGATAACCGCGGAACCAGGTGGCGCCTGTAGCGATCACCCCGAGGAGCGCAAACGCGATAGTTGTTTTCGTGATTCCTGGGGCGATGTCGTCGTTCGATGTATGTTTCGTTTTCATGGGTTTGTGTGAGATGTCCAACGTGAACCCGCGAGTAGGTGTTGTTACGGTATCCGGTCCGCTTACAACGCTACCACGGTATCAGTTGGGGATTCTTCCTCCGAAGCACGGGGAAAGAGGCCCCAACTGATACTCTCAACTAAAATCCTTTCGATCTGTTCGCGTCGTAGTCAGCCCACACCTTACAGGATGGTAAAAAAGATTTCCTGTTGCGCATTTCGATAGTTTGACTGCAACTTCGTTGGAGACGCCAAAAAATCCTCAACGTATCTCAGAGGATACGTCTCCGGTTTTTTCGTCATCTCCGCCTCGTTTCGTCCAAACTCTCAAAATGCTCACGACGGAACCATTTTTCACCACCCTGCTACAGGCGCGCGCTCACCACGACGCGAACTTTTCTCTACTTCTACCCGACCGACGATACAAGGACCTAGTCCCCCCACATTCGTTATGGTGAGGGCGCATAGTGGGGTGCTGTAGCGCTAAGAGCCTCGCGGGAGTGGACACTATAGCTACCATTGTTCAGGGGTTTGGAGGTACGGGAAGGCGTCCTAGGATCGATTGAGGTTCATACCGAGGTCGGCCGGCCCAAATCCGTGCGGAAGGAGCGCGCTTGGAGTTGAGATCGTAGCGCTCTCCTCCCCCTCTTTGTTGAGGTAGACGGGAAGGGAGTCAGCCTGGCCGAACAGGCTCGCGAACTCAAAGAGGATCTGTCGATCCTCTCCGGTAGGTAGTCCGCTGCGTGACGAAATAAGAACGGCTTCGATAGCGCGCGGATGGGAAAGTAGTGTTGCCGAGATCGTAGCGCGTAGGGAGCTCGTGCCGTAGAAGGCGAGGCTGTCCACGCGCGGAAGTGAGAGGACGGTGCCGTTGGCGGAGATCGCCGCGACGGAGCGACCTAAGATAGATTCTGAGAAGGGGATAAATCCGGCGTGTCGAGAACCTTCTGCCGCTTTAAGGAGCGATTGCAACCGCGGCTCCTCTTTGTGTGGCGCTGGAAAGCGGGCGAGCGAGGAGATGTCGCGCGGCAAGAGATCAGAGAGCTTCCACATCGTTGCCGTCGTATCCGTTCCTGCGGATACGATGATGACCTCCGGTTGGCCGTAGGTTTCGAGGAGCGAACGACATTTTCCGCACGACGTGGAGGGCGTAGGAGCGTCGGATGATAACGCGACCATCTCAACGAGGGTGTCCCGCCCGTGGTGGTTCAGTGCGTTTACGATGGCGACCTCCTCAGAATGTATCCCTTCGTCATAGGCCATGCGGGGACCGGCGCCGTACTCGGCGTTCGATCCGGTGGCGAGTCGGCCGTCACCGCAGTACACGCTCGATCCGACCTTAAAATTGCTCCGGAATGGCGACGCGGCGAAATATTGTTGGTGTCGCGCGTGGTCCAAAAGAACGCACGCTCTGGAGAGCTCCTCATCGGTGAGATTGAAGCGGTTCTCGATCGTCCATTTATGTTCCTGTATGTGGATTAGCTCCGGCGGCGCGCTTGTTACGGGGATGAATGGAGGACTTGAGATGGCGCTTCGGTGAACGAGGTGATGACGCTGTGGCATGGCGCTACGATGCCACGGTTCGCGTAGGTGCGGCAACTCAGGGTGGATCTGTTAGGAGTTGGCGAATGTGAGCCTTGTTGGGACGGGGCCCGGTCTAACGCCTCCGGTTGGTGTTGGGTTTTTTTTCGGTGTTACGGTTGGTGGTGTAGGTGGCTTTTGAGCTGGAGCGGTCCCGGGGGTCTCAGTGGGCGCGCTCGTTGGGGCTTTGGTTGGCTCGACGGACGGTTGAGGGGTTGGCTTTGGGGTAGAGGTCGCTGGGTTCGCGGTGGGTGTCGGTGGTGCGGTGTTGGTGTCTTTTGGGGTTGGTGTGTTGGTCTGCGTTGGCGTCGGTGTAGTTGTTGGTGTGGGGGTGGCGATGTTTGGTACGATTCCGCCGACACGAACCGTATACGATCCGACGCTTGAGTAAAATGAGGTAGGTGCCTTTGGAAGTTTTCGAAAATGAGTACGAGAGGTTGTTTTTGTTGGCGAGCAGAAGTCCGCTGTTGAATGAACCGTCGGCGTTGTAATCGAAGTGAAGGATAGCCGGCGTCCCGTCCGGTGCTCTGAGCGTTACGCCCATCGCTGAGCGCTGAGGGTCGCGGAAGGTGAGCGCGACCTCTCCAAGCAAGGGGTTTCCGGCGGGAAGCGAGAACGTTATCCGCGACCCTTTTTCCTTGATCTGAGAACCATCGACGAATTGAATGGTCTCCAACTCGAGGATTGGGAATGGTCCCTCGGCCAAAAAGGCCCCGGGAACCCGATATAATCCCAGCATGTCGCCTTTTACTACCTCGCCGACATCACCCTCGGTGGCCGTCGGTCTCTCATCAGCTCGTACGCTAGAAGGTTCTGCACCGCCCAAGAGAGAGAGTGAGGCCACTACGGCATATATGACGATTTGACCAACTCGACGGCTCATCATGTACGAATGCTTTCCTGCCGTAACAG
Organism: Bdellovibrionota bacterium; assembly: GCA_044345405.1. Taxonomy (GTDB): domain Bacteria; phylum Bdellovibrionota_C; class UBA2361; order UBA2361; family OMII01; genus OMII01. The sequence goes on from JBIJBE010000033.1 coordinate 9,028, forward strand.
TTGGACATCATTTCGATAAAGTTGATAGTTGGGCGCGCTACGATGCCGGACAGCCGCAGATCAGAAAGGTATGTGAACTAATGTATTGATTTGCGGTCCATCGCGTTGCGCGCAATCCCTCGGCGCTCACCTTTTGGGCCGGGCCGTCTTTGTGGCGAGCGCGGTTGGCGTTGGGCTCGGGACCTCGGTTGGATAGGCCTTTACCTCGCAGCCAACGGCACAACCGACAAGGCAATTAAAAATCCGGGGGGTGAAGCTGTTTGCACTGGCGATAGAGGTAGCTCCGGCTTGGGACAAAAAGGCCTCAAAGGTGCTGATTCGAACTTTTAGCGATTGGGAATTTTGTGAGGACTATCTTGGCACTATTCGGTGGCGTGATACCGTTCCCGGGCGGGACTAGGAATCGGATAGGTCACTATGGCTGCTAACCACAACGAGCGCGCTCCACGACACGAACCGTCACACCGTTCTTCTAAAGCGGAGCCGGTGTCGCTCTCCGCTTCATCATCGTCACTTCCATCTGTTGGCGACTGGCGTCATATCCCGTTCATCATGGTTGACTCGCCACAGACAAGGCTGATGGAGGACGCCGTGGCTGCTCGAGGTCAATACCATGAGAAGCAATGGTCCGCCGACCTCAAGCTTGTACATCCCCTCCCGCTCGAGGGAGCGGTATCGCTCAAGGAGGGGGAGAACCAGCTCTGTCTTGGGATTCATGACCACATCGGCAGAGAAGCGAAGAAAGGCGCGTCAGCAATCTCGTTGGTGGTCGCCCGTAACCTCACACGGGTCTCCGACCGGCAGGCCGACGCGATTCTGCAGGGGCGAGAGCGGAGCGTTACCGGGATCGGAGTGAGCGGCAATCAGGATCCCGTCCAGATAGACAAAGTGAAATCTCAACTTAAGGCCGTGCGAGCCACCGCGCTTCAGGTGTCATTTTGGAAGGACCGCCCGCTCACACCCGAGCATGTTATGGCGATCCTCTCGACCCATGCGCAAACCGTTGCCATCCAGGCGAGTCGAAAGCTATCAGCTTGCCCATCGCTAATCGTTTTGCGCCATGAAAGCTCCCGCCCGGTGACCGACAAAGAATGGCGGGCAAAGGGCGTCCCATACGCTACAAAGCAAGGGATTTCGACGGTGGCGGTTGGCAAGTCCGTGCCCACAATGTTGCTCGGGGGCGAGGCGCCGACCCCGCTGGACTCCCTCCGACTCAAGGAACGAGGTAACTCCGGCGCTATCAACATCACCCAGATCTCCTGCGCCCTTCTCGGTATCTCACCGCTCCCTGACCACCTCGTCAACCAGGGGCTCCGTTCCGATAGCGAAACGGATACCTGGAAGCGAGGCGGGCCGCTACCTCAGGAGCTTGCCGCCGCTATTCAAGAGCGACGCAACGCGATTCGAGAGGTCCTATCGACCCTCATCGATGGGCTTTTGGAGCCACGGAGGAAGGGCTGATACGGAACGGACCTGACGGCCATGCTATTCCGAAAGCTTCGCACTTTCGCATCCTTAGTCGCGTCTATCCCGGGTTTTCCAAACGTGGTAGTGAGGGGAGGTGAAATACCTCCTCGTGGGCCTCGTGCTCGTAGTGCTGTATATCGTTATGAGCCGGCGCCGGGGTGCCGATAGGCCACCAGAGCCACTCTGGATCGGCATGGTCGGGGTGACCGGTTCGGCTGACCTTACCTTCACATCGGAGGGAACCGTCACCGTGAACGGTGAGATCTGGAAGGCGACCTCTCGACGGGGGATCGTCCACAAAGGCGATAAGGTCCGCGTGGTCGCGATTAAACCCGGGCTCGTTCTTGAGGTTGAAGCGGAAGTTTCCGCTGGTACAGAGGGGAATAAACTATGAGTCTACCAATTCTGATCGTTGTCGCCTTCGGCGCGCTTTTGTTTTTTAGCGCCTACAAGATCAAGGCATATGAGCAGGGAGTAGTGCTTCGCCTCGGAGTGTTTCAGGGGCTCAAGGGTCCAGGCCTTCGCTTTATCATCCCCTTCATGGATGAGCTTCTGCGAGTTGATCAACGGGTCATCACGATGGACATTCCTCCACAGGACATCATCACTCGAGATAACGTCTCGATTAAGGTGAACGCGGTGCTGTATTTTAGAGTGGTCGAGCCGGCGCGTTCCGTCCTTGCGGTTGAAAACAGCATCTATGCCACCAGCCAGATCGCGCAAACCACGCTAAGAAGCGTGTGCGGACAGGCGGAGCTCGACGAGATGCTCTCCGAGCGAGAGTCTATTAATCACAAGATTCAAGAGATCATCGACAACCATACCGACCCATGGGGAATCAAGGTGTCGCTCGTTGAGGTCAAGGATATCGACCTCCCTCAGGAGATGCGTCGAGCGATGGCGCGGCAAGCTGAGGCGGAGCGCGAGCGGCGAGCGAAGATCATTCAGGCAGAGGGTGAATACCAAGCTTCTGAGAAGCTCACCGCGGCGGCCAATATTATGTCGAAGGAGCCAATATCAGTGCAGCTTCGATACCTCGAGACCCTGAAGCAGATCTCGGCGGAGAACAGCTCGACGGTACTCTTCCCTATGCCGATTAATCTCCTTGAGGGATTGACGAAGTTGAAAGGCTAGGTCCCCGTGTCAGACCCTCAATGCCTCGACGCCTACACCTACGACCTCTCCAAGGAGCGAATCGCGCAGCGGCCGTGCCATCCGGCGGACCATGCCAAGATGCTCGTGGTGGATCGCTCCACGGGAGAGTTGCAGGATCGGTTCTTCTACGACCTTCCGCGATACCTCTCCGCGAAGGATAGGTTGGTTTTCAATGACACTCGGGTCATTCCGGCTCGTCTCTTTGGAACCCTTGAGTCGTCAGGCCAAGCGGCGGTTGAACTCCTTCTTCTTGAGAAGGTCGCGGACGCGCGGTGGGTGTGCATCGGTCGCCCCCTCAAGAAAATTCGCGCGAAGGGCAAGGTCAATTTCGGAGAGACCCTCTGGGCTGAGGTACTACCCGATGACTCCTCAACCGACCGAGTCACCGTCGAATTTCACACATCAGAGACAACCCATATCTCGATGGCGATAGCCGCGCACGGATGCATGCCAATCCCGCCCTATATTCGCGGCGGAAAAGGCGACGAACGTGATGAGGTCGATTACCAAACTATCTTCGCAAGAAATCCGGGGTCCGTGGCCGCGCCAACGGCGTCGCTCCACTTCAATGAGGACCTCATGAATCGCCTCGCCACCGAGGTGCGGTGTGATGTGACACGTATAACTCTCCATGTCGGCACGGCAAGCTTTCTTCCTGTGCTCGATAACGGCACCCTTCGCCCCCCGGGAAGTGAGCGGTTCCACGTCACCGAGCAAGCGAATCAAGAGATGCGAGAGACTAAGCACGGCGGGGGTCGCGTTATCGCGGTGGGGACTACGGTCGTTCGCGCGCTTGAGAGTAGCGCGCGGGGTGGGCATGCCGAGGCAACGGAGCTCTTTATCACCCCCGGATATCGCTTCCAAAGACTTGATTCGGTTATCACTAATTTTCATCAACCGGGAACAACGCACCTTCTCCTGGTCGAGGCCCTTCTTGGCAGGGAGCTCCTGGCGAAGGCCTATCAACACGCGCTCGCGAACGACTATCGATTTTTAAGCTACGGCGACGGAATGTTTATCCTATGAGCAGATACACACTTAAGAAGATGAGTGGCAAAGCCAGGCGAGGAAGCTTCCGCACGCGAGCGGGAACCTTCGAGACCCCGATCTTCATGCCCGTTGGGACCCGGGGTTCGGTGAAAGGAGTAGACGTGGAGCGCTTGGCGGAGCTCGGGACGCAGATCATGCTCGTTAACACCTATCACCTCTGGCTTAGGCCCGGACATGAACGGGTGAAGGCTGTTGGTGGCATTCACGCTTTTACCGGATGGAAGGGGCCTATCTTGAGCGATTCGGGAGGCTATCAGGTGTTCAGCTTGAAGAGCATACGAACGCTTACGGAGGAGGGGATTGAGTTCCGCTCTCACATCGATGGCACGAAGCAGTTCTTAAGCCCTGAAGGTTCGATCAATGTGCAACAAACCCTCGGCGTCTCAATCGCGATGGCCCTTGACGAGTGCCCCGCGAGCACGATCGATTACGCCGCGTATGAAAGGTCCCTAGAGATGACCTATCGGTGGGCGAAACGATCGCTCGCCGCGAGAACCGATCCTGAGATGTGTCTCTTCGGGATCACCCAGGGAGGATGCCACAAAGATCTCCGTACTCGGGCAGCTGAGCAGATCTGCGGGCTCCCGTTTGATGGCCTCGCGATCGGTGGACTCTCCGTGGGAGAACCAAAGGACGCGATGTACGAGACCCTGAGCTACCACGTTGATCAACTCGACAAGGAGCGCATTCACTACCTCATGGGGGTTGGCACACCAGAGGATATCGTTGAGGCGGTCTCACAAGGGGTCGATATCTTCGATTGTGTGATGCCGACCCGTTCGGGTCGATTCGGCCGGGTGTTCGTCGACGCCGATCCACCGTTTTTCAACATTAAAAATTCAAGGTACGCCGAGGACACCGGACCTCTCGATCCCACGTGTTCGTGTGTCGCGTGCCGAAACTATTCACGCGCCTACATCAATCACCTCTTTAAGGTAGGCGAAATGCTTGGCCCCCAACTTGCGAGTATCCACAACCTCACGCATTACCTCTCACTGATGAAGCGGATTCGCGAATCGATCGAGAACGATACCTTTGAGCAGCTCTATGCGGTGATCAAGGGGCGGTGGAAAAATCTCGATCTGCATGCGTCGGGGAATCAGGCGTAGGGACTGGCCGGATCTCGCGCTCAGTGACGATGCATCGATACCTCCAGTTGTGATACGGCCCGCCAGGAGTCGGGCCCTACCGTTTGGCATCTTGGTAGGGCCCGCGTCCTCGCGGGCCGTATCGTGCGCCTATTAATGAGGCTGTCGCGATATCAGCCCAAACCAACGTCCAACAGCATCATCAGGATAAAGCCCCCGACGAAGCCGAGCGTCGCGATATCGGTCGAACGCCCCTGCTGAGTCTCGGGAACCACCTCCTCGATGACTACGTAGATCATCGCTCCAGCCGCGAACGCGAGCGCGTACGGGAGGACCGGTTGAATCTGCATAACGAGGAGAGCTCCGATCACACCCGCTATCGGCTCAACGATCGCCGAGAGTTGGCCGTACCAAAAACTGCGAAATCGAGATAGTCCCGTGCGCCGAAGGGGGAAGGATATCGCCATCCCTTCTGGAAAGTTTTGAAGACCGATGCCGACGGCGAGCATGACCGCTCCTCCGATGGTCGCTTCGGGAATGCCGGCCGCTACACCACCAAAGAGAACGCCCACCGCCAGTCCCTCGGGAATATTGTGTAGCGTAATTGCCAACACCAGTAGGGTTTGTCGATGCCACGTCGTATGAAGTCCCTCCGCCTTGGTCTTTGGAAAGTTGATGTGCAAGTGGGGAAGGAGTTGATCAAGGCCGTAAAGAAAGAGTGCCCCTAGGCCAAAGCCGACCGCCGCTGGCATGGCTTTGGCGAAACCCTCCCCCTGCGACATCTCGATCGCCGGCGAAAGAAGGGACCAGAAGCTGGCGGCTATCATGACGCCACCGGTAAAACCCAACATTCCGTCCAGGACCTTCCGATTGAGGTCCTTGATTAAGAATACGAGTCCGGCTCCCGCAGCGGTCACGAGCCAGGTAAAGGTCGTAGCGAGGAGGGCTCCCCATACGGGGCTGATTGACTCAAAGTATGATATAATAGATTGCATAGATGTACGTTGTACCCTTTGCCGCGCTCCCGAGCAAAGACCTTGAAACCCGGGGTCTGATTCCGGTTTCCACGAACAGCTCCACCGGTTACGGACCGAAAGGGCAAGGGGCAGGGAGTGTCACATTTTATGCTACAAAACCATTTGGTTACTGGAACGTCGTATTGTATTTATAAGTTGATTTCCCCTCCGACCGCTGATAAACAATCGGCCTCCGTTTTTAGTGCGCAAGGTTATGGAATCCGAGTCGTTTGTATCCCGTGTCATGGCCCTCATTCAAAAGAGCCGTCGAGCTCTCCGTCTGTACAGCACAGCGGGTGGTAGCTCGTATAATCGGGTTGAGGGAACGCTTGGAGAGCTTCCTTCCGTTCAGGTCGCTGAGTGGCGTGAGGTAAACGGACTCCTTCTTCGAAAACTTACCGAGGCTGCTGAAGCGGCAAACACCAAAAAGATAATCTACGATGTATTCGCGCTCCGAAGCGAGTTTCAAACCCTTTGGAGAACTACTGAGGCTGAGCTCGTGCAATCTCAGCGCGATCTCATCGCGTGCGCTGAGAGTGGGGACTTCATCCGAGCCGCTACCCTCGCTACAAATCTGGTAAGCCTTAAGGCTCGTCTCCAAGCGGGGCAAGCTGCTCACCACGAGCTCGACCTTCTCATCAAACGCAGCAAGGTTGTGCGGCCCGCGGCTGAGCTTTCTGAGGAGAGCGCTACCGTTCTCTCAACCCTTGAGCTACTCGACGACCAAGTTATCAAGGAGCCGACCGATAAGCCCGAGCCACTTCGCGCCGCGGTGGGCGGAGGGAAGGTTATCCCCCTTAAGCGTCGTTAGTATCGGCTTGGCCTACGATACAGGTCTGTCGAGGATGTACGCTTTATCTAGATAAGAGCAAACGGCCACCGGGCAAGTCCCAGCAGCCGTTACGGCTACCCGATCCGAGTAAGCACCCGCACAGGAGCGCCCGTAAACGCTGAGACCACAGGTACCGGGCCCGGTCCGAACGTTCTATCGATCAAGGTTGCCCAACAGAGCACCGGAATCCCCTTAAGGGTTGCTCTGGTATGGGCCTCAAGGCTTGAGCGAGCGGTCGTAATAACGTCAGTGACAAGGATTGCTTGATGCCCCCTGTACTTCTCGCCGTGGCCGTTAGACATTTTGCTCTCAAGATACTGTTCGAGCGGTATCTCAACCCCCTTGTTGAAGAGCTCTGAGTACACCGCGCAGAGCCGCTCAGCGAAGAATGAATAGCCACCGGGAAGCTTGAGGAAGAGCTCAGGCTTGTTCGGAGCCACCACGTTGCGAATCCGCTCAGCAACGTACTCTGCACACGAGTCGAGGTCGGCATCACTCAGATCCTCTACGCGATAGAAGATTCGAGATTCGCAACGGCCTCCAATCGGAACCGGCTCCTCGTACTCTTCAGTTATTTGCGCGAATATCTCCTCAAGGGTCTCGATGTCAGCCATACCTACTACCTTACTCAACGGCGACTGCCGGCTCCACACAGGGAGGCCGGGAGTGGACTCTCAAGGTGACGTTACGCGCCGCGGTTTTATCGGGAAGCGCCCCGACGAGCGAAAAAGCTCCGCACTCGGAGCATAACCTCCTAATGATACAACAATTTTTAAGTGGAGAAAGGGGTTTTTTATCGATCGGTCCCGGTATAGCCCCGCAACGCATATCAGGGTATCCTACTGACCGTTAAGTCCGTCTATTTATAACGCAATTAGGTAGTACCCATGGGACAGCCCTCTGAGCTGACGCAGATCGGAACAAACTCAAACGCCATGAAGATAACCCGCCGCAAGACCCGCTCGGTGCGGGTGGGCGATCTTACTATCGGCTCCGAAAGCCACATCTCTACCCAGTCGATGTGCGCCACTAAGACCCAGGATATCGACGCGACCGTCCGCCAAATTAAGCTGCTTCAAGAGCACGGCGCTGACATCATTCGAATCGCCATCGATAGTCGTCGAGACGTGGAGGCGCTGGCGGAGATCCGCAAGCAGGTTAGTGCTCGCATCGTTGTGGATCTACAAGAGAGCTATAAGCTCGCCAAGAGCGTCGCTCCGTACGTCCAAAAGATTCGTTACAACCCAGGACACCTCTACCACCACGAGAAGAACGTCCCCGTGCACGAGAAGGTCGCGTATATCGTGAACGTCGCTCGCGAGCACGATCTCGCGCTTCGTATCGGCGTCAATTTCGGCTCGCTCGATCCTTCACTCGCGGGCAAGGAGGAGGATCCCCTTGAGGTCGCGCTCAACTCCGCCAAGGAGCACGTTGGATACCTTGAGGACCTCGGATTCACTAATTACGTCATCTCGCTCAAGAGCTCCGATCCCAACGACGTAATGGACATCAATCTTCGCGCCGCGGAGATGTTTCCTGAGATACCGCTCCACCTCGGTGTAACCGAGGCTGGAATGTTGCCGATGGGAGAGGTGAAGACCCGCATCGCGTTTGAAAACCTTCTGGTCAAGGGCATCGGCGACACGGTGCGTGTATCGCTCACCCTTCCCCACGCGGAGAAATACCAAGAGATTCAGGTCGCCAAGGCGATTATAGCTGACGTCTATGCCGGTCGGTTCCGCTCAGTGCCACGATTCGAGCAGCAGGGATTAAATATCATCTCATGTCCGTCGTGCTCGCGAGTTGAGAACGAGGCGTTCGTTGAGCTCGCCCAAAAGGTGCGTGAGATGACGCAGGAGTTCGCCGATCGACAACTCACCATCGCGGTGATGGGTTGCCGGGTTAACGGACCTGGAGAGACCGATGACGCGGATCTTGGGTTATGGTGCGCGCCGACCCACGTCAATCTGAAGAGACGGGGAGAGCTTGTAGGGCAATTTTCGTACGAAGAGATCGTCTCTCGGCTCAAGCAAGAGATTGATACCCTTTCGCCAGCAACGTAACGAGGTCGCGTCACCGAAGATATGTCACACGCGCTGAAGGTTGTAAGGGGATTTGAATGAGGCTTGTGTCGCCTGCCTCCCTTGAAGGGGCGGAAAAATTAGTCTTTGAAAACCTCAAACCGTGGCTACCTACGAACGGGGTGTGCGTCAACGTGATGCTCGGCCAAGATCCGTGGGACATTCGCCCGTTGATGCTCATCAACGGAAAAGTTTCGCTCTACCGTTTCTCGCGCCCCCTCAATCAGAACGCGCTCACCGCGCTTGTCTCCGAGATGCAGGGGTTCGCGGTTATTCCGGGGTGGGACATGAAGGTCGAGGCGCGTCATGAGGCTGAGCGACTCCTTCTGGTTCGTCCTGTGTACCCTCAAACCCTTGAGGAGGAGCTGGAGAAGGGGGGAGCACTCAGCGGTCAACGGCGCCAGGACCTCGTCTCCAGCTTGATCGATGTGGTTAAGATGCTCCGCAAGCGCTCGCTCGTTCACGGTCACATCTCGCCATCCAACATCGTTGAACTCGATGGCGCGGTCGTTCTCTTGGATCCACGCCTCGGCGCACTCCACTACTCAAAGGATGAACACCTAGCGCCGGAAACAAACGCGGGGGAAGAGCCTCGTCCCGAGGCGGATCTCTATGGCCTCGGAAGCGTTCTCTTAAAGGTACTCGGCGAGCACGCGACCCACCAGCAACGCGAAATTATTGATCGCCTCCTTCTACCGTCGCCTCGGCAACGCCCAACGATTGAGGAGGTAGAGCGAGAGTTCATTAGGGCTCTTCCCCCTCAAACTCGCGCGTCAGTTCGTGCCGGAAAGTTTGTCAAGAAACCGGGAATCGCCGCGTCGCCTACCGGACAGTCCTCAAAGGTTCGCGAGGCTGGTACAGCCACCTCTTCAGAGTTCACGAGTCGTCCTTGGTGGATGTTGGCAGCCGGGGCCCTCGCTGTGCTTGGAGTGGGGGTCAGTTTGACCAGATACGCGCTCCCTTCGCTCTACTACGACATGGCGCGCAACGTAAGCTTCCTAGCCCCTCCCTCCAATCCCGAATTGCAACTCGCATGGGCCAGCAACGATAAAGGAAGGATGCGAGTCGTCGCGCAGGCCGCTATTGAGGAGCATGATCCCGCCGCGGAGAACGCGATCATCGATGACACCATGTCCGGACAGAATCGATCTGGTGTAGGTTCTAACCTTTTGCGAGTCGCGTTGAGCGACCTATGGGTGGACGACCTTTCTTCCACAGATCGGCGAGCCGCGCTCGCGCTCAGCGTTATGCCGATCTATCCTGAGGGGCTCAAGTCACTGCCTGCCCTTAACACCCTTCATCCCGGCGTTATCCTCGCAGTTGCTGGGCAATCTCAAGCGAAAAATCCGAGTAAGCAGCTCTCTGAGATATCGATCGATCAGCTCGCTTCTCTTCCTGCTCCAGTTGGAACCTTATTCGCGCAGCTCCGAGATGGCGGGAGCAAGAGCCTTGGTGACCCTGAGGTGATAGCGCTTGCGGGGATCGTATCGGGCAACCCTCCGGCCGACACCCTGGAAGCGTATATCGGAACCGAGAGTCCTCTCCCGGTCGCGCTCGCGCGTATCGCAATTGCTCTGCCGCTCCTCTCCGCGAACGACGCGTCGGCCGCGCAGCTCCTCGCAACGCTGCGAGATCGGGGTGGTGAAATGGGACAGACCCTGAGTTGGTTTGATATCGATGGTCTCGGAATCTGGGGGAAGGTAAAGAGCGCCGACAAGTTGCGGATCATTCTTGGTGAGCTACCTGAGCAGCAACTCGGTGTTCAGCACTATGCCGATCTCCTGACGTTCCCGCTCGCCGATGTTCGCGGCAAGAGCGCCCAGGTCCTTAAAGGGAGATTCCTGAAGGGCGAAAGCGATCAACTCCTCCTCGTTCTTGGTGGAGAGCAGAACCGGCTTTCTCGAGAGCAAACGATAGCTCTTCTCTCGGCGCTGAATCTCGACGTGACGAAGCGGGCGCCGTACGTGGAGATCCTCTTCCAACTAAAGCCATCGCCCGAGATGGTGTTGCTTGTTCTGCTCGCGCGGAGCGACAAGGACAGTACCGACCTCTTTAACCTTGAAGCGGCGCGCTACCTGCGCAAGAACAGCGAGTGGAAGGCGACGACCGAGATGTTGCAGATATTGGCCCATCACCCTGAGCCTCTCGCTCGATCACTCGCGTACGCGCGACTTTCAACCCGAGAGCCAGCTCAGAAAAAGATCCTTCAGCAACGCCTCTCTGAGGAGGGGGACAAGGCGCTCGCGCACCGAATCATGGAGAAACTTGAGTTCTCAAGCAGCGCGCCACCGGCTGGCCTCGGAACACCAGTGCCGTACGCGCAACCATCGCCAGTGACGACCCCGTAAGCCAGGAGAAAGGAATTGGGATCCTGATGTCCGCGTGGTAGAAGGAGTTGCCTGCGGGGCGCAGGCTTTTCGTTCACGCATGACCGGCCAGGGGGAGTTATGGATACTTTTTCGTCAAGCGATCGCTCTTTTGTCGGAGAGCTTCGTGGAGTATCGCTCAGCGCGCTCTTTCACCTCCTCACGCTCGTCATTACCGTCACCGCCTTTACTCCCGCCTCCTCATTTGCAGATGTTCCCGCGGCGCCCGCGCACCGGAGCTCTGCAAAGCTGTCACTCGTCAGCGTTGCGCCTGCCGGCGATGACGTTCCGCCACCGAACCAGATAGTGTTCACCTTCGACCAGCAGGTTGTTCCGCTTGGGCGGATGGAGCGAGCGGCAAACGAGATCGGGATCTCAATAACACCTCCGCTTGGGTGTCAGTGGCGGTGGATTAACACCTCCGCGCTCGCGTGCACCTTAAACGAGAAGGATCTGCCGAAGGTGGCGACCCGTTACACCCTCGTTGTGCCAAAGACCTTCGACACGACGAGGGGTCAGGCGCTTTCGGAAGATGTTACCCGGGTCTTCACCACTAACCGACCCCAGATTACCGAGTCGTGGTTCAAGGGGTGGAACGGCCCAGGCGAGCCGGTTATCGGTATTGCCCTCAATCAGCGGGTCAGTGAGGAGAGTGTGAAAAACCATCTCCTCCTGGTCGACGAACGGGGATCTGCCTACGAGCTTAACGTCACGCAGATGCCGCTTAGCCCTGACGAGATTGAGGACCAACGAATCGGGATTGTCGAACCCCATCGGTGGCTTCTTTCTCCGGTTAAACCGTTACCACTCGACACGGCCGTCTCACTGAAGGTTACGCCTGGTATGTTGTCAGAAGAGGGGAACGAGACAGGTACCGAGAATCGGGTGGTTGTGTCGTTTAGTACCTTTCCCCAGTTCGCGTTCCTTGGCGTATCGTGTACGACGAACGATGGCAAGGTGGTCGAGGTAATTGGCAAAGGGAAGCCGCAAGGAGCGTGCGATCCGTTGAATGGAGTTCGACTTCTCTTCTCCGCGCCAGTCTTAAAGGATCAGGTCGCCCGAGCGTTGAAGTCACAGCCGGATTTGCGAGGAGGAAGAACCGATTTCGATCCGTGGGACGAGGTGTATTCAGAATCGCAACTGACCTACGCTCACCGCAAGGACAGCCGCTACTCGGTGAGCCTTCCCTACGGACTCCGCGCCAACGCTACCTACACCCTCTCCGCGGATGGGAGCGCGATTCGTGATGAGTTTGGTCGCGAGCTCTCCCAGAGCGTTTTCGCCAACTTCTCGACCTCTCACCGCGCGCCTCGATATCACCTTGAAAACCAGATCTCTGTGCTCGAGAAAGAGACAGATTCAAAGTTGCCACTCATCGTGAATAACCTTTCCCACGTCACGTTGAACTATCAGGCCGTAACCACGTCGAGCAATAGGAGCGGCCTTAGCAAGGTACTCACACCGTACAACGCGCAAGATATCGCGTACCCGTTTCCTATCGATACGCGAGAGCTCCTTCAGGGCCGTTCGGGAATCGTGCAAGGAGATCTCTCCACGACACCGCGTACGCGTGAGGGGGGGCAGTGGTTCTTCTCGCAGGTTACCCCGTACGAGGTGCACGCGAAGCTTGGACACTTCAGCTCGCTTGTGTGGGTGACCTCGTTCGCGACGGGCGCGCCGATTACGGACGCGAAGGTAGCGATCGTTGTCGATACCATGACAAACCTCAGTAAGAATCGTGAGGCCTTGGCCTCCGCTCAAACCGACAGTCGGGGGCTCGCTCAGCTTCCGGGCGCTCGCACCTTCGATCCATCACTGAGTCGTATGAACGAGTGGGAATACAAAAAACCTCGCGTCATCGTGACCGTAGAGAAGGATGGGGAACTCGCCTATCTCCCCGTGTCCTGGGATTTTCAAGTGTACGCCGGTGAGGTGTATCCAAGTACACGGAAGGTGTACGGACATGTGCACTCATGGGGAACAACGGCGCAAGGGGTGTACAAAGCGGGTGACGCCGTACAGTTCGCGTTATGGGTACGAGATCAGAACGATACGACCTTCGTATCCGCTCCGAGATCGGGATACAAACTTGAGGTACTCGATCCAACCGGAAAGAGCGTCTTTGAAGCGGCGAATATCACCCTCTCGGAGTTCGGCGGTTACGCCGGTGAGTTCATCACGAAGCGGGACGCGGCCGTTGGGTGGTATACGTTTAACCTTACCGCGCCGTTTCTTCCTGACACACTCTCGCCATTGAGGGTTCTTGTCAGCGATTTCACACCCGCGTCCTTCAAGGTCGAATCTGATCTAAAGGGCACCGCTTTCCGCGCCGAGTATCCCGTTACCGTTACAACCGAAGCCCGCCTTCACGCTGGTGGTCCGTATACTGACGCCGCGACCCGGGTGACCGCGGTTGTTCGTGGAGCGCCGCTTGCGGCGCAGGACCCTCGGTACGACGGGTTTCAATTCGATTCCGACGTCGGTGAGGACGCACAGGTGTTCCAAGAGGAGCGACCACTCGATTCCCGCGGAGATCTCGTCACAAACTTCACGCTACCGAAGGTTGAGATACCGTACGGGACGTTGGTGGTTGAGAGCGCGGTGCGAGACGATCGTGGTAAGCACGTAGTAAATGTAGCGACGGCGACGTTTATCGGACGGGATAGGTTCGTTGGGATCGCGCACAGCGGGTGGCTCCTCAGCGCTGGTAAGGAAACGACCTTCCAGGGGCTCGTGGTGAACGAGGTTGGTCAACCACTTCCAAGCGCCCCATTCTCGATGAAGGTTGAGTACGAAGACACCAAAGCCGTGCGGGTGAAGAGCGCTGGAAACGTCTACGTGACTAAATACGAGAACACATGGACCGAGGTCGCCTCGTGCGTTCTCACCTCGGCGGCCGCGCCAGTATCGTGCGCCTTCACCCCGAGTCGGCCAGGTGAGTATCGACTTTCCGCGTCGGTGACCGATAGCAAGGGAAGGGAACATCGAAGCGAGCTCACCCGCTGGGCGAGTGGTCGGGGCGATGTAGTATGGAATTCGGGGCAAAACACCGAGCTGCAGATCGTACCTGAAAAAAGAAGCTATAGGGTAGGTGAGGTCGCGAAGTTCCTCATTCAGAACCCCTATCCGGGAGCGCAGGCGCTTTTTACCACGGAGCGTTACGGCATTCAGAGCTCGTGGACCAAGACCCTGACTGAGAACGTGGAGGTCGTTGAACTTCCGATCGCCAAGGATCATATCCCCGGCGTCTTTCTCTCGGCGACGATCGTATCGCCCCGGGTAGAGAAGCCGATTGAGAACAAGGTCGATCTCGGTAAGCCGGCGTTCCGAATGGGTTACGCTAAGGTCGCCGTCGTTGATCCGGCGAAACAGGTAACTGTTTCAGTGAAACCGCGCCAAGGTATTTACAAGCCAGGCGAAACGGTCACGGTGGATGTCGCGGGTCGCGCCACCGGTGACACGCCGCAGCAGTTAGAGTACGCGGTGACCGTCCTCGATGAAGGGGTGTTCGATCTTATTCAAGGGAAAGATTCGTACTTCGACCCATACCGCGGATTCTATACACTCGATGAACTCGATGTTCGAAACCTTAACCTCATTCGGATGCTTGTCGGAAGACAGAACTTCGAGAAGAAGGGGGCGAACGCCGGCGGCGACGGTGGCTCAACGCTCGATATGCGTACGATCAAGCGCTATGTGAGCTACTGGAATCCATCGGTCACGCCGGACGCGGCGGGCAACGCCACCTTTTCCTTTGAAGCTCCCGATAACCTTACGGGCTGGAAGGTTATCGTGATGGCGATGACGAAGGAGGACCAGATGGGGCTCGGTTCCGCTGGCTTCAAGGTCAACAAAGATACCGAGGTCAGAGCAGCGTTGCCGAATCAGGTTCGGGAAGGGGACACCTTTACGGCGACCTTTACCGTAATGAATCGAAGTGACCGAGTTCGGGACCTTACTGTTGAAGCCAGGGTCGAAGGGAATGCTGCTCTTGGGGCCCCGCAAACCCTCACGATTCAGGCGGAGCCATTCAAGAGATATCCCGTTCAGATGCAGGCAACAGCGCAGATCGTCGGAGAAGCTCGGTTCGTGGTTACGGCGCGCGATAGTGCTGATGGCGATTCGGTGCTTGGTACCGTATCGGTTCTGCCACGTGTCGCGCTTCAAACCGCCGCCACCTTCGGATCCGCTGATGGGAGCCCAGTGCGAGAGGAGATCTCGTTCCCACCGGATCTGAACCCGAGCGCCGGTGAGCTTGAAGTCGTACTCACCTCATCGATCCTTGGAGGGCTTGAGGGTGCGGTCTCATACATGAGGGAGTACCCCTATGGGTGTTGGGAGCAGAAGATATCCAAAGCGGTCATGGCCGCACACTACCTCGCCCTCCGAAAGCACCTCCCCGCAAGCCTGACGTGGCCTAACGCCGACTCCATCGTGAAGGATGTGTTGGGGGAGATCTCATCATTCCAAGCCCCGAGTGGAGGCATGGGCTTTTATGGCTCCGATGAGGGCGCGGTGAGCCCGTACCTCAGCGCCTACACGGCGCTCGCGCTCGCATGGCTGCGGGATCTTGGCTACTCGGTACCTGAGAACGAGGAAAAGAAGCTCCTCAGCTACCTCTCGGAGCTTCTCAAAAAGGAGAGCTTTCCAACCTTCTTCTCACCGGGGATGCGTTCGAGCGTGCGCGCGGTCGCCTTAGCGGCGCTTGCGGCTAGGAAGAAGGCAACGGTGGAGGATCTCAATCGATACCGAGGCGCCGTGCGAGAGATGAACCTCTTTGGCAAGGCGATGTACCTCTCGGCCGCCACTGGGGTAGCAAAAGGTGAGGCGTTCGCGAGTGAGGCAGAGCGTCAGATTCGCTCCTTCGGTACCCAATCCGCCGGCACGTTGCGCTTTACGGAGCCGGTAGAGGCGTTGTCGAGCCGCATTCTGGACTCAAACATGAGAACGCACTGCGCTATCCTCGACGGGCTGATGCGGGAAGCTGCTAACGGTTCTCAAGAAACGAAGGAACGCGTTACGCCGCTCATTCAACCGCTCGTACGCTCGATCACGCTAGAGCGAAAACGAAAGGATCGGTGGGAGAACACGCAGGAGAACACCTTCTGCGTTCACGCGCTCGCTCAGTACGCCGCTCAATTTGAGCACGACCGACCGAACCTGGACCTCTCGGTTCGTCTAAACGGTGAGGAGCTTGGAAAGGTCGCCATGAAGGCACCGTCAAGTGAACCTATCGAGGTTTCACGACCGCTCAAGGCGACCGACGCCGGCCGTACCGACGCGCTCACGATTACGCCGGATGGAAAGGGCCGCTTCTACTACACCTCTCGACTGTCGTATTCGCCGAAGGACCTTAAGACCACCGCTACAAACGGGGGTATGGAGCTAGTTCGCCAGTACAGCGTGAAGCGAAACGGGCAGTGGATACTCCTGAACGAGCCCCTTGCGCTCACGCAGGGCGAGCTCGTGAAGGTAGATCTCTACCTCTCACTCGCTACGCCTCGTTCGTTTGTTGTTGTGAGCGATCCGATCCCCGGAGGTCTTGAGCCCGTTAATAGGGATCTCGCAACGTCCTCCGTGGTAGATGGAACCGTCAGGGCGTTCGAGGGGCCGCAGAACGCCGCCTGGTTTGATGGTCGAGAGTGGATCGACTTCGGTGTGAATCAGTGGAGCTTCTACCACAAGGAGCTCCGACACAGCGCGGCTCGATTTTACTCGGAGTATCTCCCCGCCGGTCACTACCACCTCTCGTATGTGAGTCAAGCGATCGCGGTGGGTGGGTTCATTGCCCTACCTACTCACGCGGAGGAGATGTACGACCCAGATGTCTTCGGGGATTCGGCTCCCACAACGCTTACGGTCTCTTCGACACAGTTGAAATAGCGATGAGGTGGCTTCTGGCGCTAATCGGTTCGGTCGGTGCGGGGGCGTGCATCCTCGCCCTTTCCGTCTCGTTCGCTCTTGAGCCCCTTCCTGAACTGCTGCAACCGCCGGGAGCGCCTGCGGGGAAACGACAACAGGTAGTGGATCGAAGAGGTACGCCACTCTCCTACACCTACTCGCACAGTTGGAACTACAGCGACCAGCGCCCCCTTCACGCCATCCCGCAAGGGCTACAGCACGCCATTGTCGAAGCTGAAGACCAGCGATTCTATCACCATAGTGGGGTTGATTGGATCGCGCGGTGTCACGCGATGTGGCAGAACCTTCGCGCGCTTCGAGTTGTACGGGGAGCGAGCACGATCACCGAGCAGGTGGTGAGGATGTTCCATCCCCGGCCCCGCACCGTGTGGTCACGTTTTGTTGAGGGATTTGAGGCCCGGGCGTTAGAGCGGAGATTTTCGAAGGGGGAGATCTTGGAGTTTTATCTTAATCAGGTCCCCTTCGGCGCTCGACGTCGAGGTGTCGTCCAAGCGGCGCGGTATTTCTGGGACCGAGATATTGAGACCTTGAGCGATCGGGAGCGATTAGCCCTCGCGGTCATGGTACGAGCGCCCGATCGGCTTGACCTGCACAAGAATCCCCACGGGATTGATCGTGGGGTGTCGATCCTCGCGAGCGATCTCCAACGTGAGGGATTGCTTGATGAGGACGCCCGAGCGGCGCTCTCAATTGAGAAGCTTGACCTAACGCGGGCGGACCTTGCGGTGCGCGCCGATCACTTCATTCGGTACGTCCAGGCGCGGGCCTCGGGGAGCGATACCGCGACGATTCGAACAACCCTAGATGGTAACCTCCAGAGGCGAGTTCAGGAGATCCTCGATACCAGGGTAAAGGCGCTCGGCCCGAAGCAGGTAACCGATGGAGCCGTGCTCATAGTTTCTAACCGAACAGCTGAGGTCATCTCGTGGGTGAATGGTGATGGTGAGGGAGAGGGAGAGGGGAGTCAGATCGACGCGGTTGTGACACCTCGGCAACCAGGATCCACGCTCAAACCCTTCCTCTATGCCGCCGCACTCGCGAAGGGGTGGTCATCGGCCACTATCATCAAGGACGCACCGTTGGCGGAGCCTGTGGGGGCAGGACTCCACACCTATCGTAATTACAGTCGGATGCACTACGGAGATATCTCGCTACGGGAGGCGCTCGGAAACTCGCTCAATATCCCCGCGATAAAGGCCGTTCAATTTGTCGGGAAGTATGAGTTCCTTCAGTTCCTGCGAAGCGTTGGGTTTGTATCCCTCGACAAGGGCGCTGAGTTTTATGGCGAGGGGCTCGCCCTGGGCAATGGAGAGGTTACGCTGTTCGAGTTGGTGCAGGGGTACGCTGCACTCGCGCGCCGTGGCGTGTGGAGACCGCTCAAGGTTACCCTTAACGACGATTCCCCCATGAACACCTCGCCACGACAGGCACTAAGCCCTGAAGTGAGTAGCTTGATAGGAGATATCCTCTCCGACCCGCAGGCCCGACGGCGTGAGTTCGGAAGCGACGGATTGCTTCGACTGCCGGTGCAAACGGCCGTGAAGACCGGGACCTCGACCGATTATCGAGACGCCTGGGTCATCGGCTATACCGAGGAGTATACCGTTGGGGTGTGGATGGGGAACCTCAATCGCCTCTCTATGCACGATATCACGGGGGCCAAGGGCCCTGCGTTGGTCCTTCGAAGCGTCTTCGCGGAGCTTCAGCGGCTCGGGGAATCGCAATCGCTCTACCTCGATCCATCGCTTCTTCCGCGCGGGGTTTGTACACATTCAGGCAAGCTTGCTGGCGCATCGTGCCCACATGTTGAAGAGCTCTTCGTCACCGGCACGGAGCCAACCGCGAGATGTAACGGTCGCCACGGACCACAGCGGCCCAGCGACAGCGACGCGTACCACAGCCCCCCTTCGGTGAGGATAACTATGCCGACCCCTGGTCTCCACATCGCGAGAGATCCTCGCATTCCAGACCATCTTGAGGCATTACCTTTTGAGATAGCGGCCCACGGAGAGGTATCTGAGGTCCGGTGGTTCGTAGATGGAAGTGAGGTTGCAAGGACTCAGGGAGGCTCCACGAAGGCACTGTGGCCACTCACTGAAGGGCGCCATACGGTGAAGGCGACCGTTCGTTTCGCCGCGACGGGCGAGGTGGTTCCATCTCAGGAGGTTGGTTTCTGGGTTAGGTAGTGACTCTACTCAGAAACGTAACCGGCGAGTCCCTCTTCGAGCTTCCTCAGCCCCAAGTGCACTCGGCTCTTTACCGTCCCAAGCGGGATCTGCAGGGTCTTCGCAATATCCGCGTACGGCACCTCCTCCATTCGAAGGGTGATAGCCTCCCGAAGATTGTCGGGGAGCTCGGCTATGATTGAACGAATCCTCTCACCTATCTCCCGGCGATCTTCTTGCTCGAAAAATATAACCGCCGGATTGCCCTCTCCCGTATCGGAAATGTGGCTCATATCGGGAACGCCGTAACTCTCGGGTCGGGTGCTCATACAAACTGTCCGACCGTGACCAGCTCGGCGCCAGGAGTCAACGGCTGTTCGAGAGGCGATTGTACCGATCCAGTTTCCAGCCGGATGATTCAGGTCGTATGACTCGATATACCTCCAGACTTTGAGTAACACCTCTTGCGAGATATCATCGATATCCGAAGCGTCCTTGGTTGGATCTCTTCGGCGAAGGTAGGCGCGAGTAAACCTTCCCACTAGTTCAACAGCTCCACTGGCACCGAGCCCTGAGTCATCCCCCGATACCTTAGCCGCAAGGATCTCCTCGAGGGCGACCTCAAGCTTTACGGAAGCATCAGGCACCCGAGGTGGCTTGGCGGATGATAGATCCGCCGTTCGGTGGGCTGTAGGGCATGGAGTAACGCTCATCGCCGAATTATACTATGCAGCCCCGCATTACGGTACTCCGGGGGGCAAATTTTACGCACCTCCAAAAAAGCCCCAAAAACACCTTAGCTCAATCTTCGCGTACCCGAAATGACGGAGGCAGTCCGTGCATACGCATCCATACCGATAGGGTTCACATGGTGGGGGCGTGGGACCCCCAAAACAAAAGAGGCCCCGGGTTTCCCCGGAGCCTCCTCCTTCTTCCTCACGCTTTCGCGAGAGTCGAATTCGGTCTTACGACTGAATTCCGATATCGTTGAAGAAGGTACCCATGAGCGAGCGAAGGATGAATGATCCTACCGCTACGACCATCAAGCTAAGCGCAGCTTTGTACTGACCGAAAGCCGCCGACATGATAGCTCCGATTCCGGAAGCCGCCATGATCAACGCTCCGAACGAACCCTCAAGGTACGTCATAATAGCGTTAACCGCGTTGGTAATACGGTCATCGTTGTACTGAATCGCCGCGCCGGAGCTGATCTGCGCGCTTACATCGTGCGAGAGCCCGAGCCCAAGCACCGCTACACCCGCAACGAAGAGAGCGAGGCGAGCCTGCTTCTCAGTTGGAGCGATCGTAGCCGCGGAGATCTTCTGTCCAAGCGTTACATACGCGTTCTTAATCTTCGTAATCATACCACACCTAAAATACGTTAAACGTTCTTACTTCATGCTTCGTTTGTTTGACATGAATCTCATGTCCCAGTTTCATAAGTGTTATAGCAGAGTCTTCATTCTTAGTTGCATAAGAGGGAACAGATTTGAGGAAAAAGGGTCTGTGGCATGTAGCGGAGGAGTTGGGCCGGCAAGAGTGGCTGTAAGTGCCTGATATGACGAGCGCTTCTATGTCGCGAGAAGCGGAGGTTCTCGCTTACGTCCCCGTTCACGTATTCCGTAAGACGTAAACCGTCGACGTGTATCGGGTTACGTTCAAACGTCAAAGTCCAACGTCACCGTCTTAGAAGTCAGGTGTATCAGCGACAAGGCCGTGGCTACCCAGCCGCCTCATCCGCAAGTCCCGGAAGATACCTTTCAGGGTCCTGGGCCTTACCGTCTTGGCGAATCTCGAAATGGAGGTGCGGGCCCGTAGAGACCCCTGAGCTTCCAACGGTGCCGATAATCTGACCAGCGGCGACCTTAGCGCCCGGTCCGACATCCATCGTATCGCAGTGCCCGTAATGACTTGTGAAACCGTTGTGGTGCTGAACTACGATGTACTTTCCGTATCCGCCGTGCGGATCCGCGTACATCACTTGCCCGTCGGCTATCGCTCGAATCGGCGCGCCAATGGGAGCGGCGAGGTCGATACCATCGTGGTGTCGTCGAACCTTTTTGACGGGATGTTTACGAATACCGAAGTCGCTCGACATGCGCGGCCCCATCACTGGATACACGAACGCCATCCTTGAGGTTGCCAGTACGAGTGGTCCTGATGTCGTCGGCGCGGCGTGGGCGCAGATCGAGGAGAGTGTAATGCTGATGAGCGCGGCGACTCCAAGAGGTTTAGCAAACGTTGGGGACCGACGCGCACGCATGACTAGCGCCCCGCGGTTAAGGATTGCACTCGTTTGAAGGCTTCATCCTCGAGGGAGCTGGAGTAGCCGCGCACGCGTACCGTAGTGGATACTGACTTAGCGCTCCCCTTTGACCCGAAGGTTACTAACTTGGACTGTACCCACGCTCGTTGCCCGTTCGGCGCGAACACTCGGAGCCACTCACCTTGTCGGGCTTCTACCGCAAGTCGTGAACCCTTGGCCACCGTCATGAGAGCGGAGTGATTCTTTCCTGGTCCAAGTCGAAGTTCCGCTTTTTCAACGTCAACGGTAGCTATGGTCAGGTCCGCCGAGCCGGATGGCGTTGGTTCGATGGCAGGAACCTCAAGACGGGCCTTCGCGACAACCGGAGCGGCGGCGTTTGAGGGAGCCGGTGCCGCTGGAAGGGATGCTCTGCCAAGACTTGCTCGGTTACGAGCCTCTGAGATTGTCGCAAGTCGAGAGAGTTCGGTTTCCGCCATGGTGAGCTGTCCCCGAACCTCCTCAAGCTTACGCTCGAGCTCAACGATGCGCCTGTGGCTCGCCTCAAGCTCTCGCTTTAACGCTGGGTTCTGATTTGGAACTGCTGGAGCTGGCGCGACCGGCAGCGACACAGTCTCTTGTTGAGCGGAGAGGGAGGCTTCCGCCACCTTCTTGGCGGCGCCACCTGGCGCGATAGGGCCCGACGCCTTATCGATCTGCACAGGAGCGTCCTCTCTCATCTGCTCTTGCTTAATAACCGGTGGTTGGTAGGTGGCAGGCTTCAATTCCGCTTGTGGTTGCGCGGCAGCGGCGTTCGGGAGTTCGGGTTCATCAAAAGCGCTCGGACCCTTCGATGAGAGCCCCTCAAGCAGCGCTCGTTCGGCTGCCACGAGGGCCGCGTCCTCGGAGCCCTCATTCGATTGAGCGTGTGAAACTCCGGCGTGAAGGAGAGCTGTCGCGACAAGAGCTACGCAGCTCGTCACGAAAACCTTTTGATTTTTGGATCCGTTCGTTCGAAGCATAGAGGAAAACCACTTAACCGAGAGGCCCCTGAATGGCCTACTTCCGTTATGCTCACCTATCCGGTGATGTGACCTGTTCGCTTCAGATTTTCTTCGAATGACGTTAGGGGTTTTTCGTACGGGACACGACCCTATTCAAGCCCGAGCGACCGCTTGATATCATTGAGCTTTTCGGGCTGAGGTCCATCTCCACCACCGTCGCGCGGAACCTCTTGATTGGCCGGCTCTGAATCCTCGCCCTGAAGGAGGCGCTCCACGGTGACATCCCCGGCGGCCGGTGCGTCTACACGGCTCTTGGGCCGACGACGAGAGGCGAGGTAGGAGTCGACATCGTCGGCGGCGATCGTGGTCTTCGGAGAGGCCTGTCCGTAGCCGCGGGCCTCGGAGCCCTTGCCACCATCCCCTGTCGTATGGGCTGAGCCTGCTAAACGTAGTACGGCCACCAAGACAGCGAGCGCGAAGATACCTACGATCTGCACCTTGCTGCGGAGTGGGGCTACGAAGTTAGCGCCGCTAATGAGGCTCATGAAGGGACCTGTTATCGAGACGGTTTACGGTAATACTGCCATCGTCCTTGGCGGATCTCAACCACCTCTGAGTGTGCTGGTCGATAGTAGATACCCTCGGGGTCAAGACCGGGGGGAACCTCCACCATATCAACCATCGGTTCCTCCCACGCGGATTCTACCACGCCGGGAACGTTGCGCACTTGGTACTCGATAACAGATGGCGGCGGGGGCGGCGGCTTCGAGCACGCGGTAACCCCTGCTGCGACGAGAAGAGCGGCGCTCATTCGAAGAGCTGTTGCCGTAATCGTTTTCATATCTCATTCCTCCTACATTCCTGA
Source organism: Bdellovibrionota bacterium (assembly GCA_044345405.1). Taxonomy (GTDB): domain Bacteria; phylum Bdellovibrionota_C; class UBA2361; order UBA2361; family OMII01; genus OMII01. The sequence goes on from JBIJBE010000033.1 coordinate 32,281, forward strand.
ATCTTTGAATCCAACATCCATCATAGCGCTCACCGCGCCGGTTACACTGCCACCCTCCATCTCATCGGTTTGGAAGTTACCCATGAGACGTTGCTGAAGATCCTTCGCTCCGTATGGCGCTACGTTCACAACCTCCTCAAGCGCCCGGCTGAACTCACCGCCGTGGCGAGTAAGCACGTCTTGGAAGAGTTGATTATCGTCACCGTTGTTCGTGCTGACCCAGTAGAAGGCCGGCTCAACCGGCAACACGAGCGCTCCCTCGCCGATATCGGAGAGGAGATAGAACTGCGACTCCACACCCTTCACCGTTCGCAATCGCATGATAACATCCGACTGCTGCGGGGTGAGGTTGAACGCTTCCGCGGTAAGATGGAACTTGTTTGGATCCTGGCGGAGGAAGATCTTGTGCGCGCTGTTCTGAACGATCGCCTGACCGCCGGAACCAACGTAGAAATCCTCTCCGGACTGCGACGCGGCGATAACGATACCTTTTCGCTTACGGTAGAGCCGGAACGCGGTCTCGATCGTATTTGAGGCCGTCTTGCCGATAAGCTCGTGGGCCTCGTCGAAGACGAGAACCTTCCGAGTATCAAGCTCAGAGGGATCGTTCATAACGGTGTCCGCCCATACCATCGCGATCTTAAGGAATACGCGTTGGAGGTCCGGGTTACGCGAGAGCGCCTTCAGGTCGAATACGATAAACCGCTCCTTCAACTTGAGAGATCCAGGGCGATCGAAGAATCGAGCGTAGGTTCCCTCACCGTAGTAATCAGCGATAAGAAGGCTGATACGCTGACGGCGACGAGCGGAATCCTCAGTCTCATCCACACGACGTGGCGCACGCAGGACGGAGACCACATCGCTCAAGATAAACTCACGCCGCATCGGTCCGCTTCGGTAGATGCGGTGCGCCTCCACGAGGGACTCGACAACACTTCCGCGCTCTAGTCGGTCCGGCTGGTGCTGCCCATCGGCGGACATGTCGCAGATAACATCGGCGCACATGTCGATGAGGTCTTTGTAATCGTCGCTCTGTCGTTCAGCGGCAAGCGCGCCCAAGCGAGCGAGGAAGTTCATCGCGGGGGCTCGGGATGGGGTGGCCTCGTAGACCTTACCACCGAAGAGCTTCGCGACCTTCTCGAATCCGCACGGTTGGCCGGTCATGCCCTTATCGAAGATGAAGGTGATCGGCTGACGCTCAACTACTCGACCATCTGATAGGGTAGAGTAGTGACCACGATTCAGCATCGTGATGAGGTAACACATCAGGTAACTCTTACCGGCTCCGGACACTCCGCTGATGAGGACGTTCGGCGCGATATTAGAGTCGTAGAAATCGAAACCGACAAGCTCTCGGTTCCAGAGCGACGGGAGGAGGAATTGAGCCCCCGAACTTCCACGCCAGTTGCCCCAGAGAGGAAAGAGTCGTGTCGCTCGCGATGATTGCATCACGGTGGTCCATCCCGCCCCATCGGTCGCTGGATCATAGGCGCCAGGAAGGGAGTTAATCATGACCGCCATATCCGAGATCTCGTGCACCATTCCACGCGCGCCGTTGAGCTGTGGAAAGGTAGCCACGGCCTCGGAGGTCGCTCGTATCGCCTCGTCCTCGGTTTGACAGATAAAGGTCTGATGCACACCGACCCGAACGATCTGCTCGCGAGAGTTGTAGAGCTCCTGTCGAGCGTTTCGAATAGCGGAGATCTGATGGATAACTTTTTGGTTCGAGCGTCCACCTGGTGCGCGCTCACGCATACCGAGCAAGGAATCGAGCTTGTCGAGGCGCTCCAACTGCTTCTCTTTTGGGTCCTTCGAGAAGGTCACGCTGAGAATATTCTCATACGGCGTCGACTGAAGGGGCGCGATCATGAGTGGCATACAGCTCTTCGGCGGCTTCACCATCGAAACGGAGCGATAGACGCGACCATCCTTCTTGATGATTCCATCGGTCGGATGCTCCACGTGTGTTTCAGAGATCTGATTCGCCAAAAGATCGTCCCCATCGTATTCCGGCACGGGAATCGAAGTGGTGCGCCCACGACGGTGCTTGCCTGGCTTAACGCTTCTTCGGTTGAGAAGCGGATAGAGGAGGTTGATGAGGCGTTGCCCATCGACCTTTTTCGGATAGAAGCCGAGATCGGCGAGCTTCGCCGCGGTTCCATCCATGATACCCTTGAATCGATTCGCGTAGGTGAGGTACTCAGCGTGACGCTGGTCAGCGCTCAGCCCTACCGCGCCATACATGAACATCTTCATCGCGCGCGCCATCTGAGCCGCTAATCCCTTACCCTCCCATGGAGGATCGAAGCGGAAGCAGGCGAACAGGCGGAGTCTACGAGGACGTCGATGAAGTGAACGAGCTTGCGATGCCATGCGGATAGAGCGAACCCAGCGCTTGGTCATCCAGCCAGCCGCGCCACTCAACGGATACGAATAGAGGCTGCTTCGGAGGAGATCCTCGACGTCGAAGGTGGTAATCCAGCAGAATTGAGCGGAGATGGTGTGCTCGAAGGAATCGAGCATCTCCTGAACACGTTCGGTTAACTGAAAAGCCTCCGCGTCAGACACGGTGGTAATCCACTTCGGCTGCAATTCCCAAATGGACCACAATGAGGCGTCGGTGTGGATGAATATCTCGTTCTCTTCGTCGAATCTCGCGAAGGGAAGTAGCTTGTTAAAAAGCTCTTCATCCTGAAACAACCTATTTCGCGTTAACCTGTTTATGCTCATGGAACCTACTCACTAAATAAGGTCGGCTCTAATGCGGTTCGCACAAGAAACCGGACCTCTTTGTTTTCGTGGTCGACTACAACCTTAATCTGCGCCTTCTCTTCTATAATCCGCGCGAGCTCGTCGATTGTTCCAAGGTTTTTCAAAGAAAACTTCTCTTTTGCTAGCGAAGGGCTCGTATACGAGGAATACCGAGCCATAGATGCGAGCACCTTACAGGTCTGCTCAAGGGTTCCGTTTGATATCGAAAGCTCATACACCGGGCGAAGGGGAGGGGTCTCATACGAGGAATCCGTATCCCCACCCTCTCGGGATGGAAGCACTTCGGGAGGATGCACCCAGCGGGTTCGAGCATACACCGGCTCGGGTCCCGCCACCCGATAGGATGGCATGAAGAGCGTGCGCCCTTTCTTAGCTGTCGGCTCGTACGGCTTCACATCACTGGTGGAGCATCCAACGGACACTCCGCAAACGAGGAGCCCAACGATAATCTTTGAGACCTTGATCACCGTATATCCTCCGGATTCACGAATCCAACGGCCGAAGCGTTTCCACCAGAGGAACTTCCGAGTTGCGCCTCAAGCTCAAAAGCGTCCTGAAGAGCCCATGAGTCCTTCTTCACCTTGAGGTAGTAGTAGTGCGCCGGAACGAGATCTCCGTGGGCATTGAGGTGGTCAGGAACCCACATAAGGCGAACCACCGCGGGTTGCATTACTGGATTCTGTGGCTGAGCTGGCATCGAGCGTTGATACGTTCCCATCGCCTCTAGCGCGGCGCGAGCCTTATCACCCTTACCTCCGCTGCTCCCATCATTAAGGGCGGCGTCGTTCTTCTCTCCGAAATACGCCACCTCGGAGGGAGTCTCGTAGAAAGGGTTCAAAACGTGCGTCATACCTGAGCATCCTGTCAGGAGCGCCCCGAGTACCGGAATTATCGCGAGTCGTACAGCTTTCATAACACTCACCTGGTCACCGTTAATCTAAAGAGGTAAACACAACCGCCGGATCCTCGTCATCCAATTGCTCAAGGAGCTCTGGAATCGCCAAGGACTGCGAGAACACCGCCGTCGCTTCACGCCCTGAGAGCACCTGCACCACAGGAACGAGTTGCGAGAGACGGTCACGGATAATTTGCTGCCATTCAGTTGCCGCTGACGAGAGCGCCACACCACCAGCGTAAGCCGGGATATCGTTTGAGTTAACGCTGCTCTGAGTATTGCCGTTGGCGTACACCCGATTTTGGACGTTAGCGGCGGCGATACCTTGACCGAGGCCCGCGAGACCTCCGGCCATACCCGCGCCAACGATCGCTTTACCGATCGGATCTATCAGCACACCTTCCATTCCTCGGATACCGTCCTCGCCCACAATCCAGCCATCGATCGGAAACTCCTTTCGCTTGCCGTTCGGGAGCCGTAAAGAGAGTCGGGTGAGGCGGAAAAGTACGCGAGCGTCAGTGAGAGACCCTTGGGCGGCCGCGATGATACGGGCTTCTCCGAGGGGCACGCTGTTTCCATCTGGTCCCATAACATCGCCCACGAGCTTGAGTACCACGGGGTAGGGCGTTCCATCCGTAGGTGCGTTTACACCCGCGAGGAGCTTAATCCGAACGGAATCTCCCGGCATGAGAGCCGCGAGTTTTGGTTTGACCGGCAGGGCTGGCGGAGCGGCAGCGACATCTGGAGCTCCAAGTCCCTCAAGTTCATCCGGTTGCGCACCGACGAGGTCTGGAGCCGTCAGCTCACCGATGCTTTGAGGGTTTCCCGCTGGTGCCGGTTGCGCTCCCGCGTTGTTCTGCACCTCAGCGAGGCGCTCAAGGATCTTTTTGAAGATCTCAGCCGTGGTTGCCTCGTACTCCTGCATCGCCTTCTTCTGACTATCAAGGTCCTCTCGAAGGGAGGCGCTCTGGGTGGTTAACTGATTGAGCTGTCCGTTGAAGCGCTCGATAAGGTCGGTCCAACGCTCGTTCGGATCGTTGTGCGACGCGACGGGTTCAGCCTTCGGCTTCGGCTTCATCCCACGGCGGGGCGTCTGTGGCGCGAGCGCGAGGTACATGACGCTCAGGACGACGACACCAGCGATGAGCTGCGTCTTTCGGTCGCTCTTCAATCTAAGTGGTAGGTCTCGAAGGAACTGTTTCATATCTTTTTCCCTTCCTCTTAGCGCGCGCGTGTTACGATATAGATCTTAGCGTTGTGCTTCGCGGAGATCTGTTCCTCAACGTTCAGCGGACGGGCCGCTAACTCCCAGCTCGACGCTGAGATTGCTCGAGTTCCATCGATCCGGAAGGTCGCCGCGTTCAACTTCTGAGACTGATCGAGGAGGTTGGTCGTATCGAGTACGTACCCCCACAGATTCGGCCCTACGAAGATCTTGTCGATCTTGGCGAGGATCGCTCCATCGCTCACAACGGTTTGTCCTTTGTGGCGCTCACTAATCGTGTACCCCGCAATTCCGCCCTTACCGAACTCGGCCACGAGAACCATTTCACGCATTAATCCAGATACCTTGCTCGCTGGCGCGTACTCGTACGAACGCTCCTTGTACGGGGCGGCAGCTTCCTCATCAGCGCCAACGACGCTCTTTCCGTCGGATACCATCACCTGCGCGTCGCGTGGATTGTCGGAGTTCGCGCGACGAATACGGAGCGGGTATGAACGACCGTCATCAAGGCGAACCAAGATCGCCTCTCCGTTCTCGTTCATACTCTCTTTACCGAACACCACGAGGGATGAGTCCTTCTTATCGAGGGCGATACCCGCGTTGGAGTTCTTGAATCCGTCCTTGATCTTTCCACCTTCAAATATGATCTCGGTCGGCTCGCCTACGTTGACGAACACCTCAACCTCACCCTGTCCCGTTGTGTATTCCACATCGCGAGCGAAGGCGCCGGTCACACTTGAGAGAGCCACCACAAGCGCGAGGGTCACTCGCGTCGTTACGTTATGAATGCGTACTGCCTGCTTCATCGTCATACTCCTTATGAATTCACTCCAGCGTTAGGGGCCTCACCCTCGATGTTTGCTTTGAACGACACGCCCGTGATCACGATCCCGTAGGGATTCAGTGGATTGCGAGGTATCGTAGACATCGTAATCGTAAATCTGCTCGTCACGGTCGGAAGCGAGCTACCAGCGATAACCTTCCAACGCTCACCCACGAGCGATACCGTGACCTCATTTCCATTTCTCGCCACCTTCGTACGAAGTGGATCAGTAAAGAATACCTGGGTACGGCCCGTACTTTCAATCGCGCCAAGCTCGGCGCCCATCATCTCTTCTTTGAATTTCGAATAAACCGGCTCTTTTAACATCGAGGCGGCCACGTTGAATTGGTTGCGAGCGGTGCCAGGTTGGTAGGTGGCTACGAGATTCACGTAGGTATTGGCGGCGTTGATGAACTCAGTATCGGGGATGTCCTGCGCGACATGCACACCGGGCTCCGGCTTCGATGGAACGGTAAGATTAATTACTCGGGTTGACCACATCACGAGCGCGAAGATCAGCGCGGCGGCGGTCATTGGGAACTGAATGAGCGATAATGATCGCCAGAGGAGCGCCTGATCCTTGTAGTTCTCCCACAAACGGATCGTATCGCTCTCGGAACGGGTAGCGTTAAGCCGCGTGTCAGCGACAACCTCTCGGACATTCGGAGTAGCCATTCGTCCCTTTTTCATACAAACCTCTTAGTTCACCTTACGTTCGACCCGGACGACGAGCGTCCTGGCTCGGCCTATTTCTTAACTCTTCAAGGCCTAGTTGCGAATAAAGGCACTCTTCCTTAACTGCCTTAATCGGAGCTCCACTCCACAGGGGTTGGAGCTTCGACGGCGCTGGAATTCCCTGGGGCTGAAATCCACAGGACACCATCACCAAATTTCGAACTCCTCGCTCCTCATCCGGAAACTTCTTTCGAAGGAACGCGAGTCCTAACGTAGTGCCGATCCAGATCATCACTAATATCGGCATCCACGTCGCGGGCTTATCAACCATGTTCGCGGCGAGGAAGGACGTCATGAAACCGGCCATCCACTCGAAGGGTTTCGCCCCCGCGAAGGTCCAATCCTCATTCAATCCTGGTATGACGTCGCCACTATCCATGATTATCTACCTCGACCTGTAATCATCAGTTCTTACCTATTTGCTTCTGGTAAAAGTCGCGGATCCGCCTCAAACCGAATTCCGCCTTTCGTTGCGCGGGGTTGCGGGTCGAGAACTCGATCAAGGTCCTCGGCACGGTCAATCAGGGTGTTACGCCACTGAGCTGAGTCTAACAACTCGGAAGGATTAGCTATCTTTCGGCCCTTATCGAATTCGTGCAGGGCGGCAATGATGAGCGACCGAGCGCGGGCAAAGTGAGCGACCGCCTCCGTTGTCTGCTCGGGATCCGCGGTTCCGAGCGAGGTACGTTTAGCCATCGCCCGGTCGCCCGGGAGCTTGGCTGAGTGGCTGCTACGGCTACCTGCCATTCCACCTGCATCGCCAGAACTATCACCTCCGCCATCAGCGTAACTGCTCGAAGTGATAAATCCGACAGCGATAATTGAGAGAAAAAGACATCGTTTAATCATGAGCATCACCACACTAAACCAACCGTTTGGGCACGTTAGGGCCAACGGACACGCCATCCCGTATCGAAAGATCGAGGCAAACTGCTCCAGGTATTCTGTAAAACTACAAAAATACCGAAGTACCAGTTGAGGGCTATTCCGAGGATCCCGCATGGACCCCTGGATACCTTCACTACAGGTATGAAACGAACTGATGAAAACGTGTCCTAAGAAGTGCAATCTCTTGAGCGCTCCTCATGCCTCAAGCGCGATTCAACACCTTAGGTGGGCGAACGCTCAGGGAGTCACCGGTATCGCCTTGATCTTGCTAGGGCAGGGGCCTACACTCTCAGCCGGTTCCTTGCGAATCGGTTTAGAGAGGATTTTTTAGAGGTTTTGTGGCTGTCGACGGACTCCCAAATCCACATCAGGACGACCTGAGCTGGCTCAAGACCGGCAGTAAGGGGTCAGGCGCGCGGTTTGCCGCGATGCTCGTACTGTGGCTCGTCGGTATCGTCCTTGCGATCCTTCTCCTCGTCTTTGTCCTCCACCATCTTCAAGGCGGAGCCGCTGACACAGATGCACTTCACCAACAACTCCTCGATATTCAAGAGTCGTGGTCCGACAAGATGGCCCGCGATATGGAGGGATATCACGAATGGCTCGCCCAACACGGTACCGGCCCCGAACGGTCGGTGTTCAACGACATCTCCGCTCTCTTCCTCCGCAGCGTTCTCGCAATGACTACCTCTCCTGAGGAGTCGTACTTCGCATCCCTGTATGTCTCAGCGCACGCCGGACTCATTCGAGCGCTTTTTATGATTATCGCGTCGCTCCGGCTGTGGATCGCCAGCCTCCTCGTCGCCGCGTATTTCGGATACACCTACTACCGCCCCTACAAAGGGAACGACCTCCTCGGACAGACCGGAAACGGTCGGTTATTTTACTCCGGCGCTCGGGGCGGACTCGAGAACCTCTCTTCATCGGGCGCCCCCGACGTCCTCGTGCGCGGGCTCGCGTGCCCTGATTACGCCTCCAAAGCGGAGGTTCTCGGCTCCTCAATTTGGAAAACATTGGGCGAATGGGGCGCCACCAACGCAACGAACGAGGCCTTAACGGCGATCCTTGTGAAGCATGGGGATACCGCGTCCTACGTCCCTCGACTTGAGGATGAGGCCCTGTACGAGCGATCGTTCAAGGGAGCTTCGCTCGCTGAACATGTGCCCAATATTCTTCACGCCGCGCTCACACTCCACGCGTCGTACGCGAGGGGAGAAAGCTCCCGCGCGCCAGAGGGAACGATCGCTCCTGGCCCGCTCAACGGCGCTAC
>JBIJBE010000050.1:0-23136 GCA_044345405.1 Bdellovibrionota bacterium
AATGAAAGGTACCTTGGGCCCGATGAGGATTCGACGACGCCTGGGTTGCAGTCCAGCGCCGGAGACCTTCTTGGGAACTCTCCCGATGCGTTCGGGCTCTTTGATTTCGACTTCTCGGGTGTGAAGGACGCGGATGGCGATGGCGTTCCGTCAGCCTCTGACCTCTTGGCCTCTGGAATGTCGCATTTCAGCAGCTACCTACGCTTCGCGGTTACGGATCCGCAGCGGTTCGCCGCCGCTCGTGACAACGACACGACGATCGGTAGCGTGGTGTTTCCAGCCGGAGATGGGCAAAACGCTGTCGGACTCGCCTCCCTGAAGCAGGAGGTTCGTAACCTCTCGAGCGGCACCTTTTCACTCACCGGTACGTTCGACGAACTCTATTCATCGACGGTTAACTACGTTGGGGCCACGAAGTCAAAAGCTGAGACTGATGTGGCGGTAGCTAAGGCGGCGCAAGTATCGGCGCAATCCAAGCGCGATGAGTTGTCCGCGGTGAGTCTGGACGAGGAGTTCGCCAACCTTATTAAGTACCAAAAGGCGTTCCAAGCTTCAGCCCGAATTATCAAAACAGCGAGTGACATGCTTGATCAACTGGTAGCCCTCATATGACACGAATATCTGAGAGTCAATTTACGCGTAGTTTGATCGAACATACGGCGAGTAATAAGGCCCGGGTTGATAAGTACTCGGAGCAGGTCGCCACAGGCATCAAGGCCGCGCTTCCAAGCGATTCTACGGATTCCGGGGTAATCTCCCGCTATAAGCAGCAGCTGGATCGCATCGATGGCTACATGACCACGATCTCTCGGGTAAAGAGCTACGTGCAGTTTCAGGATGACGCCCTGAGTCAGATGGATGAGCTCATTCTTCGCGCGAAAGAGATCGCCTCCCAGGGCGCGAACGAATCCTTAACTCCGAGCGCTCGAGCGTTTCTCGCGGAGGAGGTGTTCCAGATTCGTGACCAGGTAGTGGGGCTTGGGAACTCCTCATATCAGGGGCGATTCGTGTACGGCGGGGCGGATGATGATGACCCACCCTTCGACGCGACCGAGTACGTTGAGCCGGTAACGGGACCCGCCTCGGTGAAGTATGAATTCGACGCGGAGCTCGGGACCTCGCAGCAACGTTTGGTGCATATTACCGACGATGTGACCGTGACCATGAACACACCGGGAGGAGATGTTTTTGGAACGAGCATTGAGGCCCTTGAGCGACTCGGTCGGGCGCTTTCTGGATACATGACAACGCCCTCCTCAGGAAGTCCGGATGGTGGAGGAGCCGCGTATAACTTTCCAACTGACTATACTCAGCAGACCGCTGATATTAAGTATACGATCGATCTTCTTAACCGGGCTCGGGATGAGGATATCCTACCGGAACGTACGATGCTCGGAGGTAAGATGCGGCGTCTTGAGACCGCAGAGGCGCTTTTGAGCCTTTCCAAGACCTCGGCGCAGGAGGTTCTCTCCAAGATTCAGAACGCTGATGAGACCGAGTCTGTCGCAAACCTCACTCAGGCTCAGACAGCCCTACAGGCTTCGTATTCAGTGACGGCGAAAGCCCTGCGCTTGACTATCATGGACTATATTTAGCCCGTTACCTGGTCGGCATTGAGGTACCTATCTCGTTGGGGTAGTCTCTCCCAACTGCCACGGATCTTCCCACCATTCGCGCGCTTTTAACGTGCAAAGGAATAGGTATATGACAGCCTCAGACCTTTTTGACATTCGTTCTACCCTATGGAAGGAGGCGTTCGCTGACGCTCTTCCGTACTCAGACTACGTGAAGACCGGAACATCGACCCAACAGGAGCGTTGGCAGGCGTATCGAGAGAGTGTCTCTCTTACAAATGACCAAAGAGATAGAGCGAAAGAATTTAAGCGTCGCCTGAACGTGCTCGTTCTCTCGGGGGTGTGGTGTGGAGATTGCGCCCGGCAGTGCCCCATGCTCGATCTGATTGGGTCGGCTTCTTCAAGTATCGAAATTCGATTTCTGGATAACCAGGCGAATCCGCGTGTTCGGGATGAGTTGCGGATTCACGGCGCCTCTCGGGTGCCCGTGGTGGTTTTCCTTTCTGAGGATTTCTTTGAGGTCGGGAGATTCGGTGATCGACAGCTCGCCGCATACCGGCGTAAGGCTCGCACAGAACTAGGCGCGGCGTGTGACGCTGGAATCCTTCCTGCATCGGCGGACGAGCTCGTCGAGGAGGTCGCGCAATGGTTCGAGTGCTTCGAGCGAGAACAGCTCTTGCTTCGTCTCTCCCCATTCCTGCGGCGAAGACACAACGACTGATCGGTTGGTATGTCGAGACGAGTCGTCCTTATTCCTGTGTACAACGAGGAGCGTCACCTTGAGGGACTTCTTGCTCGACTTCGTCAGGTGTACCACGAGGATGTCCTGCTCATCGATGACGGCTCCGTTGATGGATCTCCGTGTATCCTCAAATCACTCAATGACGAGCGAACCCAAACCATATTGCAAGATCGTAACCGCGGCTATGGCGCCACGCTAGTGGCCGGATTTCAGGAGGTGATTCGCCGTGGGTATGACTATGTAATCACGATGGACTCTGATGGACAGCATCGTCCAGACTGGATCCCTAGCTTCTTCGACCTGATACCGGAGTGGGATATTGTGTCGGGAAGTCGTTATTGTCCGGAGAGCGACCGCACGGGAACCGTTCCTGAGGATCGTCGGCTCATTAACTCCCTCATCACCTCTCGAATCAATGAGATCGCAGGATTCTCGTTGACCGATTCTTTTTGTGGCTTCAAGGCGTATCAGGTTTCCGCGCTCGCCAAGCTCTCCATAACCGAATTTGGATACGCCATGCCTCTTCAAGTATGGATGCAAGCCAAGCATTTCGGCTTTCGAGTAACCGAGAGACCGGTTTCTCGGATTTATGACGATCCGAGTAGAAGATTCGGTGGCGATCTAGATAATCCCGAGGTACGGTTAAAGTTATACCTCGATACCTTAGAGAAGGAACGCGTTCGATGGAATCTGTAGCTCTCGTTATCTCGCCGCACCCCGACGACGCTGAGATCGCGATGGGGGGAACTATCGCCTCCTTGGTTCAGCAAGGGGTTCGGGTAGTGGTCGCGGACCTGACCAACGGAGAGCCAACACCATATGGATCTGTCGAGAAACGGGCCCAAGAGTCGGCCGCGGCTTCTAAGATCCTCGGAGTTTCAGAGCGACGCCTTCTCACCCTTAAGAACCGTGAGGTCTTCGATACCGTTGAAAATAGGTCTCTCGTAGCCGCGTTGATTCGGGAGATTCGTCCGCACCTTCTCTTTGGGCCGTATGGTGATGATGTGCATCCGGACCATGTGCAAGCGGCGGCGCTCGTTGAATCGGCCCGCTTCTACGCCAAATTCGTAAAGAGTGATCTTCCTCACGCTCCGTGGTACCCCCGCAAGCACCTGCACTTCTTTTCGACGCACATCAAGGTTCGTTTTCACCCCTCGTTTATCTTCGATATCTCCGCGCATCTTGACGCAAAGATGGCCGCGATTGAGGCGTATGAATCTCAGTTCGTCGCGCATGAGGGTAATCGACGACGTCTTGAGGAGATTCGGGCTGAGGCGTTGTATTGGGGACATCAGGTGGGCGCGAGCGCGGGGGAACCCTTCGTGTGTCGCGAAGCCATCAAGGTGGCGTCCTCTTCGGCGTTATTCAGTTTGTAGGTATGTCCGTTACGCTCAATCCACCATACGAAGAGTGGGGCGCGATACTTGCGTCAAATAGGGCGGTCGCGGCGGCGCTCCACAAGATCGTGGGCCAGAGCACTGTCGACGCGGTTCGTCGGGATCTCTTGGAGGCTGCCGTCCAGTATCAGTCTGAGATTCGGGAGTGGGCGGGCCGACTCGGAATCTCGATTCTCGATCGATCGAGTGGTCGTCAACGAAATGAGGCCCCAATAGTGATGGCTGGTCATCAACCGGTCGTCTATCATCCGGGAATACTGGAGAAAACAAAACGTCTGCGGGCGCTTGCCGATGACGTGAGCGGTCTCGCTCTCAATATAGCGATAGACACCGATGAGGGAGATGGTGGTCGACTTCTGTGGCCGCTCGCGACCGGCGACGACGTTGTCATTAAACAAAAAAGCGTGAGTGCTGGTGGTGGCATCTATCGTGACCAACGAGTAGTGGCTCAAGGCGAGAGCGCGACGATATTCGGCGAGATGATTCAAGACCTCGGGGCCAGTGGATGCTCGTCAGCGATTGCGGGTGCTGAAGAGGCGGCTCGACTCTATGGAGCGTTGGCGGGGAAGCCGATCGTGCTCGCAAACGCGATCGTACGAATGAGTCTCGGTGGCGAGGGATATGATGAGGTACCTCTCTCGCTCCTTGCTGAAGCGCCGAGCGTTCGTGAGTTCCTATATTCGATCGTACGAGACGGAGAACGCTTCACGGGTCTCTATAACGCCACACTTGAGAGGTACCGGGCGGAACACCGGATCAAGAATCCCGCCAATCCCTTCCCAAACATGGATATGGGGGACGAGGAGATTGAGCTGCCTTTATGGGAGATCGTGGAAGGCTCACGAAAAGGGATCAGGATCCCTCGTGGTGGAACCTCACCTATCACTAATCTCATAGCTCCCCGGGGGAGTATCGTGACATTACTTCTTCGAGGACTATGCTGTGAGCTCTTTGTCCACGGGCTTGGCGGAGGAAAATACGACCACTTTGTGAACGCGTTCGCTAAGGCGTTGTGGGGAGCCCCGTTGCCCACCTTCGTGGTCGCAAGCGCGACGAAGTACCTGTTCCCCGCCCGGGTTGAGCGGTATCTTCACGCCCGAGAGGTCAAAGCCAAATATAAGGAGATGGTGTCACATACCGCGGCGTTTATGGGACAGGGATTGTTCTCTCCTGAAGATGAGAAGTTGTTGGCGCCTCTTCTTGATCGCAGGCAAGAGCTGCTCCCGCGGATGCGACACGTTCAGTCTAAAGAGGAGCGAAGCGCTGTGGCGCATCAGCTTAATGAAGTTAATCGGCTCATTAAGTCGGGTATCGACGCTAGCTCTCTCGCTCCGCTGCTTGCCGAAGGGGGGATCGATGACGCCCGATTGAACCGATGGGCGTGTCGAGAATATCCGTTTTTCCTCTTTCGAGAGTTATAGTTCGCCTCCATCGTCTAAGGCTCGCTGGAGAAAATCGCTGGCATTCGCCGGCCGGATCGGTCTACGCTAATGCAACGATGTAACCACGGAGGTTATGTGACAGAGCTCGCCCAGTACAACCACCCTAACGATCCCGTTCGCCACTCGTATCCGCTCGCCATCGATGACGCGGGGCTGGTGACCGCGGCTGGGCTCCTCATGAAGACCTTGCCCTACGTTTTCATGCGTTTCGCGTTGCTCGTCGCCGCTACCGTTATCACTGTGCTGTGGTTCGGCGTCACCTTCGGTGGAGCTGGGTTTCTCGGGAATAAGATTCATCCGTGGGTCGGATGGGGCTGGCTCATGGGAGGAGTGGGGCTCTATGGCTGGATATGGAGCGTATTCGTTCGATACGCCCTCTACCTCATTAAGTGCGGACATATCGCAGTCCTCACCGAGCTCATTACGAACGGAAAGGTCGGTAACGGCTCTGAGGGAATGTTCGAGTACGGAAAGAGGATCGTTACGGAGCGGTACGGTCAGGTGAATGTGCTCTTCGCGCTCGATATTCTTGTCGATGGGGTTGTGCGGGCGTTCAATCGCACCCTTGAGTGGATTAGTTCGATTATTCCGATCCCTGGGCTTCAAGCGGTAACCAATCTTGTAACCACTGTGCTTCACGCGGCGACAACCTACCTCGATGAGACGATCTTCTCGTACAATCTCGCCCGTGGAGAGGACAATCCGTGGCGAGGTGGCAAGGACGGCATCATCTACTACTGCCAAAACAACAAAGAGATCTTGAAAACCGCGGCATGGTGCGTTTTCTTTGACTATCTCCTCACCGGTGTGACGTGGCTCGTTATGTTGGCGCCCGCCGCGCTCTTCACCTACATCATGCCACTTGTTGGAGGATGGACCTTTCTTATCGCGGTCCTGTTCGCGCTGAACGTGAGACAAGCGTTCCTTCAACCTCTGTTCCTGATAATGATTATGTCAAAGTTCCATCTCACGATCCGTGGACAGGCGATCGATGAGGAGTGGGACGCGAAGTTGACCTCGCTGACGCCGAAGTTTGTGAAGATTAAGGAGAAGATCTCCGGATATCTTCCTGGAAAGGGTCACGCGGCACCGAGTCTTTGATTGATTGAAGCCCATATGTGGACCCTCTACCGACACACTAAGGGGATGTTGTACCTCAAACTTGGAACCGCGCTCCATTCAGAGAGCTGTGAGCCGATGGAGGTGTATCGCACCCTCTATGATAACGATATGGCGCCTGTATGGGCTCGACCTCAGTCCATGTTTCATGAGGAGGTCGCTCCTGGACAGAAACGATTCACAGAGGTCGGGCGGGTCCGGGTTATGATGCCGGAGGATGAGGCGACCTACCTCGCGTTCGGATATGACGCATGGGGAGAGGGGGTGTCAGTTGATGAGTTCGTCGCCGCGTATGGGCGCGATAAGAACCACCTGCGGGGGACTCGATATCTTTTGGAATCGCCGGAGGGTGAGCCGCTTGCGAACCTTAACACGCTCCGATTCGCACGGGGGCTCGTTGGCATAGCCTCCCTCTCGGTGAACCCCGCGGCTCGTGGTCAGGGCCATGGATCCGCGCTGGCGCGGGCGGTGATGGAGATCCTTCGAAGTGAAGATTCGACTATCCGGTTCATGTTGTACTCTGAGGTGAACCCAGCGATGTATGAGAGGCTCGGGTTCGCTCGTTTGCCGGATGCGCTGCAATTTCATCTTCCATCGGTCGCGATGATTGCCGGTAATGAGCCGGTAGCAGAACGGGAGGTAGGATTTTTGCGGGAGTATTTTTAGCGGGCGTGATGGCGACCCGTGATGTGGGAGGGCGACCATTCCTGGTCGCCGAAATGCAAAGCATCGCGAACGACATCACGTATCGAAACACGGCGGTCAGGAATGACCGCCCTCCCGGTGTGCTCCAAGTCACACCGACGGAAAGATCCTCGACAGATCCTCATCCGGCTCATGCAAACTACAACTTCCAATGCTGAAGTGCCCGCTGGCCTTCGCCGTTCCAAGCTCTTTGATAGAGATGCTTAGATCTTTAAACCCAAGTCGCTCCCCGAACGAAAACGCCTTGGCGTCCTGATTGATAAGGATAGCTTCGAGGGTCTTGGCTGACATTTTCTCGCCAAGGCAACGATGCAACATCACCCCCACACTGACATTGAGGAATCCCATCGGAAATGGATACCGCTCCGGCTCAACGATAGGGTGATGGAGCCCGCCCGTTACTTTGAGAGGAACGCCACCTTCGTTCGCGGCGATAATCGCCGCGGCGAATCGCTCAGGGGAGATTCCGGTCGGCCCGGTGAGTCGACACTTGAGCGCGGGGCGGAATGGGGCGGCGCGAAGGGTTTTGATGGTCGCCCTAAGATCGTCTCGCCATCCATCCACTGAAAGGTTCGGCTCAACGCAGAGAAGGATTCCATGCGACGCGCAGAAGGAGCCGTATTGCTCGAGCGTTTCACCAAGAGACTGTGGAGATGTCTTAACCTCGAGCGAGCTTATGGTGACTGGCGGCTCCTTTTTCAGGAGCTGCGTCGCTTCATCTCGTACACGCTCAGAGTCTTCCGTCGCTAGAACGCACACACGGAAGGGGTTTCGAGCGGAATACGCGCCGAGGTTTACTCCCCGAAGTCTATGAGCGTGTTCGGTGTCGAGTACGATGTCACTCGCTACCATCCATGGTCGGTTGAGGGTGCCTGCTAAGGAGCAGGTCTCTTGCAGGGCCCCCTCAAATGAGCGCGCCGCGGGGGGGAACATCCCGGCATAGTCGAATAGGTTCCCGAGAAGGAGATGCAGTGTGTTCCCTTGGTCGAAATGTATCATTCGTTCTCCCCAGTGGATGGCTAGAGCTGACGCGGTGATCTGCAGTTATAGATTGCCGCGCTCCTCCTGCTCTCGCTCGATCGCCTCAAAGAGCGCCTTAAAGTTACCCTTTCCAAATCCAGAGGAGCCCTCTCGTTGGATGATCTCAAAGAACAGGGTGGGGCGATCCTCAAGTGGCTTCGTGAATATCTGTAAGAGGTATCCATCCTCGTCCCGATCGACGAGTATGCCGAGCTCCTTTAGTACGGCGATATCCTCCTTGATGGCGCCGACCCGGTTTGGGGCTTCATCGTAGTAGGTCTTCGGAACGTAAAGAAATGGAACGTCGCGTTCTCGTAGCGCCCGAACGGTCGAGATAATGTCATCCGTCATGAAGGCGATGTGTTGTACGCCGGCGCCTTGATGGAATTCGAGGTACTCCTCGATCTGTGATTTCCGTTTTCCTTCGGCGGGCTCGTTGATGGGAAGTTTAATCCTTCCCTTCCCGCCGTTCATTACTTTTGACATGAGAGCGGAGTATTCCGTAGAGATATCCTTGTCAGAGAAGTGCGTAAGTTGCGTGAAGCCGAGGATACGTTCGTAGAAACCTACCCACTCATTCATCTTCCCAAGCTCCACGTTTCCGACGACGTGGTCGATCCTTTTCAATCCTCCCTCCGTTTTTGGTTTCGCGCGTGGAAAGATCTTTGAATAGGGCTGAAAGCCGGGCCAGTACGTTCCTTTGTAATCTTTTCGCTCTACGAAGGAGTGGATGGTGTGTCCATACGTTTTGATGGCGGCGTGAACGATCGTTCCATGGTCATCCCTCCATTCGGTCGGAGGCGAAGCGGAGGTCGCTCCTCGTCGCATCGCCTCGTAGTAAGCCGCTTCACAATGTGGGACCTCAAACGCTACGTCTCGAGGTGAGAAGCTATGCGCGTGAACGAATGAAGCGATGTGACTCATCATCTTGAGCGCGCACGTGAGTACGATCGTGGCCTCGCCCTGCTTAAGCACGATGCTCACCGATTCTCGCCATCCGGTCTCTGGACCACGATAGGCGACCGGAATGAATCCGAAGGCGTTGATGAGGTAGTAGGCGCTCTGTCGCGCGGAGTCGCAGTAGATCTCGATGTGGTCGAATCCATCGATTGCGAGTGGGTCTTCGCCTTGAGTGATTCGCGCGTCTCGAGGGTCGAGCCAGCGAGTAGTGAACGGAGCGAGGTTTTTACTCATAGCGAACTCTCCATGTCGACGATGGTATGAGTATACCCCCTTATTCCGGGGAGGGGCATTAGGAAATGTTGGAGGCCATGGCCGTCGCTAGATCCCTGAATTGAATGGTTTTTGGAGGTTCAAGCTTTTGAGTCGATGTTGGTTCAGGTAGCGATCTCGCACCATGGGGGGGCGACCATTCCTGGTCGCCGGAATATTTCATGTCTGCAACGACTTGTGTGCTGGGCTCCAACACGGCGGTCAGGAATGACCGCCCTCCCGGATCACGGGCTCGCACCATGGGAGGGCGACCATTTCTGGTCGCCGAAAGGACAGGGGAGACCTCCCTACTCCCCCAACAACCCCCTAGCCGTTCCGAAATACAACGCCTCAAGAACATCATCAGGCAACGTGCATCCCCGCAGGGTCGGAGCGTCGAGCGGCGAGTGCCGTTCAGGATTAACGAGGTGCAGATCGGGATCCGCTATCGGAGAAGCTCCAACATGGTCAGTTTCTAGTAGTGTGCGAAGCGCCCAGTAGCGAGAGGCGTAGAGATCGTACGCGTCCTCTGGGTTTGCCGCTTTCGCGTCCATCTCGCTCGCGTTCGTTGAGCTTGAGAGGTGCGCATCGCTCGTTACGATGTCCGACCCGAACAGGATACGGCCCTTCCAGCGGGTGAAAAACGCGCGGACCTCTTCAGGTGGATGTTTACTCAACTCCCGCACAATCCACTTGGTCGCGCTGCAGTCGAGGTAGAGATTTTTGTTTCTCTGAAGGAGACCGGAGAGGAACTCAAGGTCTTCTGGATACCCACCCATGTGCGCCGCGATCCATGGGGCTGAAAACTTGGAGAGCACCTCCTCGAATATCTCGTATTGTTGCCGCTTCGTTCCGTATCGATTGGCGTCCTTGAACTTGGTGTTGAACCACGTGTCAGGATCAGCGATGTGCGCCATGAACATCATGCCGAGATCCATCGCGACCTTCATCACCTCGAGTCGTTCAGGAGCGTTTAGCTTGAATGGACTTTGGGCGAACGGCGCGTCGGAGGCTTCATAGATACGAGGCGCGTTCCAGAACTTTACTATCTGAGCGCCGTGTTGTTTGAACTGCGGAATAGTTTCGATGTAGCCCTTACCGACGGCAGCGGCTCGGTCTTTGTTGGCGAAATCGGGAATCGCGATGAAGCGGATTCTATCCCCGAGAATCTTTTTTACCCGGGGGATCTCTCTGAGCGAGGTCATCGAGTAGGTGAGGCCCACGCCGTGTTCCTCCGCTGTTCGGGAGTAGATCTCGGTAGCCTCTCCGCCGTTGATGTGCGAGTGCACGTCGATAATCGGGTAGGGGAGTTTGCGGAAGGTCTGAGCGAGTTGTTGGTAGTTTAGGTTAAGTCGGTTGGATGGTTTCATAGGTCAGTAAGTTGGGATCTTACACCGTTTGAAGGGGCCGTGGGAGGAGGTACCGGCATCTAAATCATAGGGAATTTGATACCTTACGAGTACCGTAACCGGTAATGTGAGGAGTACAAGGGCCCATGAAAAACACTGTAATCCTGGTGATTTAAGTATGCCCCTGAAGGCGAAGTCGGTCATACTAAAGAGATTCCACTCCACACCCCTTACAGCCGTATAGGTCGTCCGCTCATGAATACCCCGCGTGCTACGCAAACGTTTGTTGATCTTCCACCCGCTCCGCTTGAGGCTCGACTGCTCATCGGCGGGGAGTGGAAACGAGGAGAGGGTGAGTCAAAGATCATTGTGTCCCCCTACAACGGAGCGGAGCTCGGGGTTGTCTACGGGGCGACGTCGGCGCAGATAGAGCAGGCGGTGGCCTCGGCGGCGCGCGCTTTTACGGAGTGGCGACGAACACCACAGAAGGAACGGAGCTCAAAGCTGCTCTCCTTTCGAGGTCTTCTTATGAGAGACCTTGAACTCCTCGCCCACAGCGCGGCTCGTGAGTGTGGCAAAACGGTCGCTGAGGGACGGGCTGAGGTATTAAAGGGGATCGAGGTTCTTGAGTTCGCCGCGGGACTTCAGGATAGCGATGTCGGTGGAGCGCTCGATGTAAGTCGAGGAGTTCGGTGTGAGTACATTCGAGAGCCTCTCGGGGTCACCGTAGGAATTACTCCCTTCAATTTCCCGGCGATGGTTCCGATGTGGATGATCCCGATAGCGCTCTCCGTTGGAAACGCCTTCATTCTTAAGCCTTCCGATAAGGTTCCCTTCACGCCGGGGCTGCTGGGAGATTTAATGCTCGAGGCCGGATTGCCAAAAGGGATCTTTTCCATCCTACACGGCGGAAAAGATGTTGTTGAGGCTCTTGCGGAGCATCCGGGCGTCTCGGCGATTGGCTTTGTTGGCTCCTCGGCTATCGCGAAGAGCGTGTATGTCCGCGCGACCACATCAGGAAGGCGCGCCCTCTGTCTTGGTGGTGCCAAGAATCATCTCATCCTAACTCCTGACGCCGACCCAAAGATCGCTGTGGAGGGGATCGTGGGTTCGTTTACAGGATGCGCCGGTCAACGATGCATGGCCGGCAGCGTTTTGGTCGTGGTCGGTGAGTGCGGCACGCTCGTTGACCAGGTTGTTGACGCTGCCGCAAAGATCTCCCTTGGACGTGACATGGGGGCGTTGATTGACAAAGTCGCCCACGCCCGTCTGATTCAGGCGATCGAAAAAGCGGAGCGTGAAGGCGCGAAGGTGCGGCTCGACGGGCGTAAGCTTCCGGCGCCTGTTGGATACGAGGGAGGCTCTTGGCTTGGCCCTACTATCCTCGATGAGGTTCGCTCCTCGATGGAGTGTTCGTGCGCGGAGCTTTTCGGGCCGGTTCTCTCAATCCTACGTGTGAAGAACCTAGAGGAGGCGATGGCGCTTGAACGATCGAGCGCGTATGGCAACGCGTGCGTTGTCTTTACCTCAAGTGGAGCGGTCGCCCGGTACGTCGCTGAGAACGCCACCGCTGGCATGATCGGCGTTAATATCGGAGTTCCGGTTCCACGCGAGCCGTTCTCGTTCGGAGGAACAAAGGAATCGAAGTTCGGCGTGGGAGATATCACCGGTGTCGGTGGAGTCGAGTTTTGGTCTCAACGTAAAAAGGTAACCAGCAAGTGGGCGCTGCAGAGCGACAAAAACTGGATGTCGTAACAAGGTAGGGTGAGATGACCACACACAATAAATTACAGAAGCCTATCGTCCTCACCTCCCACACTCCAACCCAAGGGAGTAAAGGGCCGACGATCCAATGGGGCTCAGATGCCTTGCTCGATAGGGGGCCGATCGTGGGGACCCTCACCAATCCGGCGCACCGTAACGTTATCGGCACCCACTCAGGTTCGTACTCGGTGTACCGAGCGCTCGCGGTGGCGTCTGGAGCGCTCGCTCCTGATCATCGCCCCGATCTTACGAACACCGCTCCAACATCACCGATCGGTCCCTTTGACACCTGGTACAACGCGGAAAAGATCGTCTCTATGGATCCGTGGGGAGGTGAGATAGCTCGATATTTTAAGTCGTATCTCGATCAGGGATACAATATTCAGCCCACGATCGCGATAACACAGGCGCATATCGCGATGCCTGAGGTGAGCGAGGCGATTAAGCTCGGACAGATAGCCGCTGATGGCACGCTCGTTCGAGCGAGTGGTGATTGTCTTGTAACCAAGGCCGCGATTGAGCCGGTATGGTATCTTCCCGGGGTCGCGAAGCGATTCGGTATATCAGAGAGCGATCTTCGTCGCGGGCTCTTTGAGCACACCGGTGGAATGTTCCCTGAGCTTATCACTCGGCCCGATCTTCACGTCTTGCTGCCCCCGATTGGTGGACAAACTGTGTACTTCTTTGGGGAGCCGTCGACTATTCCTGACCTCTCGAAGGAACTCACCGTTCGTGTCCACGATGAGTGTAACGGTTCTGATGTATTCGGCTCCGATATCTGTACGTGTCGACCGTACTTGGTGCACGGGATCGAGGAGTGTATCAAGACTGCGCAGAAGGGTGGATGTGGCGTTATCGTCTACAATCGAAAAGAGGGACGAGCTCTGGGCGAGGTGACGAAGTTCCTTGTCTATAACGCGCGTAAGCGACAGGAGGGTGGTGATAGAGCGGACCAGTACTTCGCTCGAACTGAGTGCATCGCCGGCGTACAGGACATGCGGTTCCAAGAGCTGATGCCCGATGTGTTGCATTGGATGGGTACCAAACGGATCGATCGGCTCGTTTCGATGAGTGATATGAAGTACAACGCGATCACCCGCTCCGGGATCGAGGTAACCGAGCGGATATCGATCCCGGCGGACCGTATTCCGGCCGATGCCCATGTAGAGATGGACGCAAAGAAAGCGGCCGGCTACTACTCTGAGACTGGTGCTCCGACTAAAGAAGACTTACAAAAGACCAAAGGACGCGGTCTGGAGGAATAACAGCCGTGATGAATGTCATGACATCGAGCACTGATACCGTGGCGTATCTTCGTACCCCTCAAGCTATTCGAGAGAGGTGTCGTCAGCTCTACGATATGGCGACGCGAGGGGAGCTCGCCCACTTTAACCTCCATCTTGATCGTCTCGATACGGTGGCGCGCCTCGTTGGTTCTGAGACGACCCGCAACTACCCTGACCTTAACGTTCCCTACCACAGTCGCTGGCGCCACTTTAACGTTGGTGGTCTCGATCGAAACACGGTCGTTAATGAGATCCTAGCTCCGCTCACACCGAAGGAGCGATGCAGGAGTAAGATCGAGTTAGCGATCTTGAGCGTCCTGCTCGACGCTGGAGCGGGCGATGAGTGGGGATTTACCGACAAGAATAGCGACTCTCGTCACAGACGGTCAGAGGGATTGGCGATCGCCTCGATGTACGCGTATGGAGATGGGGTGTTTGGACCCGAGCCATTTGTCGCGACGAGCGGGCGTCTTAAGGCGATTACTCCAGCGGAGTTGGGAGACGCGTTTCAGGTCTCAAAGAGTAATCCACTCTTGGGACTTGAGGGGCGATGCGCTTTGCTTACTAACCTCGGTCGGGTAATTGAGTCCCGCCCACAAGATTTTAAGGGGAGTCCCGGACGACTTGGAGGGATCCTCGAAACGATACTTGGATACGCGAAAGGTTCAGAGCTTCAAGCCTCTGATATCCTCCGATGCCTCCTGACCAGTTTTGCCGATATTTGGCCCGGTCGAGTGGCGATCGGCGGAGCCAACCTGGGTGATGTATGGCGCCATAGTAAGGTGGTGGGGCCCGGTGAGACGAACGGTTTGGTTCCGTTTCACAAGCTCTCTCAATGGTTAACCTATTCACTCCTTGAGCCTCTTGAGGAATACGGCGTGAAGGTGATGGGTCTCGATCAGCTCACCGGACTCGCCGAATATCGAAACGGTGGACTCTTCCTCGACGGGGGAGTCCTATCGCTCAAAGACCCGAGCGCCGCGTCCGTTGAGCATGCTCCATCGTCGGAGATTATCGTTGAGTGGCGAGCCTTGACCGTTATTCTCCTTGATCAGGTCGCTGCCCGTCTGCGAGAGTCTCTCAATAAGAGTGAGGTCGAGTTGCCGCTCGCCAAGGTCCTCCAAGGAGGAACGTGGGCGGTGGGTCGCACCCTAGCCACGGGACGTCGAGCTGGTGGTGGGCCTCCACTAAAAATTGCGAGCGACGGTACGGTTTTCTAGATAGGAATAGAGAGGATCCGAATACGATGAATACGAACAACTGCACGGTCATCACTCATCCGCTCGTTCAGCATAAGCTCAGTATCATGCGTATGCGGGAGACTCCGAGCGCCGAATTTCGGCGATTGTTGCGAGAGACCAGTATGCTCTTAGCGTATGAGGTTACGCGGGATCTTCCTCTCACGATGATCGATATCAATACACCGATTACGCCGATGAAGGCGCCGGTGATAGATGGCAAGAAGATAACGATCGTCTCGATCCTTCGCGCCGGTAACGGCATCCTCGATGGAATGCTGGAGTTGATCCCTTCAGCTAGGGTGGGACATATCGGTCTGTATCGTGATCCTGAGACCCTCACCCCTGTGGAATACTACTTCAAGATGCCCCCCGACATCTCGCAACGAGACATTATCGTTGTTGACCCGATGCTCGCGACCGGAAACTCAGCGGCGGCCGCTATCTCCCGAATTAAGAGCGTTTCTCCACTCTCCATAAAGTTCGTGTGCTTGATCGCGTCCCCTGAGGGCTTGAGCATCTTCCACCAAGAGCATCCCGATGTTCACGTATTTACCGCCGCCATCGACGAGAAGTTGAACGACCATGGGTACATTGTGCCCGGTCTCGGTGACGCTGGAGATAGAATCTACGGAACAAAGTAGAGCGGCTTATTTCGGTTGAAGCGCGCGCGCCCCGGTGGAGAGAGCCCACCAACACACTGCCCTATTGAGCAGGTAGGTGACGAGCAGTCCCGCGCTGAGGACGAAAATCACCTGATTGTCACCGCTCTGTATCTCGGGAAAAAGGAGGTATGCCCCAAACATACATCCCAGTGGAACCATGTTGAGGGAGAGTACGATCATGCTCGTCATCATAAAGATGAAGCTGCCGAGGCTGGTCGATATTTGGGTGGAGTGCTCCCATTCAAATTGGGAGAAGAACGCCCCAAGTCCGATGCCAAGTCCCACCAGGCCCTGACAGATAATGATACCAGCGATACATGAGGCGAGTACGAGCGGAATATCGGCGTTGAGCGCCATCGCCCCGGAAATGAAAATAACTCCGCCGATGCACGAGACGGGAAGGGTCCAGCTCTTACATTTAGCCTTGAGTAGCTCGCGAATCGAAAGGGGGGCCGCCTGGAGAAGCCAAAAAGATTGTCCCTCGAGGGATACAGAGGGGAACACGAACCGCGAACAGATGGAGGTGACGACCAAGGAACCCAAGGCGATGTTCGTGAGAAGAAGAAAGATATGCCAGATGGCCATGACGTCGGCGCTCACATTCGTTGGGCCTTGCAAGAGTTGATAGTTGTAGAGGTAGAGGAAGGTGAGCCCGAGCAGAAGGGCGAGCTGTACGGTATGGGTAAGGTCGCGCGAGAATACCTTGTATTCCTTTGTGATGATCGCCCGGGTTGAGGCGCTTGAGAACGGAAGTAGTATCTGCGAGAGCTTGTGAGCGGCGCGGCTATGAATCTTAAAGAGGTTGCCCGTGTGTCGGGTACGAGAGAGCCCGCGGTCATACAGTTTGCTGAAGGCGAATCGGGTAAAGAAACCTAACAGTGAGAGAACCCCGAGGCTCTCAATCGTCGCTAAGAGCGGTACGGCGAGCTCGCCCCGCATGAGAGCGGTTATCGCGTGCGCGCAGTGCGTTGAGGGGAGCCACGGATTGAGAGCGAGTAAGGTCACACGTTCGAGATGATGAATAGGATCCACCGGCATGGATGGTTGTGACCATGAGCCTCCGTTCATCAACGCGAGGAATGCGCCGAACGAGAGAAGGAAGAGAGAGATAAAGAGAGGACGCCCCCGCTCCGATGGAATGAGGGAGGCAAAAACAATCGCCGTGATCACTCCGAGACTAACCGCGACCGCGAAGAACGCCACGCACAGAAGAGGCGCGATAATCATGTAGACGATATCCGCGTCGTAGAACGCGCCGAAGGCGAGGAGCGCGGGAAACGCGAAGAGGCACACCATCCATGATACCGAGATTCCGACCTCGCACGTTTTCGCGAAGAGAAATGAGCCGGGGGAGACCGGTGTTGAGCCTATCAGGTCGAGGTCTTTTGAGAGGAAGAGCGCGCCGATAGCGGACACGGCGGCCGAGAGAAAGATCATCATGAAGAGGGTCGCGAGCATGACTCCGAGTGGAACCGTCGGATCGATCGTTACACCTGGAAGGAGTCGTTTAGCGTCACGTAAGGTTGAGAGGGTTGAGGTATAGATACCGCACATCATTACGACAGAGATTGCGGCGGCGAAAAGTTCCCTTAGTCCACGGTTCCCGGACTTTAACCATCTATTCTTGATGGTGAGCAATCGCGGTTTGAGTAGTACAGGGATGATGCTCATACGTTCATGTATCGGTCATACCTGTTCGATGCCTTCATCCCCCCGCTTCGCGGCGTTTAGTGCTCCACTGAGGGAGAGGTGAGTTCAAGGAACATGTGTTCAAGGCCTTCGTCGTGTTTGCCGGTCAGCTCTCGGATGTCATCCAGGGTTCCAGTGGTGAGGATACTCCCCTTATGAATGATCGCGAGGTTGTCGGCGAGCTCCTCAGCCACGTTGAGGGAGTGCGTCGAGAGGAATATTGTGACTCCCGCCTTCGCGTAGCGTTTGAACGCTTCCTTAAGGTTTCGGGCGCCGTGTGGGTCAAGGCCGACCATCGGCTCGTCGACGATGAGAACTCGTGGATCGTGGACGAGAGCCGCGCAGGTCGCGAGACGTTGCTTCATACCGTGCGAGTAGCTCTCGATCAGTTCATCCTGCCACTGCGTAAGGGAGTATTCCTCGAGGACTTCGTCGATTCGCCTCTCGCCCTGTTTCCCAGGAACTCGGTAGAGGTCACACATGAAATTGAGGAACTCTCGGCCCGTGAGCTTCGGATAGAGATTGGGTCTATCAGGGATGTACCCAGTAATCGCTTTCGCTTGGATCGGATCCGCCAGAAGGTCGTGTCCTCCGAGGTAGATCGATCCTGATGATGGCTTGAGTATGCCGGTGATCATTCGGATGGTGGTGGTCTTTCCAGCGCCGTTGACGCCGAGGAACGCGAAGATCCCGCCGGTAGGAACCTGGAGCGAGATATCGTTCACTGCCTTGAAGGAGCCGTAGCTTTTTGAAAGGTTCTTAAGCGTGATCATGTTTGCCATCCCTGCAGGTCCCTTCACGGAAAGGTCCTGACTCCACGTAAGGTAGGATGCTCTCGAGGGGCGATTTTGTTCGCCGGTGGAATCAGAGGTGGAGACGGCTTTTTATGCTGTCATGGCAGTCGGTTAGCTGCCTTAGCTGGGTTCGTGGGGGTTATCCACGCCTCATGGCCTCTACAAGGCACAACGGCTTTCCTTGGGACTTGAACAACATCTCGAACTCGGTCGGGATGTTGTTCTCGATATAGGGACTCCGCAGCAGGTCGGTCGTGTGACGTTGTACCTCCCACTTGTCCGGGGTGAGGAGGGGACAGGTTGACGCGAAATATTCTTGATGATCTGTTTTGTAGCGGAGGAAGCCCCCCGGTTTTAGGAGCTCCCACATCGTTTGAATGAGTTCAGCGTTGATGAGACGATTTTTTCGCCATCGACGCTTTTCCCAAGGATCTGGGTAATTAATGAAGAACGCGGATACCTGGCCAGGTGAGAAGAGGTGACGGATCTGACGGGCGTCGGTCCGTAAGACCCGTACGTTATCGAGAGATTTGCCCTCAGCTTTCTCGCCTGTTTTGAACGCCCGTTTGAATCGGATCTCGAGACCGATACAGAGCGCCTGCGGGGAGCGATCGGCTAGTCGAATAAGGTGCATACCGGAGCCGGAGCCGAGCTCGACGTAGCAGTCCGGAAAGTTTCCGATGATCGATTGGATCTCAGTACGCGAGGTCTCCGCGAGTTCACGGTCGTTTTCGGCCACGATGATACCTGGTTTCGTGGTCACGAGTTGCATGTACTGATTTTCCCAAGCCATAGGCCTCACGATACGACAGGATGGGGCAATTATTCAAATATGCTCGGTAACTTGCTGAGTCTTCAAGGGCGAATGGTGAATCAAAAGAGAGGCGAGAGGTGTGGGTTCGGATCTGTCGCTATCGTTGCAACCCTCATCCCTGTCGTCCCAGAGGTCGTTACCTATGCTGCATCTTATCTCTCGATGGTTACACTGGGACTTCATCCGAATGGGGAAGGGTATTGAGTCCCGCTACGCCCGCTGCTCCTCGTATTGGGAGCCTCACCTTGAGTGTACCCGTGATTTCATAGAGGCGCACGTTGAACCGGGGGGACGGTTGGCGGTCCTTGGGGCGGGCCGGCTCTTGGACATCGATCTTAAAAAGTTACTTCCCCACTTCTCTGAGATTCATCTCTTCGACGCGGATCCCAGCGTCATTAGAACGTGGCGGAAGACAAGCGGCGTGGCCTTTCGAGAGAAGGTGGTTCCCCGCATTCTCGACGTCACGGGGTCCCTTCACTCGTGGAGCGCCGGGCTCTCGATCGCCATTCGTCGAGGAGATCTTGAAGGGTA
Source organism: Bdellovibrionota bacterium (assembly GCA_044345405.1). Taxonomy (GTDB): domain Bacteria; phylum Bdellovibrionota_C; class UBA2361; order UBA2361; family OMII01; genus OMII01. The sequence continues at coordinate 19,342 of JBIJBE010000050.1, forward strand.
CCTATCATCTTTGGTGCCTCAGAAGGGGGCGTGGGAGAGTGAGCGATTCGATGGCGTCATCTCACTCAATCTGATTGGGCAGATTCCTCTCTATTGGCGAGACCGGGTGCAGGCCGCCGCTCCCCAACTTTCGCCCGCGGAGGAGCGAGCTCTTATCGATTCCATGGCGCGCCTGCAATCAGCGCATCTTCACGCGTTGGATCAACATTCTCGCTCCTGGTCTATCGTGATTACCGACACTGAATACTACACCTACCGAGTCGATCATTCTGAGTGGGAGGTGGAGCCCGCGTTGCACGGCGAGGTGCAAAGCGCGTTACAAGCTCCCCCTGTTCGCATGGAAAGGCACGGCAGCGAATGTTGGCTGTGGCACCTCATGCCTCAGTTCATCGAGTCAGACGAAGAGGGATACATCCACCGAGTTGAGGCGGCCGCGTGGAAGGCTCAGGCGAAGGGGGGCGATGCCGAAGGGGTAGTTTCAGGGAAATTATAGCAGTCCTCTTGTAAAGCTCCGGTGTATATCAACCCAGATACTTCCGAAGTGAGTGCGAAGCGCGAGGATCGATTCTCTCGCCATACGTTCAGGGATCGGCTCCCAGAATGAGGAGAGTGATCCAGCTCTCAGCGCGGGTTTGATTCGATGCGCTATCCGTTTCTTCAGCTCCGCGGTTGGAATGGTGTTGAGACAGGCTACGAATGCCTCGCTCACGCCATCGAGGAAGACGATGCCCTCATCGAGGAGCTCGATCATCGTTTCCATGCCCCGCTCGGAAGCGGAGTGTAGGAGAAGGTGAAGTTCGGGGGCGAAGAGATTGTGGCTGATAAACGATCTGTGCTCGTCTAGGAGATCCTCTCGTTGAGATATTCGCCATCCTCCCTCACTTCCAACCTTGAAGAGGTTGCTTGCTCGCTGCCACGCCGGTAGACAATAAAGAATATCCATCGTAGGAGCCTCACACCACTCGCCGTACGATCGTAGCCACGCTTGTACCGCCTCTCGCTCGGCGGGGCTAAACTCAGTGATGTCATCGTAGTACTCCTCGCACATTTCGAGGACATCTATCGCCTGTCGAATAGGTGAAAAGTCCGATATCTCCATCAATGTGAGCGCCTCTCGGCTCTCGGCGGGAAGGAGGTTCCACACGTGGGGATAGCGGGAGGCGATGAGGTTGAAAAATGGACGAAAGAGTTGTTCGCACCGCGCCTGTGAGAGTCCGTAGTAACGCCACGTGCTGTCCTCGTCGGCGCTTGCCGCTTGGGCACCCTTGAGAGCTTCGGGTGTCGAGCTTTCGGAGAGGAGGGGGGCGTATTTTGATTCAAGACGAGCAAACCAGAGCGCAAGGCGCTCTCCATCCCCAAGGAGGTCTCCTCCACGAGGCCGGAGCGCTACCACGCTAAATTCCAAGGGCTCGCCGAGGCTGTCGGCCTCATCGTAAAGAGAGGTTGGCTCGTCCTGGTCCTTGGTGTCGTCCACAGGAGCATCGTAGATCTCTTCCTCTAAGGTCTCCTCGATCGCAGAGTCATAGTCCTCTCCGTCGTCGTAGTCCATTTCATCCTCGAAGTCGGGCTCCTCATATTCCGCCATGCAGACCCGAAACGCTAAGACGAGGTCCTCCTGAGTTATGGTATCTTCGCCGGGAATGTAGAGGGTAAAGACGTGAGGGCGATCAATCATCCACGTATCAACCTCTGCTCCGCCGAGATCGTAGAGCCGATCGCGAAAACGCTCCAGATGCGCTCGATGCGTCTCGCCATCTCGAACGAAGAACCTGAGCTCCTCCCCGGTTTGGGAGACCATTTTCGCGAGTTGAGCCTCGGTGCTACTCGCGTACGGAGAGATTCGAGCGAGGGATGCGCATCTCTGGGAATGGTAGGTCGCGCGCTCGTATAACACGAGTGATTCCCGTTCGATGATGCGCATCAAACGTTCAGCTCTCGACTTAATCTCGGCCGTGAGCTCCTCCTCGCTGAGGGCCTCGGACTCCGGATAGGTCGCGCGAAGAGACTCTGACCGCAGGACGAGACGCGCGAGTTGCTCGTAATACACTGGCGCCTCCGACGGATGGAGGATCTGTCGTTCAACGATATCGGTTACTGGCTCTGGGAGTTCCTCCCGAGAGAGTGCTCCTAAGTGTCCCTCTATCGCTTCCAGGATCTCGACGAGAAAATCATCCTCATCGAGGGTCGAGAGGATAAGAGGACCTATTCGGTTGGAGCCGCGCGATGAATGTCCACCCAGCAGAATGGAACATTCTGATCTTTGTTTGCAGAAGTCGCTTAAGGCGACCACGATCTCCTCAAGGTCCGCGCGATAGAGGGCGGCTCGAGAGGTTACCGCGGAGACGAGCCAATCGGCGTGCTCGAGCTCGTTTTGGAGTATCTTCTCGACGCGAGGCCGAACGAGATGGCGTTGCTCCCTGGCTGCCGCGATCTCGATAGATGTTCCTCGAAGGGACACCTGTTCGACACCCTCAATACCTCGAAGCGTCGTAATGAGATCCTCGCGCCACGTCCTGAGCAACGAATCGATCATCTCGCCGCTCTCATCGATGTTGACCGGATTTAAAAGTACATGAGTCAGGATCTTGCGAGCCTGTTGTCGTCCCTCCTTCGCCTCAGAGTTCAGCAGTCGGATGGTTTCGGCGCACAGCTGTCCCGTTCGCGAGGCATCCTCGATAGGACCAGTTGGTATCTTCAGTTCCTCAGCGAAACTCCGTGCTTCGTCGGGATCGGCGGTCACAAGGGCTTCGACGGCCCGTGGAAGGATTCGTGAGATCTGTCGTTCAATGAACACAAAACGTAGGGGGATACGCGGTTAGGAGGCATGGTTACAACCGGTCTGCTAGAGAGTCAAATATAATTGGACCGCTGTCCGATTTCTTGAAAGGTGGGGAGTTCGAGTCGTCGCGGTTGCCTCGTGGCTAACGGATGCACGAAGGGTGGAAATAGTTCTAAATAGGCTGAATATATCTGTATCGGAAAAGTCGGGAAGGGAAGCTATCCTCGGGTCCGTGTTTAGCGTACGGTTCAACGCATGACGTTGTTACTGACCGACGAGAATGCCCGAGAGCGGGTCATGGCTTTATTTGGGCTTTCCCAAGTTCCTGACCATCTTGAGGAATTGACCCTGCCTGCTGGCTTTTCTCGAGGGCCCGCTCCACGGGATCTGTTGGACGCGGGTTTGGTGCGCTATCGAACGGAAACCGGGATCGCGTTTCAAGATGTGGAAGATTGGGACATCGTGCTGACCGAGCGAGGGATGCGGGTCCTTCGTGATGAAACGAACGAAGAGCTCGATCGGCTTGCTTAGGTCTTGCCCCCCGCTTATGATCATTCGGTTGAGATGGGCCGGGGGGAACTTTCAACGAAATCGCCTACCAAAAAACACAGAGTAGTTATGAACCCCGCCCAAGCGCCCACCCGCACCTCCGCGTCCCTCCACACCCAGCTCCCCACTGAGCCGATGGCTCTCATCGCCCCCTTACTCTCGGGTCTCTCCTTCCTCGCGATGCATGGGTATCAGCGACGTGGGCCTGAGCTCTCTATCGCGTGTCGATTTCCACATGGGGCCGGCACGCGAATGACCCTGGAGGTATCTCACGAGGGGGCGCGGCACTTTGAGCTGGAGGGGATCGCTTTTCGTGTCGAGGTTGATGGTGAAAGGCAACCCGCCCGACTTGTGACCCTCAACCGCTCGGGGATAGCGACGCTTGAGGAAATTCCGCGAATGTCTCGAGTCCTTATCACGCTTGCGCCAGAGCGGTAGCTCAGCGTCGCGCGGGTAGGTCTCCGGGT
>JBIJBE010000051.1:0-22674 GCA_044345405.1 Bdellovibrionota bacterium
TTCGCCGCACGTAGCGCGTTTCGGTTTCATATTGGGTAGACAAAACCTGCCTGTCACCTCTTTCGTGTCGACACAGCGCCGACAAGAAAGAGGATCAGGAGGGAAGAGAGCTTTAAAGGTTTTGAAGAGTCTTTTCGGAGTAGACGAATACCGTCGCTGAATGTGCGTTCCCTCGTTCGCCTTGTGGGTAAACGAGGGAATGCACATTTGGTGTGTGTGTTCGTCAACCGAACTCGAAAGGACTCAAGAAATGAAGACCAAGTTAAACAAAGAGCAGAAGAATGCCGTTCAGGCAATTGTGAGGCAGTACACGAGCCAGGAGTTTCCTGGCTTCGTGGCGTGGCTGAAAGAGCAGTGGGAGGCAAATCCCCCCGCTCTCTTGGCGGATAATCCGCCCAACCACAGCTATGATGTTGAGGACGGAACTCTAGATCTCAGCATCGGCAACAAGTCCGTCCAGCAAAAGCGGAAGCACCACGAAGACCTCTCAGGAGGGATCTTCGCCTACCGGATTCGGAACGACTCCGACTTCCGGACGGTCGTCCGCTTCCTGCCCACGCTGTCCGAGGATGCTCAGCAAGAGGCCGCGATGGCATTCTTGCTTGAGTATCGGAAAGGCTCCTATCTCTGTAACACTACAGAGTGGCGAGACGCTGCGGTTATTCTTGGAAAAGCGGATAACCTGGACAACCCCTTTTACCAAGCGGTTTGTCAGGCAATCCTTGGGGTGTTTCGGGAGGAAAGCTGGATCGCATAACACGACCCCGCTTCGCCCCGCTACATCTCGGAGGTTAGGAAAAGAGTTCTCGCTCTCTCCCTCCTAACCTCCACCTATTCACTTGTACAAAGATCTTTCTTCCTCCAGCGCATTACCGCGGAAGTCTGTGCTCAAAAAACTGCCCATCGCGCGCTTCAAAGATTCTAAGCGTAGTCGCGAGGTTCCAATGTCGATTGAGCTCCCGCTCCGCTTTTGGGGATGACCGCTCAAGAACGATGATATCCTCAAGCCACCCAAGACTGTCTAGATCATAGAGATACCCTTGAGCGCTCTTCTCTTGAGCTTCTTGTCGTGTCGCTTCGCGGACGTGGACATGGTGCGGAAATTTAAATCTCTCTACCAAACCGCAATCCTCAAGTACCCTCTTCATCTTATCGAATCCGACGTGGGCGTTCGCGTGTCCGGTAGAGGCAAGCGCGTTCTCAACCGCTAATCTCGTGAGGAAGCGTGAGATTCCTGTATTTTTGAAAGGGGTTAGTAATATGTGGTCGAGCTTTGTGACGTCGGTCTGGACGTAGAACCTCTGCTCCGGTTTTGAAAATCCCGCCTCTTCATTGTGCGCGGGAAGAACGACAATCTTCCTCTCAAAGTCAGCGAACCGAACGACGTACGGCTTATCGTTGTGGGTGAACGCGGTGATGAATGATCCACGCTCAGGAGCGACGAGTGGAGTCGTAACGTCAGAGCATGCGAAGTGGACAGTTACCTGAGGGTTACGCCCCTCCTGGAAGGAAAGTGAGGCCAGCTGAACGCCAAGCCTGAGGTCCGGCACCGGGAACGTGGTACGGGCCATCGCTAACCCACTGGGGGCGTCGAGGGAGACCGGCGGTGGTGGGCTTTGCCTGAGCATTACTGATTAAATGCAGGTTGTTCTGCAAGGGATGCCAGGATTTCGTAGGACCAACCTGTATTCAACGGGTTAGATGTGCTATTTGGTCACCCGCCGGTTGCGGATCAACCCTTCACCATCGCGCGGAGCTGAGCGAGAAGCGACTGCAACAGCGCTCGCTGCGGCTTCCAGATGGTCTCCGCCCGTATCAGGTTTCCATCCTCCAGCTCCCACTGTCGCTGATCAGGAGCGATAGAGGCGATCAACTCTTCTAGTGGCTTCATGGTGTTCAGTTCGTATGGATACCGCTCCTCTACCTCTCGCACGACCTCAGAGAAGGGGGTGCCAGCGGCGAGCCGATTCTTGGTGAGCGCGCTCGTTTTGAGCGCATCCTCGATCCGTTGTTCGGCGCGTTTAAGCGCCCGTTCAACTCGGGAGATCTCGTGCGCTACCAGGGTATCTACATCAAGGAGCGCCCCTAGCTCGACCCGTAATGAGTGCGGAAAATGAGCACCTTCACGCTCAACGAGCGCCTGAAGTCGTGGGCGATAGCTCTTGATAAAGCAGATACGAAAGAGCGCTGTTGAGGGATGAAATACGTTTTTCGAGGCGATGATCCGATTGAGGAGCTCAAGAAGTCCGAGGCGGGTTAGTCGAAACAGTTGAACGCTCCTCTTTGAGCTCCTTTTCGCGAAGCCGTTCTCCATCAACGTAGAGAGGAACCTTGCGAGCTGCGTGTTCTGAAGAGCGTGCGTCGCCGATTCGACATCCTCTGACCAATTAAGAAAGAGCTCCACGAAGAACCTGATATCCCGAAGGCGAAAGCCCTCCTCAAAGAAGCTCGCATGCGCGGCGAGGGTGGCGCTGGCCATGAAGATCTCAAGTCGGTCGACGGTCGAGCGTTGGGTCATGAGTACATTGTAACAAACTGTAGAAAGGCTAGGTAGCGATATCTATACCACTACTACAATAGGTTATGCCTGTTGAGGACCTACATAGTTACAATGTAACTACGCTGCTCGCCATTTTCTCCCGTTTCTCTTGATACCATTGGTGAAGATAACAACTTCCCTTTTGAAGGAGGAACTATGAATAGCTTACGACGATTGACCGCCAGTATTCTCTCAAGCTTTGAGGGAGTGATCGGCCAACTTGAGAACCATGAGGCGCTTGTAACCACCGCCATCCGCGAAGCAGAGCAGGCCGCCGGCCGAGCGAAAGCTCAGCTGTGTCGGGTGCAAAAGGACGGTCTCGCGATGCGCAAGCGCGTAGAGGAGCTACGCGAACAAGCATCGACATGGGAGGAGCGGGCGAAGCGCATCGCCACTCAGGATGAAGTGAAAGCGCTCGAGTGTGTGCGGCGACGGCAGCGACATCTTGCTGAAGCCGCTAAGATCGAGGAGCAGGCGGTCGGGCATGTGAAGCTTGAGCGTCAACTAAACGCTGACCTCGCCGTTGTGCAGGAGAAGCTCACCGCTCTGCGACACCAACGAAATATCATGCGCACACGCGAATCTCGAGCTGAGGCGCTTCGAGTCGTTCATAGCGTTGATTCCTCAACGATCGGAGAGATCGATGACATCTTCGATCGGTGGGAGGCTCGCATCAGTGCGTGTGAACACCATGTTGAATCATCGATATCGAGCGATGTTGATGAGCTCAACCAGGAGTTCACCTCGAAGGAGGAAGAGGGCGAGCTGCACGCGATCCTTCAAGCCCTCACTAATCAAAAACAGTAATCGAGAAAACACTTGAGTCAAAACGGAGATCTATATGAACACTGAGCTACTAAGAGAAGAGCGAGAGATAGACGAAGCGTTGGCTTCGGATATCGCGAAGCGTGAGAAGCAAAGCGAGGAGCGACTCGCGGCGGTCAATCGAGAGCGGGAGAAGGTCTCTCGTATCGGAACGGCGCTGCGGTACGTCGGTATCGCGGTTCTCTTCGCGGCTACCGGCTCCTTTATGTTTCAGCGATGGGGAGAGATGACCCATCTTGCCCGGTACCTCTCCTTTCTAGTCTTCACGGTGGGCGTGTGCGCAGCGGGTCTTCTGTGTGGATTGAAGATAGGGGAGAACAAGGGTGCTCGAACCCTTTTGGGAGTTGTTGTGGCGCTGATACCGGTACACGCCGCGCAGCTTGGCGCGATCCTCTTCTCTTGGTTCGGGGCGCCGCTCCGGAATCCCGTTTCGTATCCAAGCGCGCTGTATTGGAACGTCTCCTCACTTTCTGACGCGTTGATCGCGGTGGGTGTTGGTGTCGCGACCCTGGTGCCGATGGCGTTCATGGCGTACTCCGTACTCGCTCGTTCGCACGCCCGACAACTGCTGGCTCTTGGGTGTGGTGTGAGCGCCGCGCTCTTGGTTCCTACGCGAGATCCGCTCGTCGTAGGGGCGATTATGGCGGTTGCGTCGGCGGTCGCGTTGGTGGGAGAGGTGCGATTATCCTCGGTAATCGAGTTGCGAACTCGTGAGGGGATGATTGCCCGTAGCGTTCCATTTCTCGCTATCGCGATGATGATCGGACGGCAATGCTTCCTCTACAACGCGACGTCGCTCTTCATGGGCTTCGTATGTCTTGTCGCGAGCGCGGTACTCTTCGAGATGATTCCTCGCTTGAAGATAAGCGGGTTGGTGACGACCTTAAGCGAGCATCTCTCGATGCCACTTATGGCGCTTGCGGCCTTTTATCTCGGTGATGCCTGTGTAGAAGGTTTCGGATTAGCGCAATCGGCACTCGAGCCTCTCGTGATCGGATTGCCTATCGGCATAGCGTTCACGGTGATGGCTGAGCGAGCTCGTGAGTCGGCTGGTGTGTTCCGCGCCGCATCCTCCACCGCTCTCTTCTGCACCGGGCTTGCTGAGTTGATGAGTGTGGGTAGTGTTCAAGCCGGCATCGTATCGCTCCTCCTCGGCATTATCGCTCTCACCGTGGCGTGTGTCACGGAGAGAAAGGGACTGTTCCTTGCGGGAGTCTCGCTGATCGTACTATCGCTCGGCAGGATTACCCTTGAAGCGCTCGCGAACGTTTCGGTGAGCCCTTGGGTTATCCTCGGAGTCATCGGGGTCGCTACGATAGTAGGAGCGTCCTACATCGAGCGTAACTTCCTTCGACTTCGTGATGAGATCTTCGTTCTGCGGAAGAAGGTAGCGTCATGGCATTAAGGTAGATTGAAAAGATAGACTGCCCCCTCTTTTCCCTCTCGTCGCGTTCTTTGTGAAAATCCAAAAATTCCGGATTGAAACAAAGAGAACGGTGAGAGGGGAAGGAGGGGGATTCACATTGAGTTTCTTGTTGCAGCGTCCTACGTTTCAGTAAGTTACCCGTTTTCATAAAAAAGGTTAAAGCTGCGAGGAGCTCCTCAGCGTGGTACTCTGAACAAGAATGCCGAGCCATCTCGAAGATGGCGCGTAGTGTCCCGGGATATGATCGATCGCCTTCTCGCATCGCTGCTCTCCCTTATGGCCTGTTTCATGGGCGCGTCTGCCGATCGCGCAGTGGCACAGAGTGGAGCCCCACGACGTCTTGGGACGAACCTTGAAGCGGTAACCGATTACTCTCCTCAGACCCCATTTACGGACCTCTTTCTTAGCTCCCGCGAGTGGTTCACGCAGTGCCACGTTGGTGTTGATCCGGGATGCTCGAGCTCGAACTCGTGGGATACCGGCGAAGCAGGGTCTCTCGATCTCGACGCCAATGGTTGGGTGCGGTCTCTACCCGCTTCCTCTGATACTCCCATCTACACCTCGGTCGCTACCTTCTGGGATCTTCCATCCGATTTTCCGTCCGGTAGGTATGTGGTCCTCTACGATGGGCAGGGAACGATTGAATACGGGCTCGGCGCGACTCGGATCGCGGAGCTTTCATCACCGGGCCGGGATGTTGTCCAGGTAAACATCTCTGGTGGTGGTATCTTGTTGCGAATCACGGCTACCGATCCCTTATCGGATGGAGACTATGTACGTTCGATCCGGTTTGTCGCAGAGGGAGATGAAACTAGGCTGATAACGAACCGCTTCTCGCGGATCTTTATCGATCGTCTTCAACCCTACACCGCGCTTCGATTTATGGATTGGATGCGCACCAACGATTCCGTGGTTTCGTCCTGGAGCGGTAGGGCTCAAGCGACCGACGTTCGTTACTCAACGTCAAAGGGCGTTCCGGTGGAGGTCATGGTTGATCTCTCAAACACCACTGAAAAAGCGCCGTGGTTCACCATGCCGCATCAAGCAACCGATGAGTACGTTCAACAGTTCGCTACCGTTGTGCGGGATCAACTTATTTCTTCTCTACCTATCTACGTTGAGTACTCGAACGAGGTCTGGAACTCAGCGTTCTCCCAAGGTGACTGGGTTGAGGGGCGAGGCGTGATCGAATGGCCTGGCTCACTCGAGAGCCGGTTTACGAAACGGATCAATTGGCACGGAAAGAGAACGGCGGAGGTGTGCGAGATATGGAAGTCGGTGTTCGCCGTCGCACCGGAGCGGGTTATCTGCGTGCTTGCATCGCAAGCCGCGAATAGTTGGACAGCGCAAGAGGGGCTCTCATGTCCGTTGTGGAATGAGGCCCCATGTGTCTCCCACGGTATTAACGCGATAGCGGTCGCGCCCTATTTCGGCGGATATCTCGGTGAGGCGGGTAACGCCTCGGAGGTTTCAGGTTGGTCATCCTCCTTGGCTGGTATGACGAAGCTATTCATAGAGCTGCAATCCGGCGGAAAGCTCGCAGGGGGGCCAACAGGGGGCGCAATAGCGCAGAGCTTTGAGTGGATGGAGGCGAATAAATCGGTCGCGGATATCTTTAACGTCGCGCTGCTCTCGTATGAGGGGGGACAACATCTTGTTGGGGTTGGTGGAGCTGAGAATGACTCAATGCTCACGACTATCTTTACCGCCGCGAACAGGGATGCTCGCATGGGCACGCTCTACACCTCGTACCTACAAGGTTGGGAGGCTCGCGGTGGTGGGCTCTTTATGCACTTTAATGATGTGGGCGCCTACTCGCGCTACGGTTCGTGGGGAGCTCTCGAAAATGTGGAGCAGACCTCTTCACCGAAGTACGACGCGTTGTGGACCTACTCGTTGGGAACAACTCCTCCCGGATCGCTGACCCCAACTCCGGAGCCGACAGCCACGCCGTCTCCCCGTTCTAAGCGGCGCTTGCGTATTCGCAAAGAGGGAAGGGGAACCGTTGTGAGTTCTCCGTCGGGAATTCAGTGTGGAGGGCGCTGCGCCGCCGATTTTAGAGCGGGAAGAACGGTGCGCCTATTTGCGCGTCCCTCACGGGGATATCGTTTCGCGGGGTGGTCGGGCGCATGCTCTTCAAACGACTCGTCGTGCTCCCTCACACTCTCATCTTCTCAGATAGTGCGAGCTACCTTTACCCGTAGCCGCAAAGTAGGTGGGGTCTCGTGATGAGGACGTGGCTATGATAGGACTCGTGTTTTTACAATGTGAGGTGCGTTAGTGAGGTTCGTTCCATCCCAACCTGATTCTCAGTCCCCTACATGGGAGAGCGCGTTTGGTCTCTTCAGTTTTCAAATTGGAGCCGTGTTACTCTCTTCCCTTCTGATAGCGCCTCTTCCCGGAGACCCCGCATTCGCCGTCTCGGTGAGTGGAATGCTGACGACGCTCGCGGCGTTTCTTTATGCGCGGTTGGCCGAGAGTCAGGTGTCCGGCGCTCTTCGGCAGCCCCGGTGTCGGATGATATTGGCTCGTCGAGCCGCGTTCGTGACGAGCATGGTTGCCGTAGTGCCGATGGTGGCTTTTGGACTTGTGCAGGTGAAGCTCGCCGAGCTCTCGCGGAGGGATCTCTATGTAGTCGCCTTTCTGGCTTGGGGTTTGTTTATCGTCCCGTGGCTTGAGATGTGGATGGGGCTTACCTTGGCGGCGTGGTTGAAGGGGAGGGGGGCTCGATCGTAAGGTAGAGGCACGAGGAGCTCCAGATATGGCTAAATACGATAACGAGACCGTTCGACTCGACAAATGGCTATGGGCAGCCCGATTTTTCAAGACGAGATCGATGGCGCATGAGGCGATTGAGGGTGGCAAGGTCTACGTCGATAACGTTCGAGCAAAGCCAAGCCGCTCGGTGTCGGTCGGCGATGAGATAATTATCACCACCCAACGGGGAAGATTCCAGATAGTCGTTGAGCAGGTTTCCTCTCAACGTGGCTCTGGAGCGATCGCGAGCAAGATGTATCGAGAAACCGACGAAAGCAAAAAACAGCGTGAGGAGGTCGCGGAGATGCATCGCCTCGCGCGAAACGCCGCCCCCGACGAGCGTCCGAATTCGCAGGACCGCCGCCTGCTTCGCCGTATTAAAGAGGGTTTCGAGTAAAAAAGTCGTGTCAGTCACGCGCTTCACACGTATTGGGCTGTGAAATCACGGTGCCATCGGATCTCGTCAACCCTTCGTCCTATAAACCTAGATCGCTTGTAGTAGATCTCAACGATATCGATCCTTTGTTTTCGCAGCGCGTAGCGTCGACAGAGGGGCCCGTTATTGCGGATGAATCGACGCCGCAACGCGATGAGGTGTTCGTGTTTGTCACGCGTAATCGCGTCGATTGCGGGGAAGCGAGACTTGAATCGGGCGTTCCTCGTTTTCACTTCCACCACGACGATCGTCTTATCGGAGACCGCGATGATGTCCGCCTCAAGGCGTTTGGCGCGCCAATTACTGACGAGGACGATGAGGCCGTTTTTCTCGAGGAAACGGCGCGTCACGCGCTCGCCCCACCGACCACTTGAGTAGTGTCTTAGGAACCGACGGCGAGTCGATCTCCACCATCGTGAGAGGAGTGTCGGGGCACGATGACCCCAGCGAACGTTCTTCGGTGAACCCGACATGGCCCTAACTCTATAATGGCCTTCTTGTGAGCGGGGGTGGGGTAGCCGGAGTGCTTCTCGAGTCCGTATCCCGGATACTTCGCTCCGAGGGTCTCCATAATCCGATCTCGCCATACCTTGGCCAGAATGGATGCCGCTGAGATCTGCACATGAAGACGATCACCGCCGATGACCGTTCGTTGCGGCAGCGCGCATACGATCGGTTGATTGCCATCAACGAGTACCAGATCCGCGTTTACCCGCTCTACCGCGAGCTTCATCGCGAGTTTGGTCGCCTGAAGGATATTGAGTTCCTCAATTCTTCGGGGCCCCACCGCGATGATCGCCCAACTAGAGGCTGTTTGGGTAATGTAATCGAATAAACGGTCCCGTTGTTTCGCGGTAAGGGCTTTTGAATCCTGAATTTCGGGATGGGTGAAGGTTTCATCGAAAACGGCCGCTGCCGCTACGACCGGACCGGCCAAAGGGCCTCGGCCCGCTTCATCGACTCCACATACTAACATGGTCTGCTTCCCCTGAGTTCTTGGTGTGGATGGTATACCTGAAATGGAGGGGAGGGGTAAGGGTGAAGAGGGGGGCAGGGTGGACAAGTTTGGCCTATATCAACGCGGCGGTCAGGAATGACCGCCCTCCCAGGCTGCGAGGCGGACAACGGGAGGGCGAGCATTCCTGCTCGCCGAAACGTCTCGTGTCGCGCAGGCCTCCGCAGGACGGCGAGAAAGATAAGGATGAAGAGGAGGCGAGCATACCGTGCAGACCGAAGGGGGCAGGGTCTTCCACTCACTAACCCCCTGATCCACCACCCAATTACCTATCTCATAGAGCCCCCGCCCCCCTCGCAAACTGTTGTTGCGCCGAGGTCGTGTTAGGGCTAGGGTGAAAAGGTAATCGCTTCGAGATGTTGAACTAATTCCTAGCTCTCTACGTGGTCTATGGATATTTATCGGTTCTTCCATCCTCATCACAACCCTCGCCTCGTAAACACGGCGTTGCGGTATACTGAGTTGAGTGAGCTTCTTCAGGCGGCGGTTGAACTTCGGAAGGCGCTTGAGCGCGCTCAACAGCGGACCTCGCGGCAGTCTAAGCCACCGATCCTTCCAGAGCACTTCACCGACATCATAAAAGCTCAGCGATTCATCGAAGCTTCGCTGCAAACCTTATGTGAGGTACATCCCGGAGACTCTGAAGAGGAACTCTCGGGGATTGCGGCTGAGCGAACGTCGAGCTCCGGATGGGAATCCTGGACGAAGAATGTCCAAGTAGGGCTCGGCGGTAAGTAGGGCTTTTCGTAAGAGGTAGTATGTCCCGCAGTAAGAAAAAGATATCCGCTCGTGGAGCTCGTCGCTCCGCTCCCCGAACGCAAAAAACAAAGATTAAATCCGACACCCCGCGAGTTCCCGGGGCTGAAAGCTCTCGAAAAGGAAGTCGAGGAGAGCGCCGGAAGCATCTCGATGAGCGTCTCCGTTTACTCTACCAACGAGCGGTTCTGATCGAGGATGAATTGCGTAAACTCGATGAGGATCGGTTCTATCGAGTGTGTATCTTCGGAAGCGCGCGAATTAAGCCAGAGACAAAGCAGTACACCGACGTGTTTGAGTTGGCTCGCTACCTTTCGTGGGAGGGGATCGATGTATTAACCGGCGGTGGTCCGGGCCTTATGGAGGCGGCCAATATGGGCGCGCGCCTCGGTCGTGAGGAGAAAAAAACGAAGAACCTTTCCTACGGACTCACGATTCAGCTCGAGTTCGAGCCAGAGCCGAATCGGCACCTTGATATTAAGCGACATCACCACAAATTCTCATCGCGACTTGATGACTTCATGCGATTGTCGAATTCGGTTGTCTGCACCCCCGGCGGAATCGGAACGTTACTTGAGTTCTTCTTCGTGTGGCAGCTCATTCAAGTGAAGCACGCGACCCCTCGCCCGATCGTTTTGCTTGAGAAAAAGTTCTGGGAAGGTGTTCTTGATTGGATGAAGAAAGAACCTCTGGCGCGTGGACTGTTAGGTGAAAAAGACTTCTCTATCATTCACATGGTCGATACGCCGGCTGAGGCTTTCGATATCATATCGGCGCATCATCAGGAGTTCAGGGAACGGAAGAGTAAGATCGTTGAAGAGCCGACATAAGGTCGAGCTACTCGACCTCTTCCTGTTCACGACGCTCCGCGGCGGCGCGGATTGCTTCAAGGAATTTCTCTCGGATCGCCTCGCGGCGCTCCTCCTCCTCTGTCGCGTTGAATTCGAGCTCCGGTTCTGGCTCCGAGCTTTCGGGCTCTTGCCAGCTCCCCGCCTGTTCCGGTTGTTGCCAGCCCCCGTCGCGAGGCGCCGCGTCAGACTTGTCGGTGCTTGCGCTCTCAAGGAGCTTGTAGAAACTTCCACTTGTATCGCTCTGAGCCTTCACTGGCGCCACCGGCGCTTCAGGAATGGCGGCCTCACCGAGAGCTCCCTTTGAGGTATCAAGGAGCGACACCCGAATCGCCTCGGGATAGCGGTCCAAGACGTAGCCAGGCTTCGGAATATCTCCAGATGAGCTCTGCCGGGCTGTCGTCCCCGATTGATCTTTTTGCTCAGGCCCTCCCTCTTGTGGTTGAGCCGCCGGTTCGCGTTGCTCCGGTTGAATGAGCGCGGCGACCTGAGTCGGCGGGTTATCTTGAGGTTTGTTTGAGAGAGCACCGAGAAGGGCGAGGGCCGCCCATATGCCGAGTCCTCCCGCTCCCATTCCGGCTCCAGCTTTCAGGGCTGTCACCGTCGTAGGGCTAAGGTTAAACCGCGCGCTGTGGGAGAGATACTCCGCGGCGCCTTCTTCCGTGTTCAGTTCGGTGACACCGCTTCCTATCATTGCGGCCGCTCCGAGGGACATCGCAGTCGCGTTCGGTCGTTGCTCTGATTGCGGTGGAGCGGGTGGGGTAGTGGTCAGCTCCGAGCGCATCTGGTCGCGAAGTTGGTTGATAAGCTGAGAGCCTTCAGAATCAGCGGAACCGAATCCGATAGTTTTTCGGAGCGACTGTCCCACCTGATGGCGCGAGATAGCCGGATTGTCGATCCAGCTATCAGGTCTATAGGAGAGGCTGGTGATGACCACCAATCCATTCTTGGTTCTCGCGAAGTCCGAGAGGAATTCCGCCATGCGCTCTCTCCAGCTGCTCATGATCGGTTCGAAAGGCTCGTTGATAACGATCACCTTCGCGGGGTTCGCTGCCGCCGCGAAGAGTCGAACTTTGCGTTCCTCATCCGCCGAGAGTGCGGAGCACGACTTTTGTTCGATCCCTTCAATGCCGAATGACATCAGGAGACCCGTAATCGCGCCGTCGATCAAGCCGACCGAGGAGAGGTATTGAGACACCGTCAGTCCTGAGTGGGGAGGGATCTCTCCGAATCCGATCAGATTGTGATCTTCTGTCTTATACTCAGTACCGTCGACGGTGATGACGAATCGTTCCTTGCCTTGATTGCCGGAGAGCGCGCGTTGGTACGGACGCAGTTCGCTTGGTGACTCAGCTCGTAGAACCGAGATGTGGCCAGCTGAACAGTTTGTGATCGAGAGTAGCTCCGCCGATTGCGACAGGAGCTTTATTTGCAACTTCTTTGGCATCCCAGATTCCTTACCTTCCCGAGTTCACACTGGGTATCGTCCCCTTTACGAGATCCCTTGAGTAACCGGAGCATGATCGAATTGTAGCATCGTTACAGGGTGTTGCGCCGATAAAAATAGGGGCTGCGGAAGCGTTTGAATGAGCTGGTTTATGCGGTACGAGGAGGAAGGCGTCGGTTTTAGCGAGAACCAACAGCCGGTGGCGGCACCGGCGACGCATCGTGTTTGGTTGCGATGTTGGTGAAACGTAGAGTGGAGAGAGACGCCGCGATTTCGGCGAAGAGGGGGACTATCTCGTCCTTCAGAGCGGGGTGGTCGTTTGTAAGGGTGAGGTGCTGCAGCTCCATCCGGTTCGGCGGGAGTACTTCATCTTCCGCAAACTCACTACCACCTCGAGAGGTATATCGGACACACGCTCGTTCGCGCTCGGCACGAAAAGTTGGACCCATCAAGGGATGATCTAGGAGCGGCCCCACGACGGTGGTGGAGGTGTCGAGTGGCGATTCTACCAACCAACACGACGAGCTCTTAGCTCCTTTGGATCCGATCGAGGTATGGCTGGTGGAAGCTCGTAGTGACCTGAGGCGTCGGGGATAGGGGAGCTTTCCCTGGCTTAAGAGTTCTCAGCTGTGTCATGATTCCGAGGATGAACACGGCCGATTCACATTATATCGCTACCGAGCAGGATCTGATCGGGATCAAGGACATGCAGACCTCGTTTCACCGGGACGCAGTAGGACTTACCGAGCGGGGATTTCTGACCTACGAGGCCTCTCTTTCCGATCTGTACGACATCAACCAAGAACTCGGCATCATCGTGATACGAGAGGGACTCTCTGTTGTCGCGTACAACATCCTCATGACCGCGGAGAGGGCGGCCGCTTCTCCATTTTTCGCGAGTTTGATCGAGCGATATGTCACTCACTCAGGGCTATCCACGGCGCAGTTCGCGCTCAGCGCTCAATGTTGTGTGCATCCCGAATTCCGTGGCGGTCGAACGCTCAAAGATCTCTTTGACGCTCAGCGTGATGTGCTTGCCGGACGGTACCTTCGTTCGATCGCTGAAATTGACGTTGCCAATAAAATTAGCTTGCTCACCGCGCAGAGGGTCCTTGGCATGCGACCGTGCTTCGATTACGAGGCTCATGGTATTATGTGGCGCGTGGTTGAGCGGGACGAGTAGAGGCGCTTCATAAAGAAGCCCGCCTTGATCACGACGACCAACGCGGGCTTGCAGGTACTTCTTCTTATATGGTCGTTAGTTGAGCGTCTGCTCGCCAGGGGTCCAACCGCATGGCGTGAGCTTCTCGGTTTGAAGCGCCTCAAGCACTCGAACAACCTCATCGACGTTTCGGCCCACATTCAGATCGTTCACAGCTACCCAACGGATGGTGCCAGCGGGATCGACGATGTAGGTGGCGCGAAGACAGATTCCCTCATCTTTGTGAAGGACGCCGAGATCCGCGGAGAGCTCTCGCTTAAGATCCGCAAGCATAGGGAAGGGCAGCTTGTTCAGTCCCTTATGGTCCCGACGCCACGCGAGATGGGAGTACTGAGAGTCGGTGCTGCATCCCAACACCTGACAGTTCAGCTTCTTGAACTCCCCGGTTTTGTTCCCGAACTCGATGATTTCTGTTGGGCACACAAAGGTGAAATCAAGCGGCCAGAAGAAGACGACCTTCCACATGCCGTTGTAGGATGAATCTGTAATGGTTTGAAACTCTTTGCCGTCCTCAAGTGAGACGCACGCAGTCAAGGAATAAGAGGGGAATTTGTCGCCGATCGTCAACATAATGTATCCTTAAAAATAATAGGGCGCGCACCTTAAACAACCTCTCTGATTGTTGTCAAGAAAGTCGGAAGTTGGTGTAGTAGGGCTGTCAGGCACCGAGTATAAAGGCACACATGAGCACTCTACCTATCAGCCGAGAAGAAGCGATTCGGCTCCGGGATGAATACCGCAAAGCGGGAAGGACAGTAGGGTTCACCTCTGGGGTGTTTGACCTCTTGCACGCCGGGCACGTGGAGTACCTCACCAAGGCTTCCCAGATCGTTGACGCGCTCTTCGTCGGGGTCAACGCCGATTCCTCCGTCAAGTCGAACAAGGGTGAGCTTCGCCCGATCAACCCTGAGCGGCAGAGGGCTGAGGTTGTGGCTGGCCTCAGAGCCGTGGCGCATGTTTTTGTGTTCGACGAGCTCAATAATAACGTCAATATCGAGCTCCTCAAGCCAGACGTCTACATCAAAGCGGGTGATTACTCCGTTGATAAGCTCACCTCGCGACATATCGTTGAGTCATACGGTGGGCGCATCGAGATTATTCCCTTCAAGGAGGGGCACTCAACAACCTCGATCATCGAAAAGATCTCCGTCGCCGCTATTACGCGTGAAGGGCCAGAGGTCCCACATCTTCGGGCGCCGGCCGTGTTTGTGGATCGGGATGGTACTATCAATGAGCACGTCGAGTATCTCAGCGATCCGAAACGCTTCGCTGAGATCCCCGGTAGCTTCGCCGCTCTCAAACACCTTAAAGAATTGGGGTATCGGATCATCATCGTCACCAACCAGCCGGGCATCGGCTTGGGATACTTCTCTAAAGAGGAGTTCTTCGCGGTGAACCGCGAGATGATGCGACAGGCCGCGGCCGTTGGCGGCGCTATCGATAAGATCTACTTCTGTCCTCACTCGAAAGCGGAGGATTGCCCATGTCGCAAGCCTGAGCCGTTCTTCTTGCGGCGAGCCGCAGAGGAGTTAAACATCGATCTAAGCGCCAGCTATGTGATCGGTGACATGACCTCTGACGTTCAACTCGGTAAGAACGGAGGCGCTCATACAATCCTTGTGCGAACGGGACGCGGAGGAGCGGACGGCATGTTCAAGGTCACCTCCGACTACGTCGCGAATGACCTCAGTGACGCGGCCGCGTGGATAGAGAAGCGAGGTATCACGCTATCGCCCCCCTCCAATGGAAGCGGGGAGGCGACGACCCCGAAGAGCTCAGCGGCGGCAGATGATAAACTTAGTACCACGGTAGGCGCGGACTTCAATAACATCTTCGGATCCATCCTCGGATGCGCGACCCTTATCAGCCAGAAGGCCGGCGTTGAGGCGGGTGGCGTCGGTGTTGATGACGCCCTTACCATTCTTCGTAAAGCCGCTAATCGAGGACTCGCCATCTCCAAGAAGATGAACAACCTGTTATGGAACGGTGAGAGCGCTCGCGGTCGGAAGTCGTTGCGCGGCTGTATCAACTCTGTCGTGGAGTTGCTTTCAAGCTCTCACGGCGAGGAGTGTCAGATTGAGGTGATCTGTCCGCAGGACATTGAGGTTGAGATGGCGGACTTCGCTATCGTGCAGATGCTCCTTGAGCTGTGTGAAAACTCCCTTGAGGCTATGAAGGCTCTTCCGGACCGATTTATCCTATTTCATGTCGATCAGGTGGAGATAGGGGAGCGCGCGAAAGCGTTGGAACTTAAGGCTGGAACCTATGCCAAGGTGAGCCTTGTTGACCATGGAGATGGAATTGATCCGAAGCAGCATGAGGTGGTCTTCCAACCGTTCTCGTCGGCCAAGCAGCGTGACGATGGATCGGGTCTCGGCTTGAGCCTCTCTATGGCTAAGTCCGTCATGAAGAAGCACGGGGGTACGATAACCCTCGCGTCGCAGCCTCAAGTTGGTACGAATATCTCGATTTACTTTCCCGTCGCGCGGTAGCGGGCTTCTAAGGGGAGCCGCAGTCGATTGTGGAGCGCATTATAGTGCTTCAACGTGAACGTGAACGTGCTCGTGCTCGTGCGCGTAAACGTGAACGCACTCAAAACGCCGGGGCACCTCCCGTGAAGTTTCTTAGAGGTCATGCGTCCGTTACGAAGGCCAGATCTGAGCAGCGCTATTTCGTGTACGTTCACGTTCACGTTTACGAGCACGTTCACGTGAGCACTCCCTCGACGATTACAGGTAAAAGGGGCGCTACAATCCCCTCATAAACACAGGTAGCTATTCGTGCCCGGCGAGGCTACTTCTTCTTGCTCTTCTTCTTAGAGTACGTGCCGGACTTCTTGCTCACCTTCTTGGCGGGGCTCTTGCGAGAGCTCTTGTGCAATCGTGAGTGTTTGGCCGTTCGGTAGCTGCTTGGAGGTGGCTCTACCGGCGTGACGCCAAAGTATCGTTGGAAAACGAGCCGGGCGAGGTGTGATGCCTTGGAGGAGTGTCGAGGGTCTACGGTAATAACTGCCACCGCGATTTGAGGATTGCTAATTGGAGCGGCGCCGATGAACCAGTTATTGAGCCCCTGGGGGTTGTCGCCACTGAGTGTGCCTGTTTTTCCGGCGACATCGATCGGTCCGAGGGTTGGGGTTGAGCCGCGCATGAACTCTCTACGAGAGGTACCGATTGTTGTGGTGTTTCGCATCATCTCCATGAGCGATTCGGCTGTTGATTCCTCAACGATACGTTGAAGCACCTCGGATTTCTGCTTGTGAATAACCGTCCCGTCCGGAGATACGACGGTGTCGACGATCTGTGGGCGGGGAAGCATACCACCGTTGGCGATTCCCGACATGAACGCCGCCGCATGGATAGGACTGACGCGTACCTCTCCGAATCCCGCGGAGGTTCTGCTAAGCTCATAGAGGTCGTCCTGCGGGATCCACGCGGAGCTCTCGGGAAGTGGGGCCTCAAACTGAAGGTTTCGATTGAAGCCAAATTGACGCGCGTATCGCGAGAGGATCTGTCCGTTGAGGTACTTCACGCCGATGTGTCCGAATACCGGATTACATGAACGCCCCATCGCCTCACCGACGCTCATCACGCGTTGATCGCGGCGCGCGTCGGGATAGTAGTTCGCTTGATTGAGGGTGTAGTTTCCCCCTCGGAACGGAATGAGCGAGTGTGACGCGATGCCGGCGTGTTCAACAGCGGCGGCCGCGGTTACCACCTTAAAAAGGGAGGCCGCCGGGAATCCAGCGTGATACTCGATATCATCGATTGACTTTGACTTCCCCGCGATGGCGAGTACCGCTCCGTTAGAGGGGTTCATCGCCACAATCGCGACGTGAGACGCTTGCGCTTGAGAGACGATCTTGGAGACGTGATTTTGAAGCTCAGGATCGAGGGTGTAGAAAACGAAGTTGTTCTTCTTGGTGATGCTCGCGTAGCGATCGCCAAGTCGCTTTTCAAACCGGGGGCGGTCCGAAAGGGCGATGTCACCATCACGAGAGGATACGATCTCGACGCGATGAAGGTCGGGAACTGGGTACACGCGACCCGCTGATGGGCTTCCATCTTTCATCGCCATCTGGTCGAGGGAGTTCTTCTCGATTTGGATTCCACGGGAGAGCTGCGCTTGGAGAACAGGATCGTTGTCGAATATCTGTCCTTGATTCTTCGGTGAGGGATCGGCGGCGAGCGCGGTGTCGTTCGTCCGAGGGCTTAGAACCGCGAGGCTGATAGCAAGAGAGGAAACAGCGCAGAGAGCGAGGGGGAGGCGGGAGCGGGAGGTCTGCGGAACTGCAAGGCGAGTACGGTTGGGCAAGTCGCTGAATCCGTTCTTGTCCGAGCCGTTGTAGTTCATGAGGCGCTTTCTCCTTGGGTCCTCTCGTCGAAGGAGCCCTTCCGGCGGAGCCGGTTGAGCGTGGTGCGGTTTTTCAGCGTCACGTCAGCAAAGTGTTCCGCACTTTTGAGATATGATGCCCAAACCTTGGAAAAATCTCGCCAGGTCGACGGGATTTTTTCCGAATTTTTCGTCCACTCTCTACTCTCCGAAGAGAGTCCTATCGCTACAACGTAGAAAATTCGAGAGCGGTCTACAAATGTGACTGAATTCGAACGTTTGAACAATCCCAAAACGGCTCTCGCCAAGCATTTCCTTCTTAGTGGGCATAGCGGAGGAACGCCTCCGAAAGTTGAGGATATGGCGTGCATTTCGGAGGCGTCGGGAACGAAAGTTTTCTCTTTGTTTAGTGTATGTTTCGGTCTCCATTTTGGACAACGCTCTTGCTGTTGGTGTCAGAGTGCAGTACACGGGTCTTATGCTGTGGAAATTCAAGAAGCCGGATCCTCAAACCCCTCCAGTGAACGCCACGCCTCATGCGCCTTCGCCGCACTCTCAGGGAGTCGTGGATGGAGAGCGGATCGGTCTTAACGGGTCGGCAAAGGTCGAGAATACTGATGTTGTTACCCGAAATCCGGTGGGGAGTTTCGTTATTCCAGCATCTTATCGGGTGTCCGGAACCATCGTAACCCCCCGTCACGTGGTTGTAGAGGGGCACCTTCAGGGAGCTGCTCTTGTGGCTCCAACCGTTCATGTGTCCAGTTCCGGGCGATTGAACGTCCCGACCCAAGCGGCGACGGTCACCGTTTCGGGGGTTGTTGAGCAGCCGGTTTCGGCGCGCGAGGTCCTAGAAATTCGTAGTGGTGGCTCGTTGCGAGCTGACGTTGAAGCGGGAACCTTGAATATCCAGCCGGGGGGGCAGATCTCAGGCGCTCGCCTCGCCATTGGCCCCCTTCGGGCGCACGAGTAGTTGTTGTAACGACCGGTGTTCTCTAGAAGAAGGGATTAGGGTGCCCCAAAACTAGTTCATTCCCGAATCTTCGCCCCGTCAATAAGGCGATAGATTCACACTTATCCCCAATAACCACAGGCAATAAAAAAGGCGACCATGTGGTCGCCTTTTTCGTACGAAAGCCAGGGAGCTTACGCCGCCTGAGTACCGCTGCCCTCGCTCTTGATCGGAGCGTTGTAGAGGGTCTTCATACGGGTAGCCTTTCCGCGAAGCGGTCGGATGTAGAACAAACGAGCGCGACGTACTTTAGCGCGGGTCATTACCTCAACCTTCTCAACTCGTGGAGAGTGGAGAGGGAAGGTACGCTCTACGCCGATGTTGTAAGAAACCTTACGAACGGTGAACGTGGCATCGATGCTGTTCCTCTTGCTGCGCTTGAGAACGAGACCCTCGAAAACCTGGATACGCTCCTTGGTTCCCTCGATGATCTTCGCGTGAACGCGAACAACATCACCTGGCTTGAAGTCAGGGATGTCCGACTTAGCGAATGAACTCGTTACGCTCTTGATAGCGCTCTCAAGGGTTAACTTACCCTGTGTTGTCTTGGTGGTCTCTTCACCAGTTGTCATATCGAACTCCCGTATCTGCACGTCGTGACTCAATCTATCTACCAAGGACTATCCACCATCCATCGAAATTTCCCCGTCTTGTAACAGGTGTATCGATGTTTCGCTAAAGGAGGTCAGGAGCCGATTTTTGGTTCTTTTTCCTGACTTTGCGTCGCTTGGAGTCTTGCTAAAAAGCCACACTTCAATCAAACAATGAGTGGAGGTTGTAGCACAGTCAGGATCGTAGTTCAATGAATGGGCCCGGCTGTGTTTCTAACTTTCTTGTGCTGCGCACCGGTTGTTTTTCTGGTTGGGTGCATGACGCAGGGTGCGGTTTAAAGACCTGAATTTACTTGGAGTTTCTGTGAAGCCACCAATTCCGATGATCAAAAAGCTGAAGCGAAAGAAGAGCTCCCGTCCCGCATGGACAGAGTCTCAAACTGCTCGCTACAAGGAATTGGTGAATAAGCTTGAGGGGTTAGGGTACGTCGTTCGTCGTGAGGAGCTTAAGAGAGGTCACTGTTGGAAGGTTTTGAGTGGTGTGTGCCGCTCCCTTACGCAGAAGTTCATCTTCGTTGATAGCCGACTTAATCCTGATGAGCAGGTCGCGTTCCTCTCAGCTAAGTTTACCGATATCGAGCTTTCAGACGCGCCGATCGGACAGGCTCTGACCAGCGCCGCATAATCGTCTAAATCCGAACCCTTCGCGGAGTAAAAACTCGAGGGGATTTCCCCCGCGTTCAGGCGCCTTGGAGCGGGAAAATTTTTCCTCCGCTACGGTTGCTAATGCCGTGAACCCCCTGCAATATCTCCGCTTACGGAGACGTTGCGTCTCTCGCTTCATACCCCTTCACGGCGCTCTATGATCTTTGATTCTCTCTTCGGTCTCCTCTCGAATGATCTGGCGATTGACCTCGGTACGGCGAATACATTGATTTATCAAAAAGGAAGGGGAATCGTTTGCAATGAGCCCTCTGTTGTCGCCGTTGAGAGCACCGGAGTGCGAGGTCGTCGAAAGGTGCTCGCGGTTGGTACCGAGGCGAAAGATATGTTGGGACGCACCCCCGAGTCGATAACAGCGGTTCGACCATTGAAGGATGGGGTGATCGCTGACTTCGAGATGACTGAGGAGATGCTCCGCGTTCTCATTCGAAAAGTTCATAAAGGTCGCGCTCTGGTACGTCCACGAATTATCATCTGTGTTCCGCACGGCATCACTGAGGTTGAAAAGCGAGCGGTGCGAGAGTCCGCGGAATCAGCTGGCGCTCGGGAGGTGCTCTTGATCGAGGAACCCATGGCGGCGGCGATCGGCGCGGGTCTCCCGATTACGGAGCCACGTGGAAGCATGATCCTTGATATCGGTGGCGGTACAACCGAGATCGCGGTGATATCGCTAAAGGGAATCGTGTACTCTCAGTCCGTGCGTGTCGGTGGGGACAAGATGGATGAAGCCATCGCGAATTACATTCGACGTCGACACAACGTACTCATCGGTGAACGCACGGCGGAGCAGATAAAAATCGCGATCGGAAACGCGATGCCAAGTCATGATCCGATGCAGATTGAGGCGAAGGGGCGAGATCTCCTGCAGGGGGTTCCAAAGTCCATCGTTGTCTCCGAGGATGAGGTCTTTGAGGCGCTCGCTGAGCCCGTTAATCAGATTATAGATGTTGTGCGCATCGCTCTTGAGAAGTGCCCACCTGAGCTCTCAAGCGATATTATCGATCGCGGTATTACGATGGCTGGCGGTGGTTCGCTATTACGCAATCTTGACCGACGTATCGCGCAAGAGGTCGGTATCATCACCCAAGTAGTTGAGGATCCACTTTCAACGGTTGTGATCGGTTCAGGTGTTGTGCTCGATAAGTTGAATGATCTCAAAGACGTTGTGCTTCAGTAACGAGTAAGGCGAGAGTAGTAGGAGAGGGAGCAAGACGACATGTCGACGGGGGTCTCGGAGAGAAAAAAGATAGCGGCGCTCTCTTTTGGCCTTCTCTGTTGCTCATTGCTTCTCACCGCGTACAGCGCTCGGCATCCCTCCTTCGCTCGGGTCGGAACCGCGGCTCTCTTTGAGGTTATCGCGCCTCTCCATGCGGCGGTCGACTTCGCTGAGGATTCGACTCGCTCAGTATGGGGTGGATACGTAGGGCTCGTTGGAGTCTCAGAGGAGAATGAACAGCTTCGCGTTCGCATCTCCGAACTTGATGGTGAACGAGGACTCCTCGAGGAGTTTAAGCGAGAAAACGACAGGCTCCGAGCGCTCCTCGATCTCAATTCAGTGTCTCAGCTTCAAGGTGTAGCCGCGAATGTGATCGGTGATGAGCCGAGTGGGTGGGGCCAAGGCGTGATCGTGAATCGAGGAAGTCTGATGGGGGTGCGCGTCGGTATGGCGGTCGTTCATCCTCGCGGCGTTGTGGGGCAGGTCGTCGCCGTGAGCCCGAACTACTCGCACGTCCTTCTTATCACCGACCATTCAAGCGGCGTTGATGTGATGACCCAGGACTCCCGTGTTCGTGGCGTTGTTGAGGGCGTGGGCGCCGATCACTGTGAGTTGCGATACGTCAGTAAGCAAACCCCAGTTCGAGTGGGAGATACGATCGTCACCTCCGGCATGGATGGCGTTTTTCCAAAGGGGCTGATCGTTGGGGTTATTACGAGGGTCGCCGTTGAGACGGGAACGCTCCTGCAGAACGTTGAGGTAAAGGTCTCGGTTGACCTCGATAAGCTTGAGGAGGTTTTGATCGTCACGGGTGAGCAGCACCAACCAGCGAAGGTCGAAGAGGCTCAATCGCTGGGTAAATCTGGCAAGCAGGGTAAACGGAGGGAGTAATGGCGAAGGGATTGTTGTCACTCCTCTACGCGCTTCTCGCGATCGCGCTCCAAGGCATCGTTGGTCACCTCGGTTTGGCTGATCGATTTATTCCGCAATTTCTCGTCATCTTTGTGGTGTATCTCTCCTTCGCGGAGGCGAACGCGTTTGGAAGTGTGATGTCCTTTATCGTCGGGCTCCTCCTCGATTTTTCCTCGGCCGTGCTCGTTGGTCCGTGGGCGGGATCGTTCGTTGTGATCTTCTGTGTGCTGGCGCTCCTTTCGCGTCGACTCTTCATCGATTCCGGTCTAGCCGCGATGGTAATCACATTCGCCTCGGTGGTATGCGCGAACGTTCTCTTTTCGGTCTTTGGTGACGAATATCCGGTGCTGACGTGGGAATATCCTCAGAGGGTTTTGGGGCAGGCGTTGAGTACGGCTCTCGTGGCGCCTATCGTTCTAGGTTTCCTCTCTCGTCGGTGGCGGCGGCCCAACGGGGCTTACGCTGGACGAGGAACATCGGTATCGGCGGTCTAGGTCATGGCGTCATTTGAGCGACCATCATTGAACGTCAGCACCAGGGCGTGGATAGCGTTAGGGATCTGCGCGACCTGTCTCTTTGTGTTGGCGCTCCGCCTCTGGCATCTCCAGATCATTAATGGACACGTGTTCCGCGACCGCTCTGAGAATAACCGTCTTCGCATGG
>JBIJBE010000020.1:0-63543 GCA_044345405.1 Bdellovibrionota bacterium
ATCGTCAGAGCGCGGAGGAGGAAAAACGAAAGTGGTTATCTCGCGCGATCATCGAAGCACACGTTGATTGCTTGTTTCGATTCGTCGGCAGGGACCAAACTGGCAACTACCTCTATAAACCGCTCCTTGCAAAGAATGTCGCCATCCTTCAAAAGGAGTCCGTTGTTGGTGGAGCTAAGCTCGTCATTGGCTCCCGATTAAACATCGGATTCCTCGATGATTCGGGGACGCAGAAGAATCTGGCCCTGCTCCTCAATGCCCATCGAGTCGATGATGAGCTTGAGTGGTTAGATCTCTCAACCCCTTCAAGCCTTCGGGGAACGTACAAGGATGAGATATCCCAAGCGTACCGCCCACCACGACGGAAGGAGAAGGGTATGAAGTCGCGTGATTTCCGGGGCGGCAAGAGCACCCGTAACGGGAAGCACGGTTTCGGCAAGGGGAATGGGTAATCGTCCACTTCGCGCGCGGCTTGTCCATTCATCATCGCTCAGGGGTGATGGATGGGCGACGATCGTGATTACGTACTAGGGCGCGCTATTCTTCAAGGGGACCTACGCGGAAGATCATGTCGTCGACGACATCTCCGCGTTTAAGGTAGGGCGCGAGTTTACGAAGGAGCGTTCCCTTCATGAAAGCGAATTCCTGCGCCCAGACAGGGTGAAGCACCCGAACGATGAGGGTCTTTCGAGAGATGTAGTCAGGCTTGGAAACTTCAGCCAACTTCTCACCTACGATCTTATCCCAGTGCAGGACAAACTCGTACCGTTCAATTTTTTTGTCTATCCCCTTACCAGCAAGCGCTTTGGCGAGGATGCCTTTTATCAACGTGAGATCGGTAGGAATGCCTCGTCTGCGTCTTTGGTACGGCGCTCGAAACTCTGAGGAATACGTCGACGAACTTCCGTCCGAACGAGACTGCGGAGCGTACGACCGTTGCCCCTCGTTAACCTTCCGCTGATTGTAGGAGTTGTCGGAGGATGTTCGAGGGATCGCGCCTCCGAGGAACTTATTTATCCTCTCCACGAGCCTGCTCCTTCTTTTCGAACACAACGACCAATTCGTCAGAGCGAGCCATTCCGAGCTCGCTACGAGCGGCCTTCTCCACCATCCGTGGATCGTTCTGAAGACCGTTCACCTGCCGCTTCAACGCTTGAACGTTCTCCTCAAGGCGGGCGTTCGCGCGTTGCTGAAGCTCAAGACTCTTGGCGAGGGAGTTTAACCGTGAAAACCCATCGTCCGAAAGAAACGAGAACACGGCGGCGCACAGAGCGAGTGCCAAAACGACGATTGGTGCGGTGATTCTCATGAGGGGAGTTTAAATCGAAAGGGGGTTTGGTACCAGAAGTATTGAGGGGCGCGCTCGGTAGTCTCACAAATTAGAGCTGGCACGTTGGGAGGGCGACCATTCCTGGTCGCCGAAAGGGTCGCGTGTCACGGAAATATTTCACCTTTTGGAACGCGGCGGTCAGGAATGACCGCCCTCCCAGGCACCGGGCACCCCTCGCCTAGGACCTTAACCATTCCAAAACCATACATCCCCAATCCCCCCCTCACCTTTACTTCCCCTCCCTAACGGCGATAGACTCTCGACCGGGTATCGGGATAGACCCCCCTTAACCCTCAATCATCTCAGGAGAATACAGACTATGAAGTCCAGCGCTATCGCGTCAGTAACAGCATACGAGTGCCTCGATTCCCGCGGCTTTCCAACCGTAGCGGCAACAGTAACCCTTCAAAATGGAGCAACTGGCTCCGCGATGGTTCCATCAGGGGCCTCCACCGGTGAGTACGAGGCCTTAGAGCTTCGCGATGGCGATCCGCAACGATACCTTGGAAAGGGAACCCTCAAGGCGGTTGAGAACATTAAGGAGAAGATCGCGCCCGTCATCGCTGGACACGACGCCCTTGAGCAAGCGGCTCTCGATCGTAAGCTTATCGATCTCGATGGAACTGAGACGAAGAGCCGACTTGGAGCGAACGCGATCCTTGGCGTGAGCCTTGCGGCAGCTCACGCGGCGGCGAACTCCCTGAATATTCCACTCTTCCGATACATCGGTGGAGCGAACGCTCGCGAGCTTCCGGTACCACTCGTAAACGTTATTAACGGTGGCGCTCACGCGGCTAATACGCTCGACTTCCAAGAGTTCATGATCGTTCCTCACGTTTCAACGACCTTCTTTGAGAACATCCGATGCGCGTCCGAAGTTTTTCATGCGCTCAAAAAGAACCTCAAGAAGAAGGGCCTCTCAACGGGAATCGGAGATGAGGGTGGATTCGCGCCTGATATCGCGAGCCCAACAGCCGCTCTCGACGCTCTGATTGAGTCGATCACTGACGCGGGCTACGAGCCGGGCAACCATGTGTCTATCGCGCTCGATGTAGCGGCAAGCGAGCTCTACAACGACGAGAAGGGCAAGTACGTTTTCAAGAAGAGCACCAAAGAGGAGTACACCGCGGCTGACATGGTCGAGATGTATGCTGGATGGGCTAAGAAGTACCCACTCGTTAGCATCGAGGATGGACTCGATGAGAACGACTGGGACGGATGGCGCCTCGCTACTGAGAAGATCGGAGCGAACGTACAACTCGTTGGAGATGATCTTTTCGTAACGAACGTAAAGCGCCTCGCTGACGGTATCGACCGCGGCATCGCGAACGCGATTCTGATCAAGCTTAATCAGATCGGAACGGTGACGGAGACCCTTGAGGCGATCAATCTCGCTCACAAGAACGGCTACCGCTCGGTTATGTCACACCGCTCAGGTGAGACCGAGGATACCTCTATCGCTGATCTCGCGGTCGCGATGGGATGTGGTCAGATCAAGACCGGCTCTGTGTGCCGAAGCGAGCGTACCGCGAAGTACAATCGCCTCCTCTGGATCGAGACCTTCCTCGCTGGCTCGTCTATCTGCGAGAATCCATTCAAGTGATAGCTTGGATCGTAACGCTCCTCGCGGCGATAGTTCATGTCGCCGCGTGGAGCACTCCAGGTTCTCCTCTGTGCGCGGCGCTCGGGTGGAGCTCCATCGTTCTCTTCATCGCCGCGCTCCTGATCCCCACGGCTCGCCTCAAGCGATTCTTCGTCGCTGGATGTATCACCTACATCGGCGGCTTTTACTGGCTCTATTCAACGATCAAAGATTTTGGCGGATTTCCTACCGTCGCTGCTCTCGCAATCTATGCCCTCTTCGTGGCGGGAAGCGCGGTCCAGTTCCTGATCTGGGCTTTCTCCTTTGAACGCCTGCCTCAGTGGATGAGCAAAGCGGGCATCCGAACCGCTGTCGCGTGGCTCATCGCGCACCACTTTTGGATCAAGATCTTCCCTTGGGATTTCGGACACACGCAGCTCGCCTTTATCCCCTTCGCGCAGGTCGCGCAACTCGCGGGTGTAACAGGTATCACGTTCCTCATGATGTGGGCCGCTGAGGTATTCGTCGCGCGCAAAAGCACCACCCTTCTCGCGAAAACAGCGGCGATCCTCGCGCTCGGCAGCGGCTTGATGTTCGGCAAAGCGACCGAGATCTCCTTTAACGACGCGACGGCTTCGCGGGGGACACCACTTCAAACCTATCTCGTTCAGGGGAACGTCTCGCTCCATCATAAGCACGATGTCACCTATTTCACCGTTAATCGTGAGCAGTACGTAACCTTAAGCGCCAAGGCGCTCGGTCACGCGGGGCTCGATTCCCTTGTGGTTTGGCCTGAATCGACGATCACCGATTTCATTCCAGCTTCAACACGGGACGCGAGGACCTCAAAAGTTCTTCCCTTCCTCAACAATGGAGCGGCGTTTCTCGTTGGAGCGCTGACCTACTCCTCCCGAACTGAGTATCACAATAGCTCGGTACTGGTTCGACCGGACGGGTCGGTAGCTGAGCCGTATCACAAGATGATCTTGATGCCGTTTGGCGAATACACGCCCCTCTCGTCCGTGTTGCCGTTCCTCAAGGATATCAACGCCACCGCGGGCCAGTTCACCGCTGGCACCGCGCCGGCGGTACTCTCGTTCCCGCTCTCAAACGGCGCGGAAGTGAGACTCTCTCCACTGATCTGCTATGAGGATATCGTGCCAGCTATCGCTCGAGACGCGGTGAACAAGGGCGCGGAGCTTCTGATTAACCAAACAAACGACGCGTGGTTCGGTGATACGGTCGCCCCCTATCAGCACCACATCATCGCGGCGTTCCGAGCGATCGAGAACGATCGATACCTCCTTCGATCAACGAATACAGGGCTCACTGCCGTGGTCGATCCACTAGGGCGAACGCTCGCCTCACTCCTTCCCTACACAGAGGGGATTCTACCGATGCAGGTTTCCCTCCGAAATACGCGGACGATCTTCTCACAGTTCCCGATTCCGTTTCTGTGGCTCATAGGGGCCGCGGCGAGCCTTATCCCGATCATCCGCCGCGCGAAAAAGTAGGGTCAGTCACGACATTCATCCCTTTGAGGCGCTGACCGTTTTGCATCCTGCGGGCATGCGGTTGGTATGCATGTCGATCATCTTAATGACGATCCCCTGCCCGTCGAGTTTAGGGCACGCTACCGAATAGCGCCGAGTGTAGGTCGCGTAGCGGCGACTTGCGGAGAACGAACGGGTATTCGGTGGTAAGAGCGTCCGCTCCCCTGGCTTCAAAACCGCGTAGGCTCCGTTCCCATAGACCGCGATGACATTGAACTCCCGGTCTTGAGAGTCGTTCTTTACAAGTATCTGCCCATCGGGAACGCGTTCGCCAAGGCACCCGAACACCCCCAACATGATGAGTGTCATCGCTAACGCTCTAATGAGTGTTGTGAGTACCATGGTAGATTTTAAAACAACGATATGGGAACGCCGCGTCTGCGCACGGCCCTACCGGAATACTCGCCACTTACCCGGTCGAACTTTACCGAGAAGGGCGTATCACCTCCGAAACTCTAAAAATAATTGGTTCTTAGAGCTAAAACCGGGATCGGCAGTCACCACGCCCTCCCGCTCCCCGCTTTCCTTCCCACCTCATGTCATACCGCCGCCGAATCTTTTTCGCTTTGGTTGAGTCCACGCCCTACCGATAGAAAAAGTGAGCGGGTGATGCGGTAGTAGCTGTCGCGCGCCTCCCGTGACGTAACCGGTATAGTTGTAGATGTTCATTTTCACATTCGTTGTAAATGAGCGTCACACTCCTTGGTATTTTTAAGGTAGCTGACGATGAACTCATATGTTGCGGTAATCTCTCGGACGTTCTCCGCGATCCTCCTTGTCGTAACCACACACCTTATCACGGGATGCTCTCCCGTTTCCGGACCAGATAAATCAGCCGCTGGCCTCGTTCTTGGGGCGGGATGGGGCGCTGGAGCCGGTGCGGTGATCGGCAATCAGGTAGCCTCCTCCGGCGAAGGTATCCCCGTGGGTGCTGGATTTGGTGCCATGGCGGGACTTCTCCACGGAATTGGATACGATCTAGAGGAGGGCAACCAGCTCAGACTCCAACGACAACTCGCCTCGCTCAACGTTCAGGCGGTGGCAAATCAACGCTACCTTGAGCAGCTTCAACGAAATCTCGACAACACACGACGACCCGATCCAGTTGGTGGGGTGTACCAGGTCTTCTTTGATGAGGATCAAACTAACATCCGAGCAGGAACGATCTCGAATCTTGAGGCTCTCGCGGAATCAATCAAAGCGAGCGGGGCGTTCCGGGAGGTTCATGTCGCTGGCCATACCGACGACACCGGCAACACCAAATACAACGAGACATTAGCGGATGCCCGCGCCAAGACCGTGGGAACCTACCTCGCTTCAATGGGAATCCCGGTCGTGCAGGTTCAGATGAAGGGGTACGGAGCGACGAAACCTATCGCCACCAACTCCACACCCTCGGGCCGACAACTCAACCGGCGTGTTGATGTATACATCACTCGATAGTCTAGCAAAACCTTGCGCCCTCCTCTCCACGACGTGGTAGAGTGACGCTGAGAGTACTAAGGGGAGACACCATATATGGCATCCGCGTATATCGTTGACGCTGTTCGAACACCACGAGCCCGTAGAAAAGGAAAATTATCGAAGGTTCACGCAGTCGACCTTCTCACCTATCCACTCAACGCCGTCGTCAATCGCAGTGGAGTCGCGCCTGAGCTCGTTGAGGACGTGCTTGTTGGATGTGTAACGCAAACACAGGAACAGGGATGGTGTGTGGGACGAGCGGCCGTGCTCGCCGCTGGGTGGCCTATCTCGGTGCCCGCGACTACCATCAATCGGTTATGCGGTTCGGGACAACAAGCGGTCAATTTCGCGAGCGCGAGCGTTGAATCAGGTCACTATGATCTCGTCGTAGCCGGCGGGCTTGAGCACATGACCCGGGTGCCGATGTTCTCGGATGGTGGAGGCGAAGAGAGTCCCCTTCTCAAGCACTACCACCCTGATCTCGTGCAACAGGGAGTGGCCGCCGAGATACTCTCTCAAGAGTTCGATATTAGCCGCCTCGAAGCTGACGAATTCGCCTACCGATCACAGATAAACGCGAAAAAAGCGATTTTTGATGGTAGATTTAAACGCAGCATGGTTCCCGTCCCCTACACGGATGAACAGGGAGCTGAGCGAGTGCTTGAGGTCGATGACAATCCCCGTTCAGACACCACTATCGAGGGACTTCACAGCTTAAAGACCGTTTTCAAAGAGGATGGAATTATCACCGCTGGAAACGCTTCAGCGATCGTAGATGGCGCCGCCGCTGTTCTCATCGCGAGTGAGGGCGCTCTCAAGAAACATTCTCTTACTCCACGCGCTCGCGTCGTCGCGCAGAGCGTTGTCGGCTCTCCTCCTCGAGTCATGCTCACCGGACCTATCGAAGCCACACGACAGGTTCTTAACAAAGCGGGGCTACTGCCGCATCACATCGACGTGTGGGAGATCAACGAAGCGTTCGCGCCGGTTCCACTTCTCACCATGCGTGAGATTCGAATCGATCAAACCAAGGTAAACGTAAATGGCGGGGGCATCTCTCTCGGGCATCCCCTTGGGGCGACGGGCGCGATCTTGATCGGAATGGCGCTGGACGAATTAGAGCGCTCCAACAAGAGGTACGCGCTCGTGACGATGTGTATC
The DNA here is from genome assembly GCA_044345405.1 of Bdellovibrionota bacterium. Lineage (GTDB taxonomy): Bacteria > Bdellovibrionota_C > UBA2361 > UBA2361 > OMII01 > OMII01. Next base: position 7,091 of record JBIJBE010000020.1, read on the forward strand.
GGTCTCGGAATGGGCATCGCGACGATCATCGAGCGGGTGTAGCTCTACCAGAAATAAATCTCTCAACATAAACAGCAGGTTAGCGGGCTCAAGAATCAATTCATGGATCATCGCGAACCAGCCGATTATACTGAAACATGAAGAGGTTACCGAGGATTTACCCCTCATAGAGTCGAGGGGCAAGACGCTCCAAACACGGTAGCCAGAGGGGATTTTGGGGAAGGCTTTCACGTAATGCTGCGCGCATTAGAGATCTTACTACTGCAATTCATCGAGTGGTTCTATTCACTCAGCCCCGCCGTTGGCCTCGGAACCCTGGGTGTCGCCGGCGTGACCGGGATCGTCGCGCAACTTCTCATCACCGGAAACTCGACATTCGGAAAGACGATGCTCCCTGGACTCCTCGGTGTCTTCTTCCTCGCCGCGGAGAGCGCTCACTACGGTCGGCCTGAATGGGTGATCGGATTGGTGCAACAACTTCAGGACTCACTCCAAACTCCACGAGCGAACGCGCTTAAGCCTATTCCAATCATAGAGCCCCTCGTCTCATTCCTGATAGCGCCAGCGGCGACACGATCGGTAGTGGAAGAGAGTCTCTTTGTGATCATCTTTGCCTACCTCGCCCTCGTCGCCCGCCACAGCTGGACCGGCTACAAAACAACTGGCATCGTGCTTGGCGACATGTCGGTTGGTAGCATGCTCAAAGAGAAGCATAGACGGCCCAACCGTTCCCAGACGAACGAATTAGGGTCGGGAGACCTCGCGACCACGCAGCAGATAGCGACCTGGACGAAATCAACCGGAAAACCGGGAGAAACCTACCTCTACGTAAGCGAACTTCGAGGCTCTGAGGGAACCGCGTTCGCTCAATCCAAGCTCGTTCTCCCGGTGGAAGAGCGAAACCGACACGTTCTCGTGGTCGCTAAAACCGGTAGCGGTAAAACTACTAAATTCATTCATCCCATCGTGTACAACGACTGCCTCGACGCGCAGCGTTCGTGTATCATCATCGACTCGAAGCCTGACATGTGGAAGACCTTCGCGGCGATGACGCGAAAGTACAACCCGACGAAGAACATCCTCCTTTTCAATCCGCTTGACCTAGCGCGCTCGCTCAGTTGGAACATCCTCTCCAAGATCGAGGATGACACCGACGCAAAGTTGATCGCGAACACGATCATCATGGCGACCGACCAGCCACAGGCGAAGTCAGACAGCCCCTTCTTCCGTAATAACGCCCTCGCGATCCTCAACGGAATCATGGTGGGACTCCTGCATGATCCGAAGGAAGTTCTCTCGATGCCCCGCATCCACGAACTCGTTCAATCCGGAATGAAGAACCTGTGCGATTGGCTTGAGCAACATCCACACGCCATTCGAAACACCCGTTCTTTCGTGGAGCTCGCGCGCTCAGGCTCCCAGAACGCCGACACGATCATGTCAGAGTTGAGCATGCGTCTCAGCGCGTGGGACCTTCCCGCGATTCGCGCGACAACGAGCGCTGACGAGCTTGATATTGAGGACCTCATCGCGAAGCCCACCCTGTTCATCGTTGAGCTTCGAGAGTCCGAGCTTGAGATGCTTCGTCCGATGGCGAACGTAATCGTGGTAGAGATCCTGCGTTTCCTCACAAAGCGAGCGGAGCAACACAAAGGTGTTAAGCTCCCACGCCCTGTCGGAATCGTCATCGACGAGTTCGCGAGCGCGCTCGGTCGTCTTCCGGATATTCACGTTAAACTCAATACCCTTCGTTCCCGAAATGTGAGTATCGTCGCGGCGATTCAGTCTACCGCGCAGATCAAAGCGAACTACGGTGACGACGCGGATTCCGTACTCGCCGGTTTCAGCACCAAGATCTTCATGCCCAACCTCGACCTGACCGACTCAGAGTGGGCATCAAAAGAGAGCGGTCAGATGACGATTCGCTTCAAGACCCAATCTGAGGGTGTGAACCGAAAACTTATCGAGGTATTCGCGAGCCGCAACGACAGCGTTCAGGAGCAAGTCCAACAACGGGCGGTATTGACCCCCGATGAGATTGGAAAACCAGCGGACAATATCTGTACATTCTTCATGCCTGGAACGCCGGTATTCCAAGGGCATCTCATCCCGTTCTACAAGATCCCCGAGATGCTCAAGCGGATGACCGAGTTCAACGAGGATAATCAGCTCGAACTCCGTGTCTCACCAATTGAGTACAAGGAGACACTTCCCGCTCCAGGAGCAGCTCCCGCAGGCGGCGGAGGGGGCGGTGGCGGAGCTAACGCGCTCCCCAACGGCATCACGAATACCGCGGGATGGAGTGACGCCCAGGTCTCGCAGAAGCTGGATGAAGTTAAAAAGAATCTGGACTGGGATAATACGACAGGTAGCGCCCGCAAGTGGTGGGAGGCTTTCGAGAGTGAGAATAAGACCAGAATGCCACTCGTTCTGCGCCTCGCGGAGGAGTTGCAGGTGCGAAAAGCGACAATCACCGAGTTCTTCTTAGCCTACGTGTACAGCAACACCGACAACATCCAAGCTAACCTTAGCTACCTCGATTACACTCGCCTCAAGAAGGAGGAGGAGAAAAAGAAGAAGGAAGCGGCCGCGAAGGCGGCGGGTGGTACGGATGAGAGGTGGTAGGTACCATCACACATGGCAACGAACTGACATCTCGTAACACGGCGGTCGTGGACGACCGCCGAGATGCCGCGGGTCGGCACAGCCTGTGCCCCCTACAACACCCTCTCAATCGCCGCCACAACGCTCTTAGCGTCCGGGGATACATAGGACCGCCATCGTCCGATGAGGTGTCCCTCACGGTCGAGGAGGAACTTCTCGAAGTTCCATTTAACGCTCCCTTGCAGATCTTTGGGGCCGTGTTCGGTCAAAAACTCAAAGACAGGCTGCTTAGAGATCCCCTTCACAGCGGCTTTCGGCATGAGCGGGAAGGTCACGCCATGATTAAGACGACACGTGGATTCAATCTCTTGGTCGGAGCCAGGTTCCTGGCCTAAGAAATCGTTACTCGGAAAGCCGACCACAACGAATCCCCTCGCGGAGTATTTCTGGTAGAGAGCCTCTAGGGAGTCATACTGACCGGCGAATCCACACTGAGTCGCGGTGTTGACCACAAGGATAACATTCCCTCGATGGGGAGCTAACTGTCCACCAAACAACTCAGGCTTGTCGAATACCGACACTTGAGACTCAAGCGGCGCTGATGTCGTACCTCCGTATACATTGGTCAGAAGTCCCATACGAATTCTCCCTCTACAAAATCGTATCACGTGAACGACGTCCGAAATCATCCGCGGGCTCTACATGTACGAGCACCTTCGCTACCGCTGGAAGAGCACTATGGATAGCCTCACCAACGTTATGCGCCACCTCATGTCCATGACGAATCGTCTCATCAGGATTACAGAGGACGTCGAGATCAACGAAATACACGAAGCCAACCTTACGTACCCCACATTTGTGGGTACCGAGTACTCCTGGGACATGCAACGCAATATCCCTAATCGATTGCGCGATCTCAGGCGCCGGCGCTGTATCTATCAGCTCTGACAACGCCGGACGGAAAAGAATGAGCGCGTTAACGGCTATCACAACAGCGGCCACCAGGGCCGCGATATCATCCGCCATCTCAAAGCCAGGACCTCCAAACACAGCGACCGATATGCCGATGAAGGCCGCGGCGCTCGTAATTGCGTCAGCCCGATGATGGAAGGCATCCGTTTTCACCGCCACACTTCCAATTACTTCGCCCGTATGCCCCACGTATCGAGCGAGGAACCCTTTGACCACGATAACCGCTAAGAGGACACCCAATGTGAAGGGCTCCGGAGCGTGGTGCGGTGTAAGGATCTCTCGAACGCTCTCAATCATGATCAGAACCGCCGCCCCGAGAAGGGTGAGAGATACAACAGCGGCGGCTAACGGTTCAAACTTTCCATGCCCATAGGGATGGTTCGTATCAGCGGGTTTGCCCGCCATACGCACACCAAGCAGAACAACAAAGCTGGTCACCACATCCGCGGCGGACTCGATCGCATCCGCGATGAGGGCGTACGAGTTGCCGACAACGCCAGCCACCCCCTTCACGACAGCAAGGCAAACGTTTACCCCCATTCCAAGTAGAGTGGAGCGAACCCCCACTCTACGAGCGTGCTCAAGATGTTTAGTCTGAAGGTCAGTCACCATGCCCCCTTTTAGCCGTTTTCAACAGCCTAGTGAAGATCGGGAATCGGAGGAGGAGACGCTTTCCGATCGGAGCTTGTGCTCAGGAACATCGCGAGCAGTTTTCGCTTGGAGGTTGAGTCGTTGAAGTGTTTGGTAAGGTCATCGAGCAACCCTCCGAAACCAGGTTGGTGCGCCCAGTGGGACTGATACGCCGCCATGAGACGCTCCCGATACTTCGGTCCACGACTCTCAAGATAGCTACAGATCCGCGCCTCAGCGCCCTCCGGAGGCTCAACGCCCTCTTTGGCGCATTTAATAAGGGTGAAGAGCTCTCGGGCGGAGGAGGAAACTTCCGGCCCGTACAACCTGCTGGAGATATCCTCAAGCGCTTCATTCGCGACACCCTGTTTGCGGGATGACACTACGAGAGACTCCCCAAACTGACGACGATACGACAGACCGATCTGATAGATCATTTCATCCATCCAGTTGATGTCCTGCGGAATACGCTCATTCACATGATCGTGCGTCTGAGGAGTCAGCACGTCAATTACCTTGGCGGCTAGCTCAGGACCGGATATCACCTCAATCAACCCTCGCAACTCTAGCGCTACCGACTGTGAGCAGTATCCCTCAAGATGAAGCAACGTTTCATTAATCAGATCAGGATCAACTTGAAGCTCTTTAAGCGCGTGTCGGAACGTTCTATCAGGATAGATGAGATCGTAGCACTCCTCGATAAGCTTCTGCGTGTGCTTATGCGCCCGAAGTATCTCTTGAAGGGTCTGAATGTCGAGCGCGTCGAAGCACTCCTGCACGCGTGAGAGAATATCCGGGTCGATCCCCTCAAGCAGCAAAACAAGCTCAACGAAAGAACCCACGGTCAACGAGAGACGCGCGGCGACACCCTTCAAATGCACACGGAGAGAGCCGAAGGTATTGTCGTATGCGCGTTCAAACGCCATCACCTTGAGGGCTGGTCCGGAGCATACCATTCGCAACGTTTCAAGCTCTGGTGGTGTCTCACGCCTCATGACGCCGAGCAATCGGCGAACGGCAATAACCTCCGGCTTCAAGAGCGCGCTGACCGCTTCAAGAGCGAGGTCCTTATCACTACAACTCTCGCCAGCTTTCATCACGTGATCGAGAAGATCCACATAGAAGGCACGTTTGAAACTCTCTCGGAGAAAGATGATATCGTGACTCGGTAGCTCTCGCAGTCGGCACGAGGAGAGAGGATCCTCATGAAGTCGCTGCAGAATGACTCTCCCATTAAAGCCACTGAAAGAAAGCATGAGCGTAGACAACCCATCAGGTGTCATCACCTCGCCCAACGCCTCACGCAGCGGCGTATGAGGATCGGTCATATCAAAAAAGACACGCTCAAGCTCATGGAGCGATTCCATAGGAAGGCTCGCGAGCGTTTCCCGCACCACACGATCCATGTCGCTCGGAGGTCGCTCTTCGTCGAGAATCTGACCCAAGCGGATAGCTAATGCCTCAACCTCAGCGGTTGGGGTGTAGTCATAGTCCCAAACGCCCGACCCGAAATCCTCAGCGCGGTACTGAGCGAGAAGGTCGATATTAAGCGGCCATCGTCCATGTCCATCGAGGTAGCGAGCGCAGATCGCCTCAAGATCAGGCGGAGCTATGGGTGAACCTAGCGCCGCGACGCGTCGCTCTAACGCGTCGCGCATCGAAACACCAAAGAGGCACACGTACGCCCTCTGCGTGGCGAGACACTCTCGAGGCTCGAGATATTCAATCGGCTGAAGAGCTTCGTAAATATCAAAGGAGACTCCGAGCCGCTCATGAAACAACACGGCTCGCTGACGAGCGTCGAACAGATTCAAGGACAAAAATATGGTGGGGTCAAGCTCATAGCCGTAGTACTCTCGAAGCGCTTGGTTCGTAGCGAGAAAACGGGAGTACGAAAGCGCGGCGACACGTTCCCGAAGCTGCTGGTATGAGATAAATGATAAGGCGACGACCGAATTACTATACCTAAGCAATCGCGTTCGCTTACATCGACGTAAAAATGGTCCAATTCCCTGGGTATATTCCCTGTCAACGGTATCCCGCGGATCCCCGTGGAGATCATCAAGCACCCCTCGATGGCTTGGTATCGAGAGGACCTTGTGAATCTCTTCCGCCTCACCGTGAGGAGTCCATCCGCGTACAAGAGGAGCGAGGCGCTCCAACTCGGCGGGAGGAAAGAGGCGCCGAATTTGGGATTCCAGGGTCAAATCGTTGTCGGGTAGGTGTTGCTCCCCAAGATCCATATAAAACCGCTTCACTAACGCGAGCTCCTCAGCGCTTCGTCCTGTGAGCAGGTATCGAAGAGCGCGAAGCTGATCGCGCGCCCGGAAGGCGGTAGTCTTTTTGTGTTCACTCAACTCCGACTTACCGATAGTTCGACGTCCACCCACTGGGGCATTTGAGGCGGTATGATTGAGCGTGGAGAAGAGTTGTCGCGCGAGGTCCTTGTACGGCAGCTTTAAAAACTCCTCTCGCAAGGCGATCACTTGCATTTCAGTACAATCGAGCAACATGTCGAGAATTCGGTTTGCCTTATCTGAATGCCCACCTTGGTATATATCCCATAGTTTCTTGGCGGTCGCCTCCACATCGAGCCCAAAAACGATACGCTGCAACCGCTCCGCGTGGGAATGTCCCACCCGCTTAATAATCTGATTATAGATCTCAGGGCGCTCACCTCGCTCCCTGATGAGGGCATAGTAGTGCTCGGTGAAGAATTCGTTCGCTCGCGTAAGTATATCCAGAGATTCGTGGCAAGATCGCTCAGCCAGGGCGACGTTGAACGCGCTCAGATAGACATCCAACTCCGTTTCACGATCTTTTTGGGCTAACTTATATACCTGATGCGCGAGTGCTTCCGCGATCGCCTGACGCTCACCCGCTTGGTGATCACGCTGTCGTAAGGATTCTCGCGAGTGGGGCTCGGCCACGGGCAATGGTCGCTCGGATATCCGCTGCAGCTGTTCTACACCTCCATGCACCTTTAAAGGTCGATGGAATTGATCGAAGATCTCGCCTTCGTAGAAATATCGCTGTTCGTCTTTGGCTTCCGGTTGTGCCTCAGCGATAGAATCAACCTGAAGTATCTCAGAGTTGAGGTCCGCGCCACCGTCCGTCCGTGAACGTCGCTTCAGTATGATCTTTTTTCCGTCAGGTCTTGAACCGTCCATGCCTATCCCCTCCCCAAGGCGCCTCGTTCCGGACTCTCAATGCCCCCACGCGGCGCGCGGGAGCGAAACGATCTCTTAGGTGTACTCCATCTCAATCCAAGCTCGTTCGCGCCTGTCTTGGTCCGGATCCTCAACGATATCCCGTAGTACTATTCGGCCAAGTCGGGCGTTTATTACATCAATTGAGGCGTTTTTTCCGTCCATATGGAGCGGATCCAAGAAATCCGGATGGTATCTAAGCATGTGATCTAACACGGCTCTGTCATGCTCGGACTTGGAGATCATCGCCCAGACGTTCTTGCCGACCCACGCGAAGTCCTGCACTCCCCAATCCAGGAGCCGCTGGACGTAATGTCCAACCGCCAGGAGCTCCTCAGGCGCCGGTGGACGCTCGAACTGGTAGGTACCTTGGCTGTTGCGCATTCGCTCCGCAATCCAGACAAGGTTCGCCACAAGTTGCGGCTCACAGTGCTTGGCGAGCACTCGACGCTCAAGTGTCGAATCGAGGTACGCCATCTTCATCGGATGAATACGACGAAGAAACGCGTCATCTAATTTACGATTAAAGTTCTTCGTGAAGATCACGAGAAGGTTATCGATGTTACAATCAATAGGTGGTCGGGACTCCAGGTGGATACGCGCGTCCTGGATAGGTCCAAGGAAGAAGGTGTCGATATGCCCGTCGACCTTATCGATCTCGTCCACAAGAAGGATAACCGGTTGGCTCTGTGACTTAAGGAACGCTCGAGACAAGATACCGAGGTTCATCAGCTTGTCCTTGGCCCCAACCTCCTGCCCGGCCATAGACGACGCGATCGCGAGCGATGAAGGCACCTCGATGAGGTGCTGAGTATTCATGCCGTGATAGCAACTTAATACCATCATCTCAGCGCCTGTAATCTTCGCGAGGCATTTCGCGAGGAAGCTCTTACCGCACCCCGAAGGCCCCTCGAGCAAAATCGCGCGAGTTCTATCGGACGGAGTGGTGAGCAACAACGCCATCTGCGTCGCCGTAAAGCGAGCGCATTGATATCCTACAGCTTGAAGACGGCGAGCCAACTCCTCTGGATTCTCAAAATTGGAGAGCCCTATCTTTTCAGGCTTATATGCCTTACCACGACGAACTTTGTCAGGATCGTTGACCACGTCCTCAAGCAACCAACGACCTAAGCGAGCATGGATCTGCTCTAACGTCGCGTTACGATTATCGGGTACCAACGGGTCTGAGAAATCCGGATGGTAACGTAACATCTGCTCGAAGATCGTTCGATCGTGCTCAGACTTCGCGAGCATATAGAACAGATTCCTTCCAACGAACGCGAAATCGATAAGATCCCAATCTAAAAGGTTGGTGATATAGTGCGCTGATTTCAGCAATTCCTCAGGCGCGGGCGGTCTCTCAAACGGGTACGATCCGTTCGACTCTCGCATGATATCCGCGACCCGCACGAGGTTATCCACAAGCTTCGGGCTGCAATACGGTCCAAGAACTCGACGCTCAAGGGACGACTCCATGAATCTCATGCGCAATGGGTGCACACGTCGTAATAACGCCTCGCTGAGCGGACGCTCGAAGTTCTTAGTGAAGATAATAAAGAGGTTATTTAGATTGGCGTCGATAGGAGGACGCGATTCAAGCCATACACGAGCGTCCTGAATCGGACCAAGGAAGAAGGTGTCGATGGCGACATCGACCTTATCGATCTCATCAATGAGAAGAATAACGGGCTTCGTCTGTGAGGTAAGGAACGCTCGCGAGATGATACCGAGATTCATCAAGTCCTCGGCCGAACGCTCTCCTTTGCCCGCCATCGCGTTCACCATGCCGAGAGTTGATGGCGATTCAACGAGATGCTGAAGATTCATCCCCTTGTAACACGACAAGCACATGAACTCCGCGCCAGAGATCTTCGCTAATGACTTCGCGAGGAAGCTCTTACCGCAACCCGAGGGTCCCTCGAGGAGCATACATTTAATGCTCGTCATGTTTGTGTTTAAGACGAGCGAAAGCTGCACAGCGTAGAACGGCGCGCAATGATATCCTACCTCACCAAGTTTGATCTCAAGCTCCTCAGGGGAACCGAGATCCTGAAATCCCACCGAGGTCGGTTTATACGTGGTGTGGAAATTAGGATTTGAAACACCAAGCTCGCTACCATCCGTTTTAGCGACCATGCCGTCGGCGTTCGTGCCCGAACGGAAGGTGAGGCCCTTCGTAGAGCTGGTGATGGGGAGTGACTTGTTTGAATCGGACGACATACCTTAGGAAACCTCCAGAGAGCTCAAACCACGGAACTCTTTCGCTCCTCTCTAGCTATTATGGGCTCTGCGGCGGCACGTGTAGCATTTAGTTTCTTATTGTTTATTCTAGTTGCGAGCCCCAGCTAACCATCTGGATTCGCTTACTTTTAAGAATACGAAAATCCCCTAAGACGGCCAAACCCTTCTACATACGCCGAGCGCTCCTCAATAAAACGCCTAAAACGCTCCCAATTCTCACAGAACACAAATTCCTGCCGTTATGAACGGTAAGGCCACTGGGTTCCACCGCATCTTCGCGGGGAATAGGTCACGGATGACTGTATGCCTATAGTGATTGGATCAAACTTATTCGCCTCGCGAGTTCAGTTCGCGATGGACAGAACGGGCGAAAAACTCCGCTCGGTATACCACAGCCTCTCAACAGGATCTGACGTGAGCCTCTACGGCGAAATGGGTGGACGCCTCACCCTTGCGGATCGTCTTCGCACACAAACAAAGGTAGCGACCGTCGCGCTTCGTAACGCGAATGATGGACTTTCCTACATCGCGACGGCCGACTCCGCGCTCTCTGAGATGCAGAATATCCTCACTCGCATGGCGGAGCTCGCTAACCAGGGAGCTAACACGACCTTTACCTCCGCGCAGCGTTCCGCCTTTCAGTTAGAATTCTCCGCGCTCGGTTCTGAAATTGACCGTATCTCGGCGGCGAATACCTTTAACGGTCAAAACACGATCTCCTCGGGTTCTAACCTCACCCTCCAAGTTGGCGTTACAGGGGGAGCGGAGTCATCCATTATCATTCAATCCGTAGTGGCTACCGTTCAGGCTCTAGGAATCGGCACGGCTAGTGGCGCCCTCTCCTACTCGATATCGGCCGCGACCTCGGATCTCTCGGTGACCGCTTCACGACTGGCATACAGCGCTCTTCTCAACGCACAGGACTCTCTCGCCCTTAAACGTGGAACGCTTGGCGCGGTAACGAGTCGTCTCGCGATGGCTGTCGATTACCTGACCGTATCCCGCGAAAACTACACCGCCGCCGAGAGTAACATTCGCGACGCCGATACCGCGCGAGACGTCGCCGAATTCACGCGACTCCAGGTTCTTCAACAAGCTCAAGCGGCGCTGTTAGCCCAAGCTAATCAGCTCCCATCTCTTGTGCTGAAACTGCTCGGTTAAGTCTTCCAGAGCCTCGCCACATCTGAGGTATCTTTTCTCTTCTTATTTGGGCGACGAGCACCCCGCGGGTACCATGGAGACGGAGACCGCTGTGCCCCATGGACCAACACCACGAGCGTTCGTGGCCCGTACGGAATACCACGCAGACTCCCCCGCTGCTCGTGCGCGTTTGTCCACAAAATGAGAGGAACTACCCCCAACGCGTCCGACCTCGTCGCCTCGCCCATGTGGGCTTGAGGATCGATAGACTACATACGAGAGATCAGGCGGACCCGCCCGCCACGCCAACGCAACCGCGCATGACGTTGCGTCGAGCCTCGCGGAAAGATCCGTGACAGCGCGCGGTCGATCCGGTTCCTTACGAATGGTGAAGGTGTCTTTGGTTTCTCCATCGGCGCCAACCATAGTCGCGACCGCCTCATTTCCATCTATCCTCAGGAACACAGAACCTAAGGTCGCCTCTGAGACCACCATAGCGGGATGATCGAGCGGACCATGTTCAACCGTTCCCGCGTTGCCCGACGTCACATAGACCGTTCCACTATACGGTGTCTTGGAGAGCGAACGCTTCGAGTAGGAGCCCTCTTTAACCCCACTTCTAGTACCGCCCTCGACAACATACTTTTCAGTGAATTTGCTCGCGGTGGAGTAATATCGTGAGATGAATTTCGACCGCTCATAGGAGTGGCTATGTCCCGTAAACACGATATCCACACCAGCTTCATCGAGGATCGGAACGATGGTTTCTCGCATCCACGCCATACGCCCGCCGCTATCCTTGAGATCATCAGAATCGTGATGGCCCTTTGAGTAGGGGGGATGATGCCAGAACGCGATGATCCATGGCTTGTTGTTCGCGGTGAGATCGTGACGAAGCCAGCGAACCATAGCCGAACGAACCTCCGGTTCTCGAATCTCTGAATTCAAGGATATGAAATGGGCGTTCCCGTGATCGAATGAGTAGTAGCGCTCAGTTCCAGAGGGAAGACCGCCGCTCTCGCCCCGCGTAGGAAGGGAGTAGACCTTATAGTAGGCCTGCGATGTGAGGTCATGATTTCCTTGCGTTGCCCACGCCACCTTTGAACGCAGGACCGAGCGATACGGGCCAAAAAAACCGCGCTGATATTGTTCATCAGTGCCGACATCGTACGCGTTGTCGCCGAGCATCGCGACAAAGTCAAAATCGCGCGCCGGGTGGACCTTCAGGAACGCGTCTCGAACGGACGCTTGTGAAAGCTCTTCTCCGTGTTGAAGCCTCCCCGATATTCCAGCGTCACCGAGTAACCAAACGCGGGTCGGCTCATCACCACCTTTTGGCGGTGTCACGAAGAAATGTTCAGTATCATCACCGGCGAGCACCTTAGATTGAGCCCGTATGGTGTAGTAATAGAGGGTTTGAGGAGTGAGCCCCGTAAGCGTTACCTCATGGTCTGTCGTGAGAGCCGATGCGTGAGAGAACATCTTCCTCGAATGGGGAGAGGCACGATACTCAAGACGGGTCTCAGATGGCTCCGTCGTTCGCCACCTTATCACCATCGAGGTTGGCGCCCCTTGTTGAAGATAGGGACCTCGAGAGATCTCCTGCGCGAAGGCGGTACCTATCAATAAGGTCGCCGAGCACAGGGCAAGACAGTAGAGTGATCCTATAACGGCGCGCAAACGGGAATAGTGACCTCGAGCGTTCATGAGTTCGAGCGTATCACAGAGAGATGGTCTGCGGACCACTCCTGATCGACATGTGTCTTGAAACTATCTATTCCCGAGATTCGAACCCAGGCGGACAGAAGGTTGACCCCTCAGCGGAGAGCCGCGTGGTCAGAGGCTCGCTCACTTCGTATCCCGCCCTTCGCGCTTCTTGAACGAGCTCCGCGATGTAGGGATCTCCTCCACCAACAGCGAAACATGCACCGTGAAGGTCGCCTGCATCCAGGGAATCAGCGGCGGCAGAGTTCGGCTTACGGGAAGACGGCGAGGGCTCAAACGGCATACAACAGGCTCCTTCTTTAGGTGGTCCTTCGTGCGGCTTTTAGAGATAACTTTGTCGACACATGCGCGGAGACAAGCCACTCTGTGCAAGACGCACCGCGGCAGCATCGCATGAATTGTCCCGCTACTCAAAGCCAATAATGCCGGCGGTCATGAGAGGAGCGTAGGGGCAGCCTCAATAAAAAGGGCCCCGCGTAACGGAGCCCCTCTCTTTAGCCCGACGTGGCGTGGTTACCTAGCCATGCACGCCTGATACGTGGACTCTTTAGTTTCCATAGCCGATTTCTTCTGGGCGAGCAGCGTCTCCTGCTTAGTAATCCGTTGTGAGAGACGAGTCATCTGCTGATTTTGCGCTTTCACGAAAGCGTTCAGCCGTCCCTCCTGGGCCTTGAGTTGAGCCTTGGCGCGAGCGATCTGCTGCGTCACACGATTGACCGTTGGGCCTATACACGTTGGACGAGGTAGGAGGAGACACCCAAGCCCTTGCCCGATAGCGCCTTGCTGCGCGGCGTTAAAATTTCCTCGAGCGGTTTCTACGTTCCCCTCAAGAATGGCGCGGCGATATTCTCCCTGCTGCGCTGTTGTATCAACTTGAAACTGCAATCGATTATATTGCTGTTCGGCCCGATTGTACTCGACAACGGCGCGATCGTACGACGTCTTCTCAGCGGCGCATTTTGCGGCTGCATGGCCAAGGGGTGCGCTTGAGATAGCGATAGCGACAGCGCATAGAAGTCTAAAACTGGCTTTCATAGGGACACTCCGAATAATCTCTCAAAAGTTGGGGGGGAAACCCTTTGTAAAAACTACCGGAGCCCGACCCCGTCAGATGGGGCCCAACTCCTACTACGTTACTGCTCTGATATGGCTCACATAGGGCGGACAGTAACCCAAAAAACACTATACGCCCGAACTTTCTCATAAGCCCCAGGCCTTTCTCAACTTCAGGTCGGTGTCCGAAACAGTCGGTATCAGGCGTTTTCTGCCAAAATTAGCAATCAAAGTTATGACTTGGCATAAGTTTAGTTGATCTCCGGACGCTTTTCGTTAGTGTGACACCTACGGTGGGAGTCCCCCCATCACTGTAACGGTTCAACACGGTAGTTCGATGTCCTTAGGCGATCCGAATCCCTCCCCCGAGAGAGACCCTAAACATTCAGGGGCCTCTCCAAAGCGGCCGCAATTCCTGATTAGCGAGCTCAACCCTATCGGGGTAGAGATGTACATTGAAAATTTAGATCGCCTTACAGATGTGCTTCACCTCTGCGGACTCACACCAAGCGGCGATGCGATCGAGTACATCTGGAGATGTCTTCTCAAAAACCAACTAACCACAATCGAGGAGATCCATGAGCGTCAGGGCCCGCTCGGAGTAAGTCTTGAGCTCGATCTTTCATCGAAGCATGAGCTCGAATGTCGAAGAGATCTTAATCCGGATGAGGGGGGCTATGATGAAAGGGTATTAGTAACCATTTCCACCCGACATCGGGAGGGAAGTGAGCTCGGAGCGCTCTTAAACTTGAGCGAGGGATGCCCGGGGCTCGACGGCCTCTTTCTTGAACTACAGTCGACACCAATAGGTGAGTCTGCGGCGCTCGCTCGTATCTACTGGGATAAACAGGGACTGGCTGAGACCACGGCCGGCGAGCGATGGGATCTCCTACGCGGATTCTATCACCACTTCAAGCACTCCGAGCTTCCCAAAGTCGTGTCGCTGACCTCTGGTCAACAGGAGACATTCCACTACCTCTCGGTAGATCTCGATCCGATGACCGTTCGAGTTGAGCGACTCCCTCAAAACAGTGAACATCCAACGTCATTACATTCGTCGTCTGATCTTCACGACTCTCCCCCAAACACAGTCGAACTCAGGATGGAAAAGGTTCCACTCCCCCTGCTCGAAAAGATCCTCTCGATGACGGGAGCTCTTCAACTTGAGGGACCATGGGTAACAGAAACCTCACGACGTGAGATCCTCAATCATCTCCTCGACCGCTTACGATCGCTCGCCAAGTTCGACATCGATACCTTGAAGATGTGCGCCGCCGCCCGTCCGTGTATCATCTTTTCACGCGAGGACACGTGCGATGGAGAAATTTTCCCCCCTCAGATCTCCTCTCGAGTCACCATGACGGACTACACGTGCGCCGCGGGAGAGTTCCGACTCGAATTTCTCGCGCGACCAGGCGGTAACGGCCTTGAGGTGCTCTGTCGTTGGGACAAAGGGCACAGCAAGCTCAACTCCTTTCCGTGGGACACCATAGAACGCCTCGCGCGGCCGTATGTGATTGATTCACCCGAAGAGTAAAGAACCGAGCTCGGAGAACGAAGTGATACTGTGAGGGACGCCCCCTTCTCGCGGCGCATACAGCACGGCGGCACATCCGCACCGCTGGGCTGCCTCGACATCGAGCTCTCTATCGTTTCCAACATGGAGGATATCTGATGGGTTCACGCCGACTCGATTCGCGAGAGAGATGTAAAAGCTCGGGGATGGCTTCTTCCATCCCAGATCCCCAGCCACAAAAACGTGGGCGAAGAGCCGATCGAGTTCAAGTTCGCGGAGTGTAACCTTACTTCGAACGTCGTTGTTGGACGCCGCGACAAGGAGTATCCCTCTCTCGTGAGCTTTGCGCAGAAACTGCGTCGCGCCATCCTCAATCCGACGATACGCCCTCGAAGCGAAGGCGTTGTAGATCGATTCAACCACCGATGGGTTCGACCCGTAGGGAAGATTCGCCGCGGCACACACACGACGCACAAACTCCAGCCATACCTCCCGTTCCCGGTTATGGGTTGTTCGATATCCCTCCCCAGCGTTGAGGTAGGTATCACGATAGGCGCCCCACACACTCCTAACGGCTGCCTCCAGCGCTGCTTGATCGCTCGGAAGTCCCTGAGCGAGCAGAAGCTCATGGTATATTGTCCCTACCCCTTTCGTTAGCGAGCACAGCGTGCCGTCGATATCGAGTACAACCGCTCTCTTATCTGAATATTCGGCCATAGAAAGCCTCTTCCAATACCGACAGGTTCAATCCCATACACATTACCTTAACCGTATACATACGCCACGAAAGGGCATACCTGCTACTCATTACAGCTTTCCTTCGTTTGAATAAAACCGAGGGAACATTTACCATGTCAGACACGTGCACGACTGACGTGAGGTCCATCCAGCCCCAGGGCGGGACATACCTCCCGCCGTGATCGATAGAGTAAAAACACGAGAGCTGAATCCGATGCTCTTACAGAACATCATGACCAGGCTGACACCACACACATGCCTCTTGCCTCGATTGAACGCTCAGTCGCGGCGTACCTACGCGTTAAGCGTCCTTCTCGTCCTCGGCCTTGCCACACCAATGCTCACGGTATGGGCGGAACCAGAGCTCTCCTCGAACGAATCCGCGTTAGTTACCGAGACAACCATCACGGAGATCACCACAACCGAGGTGAGCGATCGTGAATCTCGATTACGGAACATGGAAGATGAATTGCTCAAGCAATTGAGCGTCGGCAATCAGCCGTCCGCGAGAGAAGGTACGAATCCATCGCTCGCTGACATTAAGCAGGTGTCTGATGAGGTTGCGGCTCCGAAGTCCTCACCATCAAAGCCCGCGATCACCAAACAGCTTGAGTCACCGCCAACGAACTCAAAGCCTTCCGTAAAAGTTCAGAACACAGCTGACATCGAGGCGAAAGTCCCCGTTGTGGATTACGAGTCGATACCAAACTCTCCCCCTCGCGCGCCACAAGCGGCGTCCGTTGTTCCAGTGTCAGCGAAGTCCGCTCCGCAACGAAAATTCTCAGCTAAGAGACACACAACAACCGAAACTCTTTCCGCGAAGGATCTCGAGCACAGACTCGCCATCACCGAGACTCAACTCAACCTTGTGACCCAAGAGCTCGAAAGCACGAAGAGCAAACTCGCAACCGCTGAGTCCCGTGTCAGAGAGCTTACCTATCAGCTCGGAGACGGTTCCCGAGCTTCCACCTCCGGCTCAGACGCTACTTCGAACGTAGAGGCCCGTGCCGTCGCGGTAAAGGTCGTCGAGCCAGATACCCGCCCAAGCGTCGACACAGAGGTCGCTCGCGTTACTAAGAACAAGACCCCTCTCCGTATCGGTCCAGGGCCACGCGAATCGATCATCACCCATCTCGCCCGAGACAACGTTGTAAGTATCGAGCACCGCACGAGTGGTTGGTATCGAGTCATCACCAGCGATGGCGCTCGGGGGTGGATAGCCGGAACCTACCTGGTCTTCGACACCGATATGTACTCCGATTCAACGGTTCATGTGGGAGCCTTCGAACCACGTCTTGAACCAACAAGCGGTCGCTACTAAGTCCTCAGCCGCGGTGCCTCACCTTCCATCGCGCGACCCCTCGAAGGATAACTTTACCCCTCAAAAAAGGTGTGGCAGAGTCGTCTCATGAGCACTGATTCTGTTCGAACCAACATCCTCTCCCGTTCACCGTTCGAGCCCCTGCGCGGCTACTCACGAGCTGTTCAGGTCGGAGACCACCTCTTTGTATCCGGTACCACCGCGATGAATTACAAAGGCGAGGTAACCGCCCCCGGAGACGCGTACGAGCAAACCAAGACCGTGCTCTCATCCATTAAAACGATCCTTACCAGCCGCGGCTTTTCGATGCAGGACGTCGTCCGCACCCGCCTCTTCGTAACGAACATGAGCAAGTGGGAGGACTACGCCCGTGCTCACCGAGAGGTCTTTGAAACCGTACGCCCAGCGAGCAGCATGGTGCAGGTCGTAAAGCTTGTAGATCCCCGCCTCGTTGTTGAGCTTGAGGTTGACGCCATTCGTGGCGCGACGATGCAGGACGTAGCGACGATCGAGTACTAAGAGCGTAACGTCTTTACTTCTAGCGGCATCCGCGCGGTAGAAGATCCCCCACCGTAGAGACTACGGCCATGAGATTAAGGGCAAAGGTTCGCAACTCTTTGTGTCCTTCGCGTCCTTTGTGGTCAAAATCATTCGTTTCATCCTGGTTAAGGGGTCTTATTGATTCAGCTAACGAGGCAACGGATCGGTAGTGATTTTTAACGTATGAGCCGTGAAGGTGTGAGATAGTTTTTTTGACCACAAAGGACGCAAAGGACACAGAGGAATAGGGCTAGGGCGGCTCCAGTCCCTTGACGCCCAGGAACCTCTTCGATATCCTCCCCCCCGACTCTTATCCAGAGAGGCAGAGGGACCGGCCCGATGAAGCCTCGGCAGCCTGAGATTATCTCAAGGTGCCAATTCCGGCAGACGCGTTCGCTTAGTAATAGGCGGAAGAGCATTCTGGAAGATGAGAGAAGCTTTACGCTGTTGCCAGCGTTTTCCTTCTTTTTTCTTCCCAGTTACAGCCAACAAACGCGTCACAGATAACGGTGGATAGCGAGTCACTTTACCAAAGGTGATTCATGCTTCGAGAAAATCCTGAATGCGACGTAACCGGCCGAACTCCCCTCGCGTCACACGAGCGTACTGACCTCGGCTCAGGCCGACTCCCCTCCCGTCCCTTCGTTGGGCCAGAGCAGCAGGTTGATCCTTTAAAGGCATATCTCCGTGAGATCCGCCCCGAGACTCGCCCTCTTGGGGAACGAGTTTCTCAACCAATAGCCGAGCGCACAGCCACTACGCATGGCTCAAAGAACCTTCGAGACTTCGCGACCCTCAAACATCGAGAGAAGGAGGGCTTACTCCGTCAGGATGAGGCAGAGTACGCTCGATACGGAACTCCTATTCTGCGACGGGTCGAAGACGCGCTCGCGAAGCTAGATGGCGGCGAACAAGCGCTCATCTTCAGAAGCGGCATGGCCGCTATCGAAACGCTCATCCACTCCATACTTCCAACCAAAGGCGCGGAGCGTGGGCACATCATCGCCGCTCGACAAGGCTATAGACAGACAAACGCTATCCTTGAGGAGCTCAACGCTCGCGGATGGGCCGAAGTTGATTTGATTGACGCCGATGATTTCAACCAACTCGCGCGATTCATCAAGCCCAATACGGTAGGAATCATCTTCGAAACACCCTCGAATCCTTTCCTTCGGGTTATTGATGTCGCCGCGGTGAAGAAGCAGGTGGTTGAAGTGGGCTCGAACGCTCTTGTTATCGCCGATCACACCTTCGCGGGCCCGACCAATCAACGTCCGCTTGAGCAAGGCGCCGATCTGGTTATTCCATCTCTCACAAAATATATCAGCGGAAGCAACCAAGCTCTCGCGGGAGCGGTCATCGGAAGCAAAGAGCGCCTTCTCCCCATCTATCAACGACGAAGCCGTAGCGGAAACATCGGTCACGATATCGATTGTCTCGAGGTCGAAAACGGTATCGCGACCCTTGAGGAGCGAACCGCTCAAGCTAACGAGAACGGACTCCACGTCGCGAACATCCTGGATCGACACCCCCTCGTTAAGCAGCTCTGGTACCCAGGGCATCCTTCGCACCCGGACTACGAGGTCGCCACGAAGCAGATGACCGGCTTCGGAGGCGTCGTTTCGTTCACGATCGACGCGCGAGACATGCGGGATGTTGAGGCGTTCGTCGACGCCTTTATCGCGGCATCTCCGGAGGGGACATTCCTCGCGCCATCGTTCGGCGGAGACAAACCACTTATCTCCGCGGTAACTGTTGTGTCGCACTTCCAGCAGTCGGCGCAGGAGCGTGCTGCTCGCGGCATCCCGTTCGAGCTTATTCGGCTCTCAACGGGAACGATTCCGCCGCAACAACTCACCGACGCGCTTGAAGCGGCGTTTACCGCGCTTGAGAAACGACAGCACGAAAACTAAGATTGGTCTCCCTTGCGAATCGCGATGATCAACGCGTCCGCGCCAAAAACCTTGGCGGTGCCGAGCCGCGCGCGGTCCTCCTCTAGGACCGGAGAAACCTTCCTAATCTCATAGCGACTCGCCACTGGTGAGTTACTAAAATCGGTCATCAGAACATCCAGCCCGATAACGATGTCCGGACGCCTCTCTTCGATGAAGGCGGCCGGAACGCCTCCGTGATACCCGGTCGGACGTTGCGAGGGCACCTTAAGGGGATGAAAGCGCAACACTCCGGGAGACGCCAAACCTACGGTGTCCTCAACAGGCCCGGGAAATGAGAATCCAAGAGCTCCGATCTCGGGCGCGGCGACCTTCGCGTTCGCATGCTCGAGAGCCAACCATTCACCGAGGTGCCTCAATTTTCGGGCCCGCGCACCCGATTCAAAGAAGGGCATATACGCGAAGTTCCGAGACCCAAGCACGACACACAGCGCCGTGGCAAAGCACGGAATAAGAAGGGTAATCGCCAGCAATCGTATACGCCCAGTCGCTCGGAACGAGTCTCGCACGAGCGCGAGGTGGAGCGGCACAAGATAAAGCGGCGCGTACCACGGGAAGATGAGGACCCGCTTCATACCGTAGACCGCCAGTATCACAACAGCGGGCAAAAGGATCACGAGAAACGGAGAGGAGCGAGCCTCTCGAACCAGTGTCTCGAATGAAACCCTCTTTTGGCGGAGGGTGAGAACAACAGCCATGACTACGGCTCCGAGGATCACAGGTGGCACGACAATCTTGGCTACCCAACCCCCATAACTTCCGATAAAGAGCAGGCGAACGAACTCGGATCCCGTGAGGCTGTACACGATCTCCTTAGCCCGAGCGGTATGTGGATAGAGCTCGCCGAAGAAATGAAACTGAAACCAAGAAAGTGAGGCGAGCACCGCTCCGCTTACCACTATCTCGCGCGCGCTCCACGGTTGCTTACGCGCTATCTTCCAGACAACTCCGCACACCGCGAATACAGCGCACTCAGGTCGCGCGAACATCGAAGCGCACAGGAAGGGAACTCCCATGACCGAACCACGCGCGATGCCGAGCAATCCCCACCCCACAAGTAAAAGCGCCACCGGGGTCTCCATCAAACCGATACTGGAGGGAGCGAGGGTAAAGAAGACCACGATAGCGGCGACAGAGATCTCACGGGTATGGCGAGGGTGCGCCGTCTGGAGGTAGAAGAGAGCCCAGACAAGAGTCGCTCCCACGAGAATGAACGCGTTGAGAAGCGCCACAACCAACGGTTGCGATTCTAAAAGCGTGGCGAACGGAGCGATGAGAATCACCCATAACGGCGAGGTGGAGGCCATCACTACCTCACCTTTGTTGAAGTACGGAAGCCCCACTTCCCACAGATTCTGCGCTATTCGCATGTGAATATACGCGTCATCATCGGCGTATGGCACCATCACGTAGTGAAGATAGAGCGCAAACGCCAACAACCCAACAAGGGTACGCGATAAGGCGGCACTATGGTGAGAAGATGAACGGCGCGAGGTCACGGTCGAAATGTACCTGCGGAGAGATGTGGGGGGCTATAGGGTATTTCGAGAGGTGAGGTAACCGACACACATGCGCCCCACGCAACGCGGCGACCGGGGACCCCACTTCGCTTGTGTTACGAGGGACAAGCTGACCGCCCTCCAAGGTACAGGCTCGCACAACGGGAGGGCGATCATTCCTGGTGGACGAACCGTTTCATGTCGGCAACGGATTCGGTTCAGAGTTCAAATGCGGCGACCGGGGACGGTCGCCCTCCCGTGGTGCCGGTCCGGTAATCCTACCTACTTCACATCATAAACATAGGTAATCTCCGCCTTCACATCCGGATGCAAAGATTTGTGAACCGGACAGGCGAGACCAGCGCGCTCAAGTTTACTCCGTTCCTGCTCGGAGAGATGTTCGGGAAGATGCACCTCAAGGGGGATGTGTCCGATACGACGGGGTTCGGCTTGCATATGCTTCTCAACCCGCATGTGCATACCGTCGACACTCACTCCGGAACGCTCGGCGACGATCGCGATCGTTGTCAACACGCACGAGCCATACGCGGCGGCGACAAGGTCTGTGGGAGAGAAGCTCTTCCCCTCGCCTCCGTTATCCTTTGGAGCCTCGGTTATCAGGACCTCGCCCGATGGTCCATGAACAAGTTCAACTTTCTTGGCGCCGAGATACTTTCCGGTAACTTCAACTGACATACGGTCGACCTAATCACTCCATCCGTTAGCCTCAAGACCCTTAAAGGTGCCTTGTGGAAGTGGGGGCTGCTCGAACTGATCATCCTCGTCATCATCCTTACCGTCCGTCAACATACCGTGACGGTACTGGTAGTAGGCGCCTTGAACCGAGAGGTAGTAATCCACCGAGCTCTCCTTCGCCGTTTCAATCGCCTGAAGAAGGCCGGCGCGAGTCTGCACCGTACGAATACTCAGCGCGCCCATCGCGATCGCGAGCTTGGTACCATCGTCGAGCGATGAGTACGCGACCCATCCGATCGGATTGATAAATCCATCCACGATCTCACCGATTCCATCGCGGACGTTCATCGGACCGAAGAGAGGAACCACAAGATACGGTCCAGCTGGGACGCCGTGATACGCCAACGCGATACCGAAATCCTCATCGTGGAATGGATAACCCCATTCAGTGGCGAAATCCATAAATCCGAGCACGCCGACCGTGGTGTTAATGAAGAACCGCGCGGTGTGGTCCCAGGCCTGGGTGAATTTGCCCTGAATAATATCGCTCACCAAAAAGTTAGGATACTCAAGGTTCGAGAAGAAATTCCCCACACCGACATACACCGGCTCAGGCGCGTTCTCTTTGTAGAAACGAGCAACCGGCTCAAGAAGATGGACATCAAGGAAGTCATTGAACTCGAAGACTCCGCGGTTCATCGGTTCCCACGGATCGTACGGCTCCTCCGGCGCGGCTACGGCTTTGGTCACTCCAAGCGGCATCTGCAACATCGCCACACTAAGAAGGGAGAGGATAGTTTTTTTCATTCGAAAAAGCTCCGCGCTATCGGCTACGCGCACGCTGGATGTAGGCAGTAAGCCCCTCAGCGAGAACCCGTATCGCCTCTCGAGTATCCGACTCCTTGAGGACGAACGCAATTCTTATCGTACTTTGACCCGCTTCCCGGTGCATGTAAAAACCAGCCGCGGGAGCCACAAACGTTGTCGCTCCCTCATGGGAAAAGTCAGTCAGCATAAATTGAGCAAAGTCCTCGGCATCGTCGACCGGTAGCTTGGCGAGCAGATAAAACCCACCCTCCGGGGCATGCGCCACGACGCCAGGGATCTTCGACAGGGCGTCAACAGCGGCATCTCGACGGGAGAGGTACTCGGTGTGCGCGTTCGCGACATAATCAGAGGACACAGCTCGAATCATATGAGCGGCGGCATACTGCTCAATGGTCGGCGCGGCGAGTCGCGCTTGCGCGATATGGAAAGCCGCCTTACGCAGCTCCTCATTCCAGGTGACCATACACCCAATGCGAGCTCCGCAGAGGCTAAATCGTTTGGAGAGGCTATCAATCACTATGACACGGGGATCGCGACCCGCGAGTTCGAGGATGCATCGAGGGAGTCGTCCGTCGTACACAAACTCCCGATAGGTCTCGTCGACGATCAGATAGAGGTCCTTCTCTCGGCACACCTCAAGCAACATGCGGAGCTCCTGATCGGTGGCGACCGTCCCGGTAGGATTGTTGGGATTACAGAGAAGGATCGCTCTCGTGTATGGTGAGATGAACCGCTCAATCTCAGACCGGGTTGGGATCGGGAACTTCTCCTCAAGTGAGCATGGAAGTGGCACGAGTCGCACTCCCGATATCGCCGAGAACCCGATGTAATTGGCGTACGTAGGATCGAAGATCAGAATCTCATCTCCCGGATCGCAACACACCATAAAGGTGAAGATAAGCGCCTCGCTCGCGCCCATCGTGATTAACATCTGCTGTTCACCGACCCCGATCTTGTACTGCGTGTTGAGAGACTCACTCCACGCGTCGATGAGCGCCTTGTTTCCTTGCGAGGTCTCATACGCCACAACCTGCTCGGTATACCGCGAGATTCCGTCGAGAAATTCGTCGGGAGAGTGAAGGTCAGGCTGTCCGATGTTCAGACGATATACCTTTGTTCCACGGTCCTCGGCCTGCTGCGCAAGTCCGGCCAGACGTCGAATAGGTGAAGCCGGGGTTTTTTGAGCGCGGTGCGAGAGCGGCGGAAGAGACATACAAAGACGCGAAATATCCTAGACAAACTATCGCTCTACCATATTTCACCCTACTTCAGTTGAAAACCCTCACAAAGAGGGATTCACCGGCGCTACATCCACTTTTTGCGCTTAAAGAGGATTAACAACACACCGGTTAGCGCGATCATAAAGAGCCATACGGCTGGATAACCCAACCGCCACTCCAACTCGGGCATATAGTGAAAATTCATACCGTACACTCCCACGATAAAGGTGAGAGGGATGAAGATACTCGACATAACTGTTAGCACCTTCATGACCTGATTGAGCCGATTACTCACACTCGAGAGATACACATCCAACGTACCGTTTATGATATCTCGCATCGTCTCCACGGAGTCGATTACATGCACGGTGTGGTCATAGAGATCCCGCAGGTAGATCCTGACATCCTTGGAGATGAGCGGAGACTCATCACGAATCATCGAGTTCACTACCTCACGCATCGGCCAGATAGAGCGTCGCAACGATATAAGTTGACGTTTGACATCATGAATGGTCCGCAGGGTCGTCACCGTCGGATTCACCACCACCTCGTCTTCCAGCTTTTCGATCCGCTCGCCGATATCCTCCAGAACATGGAAGTAGTAATCAACAATAGCGTCAACAAGCGCGTAAGCGAGGTAATCCGAGCCACTGGCGCGAATCTTTCCCTTACCCGCCTCACACCGTTGTCGGATAGGAGCGAATAGATCACCAGGATCTTGGAGAAAGAGGACCAAAAAACCCTGTCCAAACACGATACTCACGTGTTCCGACTTGAGCTTCGAGGACCGCGCGTCGTAGGTGATCATCTTCGCCGCGAGGAAATAATACCCATCGAAACCCTCAAGCTTGGGGCGCTGGGTCGTATTACCGATATCCTCAAGTACGAGGGGATGGAGGCCGAAATTGGCGCCAACCGTTTTAAGAATCTCGACGTTGTGCACTCCATCGATCGTGTACCACACCACTCCCGTAGATGCGGTATCGGGGCGGCATTCAGCGGGATTCACTATTCGCGGCGGCTCGTATCCATCCGCTGAGTATCGAATACGAGTGACGGTGACGGGGGTACTTTTATCATCACCGACGTACACTACGCTGCCAGGAGAGCTCCCAGCGGGTTTCTTTCGACGTTTTGAAACGGTAGCCATAGCCAAGCATCCTCAGCGCGAGAAAGGCGCCAACACGGGGAGGATGCCACACCGCGGCGGACAGGAGTATCGGAAACCTATAGATTAGCGATATCCGCCAGCACTTCGACCCGATCACTAGCCCTTTCGTGCCCCTCTACGCCCTGCTCCTCGATCCCAACAAGCATTGCGTAGAGCTGTGTCGGATCGGTGACCAGTTTATTATCCCAGTAGATCTGAACCTGATCAGCAGACACGACGTTCTTATTGACCGATATCGCCACCGGGCCCGGTCGCTTTCGATTTGGATTCGTTATCTTGAAAATACGACGAGCAATCTGATTGCCTCCTATACCCGCGCCGAACATCTCCCCAAGCCATGCTGGCCCCTTACTGAGAGCGTAATCGAGCGAGGCCGCCAAACTGCCCTTTCCACCGACCAGGCAGAAGTCAACGCTATCTCCGGCCTCGGAGAGTACGAAACGCAAAAAGGCGGCACACACTCCACGCACTCCCGAGGTCCATTGAAAGCTCCCGTAGGACACATACGCGCCGGCGGTCTTTCCACGAATACAGGAAAGGGTCCGAGCGATTCCAGCGATGCGCGCCTCGGTCTTCACCATCTCGATCCGAGCGGATCCCTCAAAGTGAAAAATGAAGATATTTCCCTGCATACGAGCCCCTCCTCTAGGTGTATCGGAGTCGAGCATGCCGTAGTTGCTGGGTTTCCCCTGACTGATAAGATTTCGGATTCAAACTCGGAAGTAAAAGCGGACTACGGGCTCCTATCACCTGCCGGGATCGGTATCCTGGACGTTCGGCTTCGGCAGAGCGCGATATACTCGAATAGTGTTTGCGGTGTACTGCCACTCTCCAAGGAGGAGCTCTCCCCAGGCCGCAACCTCCTCAAACCCCTCTCGACTTGGGTTTTTCTGGCACGCTCCGTCATCAATCGTTACAACCAGGGTATTCGGGGGTACCGGCATCTGAGGAAGACAGCTTCCAGAGTAATGCTCATAGGTGCGGTCAGGATTCAGATAAAGGTAATGCTTCGGAAGCTCACCAAGCGCGGCGATATCGTCACGCGTCAGTAACGTCGGCACCGGTCTCTCTCCCCGAGGAGTCACCCTCTGCGCAACCTGCCACACGCGAAAGGAAAGGGGGGGGAGGTTTGGAATCGGAAGACGATAGACCGTCCATATTCCCGGCACGACTACGCACAGCACCAAGAGCGCTACGGCCCGGCTCGAGAGACGATACGGCTCAATCCGCCTCGCGAATCCGAAGGCAACAAGCAAAACAAAGAGAGGAAAGATCGGCGCGGCGCGATGCATGCCCGTCATCTTCCAAAAGGCAAGCTCCGGTGACATGCCACTCGCGAAGAAACTCACAAAGATCAAAGCCACAGACCACGAGCAGAAGACGAACACCTGCCAACCAAACCGAAAAAAAATTCCACCAATAAGGAAGAGAAGGAACACCGCTTGAAAAGGCAGGGCGGCGTACCACATGCCGTTACTTTGGGTGAAAATGAAGACCCCGAGGTCCTGCAGCCGTTCCGAAAGGTGATCGATATGCTGGCGCCCCACGCCAAGTCGAAGGTCTAAGCGATACCCTAACGTCTGCGCGAAACAGACCACAGCGAGAGCTCCAGTCATAAGGAGAGGCTTCGCGCCGCCCGAGGGAACATCGTGGCGAAAAGAGTTCCACGTCAGAAAAACCGCGAGCAAACACAGCACCGCGAGTATCGGTGGATACATCGACGTTGACACCAAAATCAGGGCGAGGAGCGCGAAGAACGCCACTCTGTCCGCCCGCTCTATCCACAGCGCAACAAGCCCGATGAAGATCATCGTGAGCGCCACAGGATGGGTTGTTTGATCGTGATAGTAGATGATCCGGAGGAAGAGCGCGCATTGAAACAGGGAGAGCATCGCAAGACCCGTTATCAGGTCACTCGTTCGAGCGCGCTCCGTCACAATCCGAATCGCTTGAGCGAGCAGCGCGATTCCGGGAAATAAAAGTAAGGACGCGCCGAGGTTTGCGATAAAGGGCGAAAAACCCAAAAAATGTACCGGCAAAACCTGAAGCAGGTAGGACCGTGTCGGATATCCGATGAAACATTGGCTACGAAACCCGTAATCCAACAGGTCTCTGAACGCGAGCTGTGGACACCCGAACTCAAAGATATTCTCATCACTTAACAAACGCTCTGGAATCGCGACGGCGATAATAAAGAGCCACCACGCCACAACGCTGCCCACCGTCCACCACTGTCGATCCTCACGAGCTTGCGCCACAAGCCGTAGGAAGGCGCTTCCACCCACCAAGAACACCAGAAGATAGACGCTCACTATCCACGCATACCCAACCAACCCGAGCGATGGATAGACACCTACAAGGAGATCGAGAAGAGGATAGGAGAGAAGAAAGAGCGTGGATGGTTTGCCTAAAAGTCGGATGAAAGACCTCATACGATCACAAATCCTCATTCAAAACCGTTTGAAACTCGGCCTCGTATCGACCCGTCGCCTTGGCGCGATTCCACTCCTGAGATACGTATCGCCAACCGCGAGCGCCCATCTCACTCAGAACGCTCGGATTATCTCCGAGATCACGGAGCGCTTTCAAGATACAGGAGGCGAGTTGTGAGGGATCCTCCGCGGGGCTGACATACCCAACACGTTGAGACGAGATGAACCTTGTGAGGCTCGATCCATCAGGAACGCTCGCTATGATAGGGCGAGCCGCCGCCATGATTGAATTAGCCTTTGACGCGTACACACAACCGAACAGACGCGCTGGCGTGAGAATGAGATGAGCATGACAAGCAGCCATCGCCGCGAATACCTCATCTCTCGCGACCGGCGCCTGATACACAACATTCTCATAGCGCGCCGCGATTCTTCGCGCCTGCTCGCGTTTAATCCCATCACCACGAAGTATGAAGTAAAAGCGCGCTAGCTCTCCTTTGGAGGAGAGCTCCTGAAGCGCGACCTCTAACGCGTCGAGGTCACACGCAAGACCGAGATTACCAGCGTATTGAATAATCATCGTTCCATCCGCGGAGGGCATCGGGACAGGATCGGTATTCGCTACGCTCGATGGCGCCCAGTTAGGAATGATAGTGTGCGTTTCGACTCCTCGCCTCGCCAAAAGCTCGACGTGGTCAGGCGACACCGCGATAACCCTGCGCGCTCTTCGCGCGACGAAAGAATGGAGTTTCTTGAGCGGCCACGCGAATAGCGCCACCGGTTGAAGACGCGCCCCCTCCGCGAACTCAGGATAGAGATCCTGGGTAACTATGACGAAACGACGCTTGAGACACCAACAAAGGAGCCCACCCACCAGATCAATAAAAGGAGGCTCGGAGGCGAACACAACTAGATCGTATGGCTTGGAGGCGACAAGAAAGAAGAGGGTCCTCACCATGAAAAGAAAACTCGACATCCAACGAAGGGCCTTCGACGCGACCACTTTTTTCTCGGGGATCCACGAAGGTATCGGTCGTCGTTCGACCTGATAGGAAGCACTTGGTTCGCCTGGACCCGCCGCTGTCTCACAAAACACCGTCACGCGCATGGTGGGAGCGAGATCCTCGACCAGTTCGCGCAACAACACCGCGGTCGCGGCTTCGCTTGGGGCGAAGTATTGATTAATGAGGAGAATGCGCTTGGGGGAGTCCATGTCCCTTAAACGATACCTGATAGAAGGCGACCCAACAACGTCCCTACCTCTCGGATCTGGCCCTCGCCTCATATGTGGCGAATCTAAAACACCTCTTCGTGAAGAGCGACAAAAGGCTGACGGGTACGTGGATGGTGCCGCACTTGCGCGACGTAGTACGCGTTACCGACCGTACACTCGAAGGTGAAGGGCTTCGTGTCTCCCGTCCAATGGAAATCGGCGATCGTGGATAACTGGATCGGTCGATGGGATGGAACTCCTCCCATATCCTCTCGTGGGGAATGTCGATTCTGCGCCGTCACGATTGCTTGGACGATCCAACCGAACGCGACAAAGCTCCTAGGATTTTGCAGCACCTCAGTGTACGACGCGGACACCAATTTCTCTAACGCTTCTTGGAACGCAGGGACCGAGAATAATCTGGTAGCGACCATCTCGTCTTTCTTTCCTCGTGGACCGAGACTGCTGAGCTGGAGCGCTGCGGGCCCCTTCTCAAAGCCAGCGGCGGTGTCGAAATCAAAGAACCAACACCGACCGTTGCGGGAGACGATATCGAGATAGAGGTGGTACTCCCGACGCGTCGAGCCAATCGCCACTACCGGATGAAGAACACGAACGGTAAAATCCGAGCCCTCATCGCCTAGACCAAATTTTTCCATCTTACGCTGGACTACCTTCCGATAATTCGACTCCATGCGATCTAGGGCCGCCCGATCCTCATACTCCATCTTTGATCGGTTTGTGATCAGCTCGAACCGCTCAACGAAGCCGAGCCGACAATTACGTAGGTACGCGTCGAGTAAGATGCGATGGTACGACGCTCTTGGCGCCGACGGCATCGTGAGGTCCTCGTGTGAATCTCGCCCGTCAGCACGTTGGTGCTGGTCATCCGAGGGATTGGGATCGTTGCTCAACGTCATAACGTCTACCTTGGTGCAAGAGAGGGACGGAGCTCCGGGGATGGGGCGCTACGCTATCGAAAGTACCCCTTGGTAGTATCAACTCAGGACTATCCGAGAAAGCATTTTTAGCGATGCGTTTAACCTCTTTTCACACATTACCGCTATCCGCGGGGGAGCCCGTGGCTTTTTTAGTTTGAATTAGGCATCGCCCCCCGAACTCGAAAGCGCGGGACGCGGGATCACCTAGATTCCTGTCGAAGTCTTGGTATACCCTGTCACACCTAAGGTGAGGCGATGACTACTTATTGGACGTTCAAACAAGCGGCTCTCGTAACCTCGCTCCTCGGAGGCCTTACCCTCCCTGAGCGATCCCTATTTTCTCAAGAAACAAACCGCGCCGTTCCCGCCACTCCTCACGCTGCCGAGGGACCGACGCCGAGAGAACTCAAACGCCTCTCCCCCTACCTAGCCGCGCTTCCACAGCGAGCACTCCTCCCCTCATTCGCGCGTTCATTAATCGAAAACGGCACGATGAGCCCCGCGACTCAAGGGACCGTACTCAGTCGTTACCACCTCTTTTTTGTGTCATGGGATGAGCGAGGGCTCCTGCTTGAAAAAAGCGTCCTCCGCTCTCCTCGAGCGAGCCACTCCGCCGTTATCGCGCTACACACGAATGTGCACGCATCGACGAGCCTCTCAGGTGACGTGACCCGTACCCTGAACCAGAACGTTACACTGATCAGCTTCCTCCCATCATCCGCGCAAGGCATTCACGACAAGGTGAGAATCAATCTCTTCACCATCACCGATCCAAACGGAACGCACGGAGTAAATTGGCAGGGAATAGATTTCCTTCTTCATCCGAACGCCTACCTGGGCGGCACTCCGATGACGACCTCCGTCTCCCACCCCGTCGCGATCGCAGCCACCACATACTGGGGTATCGTGCGACGCGCGGAGGAGCTCGACCGTCAGAGAAAACCGTATCACGTCCTCTCGTCATCCGGGCTGAGAGAGGGCTCGGAAAATTGCATAACGGGGGTCGCTGGCGTTCTCGCTCACCTACCGAACGCCCCACAGCCACCGTTTACAGGGCCACTCCGAGGTCAGGAGGCTACCGATATGGTCGCTCGCGCGATCCTGGAGGCCGCCAAAGTGCCTACGGACGATCATGGACACTATGAGTCAGCTCACGATGAATGGACGGTCCACGAGTTCCTTCGCGCTACCCCCTCAGCGCAATCAGGGATTCGCTGGTATGCCCTTCGCAAGTGGTAATTATCAGGGGATATTCCCCCGGAACCTTTGATACCGTGGGCCGGATCGTGATAGCCTAATTTTGCATTTAAAATGCGAGAACACCTCAAGTTACCGGAGCGTTTCATGGCCTCATTTTCCCTCGAACAACACGGAATTACCGTTAAGAACGTGCATCGAAACCTCGCGCCATGCCGACTCTACGAGGAGGCTATCCTTAAAGAGCCGGGAACGCGCATCGCCGACTCCGGAGCGCTCGTCGCCTACTCTGGCGCCAAGACAGGCCGCTCACCAAAAGATAAGCGAATCGTGAAGAGTGACCCCTCGCAGAAGGACATCTGGTGGGGGAATGTAAACGTCGCTCTCGAGCCCAATATCTTCGACATCAATCGTGAGCGCGCGGTCGATTACCTCAACACACGCGACACCCTCTACTGCTTCGACGGTTTCGCGGGATGGGATCCATCCTCCCAGATCTCAGTTCGAGTAATCTGCTCCCGTCCCTACCACGCGCTCTTCATGCACACGATGCTCATCAGACCCACCCCTGAGCAACTTGAGAACTTTGGCACCCCTGATTTCGTGATCTTCAACGCGGGAGAGTTCCCCGCGAATAGACACACCCCGGGCATGACATCGAAAACCAGTATCGACCTCAATTTCGAGAAGGGAGAACTTGTCATCCTTGGAACCGAATACGCGGGCGAGATGAAGAAGGGTGTGTTCACGGTAATGAACTACCTCATGCCGAAGCGTGAGATCCTCTCCATGCACTGCTCCGCGACAGCGGACAAGAACACCGGCCGCTCGAGCGTTCTGTTCGGACTCTCTGGAACGGGCAAAACAACGCTCTCCGCGGATCCGAAGCGCCTTCTTATCGGTGACGATGAGCACTGCTGGTCAGAGACCGGCATCTTCAATATCGAGGGTGGATGTTACGCCAAGGCTATTGATCTCACTCCAGAGAGCGAGCCCGATATCTTCCAAGCGCTCCGTTTCGGTTCTGTTTTGGAGAACGTGGTACTCGACGCTGAGAAGCGCACGGTTCAATTCCACGACAAATCGATTACCGAGAACACCCGTGGCGCCTATCCGATCGAGTTCATCAAGAACGCTAAGATCCCATGCGTCGCTGGACATCCAACCGATATCATATTCCTTACGTGCGACGCCTTCGGCGTATTGCCTCCGGTAAGTAAACTCTCCTCCGCGCACGCCATGTACCACTTCATTAGCGGCTACACCGCTAAGGTGGCTGGCACAGAGATGGGGGTGACTGAGCCAACAGCGACCTTCTCACCATGTTTCGGTGGACCGTTCCTTGTGTGGCATCCAGCCAAGTATGCCGAGCTCCTTGCTGAGAAGATGAAGCACCACAAAGCCAACGTATGGCTCGTGAACACAGGCTGGACCGGTGGTGGCTACGGTGTTGGTTCGCGTATGAAGCTCGGCCTCACCCGCAAGATTATCGATGCCATCCACAGCGGCGAACTCGCCAACGCGCCAACGCAGAAGGATCCAACCTTCGGGTTCGAGGTCGTAACGGCGTGCCCTGAGGTACCATCAGAGGTTCTCATTCCGCGAAACACCTGGAAGGACAAATCGGCCTACGACGCGGCGGCTAAGAAGCTTGCGCAGCTCTTTACGAACAACTTCAAGACCTACGAGGGCGGAGTGTCGGCAGAGGTTCGAGCGGCTTCGCCGGTGGCGTAGGGATTGAACCCGGCACGTAACCTTTCGGCGACCAGGAATGGTCGCCCTCCCAAAGTGCGAGCCCGTGATTCGGGAGGGCGGTCATTCCTGACCGCCGAAATGTTTCGCATCACAAACTACCTGTGCCTTGCGCGACACGGCGGTCAGGAATGACCGCCCTCCGGGGGCACGGGTCGCGCACGGCGCGTCCCTAAAAATCCCCTCAATCCCCCATCAAACCTTTGCGCCCAAAGCCTAACGGGATTATGCTTGCCCAAACAAACGGAACCGCCGCTCAATGAAATCATCAAGCGCTTCAGCACTCCTCAAAGAGATCACGTCGATGAAGACGTGTCCCTTGTGCGTGTTCATCGGCGCCCCGGATCGCATCCGTCGAGAACGCGCGCTTCGATTCATCCTCTCGCACTTCGCGGGTAAGGAGTTCCGCCCCCTCACCTACTCGTTCACCGAGCAAGGACGACAGAACATCGCGGGACTCCTCAACGAGATCTCCGAGCCGTCTCTCTTCGAACCAACACGCTACGTGGTCATTCGAGGGATCGAGACCGCGAAGGTCGTTGACCTTGAGCCCCTCACAAACTTCATGAGCAAAAAGATCGAGGGTGTACACATCATCCTGGTCGGCGAGGGATTCCCACAGAGTCAAAACTTTAAGAAAGCGGTCGAGAAACTCGGCACGGTTCTCACCTTCGAACCACTCAAAGGAGCCGAGCTACGTCGATGGACGGAGCGAGAGCTCAAACAAGCAGGGGTCGTGGGAGCCACGGACGAAATGGTTGAGTTAGCGCTCTCCCTCGCCGCGGAGGAACCCGAGGCGATCGCCGCTCTGATTGAGAAGCTCTCCCTGTATCTCGACGGAGACGCGCCAACAACCGAGGTGATGCGCACGCTGATACCGGGACGTTCCTCCGCGAGTGATTTCGAACTCGCCGACGCGCTCATGAGTAAAAAGAGGGCGCCAACTGAGATCCTGATTCATCAACTTATATCACAGGGCTCAAGTCCCTTTATGTTGCTTGGACTCCTTACAAAGACATTCGTGACCCTCTACCGTATTCGAGCGATGCTCGATAAGGGGCTCCAACAACAGGATATCCGCACCGCGCTTGGTATCTCACCCTGGCTTTTTAATCGATATTTCCCTATCGCTCGGACGCAAACGTTACGCGCGCTCTCGAGCCACTGCGAAGCCCTCTTACGAGCTGACTTCCGATTGAAAGATAAATCGATAGGACACGGGGCTACCTTCAGCACCCTCGCCAGTCAGATCTCTCAGAGGGCGTAACTACCGTGAAAAAACTCTCCGCCATCCTCAGCATCGCATTCGCCACCCTTCTCGTGACGACGAACGTTGCGGACGCCAAGCCGAAATCAAAAGCAAAGGCGAAACCCGCTCGTAAGACAACACAAACCACAAAGTATCCCCTTCTCGGCAATCCGAACTCGAAGTATCGAGGATGGGACTATCTCGCGAGCAGGCTGCGAAAAGCCGGGGTCGCGGAATCCGACATCGAGCAGATCTTCTCAAGTCCCAACATGCCTCGCTTTACCTTCGTTCCCTTTAAGGTGAAGCCGCGAGAGCCACATTCAATCTACGCCTCCTTTGATAAGGACCATTTCGCCCAACTCGGAGCATCGTTTATCGAGGAGTATGACCACGAATTCGACGGCATGGAGCGAAAGTATGGGGTTCCGAGAGAGGTGGTAACAGCGATCCTCGTCATCGAAACCCAGATCGGGCGACACACCGGCAAGGAGCTGATCGTGCATCGACTCTCCCGCCTCGCGGCAGTGCTCGACCCCCACAACGTTCAGGAAAACTATCGACGACTCAAAGCGGACGACCCTTCAGTTACCCTCGACGATGTCAAAAATCGGGGACGCTACCTTGAAGACACCTTCCTCCCTGAGATACCAGCGCTGATAGAGATCTCAAGACGAAACCAGGTCAACACCTTTCACATCCTCGGCTCTAGCGCTGGAGCTTTCGGAATTCCTCAATTCCTTCCAACAGCGTTCATCAAGTACGGCGTTGATGGGGATGGCGATGGTCACGTTTCCCTCTTCAACAAGGTTGACGCGCTTTGGTCCGCGGGAAATTACCTCGCGGCATTTGGGTACAGAGCCGATCTCCCCTACGCTGAGCGACGAAAAGTTATCTGGGAATACAACCGGAGCGAAGCGTACATCGACACCGTGTTTCGTGTGGCGTCGCGAATCCGCAGCATCGAAAGCCGAGGAAATTAAGAACGGTTACGGTCCAGAGCTGCGAGGGAAAAGATTGCGACCTTTGCCCCCGGAGGGCGACCAGCTTGTCCCTCGTAGCGGAGCGAAGTGGGATCCTGGTCGCCATGTTGCATGAGACAAAGATCGTATGCGATGCGTGACGTCTTGGCGCGCAGGAATGCGCGCCCTCCGATGCACGGGGTCGAAAACCAACAACACCAAAATGCGACAAATCGTCCTCCCGTATACGGGGCTCGACCCTACAACGCTCCCGCAAACAGAACCATCGCCAACGTGAAATAGATAACCAAACCCGCTACGTCGATAATAGTGGCGACGAATGGTGCGGACGATGTAGCTGGGTCTAATCGGAATCGCTTAAGGATAAACGGTAACATCGCTCCCGCGAGGCTTCCTAACGTTACAACCGCGGCGAGCGAGAAGAACACCGTAAACGCGAGCGCGAGCCAATGCTCACCATAAATCGGCGAAAACTGCGCCCAAATAACAACGCGCAGGAATCCAACCAGACCAAGGATCGATCCGAGCGAGATTCCCGTGATCGCCTCTCGTTGAAACACCTTGAGCCAGTCCCGCAATCGGATCTCGCCGATAGCGAGCGCGCGGATAACGAGCGTGGAAGCCTGACTTCCAGAGTTACCACCACTGGAGATAATAAGCGGAATAAAGAGCGTCAAAACTACCGCACTTTGAATAGCGTGCTCATAGTTAGCCATCGCGGACGCCGTCAGCGTCTCACCCACGAAGAGCACCACGAGCCAGTGCGCGCGCTTACGAATAAGGGTGCTCACCGGCGTTTTAATGTAGGGCTCCTCGAGAGCTTCGGTACCTCCGAGCTTCTGGATATCTTCGGTAACCTCTTCCTCTTGAACGTCGAGAATGTCGTCGACGGTAACGATACCGAGAAGGTTCCCCGCCGAATCAACTACTGGAAGGGTTGGACGATCGTATTTTCGAAACAGTTCAACCGCGACCTCTTGATCGCTATGCGCGTCGAGCGCCTCAAAGGTAAAGTTCATCAGTGAGGAAACTTCCTCCTCGGGAGAGGCGAGGAGTACCTGCTTGATGTAGACCTCATCGGCGAGCTTTCCTGAAGCGTCTACGACGTAGAGCGTGTCGAATGAGTCGCTGGGATGCCCGTTGGTCCGAATGTGCTCAAGAACCTCTCGCACCTTCCAATCCGCGCGCACGGTAAGATAGTCGGGCGACATAAGACGCCCAACGCTGTTTTCGGGATATCCAAGAAGTGAGAGCGCCACCTCACGCTCCTCTTTTGAGAGGAGTGCTAAGAGTTGTCGCGCGGCCTCCGCTGGAATCTCCTCAAGGAGCGCCGTTCTGTCGTCCGCCGCCATCTCATCGAGGAGTCGAGCGGTCTGACGATCGCCGAGCCCACTTAGTACCTTTTTTTGAACATCAACTTCGAGCTGCGAGAAGATGTCCGCCGCGTGGTCACGGGGCAGAATGCGGAAGATGAGCACACGCTCCTCGTCCGAGAGCTCGTTAAAGATCTCCGCCACCTCAACTGGCGGAACTTCGACAAGCCGGTCCCGTAGCGCATGGAGATCGCGCTCACCGATCAGGCGTTGTACATCTTCGATAGTGCTCATGTGAGTTAGGCGAACAGTTCTAGTACCGGGCGCAGTCTATCAATAATCATGAAGTGCCCACCACCCTTGACCTGCTCAAATCTGCTCTGAGGGATCATTTTGTGAAGAATTTTCGCCATGGAGATAGGCACATACGTATCCTCGTCCCCGTGCCAGATGGTGGTCGGTACCGTTACCTTTGAGGGAAGCTCACGCCAATCAGATAAAAGAAGGCTAAAGTCGGTCATCACCCCCCGAACCCCGGGGCGTAGCGACTCCTTGATATTCCGAGCGAGCACCACTCCAACCTCAGCACGAGTCACGATCGGACGATCAGCCGCGGGAAGAACGGACGAGAACCACACCTCAGCGGCACCCGGTACGGTGCGCCACAGGACCGCCATAGCGCCGACAGCGAGCTGTCCGAGCACACCAAAGTGCTGTCCTGCTCTCAAAAGGCTTTTATTAACCCAGTGCATCCCCTCAAGAGCTCCAGGCTCGTGCATAGGCCCCACACCACTCACTACCGCAAGGTGCGAGACGCGTTCCGAGAGAAGGGCAGCTGTAGCGACCGCCGTAGGCGTTCCGCCAGAAACTCCTAGAACACCAAAGCTCGAGACGCCGAGCGCGTCAGCGACAAGCCGCACATCCTCTGACCAATCCTCAATCCGCCGCTCTCCGTACCAATCGGAGCCACCGAACCCAGGTCGATCAAGCGCGACAACCGTAATGCCAAGATCACGCGCCACCCCATGCGCTATCGATGCCTCAAGGCGACACGCTGGAAAGCCGTGACTGTAGAAGACCACTTTCGAGAGATCGCGTGCGCCAACGATGGCGTACTGCACCCGCCGCCCATTTGGGTGCGCCACGATCCCCTCATGTTCACGAACCGCGGAATTATTCACGAGCGCTACTCGAAAGAACGTACCGCTCATACGCCATCACACGGTACTGATCCACCATACGGTGCGTGTTAAAAAATGAGCCGTTCACGGCGATAGCATTCCGCATAATCTCGCCGAACGCCATGTGATTGTGAAAGAAAGTTGGAAGAACGTGGTGTTCAAGTTGCGCGTAGAGCGCCTCCGCGTCAGCGTGGTCCTGCTCCATCGGCGCCACACCACCTTCGTTCAATCCGCTCTTAATCACCCATCCCGTTACACCCTGAATACCGCCCTCAAGCCACCATCCATCAGCGATACTAAGGCTTGGAACTCCATTGAGCGCGCACTTCATACCTGACGTGCCGGATGCCTCAAGTGGCGCGCGAGGGGTATTGAGCCACACATCCACACCAGCGACCATCTGAGCCGCGAGTTGGGTGTCGTAATTCGGAAGGAACGCGACCCTCACAAGATCACCACTTCGCGAACCGAGTTCATGCACGGCGCGAATGAGCTGCTTGCCCCACTCATCACGTGGATGCGCTTTGCCGGCGAATACAAGATTTATAGGACCGAACTGCTCGGCGAGCCGTTGAAGGCGCCCGAGATCGTTAAAGATAAGGAGCGGTCGTTTATATTCCGTCGCGCGACGGGCGAATCCGATCACGATCCCCGATCCACCGAACGGCATTCCAACTTTTGCTTCTATCGCCCGCAGGAACGTGTCCCGACACTCCCTGTGCGCCTG
Source organism: Bdellovibrionota bacterium (assembly GCA_044345405.1). Taxonomy (GTDB): domain Bacteria; phylum Bdellovibrionota_C; class UBA2361; order UBA2361; family OMII01; genus OMII01. The sequence continues at coordinate 45,131 of JBIJBE010000020.1, forward strand.
CTGAATATCCTCAATCGGAATCAATAACGCTTGCCGAAGCTGTTCGCTTCGTTGGCGCCATCCCGGAACGAAGGTATCAAAGAGCCGCGCGAACGGCGGCGAGGTCCATCGAACCGCGTGAACTCCGTTGGTAATTCCATATACCTCCGCGTCCGGGAACATCGCCTTGGTTACATCCATGTGCTTTCGAGAGACCGCGTTCACCGTGCCAGAGAATCGCATCGCGAGACGGGTCATATTGAGCTGCCCATGTTCAAAAACCTGCGATGCTCTCGTAAGATGCTCTGGAGAGAGAACGGCTGAAATATGATCGACTGAGAAGACATCGTGCCCTGCGGGAACTGGTGTATGTGTCGTAAACACCGTGCGATGGCGCAGCTCTTGGCACCGCCCCTCAGAGTCAGGGCATCCCTCCTCAGGAATCTGATCTAAAAGAAGGAACGCCGCGTGTCCCTCGTTCATGTGGCAGATAGTTTCAGGGGGATACCCGAGCGCTCGGAGCATACGACCTCCCCCGACCCCTAGTACGAGCTCCTGCAACAAGCGGAGTCCCTGATCCCCACCATAGAGACGGTCGGTAATGCGCCTGTCCTCAGCGGAATTCTCTACAACGTCGGTGTCCAGAAAGAGGATCGGCACAGAGTGTCCGGTGACACCAACTTCTACTCGCTTCCACGCCTGCACACGAACAACCCGATCTTTTAAAGGAACATCAACGATCGGCTGACATCGCGCGAGGAGCTGTTCCGGCTCCCACTGCTCTGGGGCCTCAAGTTGATCGCCGTGCTCGCTGATAGATTGGCGCACGTAGCCTTTGCGATGGAGCAAGGTAACCGCGACCATCGGAACGCCCAGGTCCGCCGCGCCGCGGATCGTATCCCCCGCGAGCACACCAAGACCACCCGAATAGGTAGGCAACGACGGGTCAATCGCGATCTCCATAGAAAAATATGCAACGGGTGTGGACATGGGGGGATGGTAGCAGGAGGAGGATAGAAGGGAAAACGAGGATTGTTATATTCCGGACGAAACGACCCTAGACCGCCTGCGACGGCAACCCCGCGTCGTTCAAATGCTTCACAATCTGCGCCCCGTGCGCTCGGTCTCGAACCTCTACCACAACCGTTATATCGACATATCCGGGAAGGCGGGCATAAAACCGATCATGCGCGACCTGAAGAACGTTTCCTCCCTGGTCCGCGATGATTCCCGTAATCTGATGCAACATGCCGGGACGATCGGGCAACGAAACGTTCACCCGCAGCAAACGTCCACGTTCGCACATATCTTGCTCAATCAAACGCGAGAGGAGGTTGTTATCGATGTTACTTCCGCATACGAACACAACCGGTTTCTTGCACCTATCCGGAAGATGCCCATCCATCACGGCGGCTAATCCAGCAGCACCCGCCCCTTCAACCACCGTACGCTCCTGCTCTAACAGCATCATAATCGCGTGCGCGATTGAGGTTTCAGGAGCAGCTACGATCTTATCAACGAACTTCTCAATGATAGGCCCCGTCACCTTACCGATCTGCTTCACCGCGATACCATCCGCGATCGTCATCGGCGCGAATCCCGGTTTATACGCGTCGGGATTCTGTCGAATGCGCTCAGCCCACTCGGAGATAACACCAAGAATAAAGATATCGGGACGCTTCTGTTTGATAGTCGCGGCAACACCCGAGGCGTATCCACCCCCACCGATCGGAATCACGATTGAATCGAAATCGGCAACCTGATGCAGCACCTCAAGTGCCGCGACACCGTGTCCCTGCACCACGAACTCATGATCAAAGGGAGGGACATAGGTGATGTTACTCTCGCGCGCGAGGTTCTGCGCGTACACCATAGCCTCAGCGAGCGAGCTCTGGTACGAGATCTTCGCGCCTAACTTTCGACACCGCTCAATCTTCACGAGCGGCGCGTTGAACGGAACAACGATCTCACACGGAATCCCTAACCGTTGCGAGTGGAAGCTCACTCCTAGCGCGTGATTTCCCGCGCTGGCGGTGCACACGCCGCGCTCACGGACGGAAGGATCCAAGCTCAACAAGAAATTGAGCGCGCCCCGTTCCTTAAAGGACCCGGTTCGAAACTTATTATCCCATTTGATAGTGATGTGTTTGCCGAGCGCTTCTGAAATAGAGGCCGCGTACGATACAGGAGTTACGGGCAGGTGCGCCGCCAGCCGCTCCTTCGCGGCCTCGATCTCGACCAAGGTAGGAAATGCGCCCATATGGTCTCCCCATGGTACCCCCTCCTACGGAGAGCCCGCAACATGAGATGGAAAAGGGTGGGGATATGGCGGGGTTGGCCCATTCCCGAACTCGCACCTCGGGAGGGCGACCAGCTTGTCCGCCGGAGCTTTAGCGAAGGAGGATCCTGCGCGCCGGAATGTACCACGCCCCCCAAACGATCTTCACTCTACGCAACACGGCGACCAGGAATGGTCGCCCTCCCACCTACCAGGTCGCAAACGACCTTGCGCCTCCCCCATGACAACCCCACCCCCTTCACGCTACAACTCTTCCGTGGAAACATTCGACACAATCATCCTCGGCGGTGGCATCTCCGGACTCGGCGTAGCCCGTGAGGTCGCGTCCGCTGGATACTCAACCCTCGTGCTCGAAGCCGGCACGTGCGGCAACGCCACGTCGAACAACACCCTTCGGATCATTCACGGCGGATTCCGCTACCTTCAGAACTTCGATCTCCCTCGCGTCATCAAATCCTTGAACGATCAGAGCGCGCTCATCAATGAAGTTCCCGGAGCCGTTCAACCCCTTCCGTGCCTCATGCCCCTCACCCGCTTCGGCATGAAGAGTCGACTACCCGTTACCTGCGCGACCCTCCTCTACGGCGCGATCATGCAGGCAAACAAATCCCCACTTCCCGCTCCGCATATCGTCTCGCCCGAAAAGCTGCACTCCACTGTAAAAATACTGCGATCAAAGGCTCCCTATGGCGCGTTGTGTTGGTACGACGGCGTGATGACCGAGCCCGCAGCGATTACCCAACACCTCATGACTCAGATAACAGCAACCGGCGGTCGCATTGTCGAACAGAATCCGGTTGAACGCGTTGAGGGACGAAGCAAACAATTCACCGTGCACGCCGCGAGCGGAGAGACCTTCGCCGCTCGATCCGTTATCAATACCCTCGGCCCCTGGCTCGGCACGGTGCAGATTCCCAAAGAACTAGCAGGCGCTCGCCCCCGTTGGTGCAAAGGTTTTAACCTTGTTATCAAACAACAGCTCGACCCAACCTACGGCATCGGCGTTCAAAGCACAGATGGTCGCCTCTTTTTCTACGTCCCTCGCGGAACGGGAACCGCCATCGGCACCTGGTATCTTCCTCACCCCGATATCTCAGTCGCGCCATCGGTCTCTGAACACGAAATAGCGCAGTTCCTCCACGCCTTCAACGCAAGCCTCCCTGAGGCTGGCATAACAAAACACGATATCGAACACATCGATGTCGGCATCCTCCCGATGGAACGCACATCCCAAAGCGGCCCCCAACTCATCGCGCATGAGCGAATCCACGAACGTGAAGGATACATTGAGGTCATGAGCACCAAGTACACCACCTTTCGGTCGCAGGGTCGCAGGGTGGCGGAGGTGGTTGCGAAGACATTGCGACACGCTTAAACACCATTTCGCTCAACGCCACATGGCGGCCAGGATCCCACTTCGCTCCGCTACGAGGGACAAGCTGGTCGCCCTACGGTTGTGTGACCCGGTGCATCGGAGGGCGCGCATTCCTGCGCGCCACGTTACGCCCCCCTCCCCCAACCTTCCCCCCTAGCCCTCCCTCCAATTCCATCCTAATCTGATCCCTACATAAAAACCCCTCGCCCGCCCAATGCGGTGCCGTTTTTTGGTTACACCTATGCGTTCATCAATCATCCGCTTCGGAATCATCTCTGCCCTCACCCTCACGACCCTCACCGCGTGTGAATACGAATTCAAAGACCAACCAGCGAAGGGAGAGCGAGAGGTTCCGGTCGACGAAGAGGAGAACGCGCCCGAAGCGGAGAAGCAGGAGGAGCAAAAGCGTGACGCTCCGAAACCTATCGGCACCCTCGCTCCAGGAAAGCCATATCAAGGGGCGACATCACTTCCCGCCGACGCTAAACGGGTAGACGTCTTGAACCTCGCCGCTGAAAGTAAAGCGGCACTCACCAGCAATGTTCCAGGAGAGACCTTGAACAACCTCTTCGACGGCGCCGACGACTCGCTCGTTCGAACACCAGAGATCAATCCCCTCGACACCACGATCACCTTCACCGCGGCGACCAAGATCCGAGCGCTCCGCGTTCGCTCCACCTATTCAGATTTCGCGATCGCGGTACAAGTTGACGGCGGCGAGCGCATCGTTCTCGACCCGATCCCCGAAGGCGACTGGGCAACGATCGTGTTCCCAACACCGGTCGCCGCGAAGAAGATCCTCGTGCAGACCCTCCGCAAGAGCCGCGACAACTTCGTGCACGTGAATGAGATTGAGTTGTATCAGTAGGCACCTACTCCGGGCTTGGTAGAAGCTACAAGCCGGCGGAAGCACCACTTGCAGAGGGCGGTCCAAGGCCCCAACAACTATTTCTTGACAGGGCAGTTTATCTGGCTAAAATGACCTCACATGTCATTTTTTCAAAGAGCGATTCAACTACCTGATCTTACGAAGCAAAATGTCTTCCTATGGGGCCCAAGGAAGGTCGGTAAGAGCAGTTGGATCAAGAACGCTCTACCAGATGCCATCTATATCGATCTCCTCAAAAGCGATGTCCTCTCGGAGTATGCCACGAAGCCCTCCCTGCTCAGAGAGCGCTACCAGAAGCCGCCCGATCGTGCCCCTCTTGCCCCCATAGTGATTGATGAGATCCAGAAGTGCCCGCGGCTGCTTGATGAGGTGCATTGGTTAATTGAGAATACCCCTCAGCGTTTTCTCCTCACAGGCTCAAGCGCTCGCAAGCTCCGACGAGAGCACGCCAACCTTCTCGGCGGCAGAGCCTGGCGACGAGAGCTGCGCCCTCTTACAAGCGCCGAGATCAATTCCGCCACCAATGGCTCGTTTGACGTTGAGCGCGCCATAATCCAAGGACTCGTACCATCGCACTATCTCGCGACGGAATGGAAAGAAGACCTTCGAGGATACGTATCTGACTATCTCGTTGAGGAGATCGCGCAAGAGAGCGCCGTTCGAAACCTTCCAGCCTTCTCAGATTTTCTGAGAGTAGCCGCAATCACCAACGCGGAGCTGCTGAACTATACAAATGTGGCTCGGGAGGTCGGTGTATCGGCTAAGGTTGTGCGCGGGTATTTTGAGATCCTAGAGGACACTCTGCTGGGATTTCGCGTGGCGCCTTGGTCAAAGAGTAAGAACCGGCGAATGGTAGAGACTGAGAAATTTTATCTTTTTGACGTAGGTGTCTGTAACTACCTGGCTCGCAGAGCTCCAGCATACGGCACCCCTGAGTTCGGCAAGAGCTTTGAGCATTTCATTCTCATGGAGCTGCTCGCCTACCGCGCCTACCGATCCCCCGAAGCTGAGGTGCGATTTTGGCGAACCTCTAATCAACAGGAGGTTGATTTCATCATCAACGACAAAGAGATGGCGCTTGAGATAAAAGCGTCACCTCGGACCGATCTCGCTGATTGCAGACACCTGACGACCCTGCGAGAGGACGGCCCAATCAAACACCGAATCCTGGTCTCGTTCGATCAAGTGCCAAAAACGTACACCGATAACTTTGGCGATATACGGGTTCTCCCGTGGCAAGATTTCTTAGCAAGGCTGTGGCAAGGCGACTTTTTCTGATCGAAAAATAAAAAATGCCATGAGCTCACATGCCGAAAATCGGGTTCGATTTCGGGCCCGGGGTTGGTATAGGGTACCAGCGAATGGGGGCTTTTCGGCATCTGGCTTGAGTAAGTAACCCCTTAGGCAGATCTCGAAAGGAGGAGCCTTCCGGACTAGGGCGCACCCGAAGTTTGGTACAGGGTACTAGTGAAGGGGGGCTGTTCTGTCACAAGGTATACGTTAATCCTGATCAACCGGGGACGCTGAAGCAATTGTTGCTGAGGAAGGGATAGCCACCCGAAGTTTGGTACAGGGCACTAGCGATGAGCCTCGATCCGGTCCCCGAAGGCGATTGGGCAACGATCGTGTTCCCAACACCGGTTACCGCCCGAGGTTTAGTACAGGGTACTAGTGAATGGGGCTTTATGTTCGCTGGCGAATTTACGGCGAGCCATACCAAGCCCCCCTCCCCTGCCCCTGGCGCTTGAGCAACCCTCGCCTGACGAGCTCAGAGAGTCGCGTTTTCACCGTAGGTCGCGGCGCACCGGTCAGCTCTTGAGCCTCACCTGTTGTGATCCGACCACGTCGCCTGGCCGCTTCAAGGATCGTAAGCGCATCTGGGTGCAACCCTTCAACTTGAGGCTCCCGAGCGATCTTTTCAGCCAGCCTCGTTGTCTGCTTCTTTAATGAACGCAAAAAGAATAACAGCCACGGTTCATAATCCGGCGCGTCCTGCTTCAGAGTTCCTTGCGTCCGTCGTAACGCGAGGTAGTAGCTTTCCTTATTCGCCTCAATCACACTTTCAAGGGAGCTATACGGCACATAGCCATATCCTGCCTGCAACAGTAGCAACGTCGTCAATACTCGCGACAGCCTCCCATTCCCATCTTGAAACGGATGGATCTCTAGAAATACAACTATAAATAGCCCGACGACCAAAAGCGGATGCCATGCACGATCTGCTAGCGCTTCACGAGTCCAAGCGACAAGCTCTTGCATTCGAAAGGGAGTATCAAAAGGCGATACAGTCTCGAAGACGACTCCAACGCTCTTTCCACTTGAGTCGAACGCTTCCACATTATTGGGCAGCCTTTTGTACTCACCCCTGTGGCGTTCGTCTTTGATTGAATGCCGCAACAACATGGCGTGAAGCTGTTTAATGTAGTTCTCGGTGAAGGAGATATAAGCATGCGCGTCAAAAACTGCATCCATGACCCCGGCATATCCCGCGACCTCTTCCTCATCGCGGTTTTGCAAAGCTTGGCTCTGTAGCCGACCGAGAAGTTCCTCAACCTGAGCATCGCTTAGCTTTGCCCCCTCAATCCGCGTAGAGGATCCGATACTCTCTATGGTAGCTACGCGCTTTAAGACGGCTAGTCGCTCGGGGGCCAGGGTCGTAAGAGTCCTCCAGCTCCCTTTAAACTCGTCCACCTCTCCAATAAGCCGGAGCATTTCCGGCGAGATGTTTAAGCTGCTCGTCTTCATGGGATATCCATTTGCCTATCCATTTAGGTCCATTAATATCCATTACTATCCATTTAGGCTAATGGTCAACAGAAAAGCCGGAAGGCTATCGCCCGAACCGCCCCGTCGGTTTGGTGCAGGGTACTAGTGGATAGGGGGCGACTGGCACTAGCAAGCACTCCATAATCATTAGGAACGCCTGTAATACCGGGGGGTTGCGCCGATATAAGGCACACGCCCTGTAGGGTTCTTGCTTTTTAGGGTGCGCCTAATAGGGGCCAAGCAACTCTGCCTAGGCTACGAGGGTTCCAAATGAGGCCATAACAAGGCGAACAGAAACGAGGAAGTAAGATTTGTTCGTTTGACACGTAACTTGATGAGGGAGACATGCAGTCGCAGCACTCAGGGGCACGCCCAATAAATCCAAAACCACAGACACCAGAAGAACGCTGCTTGGGCGATGTGTATGCAAAAATAAAACTAATCGTTACAAATGTGGAAACTCGTCTGACCAAGGAACTCAACAGGCCAGATCTCACCCTCGCTATCGGCGGCCGACTAGTAGAGAACAACGGTGTCGTTGCCCAGGGATTTGAGAATATTACAGGACTGACCCAACCGTCGCTTACACCCGCAGAGCGAGAGATACGACTCACCGCACTCATTGACGAAAAGACACGGCAGCTTCTTGTAAGCCCACCAGCTATAACACCCGATTACCAGGCATACATTGAATCGTTCGGGGTTTCGATTGCCCACAACCCTGGAGATCCTGGATTCTCGCCTGCCGAGATGAAAACACAAAGTCAACAACATCTACGCGAGCGCATATCAGAGGCAGTTGCTGAGCTTACGCGACAGAAGTTCGAGCAGCTAGCAGTTAGCCACATTCTAACACCACCTCTGCCTCGGGGTCCCGATTTGAATCCTTTACTGGATATCCAACAGCGGCTTTTGGACTCCCAGGAGGCAACCCGAGCTCAGCAGGCGGAACAGAACCGTCTGCAACAAGAACAGCAGACGAAAAGAACACCCGAACAGATAAAGGCTGAAGAAGTCCGAGGTAAGATCCAGGACATCCTTAGACCTAATCAAAACCTTGCTCATGACAAAATCTATGAGTGGATCGAACAGGGCATAGATCTGGCGGCCGATAAAGATCGATTTGTCGAGAGGCTTAAGAACACGGGTCTCATTAAATACACCAACCGTCCAAAAATCGACCTCGATACCGGGAAACAGACCGATTGCTACGATGTCTATGCGGGTGAAATAAAGTCGGACTATTTTAAAGTGCGCCGTATGATCAGCTTCGCTTCCTGGGGAGCGACTCTTGCGGCAACAACTTCTCTCGTGATGGTTGGAGCGTCTGCCGGGGCCGCAGGACTCGCTGCCGGCCTGGGGATGGTTTGTGCCGTCAATCTACTCAATATGGGTGTTCAATCGGTCATCAAAAAAATTCATACCGATACCTTTACGAAAACCTGGAAAGAAATTCAAAGCGAACTTGACACTAGCGATCTGAGGCGAGTGCCTGCCCTAACGGGTCTAATGTACCTCCTTGTCGATAAGTACAGTCCCGTAATTCTGATGAAAAACCAGACAAAGCTTTGGCAATTTGGACAGCCGATGTCAACAGATGCAGTCCTTGACCACCTCAAAGAGGCCTCCGCTGCTGCGCTCAACAACATATCGGGCACCACCGGAGAATATACCAAGGTTACCGACGTACAGAAAAAAATCCAACTCGCTAAAACCGGTCTTGATAATCTTGAGAAACGATGGAACTGGCATTGGGGGGCGAGCACTTGGTGGGGCTCAACTTTAGCATCCACCTCCTTCCTTGGCTCGCTAGCTCTTGGGGCGACGGCGTTTCTATAAAACAAGGCAAAAATAAGCGATGATTGAATGTAGTTTTTAGGGGGAATGATATGGCTCCAGGACCAGGCCCAACAGGAAGGATCAACGCAGCTAACGCACGGGTAGTACCGCCCGACCAACAGTATCTCGACAACGCGGCGGAGCAACTTGAGACTATCGTAGATAGAGTGGTGACTCCACTCACAGCACGCCTCTCTGCCAGTGGCTATCTTGAGATCCGGACGATATCGGGATTAGATGATCCAACTGTTAAAGAAGCGGATCGGAAGGGTCGCATATCAACGGCGGCCGGAACCGAGGTGACAACATTGCTCGCATCGGCTCGCGCCGGCCTCGCCACAACGGTTGATCTCACAAAAGCAAGCGCACTTGGCCTTGACCCAGCTCGGGTTAAGGTTCTGCTTGATCAATTGCTTGTGGAACGCCTGAAAGCTGCCGTTGAAGGTAAAATGACCGAGTCCCTTCAGGATCTCGTTAAGAAGAGGAACGACTTCCGAACCGACCGCGGTACTGAAGCAAAAAAAGTAGCCTCTGATATGGCAGATCGAATCGGGAACGAACTCGACAAAAATAACAAACAGGAGTTACGGACCCTCTTAAAGACTAGGAAGACAGGGATATCGACCTCCGAACGTGGAGCACTCATTACGAGGTCCGCAGCAGCAAAGGCAGCTGACGGGTTGGGGGCCTCCTTGTCTGAGCTGGATACTAGGGTTCCGTGGGCTCGAGCAACGGCGCTGGGACTGGATGTGACCACAGAGAGAAAAGACGCCGAAACCGAACTTACGCGATATCTTGAACGATCAATCGCGAACAAGTTGACGGAAGGATATAGACAATTGTGCACGGAGAGCCAAAAGCAGGGCGAGGACAGAGCTACCGCATGGGGATGGGCAAAATGGATTTCTCCCTTCGCCGTCGCTGCTGCCACATACGCAACTATAGCAGTCATTGGAGGAACCAGCGCTGTCTTTTGGGTTCCCGTTGGAACCGTGGTAGGAATAGCCAGCATCGGCTTCTGTCTATGGAGACAAAGTGCCAATCAAAATGGTCACCTGAAGTAAGGAACCCGAGAGTTCATTTCAAAAGCTCTCCGACCGCGACTTACTGCACTCAGGCAAGGTGTCGGCTTCTGAAGCACTACTACTTGATGCATCGCGGCGCCGACACCTCCGTGTGACTTCTCCCTACATTCTCACGCAATTGATTTCGCGGAACTTCGCTTATAGTGCATCTTCGAAAGGCTCTTACGTCGCTGTTCGCCGACAAGATTAAAGTTCTTCTATGAACTCCTCACGTTTGAGTGAACCGTTCTGTTAGGTTCTTACAATCTCGAATGTTCGTCTCCCTGCGTGCCAGAAGCTCCAATCGAAAAGTCCCCTCAGCAGCGGCACACGAAAACATGGATCCTCCGGGTATCTCCAAATAAAGAAACCGGCCCCCGCAACACCACAATTCATACGCCCGCGTCCGTGAAGACCGTTTAGCAACGTTCCTTCATAGGAGATCGGGTCGGCCGTTGAGTCATTCGATTCTTGAGGTGCGTTGGAGTTCTTTCCACCCACATGGCAAGTTTCAGAGCCTGCGAATGATGTAGGTCACCACCGAACATCACATGAGACAATTCGCTCTCATGACTGGCGAGTGATACCGCACAAATGACATGGGAGCAGAACAAATCTTAGCGGACAGCTCTGTCACAGGATCTGCTTTCGTCCCCATCGTGGAAGCCCTTCCAACAACAAGAGGAACTACCGACAGTTCGCGATCATCCGAAGTGGAACGAGAAACCGTGAAAGCTTATCAACGCCAAGGGCGCTTGGGGGCTAACTTTTTCCCACATCGAAACGCAATTCATCACGAAACCACGTCAGTCTTATACTCGTGCACAGCATGCTTCCACATTAAACGATATAACGCGTCTTGAGCCCTAGCCTCGATATTAATTTCACATACTACCCTGGAACCGACAGTAACCGGACGACGCGTAACACGCTGACTCAATTCGGGTCGCATCCTCACTGAAAGACTCCACCTTCTGGATACTAAGAAGGGCATATCTGAGGGAGCTTGTAGTAGATTATCTGCTGCGTGAGACCACTGGAACCAAAGTGCCGCAAAACACGGTCAACCTGCTACTTACCAGGCTTACCATCCCAGTTGTCAGCCCACTCCTGGACGGATTCAACGCCCTTGGTTGCAAGGCTCCCAGCCTCCTTAATCGCATTGCCAGCACCTTGTTTCACGGCAGCGGACTCTGATTCACTTATATAATTGGAGCCAGTACTACCTTGCTTAGCACTCTGAACAATCGAGCCCGTCATGGTGTAGTGTCCACCCCCCTCTGCCCAGCTGCTGTTAATACCAGCGCTGCCGAAATCTCTCTGGCCATTGGCGCTCATGTTGCTGATCGACTGCTTCAGACCACCTTCATCAACGCTATACCATGCAGCTCCTGACGCATTGTTGTTGGCGTTCTGGACGGCCTTGCCACCCTGTACACCCCAACCGTCGAGCATACCTGAAACCGCGAGCTGATCCATCTGCTGAGGCTTGTCGCCAGGCGCCAAGCTTCCGGCGTTCATTCCCGCGATACCTCCCATCGCTGAGGCGTGTGCCGCGAACTCATTCTTAGCTTCCCATGCTGCCGACTGAGCTTCGTAGTCAGCGGCGGAGCTGAGCTTACCACCGGCGTCTCGCAATCTATTTTGGTTCAGATCATTAGCCCGCGACTGCCAGCCAATGTCTTGTCCTCTCGCCGCCGATTGAACAGCCATGCCATCCATTCGATGACCTAACCCTACCATCGCGGCTCTTTCGCCTACATCGGCACCAGACCCAATCCACCCCCTGGCGTTTCCATAGCCAGTTGGAGCACCGCCACCACTTGCAGGATCGCCGCCTGTCTTACTCGGGAAGATCTTCTCTAGTCCATTCTTATCAAGACCACCAACGACGGCTCTACCCAAACCCGCACCACGTCCAAAGCTATCCATGGTATTTCGAGCCAATCCTGCTCGGGTGCCAAGGAAGTCCTTCTCTCCACTTAGCGCGGCGTTATCAACTCCCAAGTTAGCGCTATCCATGCCCGCTTGGAGACTCTGCGCTGCAAAACTTGGCCCTTGACCTTTCGCGCCAGTTCCAGCACGCATCGCCTTCGCAACTGCTGCCTGTCCAAGGGATGCTTTGTTTGTCATCAGTGAGTTGACAGATTGGTTCTGCGCTCCAGTCTTCGCCGCCTGAGCACCATCGTTACCAACCGCGCTGAAGGCGTCCTTCACGAGACCTGCGCTGCCGGCTTTAGCGCCGAGAACGAGTTGTCCTGTTACCGCTGGTACCGCGAGGTAGAGCGCGGACATGATGTAGATGTACCAGCCGTTTGAGAGGTCGAGGTCGACGTTCGCGCCGACCATAAGGAGCTTGTCGAAGAGCTCGAAAGCCTCCTTCACACCTTGGTCAACTCCTGCGCCAGGACACTGACTAGCGTCGATCGTTCCGGTATTGAGTGAACAAACGCGAGGTATCGCGGCGTGAGCGGCGAGAGCTGATGGGTTCAATACGCCGAAACCACCACCGTTTCCAGGAGCTACGGGATTCTCAACGCCGATACCACCTACCTTGCCTGCTACCTCAATGAGGGTGCGTGCGGTGGTACCCATGTAAGAGTTGTTTCCGATCATCGCCCAGACGCCACGCTCGATAACGTGAACCATCGCGAATCCAACGTCCCACAACTTGATCCAGGCGAAGAAGGACACCCAGGTAAAGAACGCTTTATAGTGACCTGGCAAGATCACCATCATGCACGCGATTGGGTACGCCACAAGAAGGAAGTACGCCAAGATGCCCTGAAGATATGGCATCATGACAGCGGCGTTATAGAGCTCGATGAACTTTCCTTTCGAACCGTACGCTCGGATGTTCGCCTCAGAGTAACTGCGAGCTTGTTCAGCCGGAGCGTACCGCTGGTCAACGCTCGTCACCTGAGGAGCGGAGATCAATTCATTTCGCACGATGTAGGCGAGGATAAGGTGCTTCAGGAAGGCCTTTTGATGCTCTTCCTGAATATCGTCACCGAGCTTCTCACGTACGTCCCATCCGTAGAGAAGGGTCGTTACGAAGCCTTCCTCATCGAATCCATCGGGAGAGCTTCGGATCATCTGGTAGTAGGCGCTTCCGGCCTCGAATCGAAGCGCTTGGATAATCGTCCACAGGTACTCTGAGCATACGATGCCCACACCACGGCCGGTCTCTTTCGGCTTTGTTTTAAGTATTGGTGAAAAGTTGAGGAATGAGCCTGTTTTAGTGCCACTTCCACCACCTAGCTTCTCCTTAAAGAGACGTCCCAACGAGCGAGGTGTTGGGATGGAGGTGCTGCCCAAGAGGTCCTGCATCACCGTGTAGTCCTTGCTATCGTTAGCGTTGAAGACGGTCTCGATTGGCGTAGCGCCCCGAGCCTGCGTAGCGGCGATATACGCGCCGGAATCAATGCCCTGCTTAAAGAGGTCTCCGCACTCAGAAGCGAGGAAGGTTACAAACGCGTCTCGAACGTCCGGGTTTCGGATCGTGGATGCAGTGATATTTTCGACGTAGCTCCACTTGAGATTCGCGAGCAACCACCACGCGTCTTTGCCACCACTTGTAGCTTTGTTAGACAAGTTGGACTCAGCGCCTCCGTTATCGACCTGACGACCGATACCGGTCCACTCAATAAGGATATTGGCGGTAGCGCTGAACAACTCATCAAGGAATACCATCGGCATGGCTACGTCGTATTGAGCCTGCGGTCCGTATTTACCCTTAATTTTGAGAAGTCCATCTTTTACGAGTCTTGTATTAGCGAGACCCGCCTCGGCGTTTCTCCACACCTCGCTCATGTCCTCCGCCGCGCGGTTAGCGACAACCCAGTTAACGCCCTGAACCTTCATCGTCGTTCCAACGAGGAACGAGAAGAGCGCTGGCCCGATAAAGAACCAGGTGTAATTACGCATCGGAGAGTTGGTCGCGACACCGATAAGTCCGGTGATAGCGGCGGCGATGTAGAGGAGCACCGCCCACTTACCGAAGTGCGTGGTGCTGAGAAATCGCAATACATCAGAGTGCGTTACGTAGCCGATATTCGCCCACGCGGTCGTGATCGCGGTATAGAACGATCCTGGGCACGTTTTCGATGTGCACGGGGTCGCGGACTGAACCGAGAAGGATACAAATGAGTAGTCTGCTCCAAACACCGCGGTGGAGGCGTCAGCAGCCACACCCGTTGCAAGGGTCATTACCACGTTGAGGAGGGACATTATCGTTGTGTATATATCCACGATCTACCTCCTACCTTTAGTTCTTAACCACCTGGTTCTCGCCAGGGCGCAAGACCGGACCCGCTCCTAATTGTCCCTGCGTCAGCTCACTCATGTGTGTTACGAAATCGTAGTAGCGCCCACGATTCGCCTGCAACTCAGCGTCGATGTTCATACCTGAGAACGTTCTATTGAAAAGGCGGTTGAGGAGGTCTCCGGCGAGGGGCTCAGTTACGAATCGGCTCGAGATCGTGTAGAGAGAGCGATAGGTGTGGAGAGTGCGAGAGCGCGCGATCATGTAGGAGAGGTGAAGAACAACTCGGTTCTTCAAGCAGCCCTTCTTAGGTCCACAATCGTTGAGGTTGTTTTGAGAGCCTGAGGGGGCAGCACCTTCCTCGGGAATGCCCTTTTCGTCCAGTCTGAGTTGGTCGCACTGATACTCTCCTACGGGACGATGCTCCATGTGAAGCTTCATCAACTGATCGAGAACGTTCATCGTAAAGGTAATATCAGGAGCGCTTGAGAGCTCCCATGGATTGCCGAGACCGTCGTTACTTCCACCGATTTTCGTAGTCGTAGTGCTCGTCTCCATGTCAAAGACCTTCTTGTTCGTGTTTGGATTGCTCTCCTTCCATTTACAGTACTCAAACAGGAGGGTGTTGATGTTCTGCCAAACAACCTGCACCTCTTCCCAGTTGAGACGAGCGACACCGCGACGAACTCCCTTTCCGGTAGCTCCTGCAGCCGTCTCTGCCTCCGGAGCCTTGTAGGTGATGCGCACATCACGAGCAAACTTTGACTTCGTACTATCGAGATAGATCTCAACATCTCCAACAAGTGAGACGAAATCCTTTCGAAGCTCGGTAATCTTTTCGTTTGAATATGCACTCCCCCCTAAACTCGGAGGTCCCATGAAGTCTTCTTTGCCAGTAACAAAGAGCATATCCGAGAGGGCGCGTCTCTCTTTGCTGCTCTTGGTATTGCCCTCAGCGCTTACGAGCTCAAGATCGTATGGATTAGTCGCGGCGCTGAGATCGGACATCTGCGGAGCGTTCGCCGCTTTTCCATCATCCCCTGACGCGATGTACAGAGCCGCTGGCCACACATCCTTATTCTTCCCGGTCTGCATCTCCTTGGCGATCTTGTTGATGTAGGCCTCCTTCATCTTGCCGGTGTCATCGGTTGCCTCGAGGAGCTTGAGTTGAAAGTCTTGGGACTGGATCATGTTCGACATGAGGTTAGAGCCGATGTTCATACCACCCATGAATCCTGTCGCGGCTCCGTTCTCCACCATCATGTAGGTTTGCATGAGAACGGTAGCCTCGGAGGCGGTCAGCTCTTTGAGAAGATTCTTCGTGATAGGTGAGTTAAGGATCTGCGCGAGACCTTTGAGCGGCGGAAGCGAGATGTTCACATTCTTTCGGTCATTAGCGCCGTAGTCCGGCAATACTCCATTTTGCTCAAGATATTTGTCGGGCTCGGAGAGCGAGTCAGAGAACGCCTGGTCACCTGGAAGTGGAGGAAGCGCGAACTTTTGAGCGAGCGCGTTATCAGTACCGTATCGACCTACCTGCTCAACGCCACGCTTCGTCTCAGCCTTCATGATCGAGCGCGATATCCTCGAGGGATCGTTGTACTGTCCGAGGAGAGGGTTCTGGGCTGATGCTACGGTTGGGCACAACGTCGCCATGATGCTGGCGAGCACGAGAGCTAACGAGGTAATTTTGAGATTGATGTTTTTCAACTTCTCACTCACTTCTTCAATCCCTTCATTACGTTAAGAACCTTGTCCACCTCTTCCGCGTTCCGTTGTCCCTCGAGGTGGTAGGTCTGCTTCGAGGTAACTGCCAGGAACACAAATGTTGGATACCTCTGTATCCGCAGTTCCGGGGCGAGTGCTTCTCCATTAACGAGCGGAAATGGGAAGGAGGTGATCTCGCCTACCCGTTTGAGCCCAGGAAGCGCGTAACTTCGCATAGTTAGGCCAAAGAACGAGACGTTAGGGTCGGTCTTATATTTTTCCTGAAGTGGTTTCAGGGACTTAGCCAAGCTCTTGGCGTTTGGGTCCCGTTCATCGAAGAAAATCAACACCTTAATCTTACCTGCGGGATCCACCGGGATCTGAGGGGCGAGCTTCTGAGGCTCTGTCCCCCGTCCTGTCGCCCAGTTATCTCCTTCAGCGGGAACGCCAGCGGCTGCAAGTGCCTGATCAGCCTGAAATTTCTGCTGCATCCGCTCCATCTTGGTCTTATCCATGAGGTCGCGGAGCTCAAGGCGGGTGGCCCCCATCTCGTCAGCCTCTGGATTAAGCTCCGCAGATGGCCGCTGGCCGGTCGCTTCCATGGCGAGGAGCTGGTAGTCGGTGGCCTTCGAAACGACCGACTTGATGCGATTGTTGCGCTCTGCGAGGGCAACCGAGTACTGCCATGCGAGCTCCTTATCGCCACTGTTAAGAGCTTCAAAAAGGGCTTTCATCTCAGGGGGAGATTCCTTCTGCGCGCGAATCGGAAGTGGCTCACTTGGAGAACCGTACTTAGCGATGATCTGCTCGCGTGTCATCGGTGTCTTGGGAGCGCTTTCGGTGGTAGCCGCGGTTTCAGCCTTGTTCGCGTCGATCGCGTTTTGAGCCGTTTTTACGGCCTCTTCAGCTTCTTTTTGAATGCGGACCTTGACCTCATCAACGGTGAGTGGGTAATCGCGATACACGATCTCGTGTGAGGAGTTCCCTTGAACTGGGGTGTTCCAATCGGTAGCCGCGCCTTTGCGCCAGAATCCCTTCTGCTCGTCGAAGGTCTTCTGCTCCTCGCTTACAGCCTGCGCAAACGAAGACGCTGGCAGCGCGGCGATTAAAGCTGTGATGATGAGAGCGCGAAACGAACGCATACCTTCAAACTCGAAACGAGCAAACCTTCTACGTAAACATGGTCTATTTGAGTTATGCCTCGATCATGCAGCCGTGATACCTAACCTGTCGAACTTTGTTCGTATTTTTACACTTTTGTGAAGATTTTGAGGTGTTTGGAGGTGTTCGGAATTGTCGGTTTAGGGAGGATGGTTCACGACTGGCTGCCTGGGAGGGCGAGCATTCCTGGTCGCCATAACATCGCTCAACTCAAGAGACCTTCGCCTCACGTAACCGCGTGGCGCGCAGGAATGCGCGCCCTCCGAGGTCACGGGTCGCCAAGACGGTACCGCGCACATTTTCGCTCAGAGACCCGAAATACCCTTCATGACGCGAAATCATAATTTTTCGGAGAGAAGAACTCCCTATCACTCGGCACATCATCGTAACGAATGCGACATCATCTTCCTCACGGTGTGCACCGACAAACGAATCCCAATCCTAGCCAACGATGCGTCACACCAGGTCCTTCGAGCCCTGTGGCAGGATACGAGTCACTGGCGGGTTGGACGGTATGTGATTATGCCGGATCATATTCATCTCTTCGCGGCACGAGCTAATCGCGGAACGGCTTCCCTTGAAAGATGGGTCGCTTGGTGGAAGAGAAAGTTTTCTCTCAGGGTTGGTGGCGTTTCCGCAACCTGGCAACAAAGTTTCTGGGATACCCGGATGCGGTCAGAGTCGCATTACCATGCGAAATGGTTGTATGTGAGAAACAATCCGGTGCGAAAGCAACTGGCGTATTCGCATGAGGATTGGATGTATCAAGGCGAGATATATGTGTTGAAGGCTTAAACATGGCGCGCAGGAATGCGCGCCCTCCGATGTCACGACCCGCACAACCGGAGGGCGACCATTCCTGGTCGCCAGAATATTGCGATTGGCAAACGACCATAGCAGAGCACACACACGGCGCGCAGGAATACGCGCCCTCCGATGTCACGACCCGCACAACCGGAGGGCGCCCATTCCTGGTCGCCAGAATATTGCGAATCGCAGACGCCTATCGCAGAACGCGAACACAGGGCGCGCAGGAATGCGCGCCCTCCGATGTTACGACCCGCACAACC
>JBIJBE010000085.1:0-22406 GCA_044345405.1 Bdellovibrionota bacterium
CGGTCATGGTTGCGGTGCGTGTTGGCGTCGCCGTCGCGCTCTCGGTCGCCGTCTCAGTCGGTGTTCGCGTCGGCGTAGAAGTCGCCGATTCAGTCGCTGTGGCTGTTTGCGTCGCCGTCAACGTTGGCGTGCGTGTAGGTGTTGGCGTAACGGTTGGAGTCGTTGTCGGTGTTACCGTCGCCGTCGCGGTGATTGTTGCCGTGCCTGTCGGTGTTGCCGTTGCGCTCTCGGTCGCCGTCTCGGTCGGTGTTCGTGTCGACGTAGACGTCGCCGATTCAGTCGCCGTAGCTGTTTGCGTCGCCGTCAACGTTGGCGTGCGTGTCGGTGTTGGTGTAACGGTTGGAGTCGTTGTAGGCGTTACGGTCGCCGTCGCGGTCATTGTTGCCGTGGCCGTCGGTGTCGCCGTTGCGCTCTCGGTCGCGGTCTCGGTCGGTGTACGTGTTGGCGTTGTAGTCGCTGTGGTCGTAGCGGTTGAGGTGGACGTGGCTGTGTAGGTGGCGGTTCGGCTCGGCGTCGTGGTCGCGGTAGCGGATGGAGAGGCGGTCGCGGTACTCGTTGCGGTCTCCGTAGGTGTCGCCGATGGCGTTCGAGTGAAGGTCACGGTCGCGCTCGCCGTTGGAGTTGCCGTAGTTGTCGTTGTCTGAGTCGGCGTTAAAGTTGAAGTTGCGGTGGCCGTCAACGTGATCGACGGAGTCGCGGTTAATGTTTGAGTCGGTGTGGTGGTCGGAGTCTCCGTCGGGCTTGCTGTCGCCGTCGGGGTCGCGGTTCCTGTCGCGGTGATAGTTACAGTAGCCGTCATCGTCGGCGTTAGCGTTGCTGTCGGTGTGGTGGTTGCCGTTTGCGTTCCGGAAGGTGTCGGCGTCGGCGAGGTTGTGCTCGTAGCCGTTATCGTCGGAGTAAGTGTCGCGGTGCGGGTTGGCGAACTCGTTGGCGTTGCGGTTTCAGTGGAAGTGCTTGTAGCCGTCTCCGTGGCCGTTGCCGTGTGAGTCGGAGTTGAGGTCGCGCTTTGTGTCGGCGTCGTGGTGCTTGTCATGCTCGGGGTAGTGGTCGGAGTCACGGTTGCGGTTTGAGTTGGTGTCGGGCTATTCGTTGGCGTTGTCGTGGCTGTCGCCGTGACAGTGATTGTGCTCGTCGCGGACGGTGTGAGCGTTGATGTAGGTGTTGGGCTTGTCGTGACGGTGGTCGTCGGTGTCTCTGTCGGAGTAGCGGTGGCAGTTGACGTTGGAGTGTAGGTTACGGTGTCAGTGACCGTGGCTGTTGGGGTCAACGTGCTCGTCGCGGTCATGGTAGGCGTAATGGTCGACGATGCTGTAGCCGTTGGCGTATCCGTCGCGGTTCCCGTCGGGGTCGCCGTGTTCGTCGCGGTCTCCGTTGGCGTAACGGTAACCGTCTCTGTGGCTGTTTGACTCGCCGTCATAGTAGCCGTTGCCGTCGGTGTCAGGGTAAGGGTTGGCGTAACACTTGGTGTCTCTGTCGGACTAGCGGTCGCGGTTACGGTGACCGTCGTCGTGGCGGTCATCGTGGCTGTCGCGGAGGCCGTGATGGTCGGTGAGGTCGTTGGGGTTTCAGTTAGTGTGGACGTAGCCGTCGGAGAGGTGGTCGGTGTTTCGGTCGGCGACGCGGTCGCGCTCTCGGTTGCCGTCGCGGTCGGCGTCTCTGTGGAGGTTTGTGTCGGGGTAATGGTCGGTGTGCCCGTTGAGGTAGTCGTCGACGTCAACGTTGGAGTGCTTGTAGGCGTAGCCGTGTGCGTAGCTGTATGAGTCGGCGTTTCGGTCGGCGTAATCGTCGCGGTCGCGGTTATTGTATCCGTCGGCGTCGTTGTTGGAGTTTCGGTCGGTGTAGTGGTTGAGGTCACCGTGACGGTTGGTGTTTCCGTCGGCGTATCAGTCGGTGTCTCTGTTGGCGTCGCAGTTCCTGTACGTGTCGCCGTCGCTGACGCGGTGATAGTTACGGTGTGAGTTGGGGTCGTCGTTGCGGTCGCTGTCGGCGTGATGGTAGCGGTTTCGGTTGCTGTGTCTGTCGGCGTACTAGTCGCGGTATCGGTCGGTGTCGAGGTCGGTGTCTCCGTCGCTGTTATGGTCGGGGTGGCCGATGGAGTCATCGAGGCGGTCGCCGTTGGTGTCACGGTCGAGGTATCGGTCGGAGTTAGCGTCGGTGTGTGCGTCGAGGAAGCGGTTGCCGTCGCGGTCGCTGTACTCGTGAACGTTGGGGTCTCGCTCGGTGTCGCCGTAGCGGATGAAGTCGGTGTATCGGTAGGCGTGGACGTTGGCGTCATAGTCGACGTCGCCGTCGCGGTCAGTGTCGCGGTTTCAGTTGGGGTCAGGGTCGGTGTGTATGTGGCCGTGACGGTCGGGGTCGACGTGGTCGTCGGCGTCAGGGTCGGAGTTATGGTCGGCGTTACGCTCTCCGTTGGGGTCGGTGAAGGGGTTTGCGTCGCGCTACTTGTCGCTGTGATGGTAGGCGTAACTGACGGGCTTTCAGTCGGCGTAGGTGATGATGTTTCCGTCGGTGTCACGCTCGGCGTCGTTGTTGCACTTGCGGTCGCTGTCGCGGTGAGCGTCGCTGTTGGCGTGGTCGTCGGGGTTTCCGTGGCGGTGGTCGTAGCTGTCTGAGTCGAAGTTGCTGAAGCCGTTATCGTGGCCGTAGTTGTCGGCGTGACAGATGGCGTCTCTGTAAGTGTCGTCGTAGGCGTCGCCGTCGTGGTCGCGGTGGCACTTTGGGTTGGGGTTTCGGTGGCGGTGAAGGTTGGGCTCTCGGACGGAGTGGCCGTTGGCGTCGTTGACGGGGTTCCCGTTGGAGTTTCCGTGGTGGTCGCCGTTACGGTCGGAGTCTCCGTTGGCGTAGACGTCGCGGTATCTGTCGCCGTTTCTGTTGGAGTCGTTGTTGGCGTTTCCGTAACTGTCGTGGTCGCCGTCGGGCTATGAGAAGCCGTCGGAGTCTGTGACGGTGTCGCTGTTTGTGTGGCAGTCGCCGTACTCGTCGCCGTCTCAGTTGGGGTCGCGGTCGCGGTGTGGGTTGGCGTTTCGCTCGGTGTAACGGTGGTGGTCTCTGTTGGTGTTGCTGTCGACGTCAGAGTCGGAGTGGCGGTTACCGTCGCAGTGAATGTTGGCGATGGGGTCGACGTGGCCGTCGTTGTAGCGGTTGTCGTAGCGGTAGCTGTCCAGGTTTGAGTTGGTGTTTCGGTTGGCGTTTGAGTAATGGTCGGCGAAGAGGTTGGGGTCGGGGTTGAGGTAGCTGTAGCGGTTGGTGTCTCCGTATAGGTTTCCGTTGGAGACGCTGTAGGAGTGCCTGTTGCCGTCTCAGTCGCGGTCGTTGTGGATGAACTTGTTGGAGTACTCGTTTCCGTTGGCGTTTCGGTAACCGTAATAGTCGCGGTGGCCGTCTCTGTGAGCGTTGGCGTGACCGTCGCGGTATCTGTAGGAGTTACGGTCGGTGATGACGACGGCGAGGCCGTAGCGGTCGATGTCTCGGTTTGAGTGGCAGTTATACTTGGCGTCACTGTCGCCGTCAGCGTTGGAGTCTCCGTCGTCGTAACTGTCGGCGTTATCGTAGACGTCTCCGTAGGCGTTAGGCTCGCGGTGTGCGTCGGCGTAAGCGTTGGGCTTACGCTCGGAGTCGGTGTCGTCGTGCTGGTTGGTGTCTCTGACGGAGTGAGTGACGGGGTAACCGTTACGCTCGCCGTGGACGTTGGGGTGTCTGTGGTTGTCTCGGTTGGCGTCACGCTCGCGGTTCCGGTTGGCGTGAAGGTCGCGGTCTCAGTCGGAGTCGCGGTAACCGTCAGGGTTGCGGTCACCGTGTGAGTCACGGTCGATGTCTCTGTCGGTGTCACCGTTGCTGTCGCGCTCGCCGTCTCGGATGGAGTCGATGTCGGCGAGGCAGTGGCGGTCACTGTTGATGTCTCTGTTGACGTGTGTGTCGGAGTTGGAGTCACCGTTGCTGTAGCCGTTACTGTGCTGGTTTCAGTCGCCGTTATCGTTGGAGTCAAGGATGGAGTCGTTGTTGCCGTCCATGTCGCGCTCGAGGTCGGCGTCACTGTTGGAGTTTCCGTCGAGGTCAAGGTCGGAGTCGCGGTCGCGGTCGTTGTGGCGGTCACCGTTTCGCTTGGCGTCGCGCTCGCCGTCATTGTCGCGGTCGCGGTAGGAGTATGGGTCACCGTCTCGGTCGGCGTCGATGTTGGCGACTCGGTCGCTGTGCCCGTTGCCGTCACCGTGACCGTCGCGGAACCGGTCGGTGTTGTGGTCGGTGTACCTGTCGCGGTCTCCGTAGCTGTCTCAGTTGGCGTTACGCTCGGGCTCGCCGTCGTCGTTACGGTCGGCGTTTCCGTTGGGGTCGTGGTCGGAGTTTGGGTCGGTGTTGTCGTCGATGTCTCGGTCGCTGTTGGGGATGCCGTCTCGGTCGCCGTGACGGTAGCCGTGCCCGTTGACGTCGCGGTCGCGGTACTGGTCGGGGTAGGTGTCACGGTCACTGTCGCGGTGTCGGTCGGCGTTACAGTTGGGGTCTCCGTGGCGGTGACAGTCGGGAGGGCTGTCGCCGTTCCAGTCGCTGTCACCGATGGAGTGGTCGTCGACGTCGCGGAAGGAGTCGCGCTTGCGGTCTCGGTCGCCGTTTGAGATGGCGTCGCGCTCGGTGTTCCCGTCGGCGTCTCGGTCGACGTGCTCGTCGATGTCGGCGTAGAGGTAACCGTTTCAGTTTCAGTCGGTGTCGCTGTCGCGGTTTCGGTCGGCGTTACAGTAGCTGTTCCAGTCGCGGTATGAGATGGGGTCGTGGTCGGCGTAGAGGTCGCGGTTCCTGTAGCGGTCGCGCTCGCGGTTTCTGTAGGTGTCGCGCTCGGCGTCACCGTGGCGGTCTCGGTAGCTGTGCCACTTGGCGTCGCAGTCTCCGTTGATGTTGGAGTCTCGGTAGGTGTTGATGTCACCGTTTCAGTTGACGTCGCCGTCGCTGTCGCTGTCACGGTCTGGGATGGTGTCAGGGTCGGTGTCTCAGTCGCGGTCGCCGTCGTTGTCGCCGTCGGCGTTTCGGTTGGTGTCTCACTAGGTGTAGCGGTCGCGGTCTGCGAAGCGGTCGGTGTCAAAGTCGCGCTGGCGGTCGCTGTAGGTGTCTCAGTAGTAGTGGCGGTGGCTGTCTGTGTTGGTGTGGTGGTTGCCGTTCCGGTACTCGTATGTGTCGGTGTGACGGAAGGCGTTTCAGTCGGAGTTACCGTCGTTGTGGCCGTCGGCGTCTCGGTTGCTGTTTCAGTTGTCGTAGCGGTGGCGCTCGGCGTTGAGCTCGGCGTCTCGGTTGGCGTTGTTGTTGTCGTCCCCGTAGCTGTCTCTGTCGGACTTGCGCTCGGGCTCGCGGTTGCCGTTACGGTCGGAGTTTCCGTCGGCTCCGCCGTTGCTGTGGCGGTTGACGTTACCGTGGCGGTAGCGGTCGCTGTCGAGGAAGCCGTTACGGTCGCGGTCGCGGTGGCCGTACCAGTTGCGGTCTCGGTGGCAGTGCTGGTTGAGGTTGCGGTCGGCGTCTCTGTGGCCGTCTCAGTCGATGTCTGAGTCGGGGTCGCCGTCAACGTGACGGTCGGAGTTACCGTCGCGGTCGGGGTCGGCGTCTCCGTTGGTGTCTCTGTTGCCGTCGCGGTAGCCGTCATCGAAGCGGTTACCGTCGGTGTCGGAGTCACGGTCGAGGTCGACGTTTCGGTCGCGGTTCCAGTCGGTGTCGGGCTCGGTGTTTCAGTCGGAGTCTCGGTGTTCGTCGAAGTCGGTGAGGCCGTAGAAGTTGCCGTTGGAGTTTCGGTTGGCGTATCGGTGGCGGTGGCTGTGGCCGTTACGGTCGGTGTTGCTGTAACCGTACTAGTCGGTGTTGTGGTAACGGTAGCGGTCGCTGTAGCGGTTGCCGTCTCTGTAGGGGTCTCAGTTGGTGTGGCGCTCGGCGTCACCGTCGGCGTTTCTGTGCTTGTCTCTGTCGCGGTCGCCGTTGGCGTGCGTGTAGGCGTTTCCGTAGCGGTGGCCGTTACGGTTTCGGTCGGCGTCATGGTCGCGGTGTTCGACGCCGTTACGGTTGGTGATGTTGTCGGTGTGATGGTTGCCGTAACGGTCGATGTGAGCGTAGCCGTTTCCGTCGCCGTGGCGGTGGCCGTCAGCGTGGAGGTCTCGGTCGCGGTCGCCGTTGGAGTCGCTGTCAGAGTGATCGTTGGGGTCAGCGATGGAGTAGCGGTTGGGGTCGTCGTCGGCGTTATCGTTGAGGTGCTGGTCGCCGTTTGCGTAGGTGTCGCGCTGCCCGTGGTCGTCGCTGTTGCGGTCCATGTTTCGGTTGGGGTCTCGGTCGGCGTCTCGCTCGGTGTCGTTGTTGCCGTTTGAGTCGCTGTCTCAGTAGGCGTACCCGTTGTAGTTGTGGTTGGAGTCTGGGTAGCGGTTGAGGTGGCGGTCTCGGTCGTGGTCGGCGTAGAGGTCGGTGTTCCCGTCACCGTAGGTGTTGCGGAAGGTGTCCCTGTCGCTGTTCGGGTTGGAGAGGCGGTCGGTGGGATCGTAGCGGTTTCAGTCGCGGTCACTGTAGGCGTATTTGTCGCCGTCAGAGATGGAGTAGAGGTTGCTGTGGAGGTCGTGGTCGCTGTTCCCGTCGCAGTCGCCGTCTCAGTCGCCGTTGCGGTCACGGTAGCCGTCGCGGTCGCCGTTATGGTCGGTGTCGCGCTTGCCGTCTCGGTCAAGGTCGGCGTCGGTGTTTGAGATGGCGAAGCGCTCGGTGTCGCGGTTTCGGTTTGGGTCGCCGTTTCCGTCGGTGTCAACGTAGATGTCTCCGTCGGTGTCACCGTCGCCGTCTCACTCGGCGTTACGGTTGGCGTTACGGTCGGTGTCGACGTCGCCGTGCCAGTCGGTGTACCGGTCGGGGTGTCGGTCGCCGTTGCTGTTGGAGAGGCCGTAACGGTCTCAGTCGGCGTGAGCGTAGCGGTCTCGGTCGCCGTTGTGGTTGCTGTTTGGGTGTGAGTCGACGTCGCGGTGCTCGTAGCGGTCACCGTTGGAGTGGAGCTTGAGGTCGCTGTCGGAGTGCCCGTCGGAGTAATCGTGACGGTACGGGTCGCGGTCGCAGTCGGCGTCTCTGTGGGTGTGTGAGAAGGCGTCGCGGTTGTGGTGAATGTCGGCGTTTCACTTGGAGTCGAGGTTGTCGTCGTTGTGGGCGTTACAGTTGGCGTCGACGACGCCGTATGAGTTGGTGTCGTTGATGGCGTTATCGACGCGGTGCCCGTCGGTGTTTCGGTCGCGGTCTCTGACGGAGTCGCGCTCGGCGTCGACGTGGTTGTTGCCGTAGGCGTGAACGTGGCGCTTCCGGTCGGCGTAATGGTGGCTGTGTGTGTTGGAGTATCGGTCGCGGTGGCGCTCGGAGTCGTCGTCCACGTACCGGTGGATGTTAAGGTCGGTGTGGTGGTTGGTGTGGCGGTAGCGGTACCGGTCGAGGTACTCGTCGCGGTGAGTGTGGCTGTCGGTGTCTCCGTAGGTGTTGCGGTCGGTGTGTGTGTCGATGAAGCTGTCGCGGTCTCCGTCGGCGTATGTGTAGCCGTGCCGCTCGGTGTCGACGTTGGTGTTGCACTCGCCGTTTGAGTCGCAGTTTCGGTTGGGAAAGGCGTAATAGTCTGCGTTGGCGTGTCGGTCGGGGTGATTGTCGCTGTTTCGGTCGGCGTAGTCGTTGAGGTCTCCGTTGGTGTTGACGTGCGAGTGAGAGTTGGTGTGCCTGTCGCCGTGAACGTCGCGGTAGGTGTTGGGGTGAGCGTGGCTGTACCTGTTGCCGTTTCCGTTGGGGATGGGGTCAGTGATGGTGTGACGGTGGATGTCGCGCTCGGAGTGTGCGTTCCTGTTATTGTTGGCGTGAACGTTGGCGTAGATGTCGCCGTTTCGGTTGCGGTGAGTGTCGGGGTCGCGGTGTTGGTATGAGTCGGTGTTAACGTTGGGGTCGTGGTTTGTGTCGCCGTTTCGGTCGACGTGGCGGTCGCGGTCTGAGTAACGGTGGCTGTTGGCGTAGAGGTAACCGTCACGGTTGGAGTCTCTGTCGCGGTAGAGGTCGAAGTGACGGTCGCGGTAGAGGTCGGAGTCTCGGTGCGCGTTGCCGTGAATGTAACGGTCGCGGTGGCGGTCGTTGTAGGTGTTTCCGATGGCGTCCACGTCGCGGTTTCAGTCGGTGTCACGGTCGGGCTTTGCGTCACGGTAGCCGTTGGAGTGCTCGTGGATGTTTCGGTGCTGGTCGCTGTCACCGTTGCCGTTGGTGTAGCGGTTGGTGTTTCAGTCGAGGTCGATGTCACCGTCGCGGTTCCAGTTTCCGTCGGCGTGGCCGTCAGCGTTGTCGTTGGAGAGGCCGTAGGAATCGATGTCTCCGTCGCCGTGGCGGTCTGCGTTGGAGTGCTTGTAGCTGTGCTGGTGCTTGTCGCTGTTGGTGTGGTCGTTGCGGTGTTGGTTACCGTACCGGTGGCCGTCTCGGTAGGTGATTCGGTCGGTGTCGGGGTCACGGTTTCGGTGGAGGTTACCGTCGGGCTCTCGGTTGCGGTCAAGGTTGGCGTTGGCGTATTGGTGGCCCCACCCGCAGCCGCGCTTGTGGCCGTGAATGTTGGTGTAGCGGTTTCAGTAAACGTTTCTGTCGGCGTGACTGTCGCTGTATCGGTAGCCGTCGCGGTTGGAGACTCAGTTGGAGTGTGAGTCACCGTACCCATTACCGTTTCCGTTGGCGTTACCGTCGGCGTGCTCGTTACCGTTCCCGTTACCGTTTCAGTCGGTGTCTCCGTTGGTGTCTCAGTCACCGTCGCTGTCGCCGTTACGGTAGCTGTCTCAGTTACCGTTCCGGTCATGGTTACCGTTGGCGACATCGTCGCGGTCGCCGTGGTGGTTGGAGTCTCCGTAACCGTTGGCGTCTGAGTGATTGTCGCGGTCCACGTCACCGTTGGAGTATGCGTAACGGTGCGGGTAGCGGACGCCGTTGGCGAGATCGTCGGTGTCGGACTTACGGTTGGGGTGTGAGTCACCGTAGCTGTTGAGGTGATCGTTGGGGTTTCCGTTACAGTTGGCGTTTCCGTTATAGTTGGCGTCACCGTCGGTGTCGGAGATATCGTCGCGGTATCAGTTATCGTAGCCGTTGCGGTAATAGTCGGTGTCTCAGTCGGTGTCTCAGTCTCGGTAACTGTCGGCGACACGGTCGCGGTTTCAGTCACGGTAGCGGTTTCCGTAATCGTTGGGGTCTCAGTCACCGTCTCCGTCGCTGTCTCTGTTGGTGTGACGGTAGCCGTTTCAGTCACCGTTTCCGTTGGCGTTACCGTCGGCGTGCTCGTTACCGTTCCTGTTACCGTCTCAGTCGGTGTCTCCGTTGCTGTCTCTGTCACCGTCGCAGTAGCCGTTACAGTAGCGGTCTCCGTTACCGTTCCGGTCATGGTTACCGTCGGCGACATCGTCGCGGTCGCCGTGTTGGTTGGAGTCTCCGTAACCGTTGGCGTCTGAGTAATTGTCGCGGTCCATGTCACCGTTGGAGTATGCGTAACGGTGCGGGTAGCTGACGCCGTTGGCGAGATCGTCGGTGTCGGGCTCACGGTCGGTGTGTGAGTAACCGTAGCTGTTGAGGTGATCGTTGGCGTTTCTGTAACGGTCGGCGTCACCGTCGGTGTCGGAGAGATCGTTGCGGTATCTGTTATCGTAGCCGTTGCGGTAATAGTCGGTGTCTCTGTCGGTGTATCAGTCTCGGTAACTGTCGGTGACACGGTCGCGGTTTCAGTCACCGTAGCGGTTTCAGTAATTGTTGGTGTCTCAGTCACCGTCTCCGTCGCCGTCTCAGTCGGTGTGACGGTAGCCGTTTCAGTCACCGTTTCCGTTGGCGTTACCGTCGGCGTGCTCGTTACCGTTCCTGTTACCGTCTCAGTCGGTGTCTCCGTTGCTGTCTCTGTCACCGTCGCAGTAGCCGTTACAGTAGCGGTCTCCGTTACCGTTCCGGTCATAGTTACCGTTGGCGACATCGTCGCGGTCGCTGTGTTAGTTGGGGTCTCCGTAACCGTTGGCGTCTGAGTAATCGTCGCGGTCCATGTCACCGTTGGAGTATGCGTAACGGTGCGGGTAGCTGACGCCGTTGGCGAGATCGTCGGTGTCGGGCTCACGGTTGGGGTGTGAGTCACCGTAGCTGTTGAGGTGATCGTTGGGGTTTCCGTTACAGTTGCCGTTTCCGTTACGGTCGGCGTCACCGTCGGTGTCGGAGATATCGTCGCGGTATCAGTTATCGTAGCCGTTGCGGTAATAGTCGGTGTCTCAGTCGGTGTCTCAGTCTCGGTAACTGTCGGCGACACGGTCGCGGTTTCAGTCACCGTAGCGGTTTCAGTAATCGTTGGGGTCTCCGTCACCGTCTCCGTCGGTGTCTCCGTCGGTGTGACGGTAGCCGTTTCAGTCACCGTTTCCGTTGGCGTTACCGTTGGCGTGCTCGTTACCGTTCCTGTTACGGTCTCGGTCGGAGTCTCCGTTGCAGTAGCCGTCGCGGTCGCTGTCTCAGTTACGGTCGCGGTCTCAGTTACCGTTCCGGTCATAGTTACCGTTGGCGACATCGTCGCGGTCGCCGTGGTGGTTGGAGTCTCCGTAACGGTTGGCGTCTGAGTGATTGTCGCGGTCCATGTCACCGTTGGAGTATGCGTAACAGTGCGCGTAGCGGACGCCGTTGGCGAGATCGTCGGTGTCGGGCTCACGGTTGGGGTGTGAGTCACCGTAGCTGTTGAGGTGATCGTTGGCGTTTCCGTTACGGTCGGCGTCACCGTCGGTGTCGGAGATATCGTCGCCGTTTCGGTTATCGTCGCCGTTGCGGTAATAGTCGGTGTCTCAGTCGGTGTCTCAGTCTCGGTAACCGTCGGCGACACGGTCGCGGTCTCCGTTACCGTAGCGGTTTCCGTAACCGTTGGGGTCTCCGTCACCGTCTCGGTCGGTGTCTCAGTCGGTGTGACTGTAGCCGTTTCAGTCACCGTTTCCGTTGGCGTTACGGTCGGCGTGCTCGTTACCGTTTCCGTTGCGGTCTCAGTCGGAGTGTCCGTTGCTGTAGCCGTCACGGTCGCTGTCTCAGTTACGGTTGCCGTCATCGATGAGGTTGGCGAGAGCGTCGGTGTCTCAGTGACCGTTTCGGTCGGAGTGGCTGTCGCGGTGCTTGTAACTGTTGGGGTGGTCGTTACCGTCGGCGATACCGTCGGTGTATGAGTGCCCGTCGCCGTTGACGTCGTTGTCGGGGTGTTCGTCACCGTTCCGGTTGGTGTTGGCGTCGGCGACACCGTCGCTGTGGCGGTAACCGTTGAAGTCGCCGTTGACGTTGGAGTGCTGGTCGCTGTGCCGGTTACCGTGGCGGTCGAGGTAACGGTCGGGGTGCGAGTTACCGTCGCGGTCGGTGAGGTGGTCGGCGTCTCAGTGACGGTAGCGGTACTTGTTGCGGTCGGCGATACGGTCGGCGTCTGTGTTGTTGTCGGAGTTGAGGTAACGCTCGGCGTCTCTGTCGGCGTTTCGGTCTCAGTTGCCGTCGGGGAGACCGTCGGGGTCTCAGTAACCGTCGCGGTCACGGTAATCGTCGGAGTCTCCGTTGCGGTCTCGGTCGCCGTCTCCGTTGGTGTAACGGTGGCGGTCTCCGTTACGGTCTCTGTCGCCGTTTCGGTTGGAGTGCTTGTGATGGTACCTGTGGCGGTCTCCGTCGGCGTTTCGGTAGGTGTCTCAGTGACTGTCTCCGTGGCCGTGACGGTAGCCGTCGGGGTCGCGGTTCCAGTCGTTGTGACCGTGGGCGACATCGTCGGTGTCTCGGTAACTGTTTCGGTCGGTGTCACCGTCGCGGTGATTGTGACCGTGGCGGTACTCGTTACCGTCGGCGTCGTGGTTGGCGTGTGAGTGACTGTCGCGGTCGACGTCGTCGTCGGTGTTCTCGTAGCGGTTCCGGTAGCTGTTGTCGTTGGCGATACCGTCGCTGTGGCGGTGATGGTCGGTGTCGAAGTTGCCGTTCGGGTACTTGTCGCCGTACCGGTCACGGTAACGGTTGAGGTAACGGTTGCGGTGGGGGTAACGGTCGCTGTCGCCGTAGCAGTAGGTGATTCGGTGACGGTGGCGGTCACTGTTTGAGTTGGGGATGTGGTTGGCGTCTCTGTTGTCGTGGCAGTTGAGGTCACCGTCGGCGTCTCGGTAGGCGTGCCGGTCTCGGTCGCGGTTGGAGAGGTCGTAGCTGTCTCGGTCACGGTCGCGGTCACCGTGACGGTTGGCGTCTCAGTCGGAGTTTCCGTCGTTGTCTCGGTCGGTGTGACGGTAACGGTTTGTGTCACCGTCTCCGTTGGCGTTTCAGTTGGGGTACTCGTTATCGTGCCCGTCGCCGTTTCAGTTGCCGTCACGGTCGGTGTCTCTGTCACGGTCCCCGTTGGTGTCTCTGTTGGCGTATTCGTTGACGTTGCTGTCGGAGTTTCCGTCGGTGTCTCTGTAGGTGTATCCGTTACGGTCATGGTCGGCGTTACCGTTGCGGTCTCAGTCGCTGTCGCCGTCGTGGTTACTGTCGGCGACGCTGTCAGTGTCAACGTCGGCGTCTCTGTTGGCGTTACGGTCGGTGTATGGGTCACCGTCGACGTAGGTGTCTCCGTTGGCGTCGTTGTCGCCGTACGAGTGTGCGTCGCCGTCGACGTGAGGGTTGGCGTCCGAGTCACGGTCGCCGTCGCAGTGGCCGTTGGAGAATTAGTTGGTGTCGAGGTAACGGTCACCGTCGCTGTCACTGTCGTTGTCGAGGTTATCGTGGCTGTAGTGGTGGCGGTGGCAGTAGGTGTAGCAGTTCGGGTAATCGTTGGAGTGTGAGTTATCGTCGCTGTCGACGTCGTGGTCGGCGTATGCGTCACCGTCGCGCTGGCTGTCGGCGTCGGCGACGTTGTCGCGGTGTCTGTGATGGTCGCCGTTACTGTCACCGTTGGCGTTTGAGTCGGGGTACCGGTAGGTGTAGTAGTTGGCGAACTCGTCGCGGTCTCAGTGACGGTCGCCGTCGGCGTCTCGGTCGGAGTGCTGGTCGCTGTTCCGGTTACGGTATCGGTCGGCGTTACGGTTGGGGTCTCGGTAACGGTCGCTGTGGCGGTCTCAGTTGGAGTGCTTGTTGTCGTCCCGGTCGCGGTTTCCGTAGGGGTCACAGTCGTGGTTTCCGTGACGGTCGCAGTCGGTGTCTCCGTCGGTGTGCTGGTGGTTGTTGCTGTCGCGGTGTCGGTCGGCGTGACGGTCGACGTCTCGGTAACCGTAGCTGTCGCGGTTTCGGTTGGTGTACTTGTTGTGGTCTCCGTTGGAGTCAAAGTTGGCGTTGAGGTCACGGTCTGAGTGACAGTAGCCGTGGCGGTAACGGTGCCGGTGTAGGTCGACGTCGCTGTAGCAGTTACTGTCGGCGAGACCGTAGGCGTCAGAGTGACCGTTTCGGTCGGAGTTACGGTCGGACTTATAGTGGCCGTTGATGAAGCGGTTTCAGTTGGGGTCGATGTTATCGTACGAGTTACCGTCGCGGTTGGTGTTAGGGTCGGAGTTTCGGTAGCTGTGGCGCTCGGCGTTACCGTCGGTGAGGTCGTTGGTGTAAACGTCATGGTCGACGTCGACGTGACCGTCGGTGTTGCCGTAATCGTTGGGGTGACGGTCGCGGTTCCCGTCGCCGTCTCAGTTGGTGTCGAGGTAGGTGTGTGAGTAATTGTCGCGGTCTCCGTTGACGTCGCAGTCGGTGTTACCGTTTCAGTCTCGGTTGGCGTTGGCGACACAGTAGCCGTCTCTGTGATGGTCGCGGTCGCGGTTATAGTCGGCGTTTCCGTGGCGGTTGCAGTCACGGTGGCTGTTGGCGAGGATGTCGCCGTTTCAGTTGCGGTGGATGTTTCAGTCTGTGTTGGTGTACTTGTTATCGTGGCGGTCGCGGTGTCGGTTGGTGTTACGGTTGCTGTCTCTGTGACCGTCGCGGTAACCGTCTCTGTCGGAGTAGCTGTTTCCGTTCCGGTCGCGGTTATAGTTGGAGAGGCTGTAGGTGTATCAGTTACCGTCTCGGTTGGCGTAGCGGTCGCGGTGTGAGTGATCGTCGCGGTGCTTGTCACCGTCGGGGTTTCGGTCGGTGTCTCCGTTACTGTCGCGCTCGGCGTCAGGGTTGGCGTTGTAGTGGCGGTGCCTGTGGCTGTTACCGTTGGTGAGCTTGTCGCAGTCGGAGTCGAGGTCGCTGTTGATGTTTCCGTCGGCGTCGTCGTGACCGTGCTCGTTGCCGTCGAGGTTGGTGTGGTCGTGGCGGTTGCGGTAACGGTCGACGTCGGCGTCATGGTAGGCGTTCGGGTTGGCGTGCCCGTTGCGGTTAACGTCGGCGACATCGTTGGAGTGACGGTTACCGTTGCCGTTGCTGTCTCCGTTGGTGTGTTTGTCACCGTGCCTGTCGGTGTCTGAGTCGGCGTAACGGTAGGAGTAGTCGTGACCGTCGCGGTCGCTGTCGGTGTCGGTGTCGAGGTCACGGTTGGGCTCTGGGTCGCCGTGCCGGTCGCGGTCGTTGTTGGAGAGGTCGTTGGAGTTTCGGTTGCCGTCGCTGTGACGGTTACCGTCGCCGTAACCGTTGATGTTCCCGTAGCGGTCGGTGTTGGCGAGGTGGTCGGCGTATCGGTCACCGTTTCCGTCGGCGTCACGGTTGGGGTTGTAGTGACCGTAGCGGTACTCGTCTCGGTTGGCGTTACTGTGGGCGTTTCTGTCTCTGTCGGGGTAGCCGTCAAGGTTGGGGTTTCCGTCGCTGTGCCCGTGGCGCTTGCGGTTGGGGAAACGGTCGCTGTTTCTGTTGCCGTTGCGGTTGGGGTTTCCGTTGGCGTGCTTGACTGAGTGGCCGTTGCCGTTTCGGTAGGCGTAACGGTCGGGGTTTCCGTGACCGTCGCGGTAGCTGTCGTTGTTGGCGTCTCAGTTTGCGTGCCAGTTGAGGTCGCGGTAGGTGAATTGGTCGCTGTTTCGGTCGCTGTGGCCGTCGCGGTCGTTGTTGGAGTCTCTGTCGCGGTTCCCGTAGGTGTCACCGTTGGGGACCTAGTCGGTGTGTGCGTCACCGTCGAGGTCTGCGTAGCTGTCGCGGTTGTGGTTGTGGTTGGTGTGCTCGTGGCGGTGCCTGTTGCGGTCGCCGTAGCGGTAACGGTCGCGGTTTCGGTGGACGTTCCGGTCGCGGTGGCCGTTGGCGACGTCGTTGGCGTGTTGGTCACCGTCGCCGTTGGGGTAATGGTCGGTGAACTTGTCGCCGTGGCGGTTCTGGTCTCGGTCGGCGTTGCCGTTGGAGTCGACGTTACCGTCGCCGTCGGCGTCACTGTTGGAGTGTCAGTCGAGGTGCCTGACGGGCTAGCCGTTGGCGACATTGTTGGTGTTGATGTCACTGTCTCGGTCGGTGTTACCGTCGGAGAACTCGTTGCCGTCGCGGTGCTCGTCTCAGTCGGTGTCACAGTTGGTGTCTCTGTCACCGTCGCGGTCGGCGTTACCGTTGGAGTCTCAGTCGACGTGCCTGTCGGGGTCACCGTTGGCGAAATCGTCGGTGTCGCCGTCTCAGTCTCTGTCGGAGTTATAGTCGGCGTGTTGGTCGCGGTCGGTGTGCTCGTCTCGGTCGGTGTGACGGTCGTGGTTTCTGTTACCGTAGCCGTAGGCGTTAACGTTGGCGTATCCGTTGCCGTGCCGGTCGCGGTTATTGTCGGTGACATCGTTGGTGTGCTCGTTACCGTCTCCGTTGGAGTCACAGTTGGCGAGCTAGTTACGGTCGCGGTACTGGTCTCAGTCGGTGTCACGGTTGGCGACTGCGTTACCGTTGCGGTCGCGGTTACTGTTGGCGTTCCAGTCGCGGTTCCCGTCGCGGTTGTTGTTGGCGACATCGTTGGTGTGGTCGTTACCGTCTGTGTCGGGGTCACGGTCGGTGAGCTTGTAGACGTGGCGGTGCTCGTTTGAGTCGGCGTGACAGTTGGGGTGCTTGTTACTGTCGCGGTCGCGGTTACGGTTGGCGTACTCGTCGGAGTTCCTGTCGCGGTAGCTGTTGAGGACATCGTTGGTGTTGCCGTTACCGTCTCAGTCGGAGTTACCGTCGGCGAGCTCGTGGCAGTACCGGTGCTCGTCTCCGTTGGAGTCACGGTCGGGGTCGCCGTCGCCGTGCCTGTTGGCGTAAGAGTCGGAGTTTCTGTCGAGGTAGCCGTCCAGGTCACCGTTGGCGAAACCGTTGGCGTGACTGTTACCGTTTCGGTTGGAGTCACTGTCGGCGAGCTCGTCACGGTAGCCGTGGCGGTCTCCGTGGGAGTCATCGTTGGCGTCTGAGTCTCGGTCGCTGTCGAGGTTACGGTAGGCGTAGCGGTCGAGGTTCCTGTAGTAGTAATCGTTGGCGACGCTGTCGGTGTTGTTGTTACCGTCTCCGTTGGAGTCACCGTTGGAGAGCTTGTCACGGTCGCCGTACCGGTTTCAGTCGGTGTCATCGTTGGCGTCTCAGTCACCGTTGCTGTCGCCGTGCGCGTTGGCGTTTCCGTCGCCGTTCCCGTCGCGGTGGTCGTAGGTGAAATGGTTGGTGAGCTCGTGAAGGTCTGAGTCGGCGTTACCGTTGGAGAACTCGTAGCCGTTTCAGTGTTCGTCTGAGTCGGCGTAACGGTTGGCGTCATCGTCACCGTCGCCGTAGCGGTGAGCGTCGGTGTCCCAGTCGCCGTTTGTGAGGCGGTGAACGTCGGTGACATCGTTGGCGTCGTTGTCACCGTGTCCGTCGGTGTCACGGTTGGCGAAGTGGTTGTGGTGGCGGTGCTTGTTTCGGTCGGAGTAGTGGTTGCTGTCTCGGTAGGTGTACCCGTTGGCGTGCTCGTCGCGGTCTGTGTGGCTGTTCCCGTCGCGGTTACCGTTGCCGACGCGCTTGGTGTGGTTGTTACCGTTGCGGTGCTCGTTGCGGTTGGCGAGAACGTCGGCGTTCCGGTAGCGGTTTCAGTTGGCGTAACGGTCGGAGTCTGAGTCGTTGTACCGGTTGGCGTGAACGTTGGTGTCTCTGTGGCTGTTCCCGTTGAGGTCACCGTAGGCGACATGGTTGGTGTTGTCGTAACGGTTTCTGTCGGCGTCACGGTTGGTGAGTGTGTGGCCGTGGCGGTGCTCGTCTCTGTAGGTGTGATTGTTGGTGTCTGCGTCGTTGTTCCTGTTGGGGTGAACGTTGGGGTCTCCGTTGAAGTCCCCGTCGGCGTAACCGTTGGTGAGTTCGTCGCGGTATGTGTCACCGTCTCAGTCGGTGTGACGGTCGGCGAGCTCGTCGCCGTGCCGGTGTTCGTCTCGGTCGCTGTAATGGTTGGTGTCTGTGAAGGCGTTCTTGTTGGCGTTTGTGTTGGGGTCTCAGTCGATGTTCCTGTCACGGTTATGGTTGGAGACGCCGTGGTCGTAGCGGTGGCGGTGCCGGTTGCCGTTTGCGTTGGGGTGCTTGTTGTTGTGCCCGTGGGGGTGTTGGTCGGTGTAGCGGTCGGCGACTGTGTGACCGTTGCGGTCGAAGTCACCGATGCGGTTGGAGTCGCCGTTCCGGTCGCGGTGCCTGTCGGCGAGTGCGTGGCGGTCTGAGTCACGGTCTCGGTTGGCGTCGAGGTCGGGGAGTGTGTCGGTGTCTCGGACGGTGTCGACGTTGGTGAGCTCGTCGCGGTGTTGGTCACGGTCTCTGTCGGGGTTGCCGTCGCTGTTTGAGTCGTCGTTGACGTGGCGGTCTGCGTTGGCGACATCGTAGCCGTCATGGTCACCGTTGCGGTGGTCGTCACCGTTGGTGTTTGTGTGACTGTTTGTGTCGGTGTGACCGTTGCGGATGTCGTTGGCGTAACACTGGACGTCGCAGTCGCCGTCGTTGTTGGCGTGTTCGTGGATGTGGCTGTAGCTGTGTCGGTCGGTGTGACCGTTGGGCTACTAGTCACAGTACCGGTGGCGGTCAGCGTAGGCGTTGATGTGGCCGTCGGGGTCTGAGTGGCCGTCGATGTGATCGTTTGTGTCGGAGTCGAAGTCGCCGTCGCGGTTACGGAAGCGGTACTCGTCGTCGTTGCCGTCGACGTCTCGGTTGGGGTGGCGGTTGCCGTACTCGTGGTAGTCGCGGTCAACGTAATGGTCGGCGTTGCCGTCGCGCTGGCTGATGGCGTTGTTGTGGGTGTCGCGGTGACAGTTTGCGTGATAGTCGGAGTCGCCGTCGCTGTCGCGGTGAAGCTCGCGGTCGCGGTGTGAGTCGCTGTGGCGGTGGCCGTGGTTGTGCCCGTCGGTGTGATAGTTGGTGTTGTAGTCGCCGTAGCGGTCGAGGTTCCTGTGGATGTCTCGGTAGGTGTTAAGGTTGGAGTGCTGGTCGCGGTCGCCGTGTAGGTCGCGGTGGGTGTAGGGGTCACCGTGGCGGTGCCCGTAGCAGTGCCGGTCGGCGTTTCCGTTGGTGTCAACGTTGAGGTCCGGGTTGGTGTGACCGTTGGAGTGCTAGTCGCCGTGCCGGTCGCCGTTCGTGTTGGAGTAACGGTCGGCGTAATGGTGACTGTACCTGTCGTGGTTGCGGTGGCGGTGTGGGTTGGACTACTCGTCGCGGTCTGCGTCTGTGTCGCGGTCGGTGTCAGGGTCGTGGTCGCGGTCGGAGTGATCGTCGCGGTGCTCGTCGCAGTACTCGTTGAGGTGGCACTCGCCGTTGCTGTCGGTGTATTCGACGAGGTTGCTGTTGGCGACACTGTTGGGGTTGTCGTTGTCGTTCCGGTCGCGGTCGAGGTCGCTGTAGCGGTCGGAGTTAGGGTGACTGTCGCTGTTGCGGTGACGGTCGGCGTTTGGGTCGCCGTCCCGGTCGCCGTCGCGGTGGCGGTGACTGTTGGTGTCCTAGTGGCTGAAGCTGTGGATGTCGGCGTCGACGTTGGGGTCTGTGTCGGGGTGGTCGTCGGTGTCGCAGTTACTGTAGCCGTGGCAGTTTGAGTCGCTGTCGGTGTCGTAGTCCCCGTTGTGGTTGGAGTGGCTGTCGTTGTTTGTGTCGCTGTCGTTGTTGGTGTGCTGGTTGTTGTGCTTGTTGGGGTAACCGTGGCGGTAGACGTAGCGGTTCGCGTCGGTGTTTGAGTCGCGGTGGTCGTTGGGGTGTTAGTTGTCGTGCCCGTCGGCGTTATGGTCGGTGTCTCGGTGACCGTGCTCGTGGCGGTCTGCGTCGGAGTCTCCGTGGGGGTTGCTGTCGTCGTTCGAGTCGGCGTAGTGGTTGGCGTGCTTGTCGGCGTCCGCGTTGATGTCATCGTCGGTGAGGTTGTCGCCGTCGCTGTTATTGTTGGAGTTGGCGTCGTAGTCGGTGTAGTTGTCGAGGTTCCCGTCGGAGTAGTGGTTGCGGTAGTGGTAGGTGTTTGGGTTGATGTTCCCGTTGGAGTCACCGTCGGCGTTACCGTCGCGGTCGATGTTGCCGTAGCCGTTGCCGTGATGGTCGCGGTGTGAGTTGGCAGTTCAGTTGGTGTCGTGCTTGGGGTGCTTGTCGAAGTGCCGGTGGCTGTCTGGGTAGGTGTGTTCGTCGGGGTCTTCGTCGCGGTCCCGGTTGGAGTATTCGTCGCCGTCTGAGTCGGAGTGTAAGTCGGAAGAGGGGTCGGTGTATCGGTGGGTGTGCTTGATGACGTCGCGGTCATCGTGACCGTGGCGGTATGTGTGACGGTCTCAGTAGGCGTGCTCGTTGGTGTGGTCGTCGGTGTCTCGGTAGCTGTGGCCGTCTGAGTAACGGTAGCGGTAGCGGTGCTAGTACCGGTCGAGGTCGGTGTTTGCGTAACCGTCGCTGTTAACGTTTGGGTCGCGGTAGGCGTAACGGTCGGCGTTTCGGTAGCAGTGCTGGTTGCGGTGGCTGTGGCGCTCGTCGTGGGTGTTCTTGTTACGGTACTCGTTGGTGTAGTTGTCGCCGTTGCCGTTGCTGTTCTCGTTGGGGTCTGCGTTGGCGTTACCGTAGCAGTACTCGTGACGGTGCCTGTCGGGGTTGTTGTCGGCGTTTGAGTTGGAGTTCTCGTTGCCGTTTGGGTTGGGGTTACCGTTGGCGTGCTTGTGGTGGTGCTGGTTGGAGTCACGGTGGCGGTGTTGGTGGCGGTTCGGGTTGGCGTTGTGGTCGGGGTTGTTGTCGCGGTCGCCGTGTTGGTCGCGGTTGGCGAGGTCGTTGGTGTGTGTGTCGCCGTCCCCGTTGGAGTTGTCGTCGGGGTGGTGGTCGGAGTGTGGGTTATCGTGCTCGTAGGCGTCTGGGTAGGAGTCTGCGTCGCCGTGCCGGTCGGCGTGGTGGTTGGGCTGACGGTTGGAGTCTCGGTTTGAGTACTGGTCGGCGTAACGGTTGGCGTCTCAGTCACCGTAGCGGTTGGTGTCTCTGTCGGGGTGACCGTCGGCGTCTTGGTGGTGGTTGCGGTCGGTGTAAC
Organism: Bdellovibrionota bacterium; assembly: GCA_044345405.1. Classification (GTDB taxonomy): domain Bacteria; phylum Bdellovibrionota_C; class UBA2361; order UBA2361; family OMII01; genus OMII01. The sequence goes on from JBIJBE010000085.1 coordinate 20,306, forward strand.
CGTCGGCGTGGAGGTTGCCGTCTCTGTCGGTGTCTCTGTGGGAGTGCGCGTTGGAGTGCTAGTTGTGGTCGCTGTTGGTGTAACCGTTGGCGTGGACGTTGTCGTTGCGGTTGGCGTCTCGGTAGGTGTCTGTGTCGGCGTACTCGTCGTGGTCGCTGTCGGGGTTACAGTCGGGGTGTGAGTAACCGTACTCGTTGGCGTGACCGTGGGTGTCACTGTGGCGGTCGCGGTTGGGGTTTGGGTTGGGGTAGTCGTTGGCGTTCGAGTAGCGGTCGCTGTCGGGGTAACGGTAGGTGTCGTCGTCGCGGTGTTCGTGACGGTCGCCGTCGGAGTAGTGGTTGGGGTTACGGTCGGCGTGCGGGTGGGTGTCGTCGTCGGGGTGCTAGTCGTCGTCGGCGTCGTGGTCGGGGTGCTGGTTGTCGTGCTGGTCGGCGTCTGCGTCGAGGTGGCCGTTGGAGTATTCGTGCTGGTTACCGTTGGTGTCGCTGTGGCCGTAGGGGTCTGCGTCGGAGTGCTCGTAGGAGTCGTTGTTGCCGTTGCTGTCGTAGTAGGCGTGGTGGTCGGCGTTGTGGTCGGCGTATTTGTTGGAGTCGTCGTCGGCGTAACGGTCGGTGTATGAGTTACCGTCGCCGTCATGGTCGGCGTATTCGTAACCGTTGGTGTTGTCGTTGGAGTAGTCGTGCTGGTGGAGGTGGGCGTGTTAGTTGCCGTTTCAGTAACGGTGGGGGTCACGGTCGGAGTAGTTGTGGGGGTCGCTGTCGTGGTCGCGGTCGGCGTGACTGTGGGGGTCAAGGTGGGGGTTGTCGTCGCGGTCGCCGTGCTCGTAGCGCTCGGTGTACTCGTTGGAGTTTGAGTGGCGGTCGCTGTCGAGGTTGGAGTATTTGTCGCTGTGGCCGTTTGAGTAACCGTTGGGGTGTTTGTTGATGTCGGAGTCACTGTCGGTGTCGTCGTCGGAGTGGTGGTCTGTGTAGCCGTACTCGTCCTCGTTGCGGTGGCCGTCGGTGTTTGGGTGACGGTTGGAGTTACCGTTGGTGTCGTCGTCGCGGTCGCTGTGCGTGTGGAGGTCGGTGTCATCGTCGCGGTCCGGGTAACGGTCGGCGTTGCCGTCGGGGTGGTCGTGGCGGTTAACGTGGGTGTCCGCGTGGGGGTTCTTGTTGGCGTTTGAGTGGCCGTTGGGGTCATCGTCGGGGTCGTTGTCGCGGTCGCGGTGTTCGTAACCGTTGGGGTCGTTGTAGGTGTCCGGGTCACCGTCGCGGTCCTCGTTGGAGTTGTGGTCGGCGTTGTCGTCCTTGTGTTTGTCGGCGTCCTCGTCGCCGTGCGTGTCGCGGTTGGTGTGACCGTGGGAGTGGTGGTAGCGGTCGAGGTTGTCGTTGCCGTGGGCGTCCTCGTTGCGGTTTGCGTAACGGTCGGGGTACTGGTTGGAGTGTTAGTCGCCGTCGCGGTGCTGGTAACCGTTGCCGTGTTCGTGGCCGTCTGAGTAACGGTGGGTGTGCTGGTTGGTGTGGTCGTCGCGGTTGCGGTCGCGGTTGCCGTCGCGGTTACTGTCGCTGTCTGAGTTACGGTCGGCGTGACGGTTGGCGTATTCGTCGCGGTCGATGTGCCGGTCGCCGTCGGCGTGTTCGTGCTTGTTTGAGTGACCGTTGGGGTTACCGTTGGGGTGGTTGTCGCCGTTGCCGTACTAGTGCTGGTTGGCGTCGTCGTTGGGGTTTGCGTGACCGTAGGAGTGGTCGTTGGGGTAGTGGTGGCGGTACCGGTGGCGGTTACCGTCGGTGTTTGCGTCGTGGTTTGCGTGACCGTAGGTGTTGTAGTCGGCGTCATCGTCGCGGTCGATGTACTGGTGGCTGTCGGCGTCATCGTTTGCGTTTGAGTGACTGTTGGAGTTACCGTCGGCGTTGTTGTCGCCGTAGCCGTGTTGGTTATCGTCGGGCTCGTTGTTGGGGTGGTCGTGGCGGTGGCCGTAGCGGTTGTTGTCCCCGTTTGAGTCGCGGTTTGCGTGACCGTAGGTGTTGTAGTCGGCGTCATCGTCGCGGTCGATGTACTGGTGGCTGTCGGCGTCATCGTTTGCGTTTGAGTGACTGTTGGAGTTACCGTCGGCGTTGTT
>JBIJBE010000052.1:0-21606 GCA_044345405.1 Bdellovibrionota bacterium
GTCGTCGCATCCTCATCGGGCCCAAGGTACCTTTCATTGGCGTCAGTGAGGAGCGCGCGCGTCAACGCCTCTATTCGAGTCGCGATCGCGACGAGGTCTCCGTCGGCCTGGAACGCGGTGGTGTTCGTCACATCAGCGTATCCGCGTAGCTGAAGGATGCCACCAAGAGAACCCATACCGCCCTTGATTGTTTTGGTAAGATCGAGGTGCGCCGGGGATGCCTCCGTCCCAAAGTTATAGACAACATAACCAAGGGTTCGTCCCTCAAGCGACGGCGGTAATGACGCCCCACCGAAACTTGGCGTATGCGTGAACTCAAGGTCGCGGGAGGTCGTGCCACTTACGATTGGGAATCCGTTCGCGAGCGACACGTTGACCATGCCGTTTTCCATTTCCGCGGCGGAGAAGGTTATCTTCTCAGCGAGCCTCGTCAGAAGCGCGTCGCGCTGGTCCTCCTCGTCAATCGCGGGAATATTTGACGCTTTTCGCTTTTGGATGAGGTCATTCAGGTTCGCTATCTGCTTCGTATAGTCGTTGATCTGCTTGAGTTCAAGCGGGACCTGATTATCAAGCTCAGTCTGTGTTTCCGCGATGGTGTTGTAGGTCGTCTTGATCGCGTTGACTAGGTCCTCTCCTCGTTGCAGCAACACGATACGGTCATCAACGCTGTAGGGATTCACCGCGACCGTGTTAACCGCGGAAAAGAAATCATTAAGGGTTGAGCCTATCGTGGGTTGAGGACCACTCAGACTGAATAGATTCTCAATTCGACCGAGGTAGTCATTAGAGATATTCGCCATCCCTTGACGACTCGCGGCGTCCCGTACCGCGCTCTCAAGGAAGGCGCTTGTGATTCGTCGGATCGTGCCAACCTCCACACCACTTCCAAACGTGAAGCTTGATTGCAGTGAAGCGGCATCTACGCGGTTGAGGAGCGTAACCTCTCGGCGGGTATACCCAGGGGTATTAACGTTCGCGATATTATTGGAGGTATTCGCGATCAATGCCTGCTGCGCGACGAGCGCGCTCATCGAGTTCCCAAGAATTTTCGAACTATAATTTGGCATCGAGGTTCGTTCGCGGGAGCCGGCATTTTTTGCCGCGCACCTGTCCTTACCGTAAGATGAGCAACGAACGTGCCGTCGATGATGGTGATGTTATGTGAGGAGGTTAGGGCCGTTCCACACGGCTCTACGCGCGGCTCGCGGTCAGAGGCTCTCTACGCTTTACCCAGGGAGCTACCGGTGCGAACCGGGCCAGGCTGCACACCTTCCGACATGCCACCGTACGCGTTGTACGTGCGAGAGACTGGCTGGGTGGCCGACCACAGGAGCGAGATCTCGCCGTTAACCAACCCGAGGGAGAAATTGAGTATCTGATTGAACTCCTTGGTGCACTTATCCACGACCATCAGACGACCCTTTACCTTGTTCGTAAGGGTGAGGAGGCGCTTTTTGTCGCCCGGAGCGCACCCCTGATTGATCATATCGGTGACGCGGGTGAACTCATCACCTGTTATACGCTCCACCAGAAGGGCTCTCTCCTCGCGCAGGCGCGTGAGGTTATCCACCACGACTCCGCGTTTCTCCCCTAGGAGCGTGACGGTCTCAGACTCAAGCTTAACGACAGCCGCTTGTTCATCTTTGATGATCTTCAGGTACTCATCACACAGCGAGACCTCGTCGACCAAAAACTTCTCAAGAGTTTTCACGTCCGCGCTGGTGAGTTTCATGGGTGACTAACTATTCTTTGAAGTCCCCTGCCAGGGCAACCTCAAGGTAGATCTCCTCGCTCATTGAGCGAGCGATCGCTTGAGAATCCGGGGCATAGGTGCCGTTTTTAATTTGCTCTTTCAACTTCGCGATCTTCTGCGCTCGCTCCTCAGCCATCTTGGCGGGGTTGAGCTCAGACTGAAGGAGGGCGCCAAGTGAGGACACCTGGATCGTGTCTGCCTTGGACTCGGCGGACGCCGCGGAGCGCTCATCCGTACCCGCTCCGGTCACCGTCGACCGACGCACACCTGACTGCTCACCAGTGCGAGCGTCGGCTGGTCGGGAGATCTTGTTATCCACTGCGTCTGAACCTGGAATCTTCATATCCAATCCATTGGAAAAACGGTGACTTCACGGGACCGCCCTCACGAACGGCCCACCGGGGCACTTTGTTGGCGCACCGGGACTACACTACCATCTAAGATGCAGGAACGAGGCAAAAGGTTACTGCTTCTTACGTAACCCATCGAGATCTTTAAGGATAACCTCCTTAATTCCCATCCCTCTTCCTTCGGAGATCGAACTAGCCACCGCCTCGTTGAGCATGTCTCGATACATGCTCTCCTCGTGACTACCCGACAAGAGCTCTCCCTTCGGCACGGTGGCCCACATCGACTTCAACATCTCCTGAACTAACAACGCCTCAAACTGCTGGGCCGCCTGCTTCGAGTCCTGTGAAGCAGGCAGCTTCGCTTGAGAAACTTCCGGAACCTGAACTGATTTCGAACTACCAACCTTAAAGGGATCCATACATCCTGCTACATAATAACAAGCTCGGCATTGAGCGCGCCCGCCGCTTTGAGCGCCGAGAAGATCGAAATCAGATCCCGTGGCGTAGCCCCCAAAGCGTTGAGCCCTTTGACAACATCTCCTAGCGTTACTTCCCCGCCAACTATCTGAAGGGCGCTTACGTCCTCACCAACCGTAACATCTGTGTTCGTAACCGCTACCGTCTCACCAGCCGCTAAAGCGTTAGGCTGCGACACATCAGTCTCGGAGCGTATCGCGATGTTCAAGTTACCATGAGCCAAGGCCACTTTACTGATAGTGACGTGAGCGCCCATGACTATGGTACCCGTTCGCTCGTTTACAATTACCTTCGCCCCAATATCTTGGTCCACGGCAACCTGCTCCAGCATTGACACAACGCGGATCGGATCCGCTTGCGCGCTCTGATCCAAGAGGACCTCTACAGACGCTGAATCGACAGCGAGCGCGACCGGTTTGCCGATACGGGCATTGATAGACCGAACGACATGCGTCATCGTCGTGAAATCTGGCTCTCGCAACACCACTCTGACCTTGCGAGATTGAAAGAGGTCGAATGGAATAGAGCGCTCAACGATCGCCCCCTGAGGTATGGTCGCCACCGTGGGATGGTTCTTCTGCGCCGAGTCTCCACCCTCCGAAATCGAGAAGCCCCCGAGATTTGTCTGGCCCTGGGCGACGGCGTAGGTATTACCATCCGCTCCCTTAAGAGCGGTCAAGAGCAGCGTGCCTCCTTGCAGACTCTTGGCGTCTCCCATTGAGGAAACAGCGACATCGATAGTGGAACCCGGCCTGGCGAACGCCGGCAAATTAGCCGTCACCATAACAGCGGCGACGTTCTTAACCTTAATGTCGACAGGATTGACTCGGATACCCTGCTTCTCGAGCATATTCGAGATACTCTTCTGGGTGAAATCTATCTTTCCGTCGCCGGTACCGTTTAATCCCACAACGAGACCGTACCCGAGGAGCTGATTTCCACGAACACCCTCGATATCGGCGATATCCTTTAAGCGCGCGCCCTCCGCCCTGAGGGGCGCGAGGATCGCGCACGCGAGCGCTATACACAACGTAGCTATTCTCATAAAGCTTCCTAAAATGGCCAAATGATCCGCAGAAGGCGGGCGAACCAGCCTCCGTACTGAGCCTCTCCCACCGTTCCTTTACCGTAATAATCAACGCGAATTTGAGCTATCTTTGTGGACTGCACCTCATTATCTGATGTGATATCCCGAGGGCGCACGAGACCCGTAATCACCATCACCTGCTCTTCATTGTTGACCGAGATGATCTTCTCTCCCTCGATTCTCAAGAGTCCCGATGGCAACACCTCCGCGACAACCGCTGACATCCTCGCTGTTAACTGCGCTTGTCGGTTGGTCTGCCCCTCTCCCTTGAAATCGTTCCTCGTTTGAGCTTTGATCAGGCTTGAGAGGTCAGGCGGATTGGTCCAATTCTGTGTCTGCTCCTCCAAGCCAAAGAAGTTCTCGATTGCGGCTTGATACTCGCTTTTGCCCTTAACTTCGGTGAGACCAAAGTGGCGGCCAATTGAGATCTCATTGATCACGATCGTGAGAAGATCCATGGGCTGCCACGCTCGGAAGTCTCGGTAAACCTCGTTGGCTACCCTACTTTCACGCCACAAAGACGCTCCCACTCCCGGATCCCCCAACTCCAATGGTCCAGCGTATGCCCTGGGCAAATGCTCGGTGCTTCGAATTACCCTTACGTCGCCACCAAGCTCCGGGCTCTCACCGAACATTTGGGTCTGGGACGCCATCGGCGCGGCCCCCTGCTGGATAGCGGGCTTGATCGTTGGCATCTCCTCCATTTTGTCTGTGAACCTCATTTGCGCTTTTCCATCAGCGGAGGGGTCCTGCACCATACCTCCCTTCCACTGCAAGGCGTGGGGACCTTGGATCGGCTGGGAACCGGACGCGTACTTCATCGATGGAATATAAGGGTCGACAGGTGGCTGAGGAGCGCACCCTCCCACTCCAAGACACACACCTACAATCAAAGCTGTTTTACCCTGCATACCCTTATCCCCCAACCGTAACGAGACCTGGGTCAGTAACTTTGCCCACGATGACCTTCTTAGAGGACTCATTTCGGACACGAATATCTTGTCCCATGCCTCCATTCTCAAGCGCGATACCGCTCGCGGTAACCTCAAGGCGACTTTGCCGAAAGACAACAATCACCCGAGAACCAGCTGTGACTACCGCCGGAACCGTTACCACGCTCGCCTTAAACATCTCCCCCTGTCCGATATCTTTTGTAAGATTGCGACCAACGATATCCCCCAGATTCTCGATCGAATCCCGCCCTACCGAGGTCCCGTTCACCTTCACCAGATGGACATCACTAGCCGTGACGGTAGCGCCCTTCACCAACGGACGCGACGCGACTGGCATGAGTCGCCACTCATCGGCGAACGCTTTGAGTTGAAACCTCACCTCATCCGAGCCAGCGACAGATTTATAGTCAATCCCGATGTGGCCTGGCCTTGTAGCCTGAAGCGCGACGACCTCCAGCCCTAAACTATCGGTAGGAACTCGTATTGGCCTATCAACGACGAGCTGCTTCACATCAACTTGCTTTTCACCTTTTGAGAGGAAGCTCGCTAACGCCCGCTCAAGCTCATCCAGTTTTACCTCTCGAAACGCTCGAGTGACCGTGATGTTACGCGGGAGAGAGTACCGAATAGAGTCTAGCCGTACGCCCTCGTCGCGAAGGCGCTCAAGAACCGTCGACCCCTCAAGCGTCACAGACTCTCCAGCCTTCGGGCTGACACCAACCGATATCTTTTTCAGCAGAATGACCGCCTCATCATCTTGGATGTTCGGGGAATCGATCTGCGCGACGTCTCCCAGCCTAATCGACTTGTCGGTGACAACAGCGTCAGCTCGCCCTTCAACCCGAATGGTGGGCGAACTCCCTTTCGGCGCCTCCGCTACCGCACCTCCGATCCACATCTGCGCTCCAACAAGCAGCGCCATCAAAACCTGTCTCATGCTATTACCTCTTCAAGTTAATCGCTGATGTAAGCATCTCATCCGCTGTCGTGATGCCCTTTGAGGAAGCCTCGTACGCCCGTTGAGCTGTAATCATGTTTACAACTTGCTCTACAACGCTCACGTTACTGCTCTCTAAAAACCCTTGGTTCAATCGACCGAAACCCACCTGGCTGAAGATACCTGTCACAGGAGCTCCGGAAGCTTGAGTTTCCTCATATAAGCCCTGACCGGTCGCTCGAAGACCGCCATTGTTCGGGAAACGAACCGCGATGAGCTGACCAACCTGCGCCGGTACCGCGTTGTTCGGTTGCTTTACGGTAACTATTCCGTCTTGGCCGATAGTCACCCCTAATGCGTCAGGTGGCACAGTTATTCCCGGAGCCACGATGAATCCATCAGCCGTGGTGAGCTGTCCGTTTTGGTCTAGCCGGAAAGATCCCGTTCTCGTATACGCCAGCGTTCCATCCGGCCTTGTGATCTGGAAGAAGCCATCACCCTCGATCGCCACGTCGAGTTGGTTATTCGTGGAGCTAAGGTCTCCTTGCGTAAAGAGCTTCTGCACCGACGCGGTTTTTACTCCGAGACCCACCTGAATACCGGTTGGGTTGAAGCTCGTTTGGGATGTCGGCGCTCCGGGCTCCATCACGTACTGGTACATGAGGTCCTGAAAGTCCGCGCGTCCCTTCTTGAATCCCGTCGTATTAACGTTCGCCAAGTTGTTGGAGATCACGTCCAGGTTTGTCTCCTGGGCCTGCATTCCAGTTGCCGCTGAATAGAGTGCTCGAATCATAGGATTCCCTTATTCGTTAAAACCTTACTGCCGTTTCCCTACCTGCGAGATCGCTGATTGATTGAGCGAATCGATCGTTTGCGCCGCCTTGGTGTACGCGTCAAACGCTCGATTCGTGGTTATCAAATCGATCATTCCAGTTACCGCTGATACATTTGACATCTCGAGAGCCCGGGGCTCCACAAATCCTTCGACAGGTGTGGGCTGAGGACCGCTCGCGACCTTGAAGCGAGTTCCCTCAACAGGCTGCAATCCTTTCGTCTCGGCGAACCGAACTATTTGCAATCGTCCAACGATATTGCCCCCCGCTCGTACGGTACCGTCAGCGCCGATATTTGCCCCCGCGCCTTGCGCGATAATCGCTCCTCCATCACCCTGCACCTGCATGCCGTCCTGTGTGACGAGGGCGCCGTTAGCGTCCAAGGTGAAATTTCCCGCTCGAGTGAACATACGACCTTGCGGTGTGTTCACAACGAAGAAGTCATTCGCGTTTCGCAGCGCCACATCAAGTGGATTTCCTGTGCTCTTAATCGCTCCCATCGAGAAGTCGGTGTGGGTCGCGATCTCATTGACGGTAGCCACTCGTTTTTGATCACCGGTCGCGTACGGATCCTTACTCGCCATCTCTTTCGCGAAGGTATCCTTGAAATCCTCTGGGGATGTCACCAAGATCTGACGCTTGAATCCAACGGTGTTCACGTTGGCCAAGTTGTTGTTCTGAATCTCCAGCTTTCGAAGCTGAACGATTCCTAATGATGCCGCGGCGTACGTTCCGATATCCATCTAGACACTCCTAGAGAACAGACGTTTGACGACGAATGGCAGCCAGCGCTCCCAAGCGGGCATCCGTTCCCGCCAACGGCTCCGCCTCCTGCTTGCGGGTATCCTCTTCACGCTCAATCTCAATCATCTGCGCGAGCAGTCGAACTCCCTCAACCGGGAGCTTCATCTGAGTGGCAACGCTCTCAAGGCTCTGTCCATCCTTGAGCATCACCTCCGCCGACTTATATATTCGCTGCAGCTCAGTGGCCGTCGGCTGTGTCGGAGCCGCGCGTCGAGTCGCTTGGTTCGCGGCACCACCTTGAGCGGCTGACGCGGCAGTCGCGGGCGCGTTCGTTACCTCAATGCTGCGTTGAAGTGGGGTCCGGGCGTAGGTCTGCTCAACGAAGGTAGGAGCTTGCGGAGCTGGCTGATTAGGCGCTGCCTGGTAGGCAGGCGCGGCTTGAGCCTGAGGAGCGACTGAAGCCGCTTGAGGTTGAGCCGGATGAAGCGCCGCGGACTGTTCCTCGAGCCGAGCTCGCTCAGATTGAACTCCTCGCTCAAATCCGTTCTTAAGATCTTGAATAACTCGCACGGTCTCCGCTCGAGTTTGTTGAAGCTTATTTTGGAGCGCCTCAGCCTCGGCGAGTGCCTTCGTGATACGGGCCTCTGATTGCTGTATCTCGGAGAGCGCGCGCTGAATATTTTGCTCACGACGAAGGAGCTGGTCGTTCAATTGAAGTCCCGCGGTCTCCGCGTCACCTATGAGGCCACGCAAGCTTGCCTCCAACTCCCGGGTCTTGGGGAGCATGCTGGGGAGACGCGAGGACTTGAAGGCCCGCACCGTCATGGTCATCACGGAGGTGATTAGGCCGATATCAACAAGAAGTTGCCACATTTGGATCTGATTCATCATTATTCCTCACTTACCCAGCCATCCACGGCACGATGTCAAAAGCCTGGCTTTTGACACGGCCCCCGTCAGGTGATTGACTCAGCACTCTTCCTTGCCCCCGCTAACCAGTTGAATTAGCATGGGGTTGCTCAGTAATTGTTAGCCACCTGAGGCTTGTATGGGATACAAAGGCAAGACCCTTGCCACCTCGGGTGAGCGCTGGGTAAATGCGTACCGATCTCAGGCATAGTCATGTTCAAAGAGCGTCTTCTTACCCCCGGTCCAACGATAATTCCGCAACAGGTACTCCAGGCTATGGAGTTGCCGATGCTGCATCACCGGAGCGAGGTATTTAAGAAGCACCTCCTTAAAGCGGCTGAGGGTATGCGGTGGGTCCTCGGGTGGGACAGCGATCCGATCTTCCTCGCCTGCTCCGGAACGGGAGCCATGGAGGCGAGCCTCCTCAATATCTGCAAACCGGGCGACACCATCATCGCGGTGAATGGCGGAGCGTTCGGCGGACGATGGGCGAAGATCGCCGAGCGGCTCAACCTCTCCGCCCACGAGATCGTGGTCGAATGGGGAACTCCCGTTTCAGAGGAACAGGTTCGCGCCGCGGTAACGCAGCACCCTAGTGCTCGGGCGTTTTGCATCCAACACAGCGAAACCTCAACCACCGTGCTTCATCCAGTTGAGCAAGCGCTCTCAGTTGTGAAGAGCATCGCCCCTCAGATGATTACGCTCGTTGATGGGATATCAGCGTGCGCGACCGCTCCCGTACCGGGAACTCCAGCCACGCTGGATATCTTTATCGCGGGCTCTCAAAAAGCGCTCATGCTTCCCCCTGGCCTCTCCGTTGTCGCCCTCTCACAACTCGCGTGGAAAGCGGTAGAGGAAACTCCCCGTCGCTCCCTCTACTTCGATTTTGCCCTCGAGAAGAAGGCGCTCGCGTCCGGGGAAACATCATGGACCCCGGCATCAACCCTTATCGTTGGATTGAACGCGGCGATTGAGATGTTCCGCGCCGAGGGTCTCGAGGCGATGTATGCGCGCCATCAGAAACTCTCGCGTATGAGCCACACCGCGTTGCGAGCACTTGGCTGCACCTTGCTCGCCTCCGACGCTCCGTGCCCAAGCGTTACCGGATTCTTCCCGCCACATGGCATCGACGCGGATGCGCTTCGTACTGAGGTACGAAAGAGCTACGGAATCCGTCTCGCTGGCGGGCAGGGTAAATTCGCCGGTAAGATAGTCCGTATCGGACATATGGGGTTTGTCGATCCGTTCGATGTGATTGCCGGCATCACGGCTATCGGACGGGTCATCGAGAAGATGGGAGGTCCCGCGAACACGACCGCGGCGCTCTCCGCTATCATTTCGGAGGTATAGGATGTCACGAAGTGTTCTCAAGCTCTCGCGGCAAGCGTCTGAGCTCTACAAAGGTATCCAAACGCATATCTGCAAAGCGCTCGAGATAGTTGATGGCGGCGCGTTGTTTCGCTCCGACGAATGGACGAGATCCGACGTTAAGGGTGGCGCTGGAGGAGGTGGTCTCACTCGCATCCTCTCAGGTGGCAAGGTTTTTGAGAAAGCTGGCGTAAACTTCAGCGCGGTTCACGGCTTTATGGGAAAGGAGTTCGCCTCGAAGCTCGGCGTATCTCAAAGCGAGGACGTTCCTTTCTTCGCGACGGGCGTTTCACTCGTAATCCATCCCTATTCCCCGATGGTGCCGACCACTCACGCCAACTGGCGATATCTTGAGCTCGGAGACAAGGCGTGGTTCGGCGGTGGTTCCGACCTTACCCCGTATTACCTCTTTGAGGAGGACGCGGAGCACTTCCACACCATTCTCAAGAAGACCTGCGACAAATATAACCCGAGCTACTATCCCAAGTTTAAGAAGGGATGTGACGAGTATTTCTATCTTCCCCATCGCAAAGAGACCCGCGGTATCGGCGGAATCTTCTACGATTATCTCGGTCGCGATGAGAAGGTCGATCTTGATGAGGTCCTCGCGTTCAGCAAAGACCTCGGATTCGGCTTCACTGAACAGTACATCCCCATCGTCGAGCGTCGAAAGGGGATGCCGTTCACCGAGAAGGAGAAGAACTTTCAACTCATGCGCCGAGGACGCTACGTTGAGTTCAACCTGCTCTACGATCGAGGCACCCACTTCGGCTTGCAGACCGGCGGACGGGTTGAGTCGATCCTCATGTCTCTGCCTGCGGTTGTGCATTGGGAATACTGTCCGGTGATCAAGGAAGGTTCTCGTGAGGCGAAGCTGCTTGAGGTTCTTACACATCCGCGGGAGTGGGTGAAGTAGCATCCCCCCATCTCCATGTGCACCACACGAAATATTGCGGCGAGCAGGAATGCTCGCCCTCCCATTCTTCGCCCCGAGATCCGGGAGGGCGGTCATTCCTGACCGCCGCGTTGGAATCCGCGGTGAAGGTCATTTTCGATACGCGACATTTTCGGCGACCAGGAATGGTCCCCCTCCGAGTTTGCTGTCCTTGATCCCGGAGGGCGGTCATTCCTGACCGCCGCGTTAGAATCCGCGGTGAAGGTCATTTTCGATACGCGACATTTTCGGCGACCAGAAATGGTCGCCCTGCCGCCCCCCCATTCCCCCTTCCCCTCCCACCCTCACACGGCTACACTTCCAGCGATCATTTCTAAACGGAGATTACCAACCATGCTACCGACCAAAGCCTACGCCGCTGTCAACGAAAAGACCCCGCTCGCGCCATTCGAATTCAACCGTCGAGAGGTTGGAGAAAAGGATATCCTCATCGAGATCCTCTACTGCGGCGTGTGTCACTCTGATATTCACCAAGCACGTGGAGAATGGGGCAACTCGATCTTCCCGATGGTTCCTGGACACGAAATCGTCGGGAAAGTAGCCAAGGTCGGCGCGAAGGTTACGAACTACAAGGTTGGCGATCTCGCCGGTATCGGCTGCTTCGTTGATTCGTGCCGCACGTGCCCGAGCTGCGACAAGGGAGAGGAGCAGTATTGTCAGGGACACGTTTCATTCACCTACAACGGAACTGAGCAGGATCAGAAAACCCCGACACACGGCGGGTATTCGTCACAGATCGTCGTCGACGAGAAGTACGCTCTTAAGGTTTCGCCTAAGTTAGACCTCCAAGCCGTAGCGCCCCTCCTCTGCGCCGGAATTACGACCTATTCCCCTCTTCGTCACTGGAAGGTGGGCCCCAAGAGTAAAATCGCCATTCTCGGACTCGGCGGTCTTGGGCACATGGGCGTGAAGTTCGGTAAAGCTTTCGGCGCGCACGTTACCGTCATCAGCACATCGAAATCAAAGGAAGCGGACGCGAAGAGGCTCGGGGCGGATGATTTCCTCCTCTCAACGGACGCTGACGCTGTGCAAAAAGCCGCGGACCGATTCGATCTGATCCTCGACACCGTATCAGCGGAGCACGACCTCAACTCGGTACTCTCGATGATCAAGCTTGACGGAACGCTCGTGCTTGTTGGCGTTCCGCCACAAGCGCCTGCCGTGCACCCCTTCTCGCTCATCCCACGACGCCGTTCGATCGCGGGATCGATGATCGGTGGCATTCGCGAGACACAGGAGATGCTCGACTTCTGCGCGGAGAAGGGAATCGTTTCGGATATCGAGCTCATTCCAATGAGGGAGATCAATAACGCGTACGGGCGAATGATAAAGAATGACGTGCGCTATCGCTTCGTCATCGACATGAAAACGTTGTAGGATCAAACGACCCAGAGCGTTCTTGATGAAACGCTCTGGGTCTTTTTATTAATGTAAGGTTGGTCGACGAACCTCTTCAACCATCGGCAACTCAAGCACTGGAGATGCCTGGCCCATTACCACCTGCGCGTGAGCGCCCTTCTTTGCGGGCTTTCGATAGAACAGAAAGTCGACCTGTCCGAGAGACCCCCGTTCAGTCTGCTCCCGTATACACTTCAGAAAGGATCCAGGAGCATCATCAAGCCGGATGAGCTTTTCGGTCCCCGCCTCAGTACCCTGTCCTCCACCCACATGGAGCATCTGTTGCCCTCGAAACAACTTCTCGGATCCTGGAAAAGCCGTCTTGATAACGTCATACAGTCCGTACCGCCGATCGTGAGCCACCTCGAATTCAACCCGCAGATGACCGGTCTCAGATCCTACCCGTCGAACGTAGGTGAGGCTCGCGATATTGTAGTCCTTAACCGCCTCTAAGAATTTCAGGAGCTGTCCCGGCTGCTCGGGAATGACGACATCAAAGCCCTGCCGACGTTTCTCTCTGGTGTCCATGCGGGCGTCGGCGGTCACCTCGGCCTCAAACCGTTGAGGGTCGATATTCTTTCCCGAGACGATCGCGACGCTCACGACCGAGGTCGGGTCGTTACGAAGATTGTACCGAGAGATAACCTCCTCCCCTCCAAGCGCGAGCGCTCCGGCGCCCTCCAATCGCACACCGGTTCTCTGTTCATGCCGTCGCATCGCGTTCACGAGCTCGTCATGAGGAAGAAGGATCAATCCATCAAGAAGGTGAGCCACCGCCAGGAAGTTCTTTCCTACCATCTCTACCTTGGTACCGTCAGCTATCGTATCCGTGAGCGCCCGCACCGGCCGCCCTCGCAGCATCGCCAAAAGCGATGCTGGAGAGCTCTCATCTACAACACCCACCACCTCAAGCGGAGGAAACTCCCTCGGCCACCGAGTTTTCAGGACGCTGACAACGCCCGCCGCGAGCCCACCACCGCCGATCGGGAGCACAACTCGAACCTTCTCCGGACGACGCGAGAGGACCTGCGTCTCAAGATGCTGAAGCAGCTCAAAGCCCATCGTACCTTGTCCAGCGACGACGGCCTCGTCATCGAAGGGATGCACAAACTTCGCCGCTCCCATCTCCACGAGGCCATCTTTTCGAGCCTCCGCGAGACACTCGTCAAACGAATCACCGACCATTCGAACCTCAGCTCCAAACGAGCGGATAGTCTCGACCTTTACCTGTGGGGCGTTTTTCGGGACGTAAATAACCGCGCGCATACCGAGCTGTTGCGCCGCGTAGGCGAGCCCAGCGCCGTGATTTCCCGCGGAGGCGGTCACTAATGTTGTCTGCCCGTCCTGCTTCGCGAGATCCGCGCTTACGAGAGCGCCCCGCACTTTATACGCATTGGTCGGATTACACGTGGCGTCAGCTGTGCATCGTCCTTCATCCGAAAGGGGCGAGAAGTTGAGTTGAATACCGTTGGATTCCATGAAGGAGAGGTAAAGCTCAGAGAGCTTCGCGTTCTTTTGGGCTTGGTCGAGGACCGAAGCGAAGACGTTTTCGCGACTGGATGGGACCGACACAGTCGTTGGTAGTGAGGAATCCTTAAACATATAAACTTTTCTAAATGCCTCAAGGCGGTGTAACGGATCAGGAGCTGCGGGAGAAAGGGACCGGGGTGATGGGAAATAACCGCGCGCCGGCAGTTATTTCCAATCAAATCGCGATAATGATGTGCGCGGCGATCGAAAGCATCGCGAGGCATGAGATAGAGGATGTCGACGAACGTGACTGCGACATGTCCTCAGGTGTACACAATCGGGGGGAACAACGTCAAGCTCGGGCGGGCCGGAAATTTTCTTCTCTGAACACATTCGACCGCGAACACCCAAGTCGTTGCTAAACCCGCGCACTCCGTCAGGATCCCCCCCGAAGCGATATTGAGCGGCCTCTCGAACCTTTATGCTAGAGGACTGGCCCCTCCCTCCCCTCCTCATCAAGCAATCTAACCCCCTTAAACCTCGATATTTTTATCACTGAGAGAATCTTTTTCGAGGTTTCCCGTACCTTTTAGGCGCCAACCGTTAACTTTCTGTACGGGTAATCCGTACATACGTGTGTGACAAGGGAAGCTCTTCAACGGTGAATCCTCCCCACGTCGCGAATGATGAGGAGCCTCTCCTCGAAAACGTTTACGAATAAAGGTGGCGTATGTCGTTCAGCACTGAACAAATAAACTCTCCCGTAAAGCTCTATCTTGTCGACGATCATCTCGTGCTTCGACAAGCTTTAGCTGAGGCGCTTGAGCATCGAGGAAAATACGCGGTCGTCGGACATACAGGCAGCAGCAACGAGCTCTACAATCAGTCACCGAACTTTAAGGCGGATGTAATCGTGCTCGACTTCTCACTTCCAAGAACGAACGGCCTTGAGGTGCTCACCGAGCTTAGGCGTCGAGGTATCGACATTCCGGTTCTTATCATGTCGGGCGACGAGTCAGGACGAGCCGCGAAAGCAGCGATCCAGGCCGGCGCGAAGGGGTTTGTCCCAAAACAAGCGGGGCTCTCTGAGATGGAGCACGCAATCGACGAGATCGCGAGAGGTGGCACCTATCTTAGTCCATCGATCGCCGCGAACAATAACGCGTCCCCGGGGCACGACGTATGCGCGTCGAGCGCGGTGCTCTCTAATCGTGAGCGCGAGATCATGGTGCTTCTCGCGAACGGCAAACCGAATCGAGAGATAGGAAAACTGCTCTCGATCAGCGTACGAACGGTGGATACACACCGTTCAAACATTCTCAAGAAGTTAGGCTTCAAGACAAACGCGGAGCTCGTGAAGCTCGCGATCGCTGAAGGATGGGTAACCACCTAACCTCGAGGGAACACCAAAAACGGCAACGGCCCGTCTCTGCTGGGGAGGCAGAGACGGGCCGTTGTTGTTGTGAGGAATTGCGATACCTACCCTTTAACTCCCAAAATCTCAGGACTGAAGCTCGGGCGTTTCGGGTACGTTCACGTTTACGTTTACGTTCACGTACCGGCTGGGCTTGAATCGCCGCACGTTACGGGGCTTTTACGCCCTCGATCTCAAGGGCAATTTGAACCTCATCGCCAACAACAAGACCACCGGTCTCAATCGTCTTATTCCAGGTAAGCCCGAAATCCTTACGGTTTATAACGGTTTTCGCCTCAAACGCGGCGCGCTCTTTACCCCATGGGTCCTTTGCGGAACCTCCGTAGGTCACATCGAGCGTTACCGGCTTCGTCACTCCGTGGATCGTAAGATCACCGTGCGCCTTAAACGCCGCATCGCTGACCTTATCCACCTTGTTCGTCTTGAACGTTATCGAGGGATACTTTGAGGCGTCAAAAAAGTCAGGGCCCTTCAAGTGGTCATCACGCTTGGCGTCCATCGTGTTGATACTTGAAACGGAGAGGGTAGCTTGGGCTTTTGAAGCCTCAATCTTCGCGGGGTCAAACGAAAACGTGCCGGAGAGCTCCCCGAAGCGACCAGGGACGGATGAGATCGCGAGATGCTTCACTTTGAACGTAACGCTACTGTGCGTTGGATCGATCTGATAGTCAGCCGCCCAGCAGGTGCTGGAGAGGAGGGTCGCGAGGGTAAGCGCGAGGAACTTTTTCATAGCAATCTCCGAAAGGGGTAGAGGTCCTAATTACGAGGAAGAAGTAAACCTATGACGAAACGGGCGCAACCCCTAAATGGAGCGGGGCGCTCGCCTACTGAGGCATCTCATCTCGAAGACTTCCAGCGACGCCCGGATCTTCAAGTGCCCGGTCGATACAATCCCATGCGAGCAAGGCACACTTAATACGAGCGGAGTGACGCTTCACCCCCTCAAGAGCGAGCGCGTCACCGAGATCGTTAAGGGCGTCACCCTCAACTTGGCTTTTAATCATTCCGCGGAAGAGGCCCGAAAGACGCCGAGCCTCATCTTTGGTCTTCCCTCGAATAAGCTCCGCCATGAGAGACGCGGTAGCCTGACTGATCGAGCATCCGTGACCATCGAAGGCGATCTCAGCGATCGTCTCACCAGAGAATTTGAGGGTCAGGGAGATCTGATCGCCACAGAGAGGATTCGTCAGATCAACCTTTCGATCAGGGTTGAGCAAAACCCCTTTGCAACGAGGACTCTTGTAATGATCCAGGATTAATTCCTGGTACACTTCATCTAAGTTCACAACGAGTTCTCCATACCGCTACCTTGGTGCGCAATCAGAGCTTGCGCGGCGTCAAGAAGAAACGCCAGTCGAAGCAATCCCTCAGGCTCGCCCGAGAGGGTCACTCGCCCGGTCATGTACGCCTTTTGCAAGGTCATCTTTCCAGCAACTAAATCGGAAAAATCCTCGCTGCTTCCCGATATCCAACACGAAGCGGCGCTGCCATCCGTAATACGACCGAAGAGAAGATCGAGCCCAACCTTAGCGCCACCAACCTCGAACCCAACCTCAAGAGGCACGAGCTCAGGGATCTGAGGCGACGCGGCCGCCAGCGAAGCAAGCTCAACTATCCATTTCTCTTGGCTACTCATGAGCTGATAATGCCCGTGATTCCGTGGTTTGTCACCTAGGGGTACCCAGCTTGGACAGCTGTTTCGCCGGCATTTTTCGGTTTTTCCAATGAAAAGCACGCCTCATGCGCACACCGACCGTGGAAGGAGCCGATTCGTGGGGTATGCCCCTCACGGCGAACGCGACCAGATCTGCCTACGCTTGCGTTCCAGAGGAGAGGCTATGAATGAGTTGCTCAAGGCTCTGCACCTCTGGATAGATCCCCAGAAGGTTGCGGCCTGCTTCCTTAGCCTTGCTCGCTATCAAAAGAGCCGCCACCTTATCCCCAGACAACGCGTAGGCTCGGGCCAATGTGTGCATCTCATGCATGCCAGACCAACCGGTCGCTTGGCACGCTCGAGTCGCCAATTGAATAGCGTACTCAGGTTCGAAGTTCGAGCCCGGTCGCAGGTACGAGAGCGCGAGAAGTCGCAACACCTTAGGATGTTCTGGAGAGACCGTGAGAGCTCGATGCAGGTGGTGACGCGCGTAAGCGGTCTTTCCTTCTTCGAGCAACACGTTGGCGAACGCCACCACAGCTTCAAAGGGACCTCTATCTTTCGAAGCCAACGCGGCGAGATCATCTCTTGCCTCCCCTAAATCGCCGTCCTGCATCTTTAAACGCGCGCGAGCGACCTCAAGGCGCGGCGCCGCCTCCGGCTCACAGTGCATATCTCGAAGAAGATCTCTCGCTTCACTAAGGAGTGGCCCAACCCCAGAGCTCTCAACAGCGGCGGTCACGAAGAGTGTTACTAATTCAGGATCTGCGGGAATAGTCGCCAACGCGGTTCGGATCGTCCATGCGGCTTCAACCGAGTGCCCGAGCCATAACTGCAAACGAGCGAGACGAACATACGGCTCGCGCTCGTGCTTTGAAATCACGCTCGCCTGTCTAAGGTACCGCTCAGCTTCTTCGAATTGCTTCAAGCGAAAGAGACAGTGTGAAAGATCAAGGAGCGCGTTCATGCGCGCGGGATGTCGCGGGTGAGACGCGAGGCCCGCCTTGTAGAGTTCGGCCGCCTCCTCATAACGCCCAAGTCGGTAGAGACTCGCTGCTTTCACCCATGGACGAACGGGCAACGAGCCCCATCGCTGAATCCACTCTTTGTGTAGGTTAAAGCTCGCTTTAAGTTTTGAAACTGCCTTCATGTACCGACGCTCCATACTACTGGCTTACGTGTACACAGACTCGTAAGCGTGCTAGAGACTAATCAGCACGAAAAGAGCCCCTGCTTCAGGAAATATAGATGAGCGATATCAACACCCTACAGAGTGACCTTGCGACTCAACTTGCCGACTACCAGATCCTCGCAGACGAGCAATCTAAGCAGTTCTACGGGCGTGATTGGATTAAAGATTTTCCAGCGGCGCCAAGCCTCGTTGTGCTTCCAGAGACAGTTGAGCAGGTACAGTTCGTAGTCTCCACCTGCGCGAAGCACGGAGTCGCTATCGTTCCCTCTGGAGGCCGTACAGGTCTCAGTGGAGGCGCGACCGCGTCTCACGGTGAGGTCATCCTTTCGCTTGAACGGATGCGCGCGGTGCTTGAGGTCAATCCGATCGATCGCACCATCCGATGCCAAGCGGGCGCTCAGTTGGAGCGTATTCAACTTGAAGCGACACAACACGACCTCTACTTCCCCGTTGATTTCTCAAGCCGTGGCTCAGCTCAGATTGGGGGCAACATCGCGACCAACGCCGGGGGGATCCGCGTTATCCGCTACGGCAATATGCGGGAATGGGTGGTTGGGCTCAAAGTTGTGACGGGTCGGGGCGAGATCCTGGAGCTCAACGGCTCACTGTGGAAGAACAACACCGGATACGATCTTAGATCCCTCTTCATTGGATCAGAGGGAACCCTCGGCATTATCGTAGAGGCTACCCTCAAACTTACGACCCCTCCCAGAGACACGACCCGCGTGCTGTGCGGACTCGCCTCAAACGACGCGATACTTCCCCTGCTCACCTATTGTCGCGGCAAGCTCCGCGATCTCTCCGCGTTTGAGTTCATCGACAGTACCGCGTTCGGAGAAGTTATTAAGCACCGTCAACTTCGAAATCCCCTCTCCGACACCTACCCCGCCTACGTGCTTGTTGAGTGCGAGCTCAATACCCCGAACTCGATGGAGCAGGTCACCGAGGCGTTCGGCGAAGCGTATGAGAAGGGCATGATCGTTGATGTCGTTGTCAGTGAATCGAGCGCACAAGCGCAGGAGCTCATGAACATTCGCGACCTGATCAGTGAAACGCTCTCGATGCACTACACCTTGCACAAGAATGATATCTCAGTGCCGGTCCCCGCGATCCCAGCGTTTTTACACGAGCTCCACGAATCGATTACCCAAGCATACGCGGGCTTTAAAGTGGTTGTGTTCGGTCACGTCGGAGATGGGAACCTCCATGTGAATGTCTTAAAGCCCGCTGAGATCACCGATGACGCGTTCTGGAGGAGCTGCCACGACTCCGACCAAACGATCTTCACGACCGTGCGGAAATTTAGGGGAAGCATCTCAGCCGAACACGGCGTTGGGATGCTCAAGCGAGATTTCATTCACTTCTCTCGAACCGCTGAGGAGCTGGAGATGATGCGTGGGATCAAAGCGGTCTTTGATCCGCGTAACATTATGAACCCTGGCAAGGTGCTGCCGCCGGCAACCGTACTATAACACCCGCAAAGCAAGCTTGGAGAGTTCTGCCTCTAGCCTTCCTGTTGGGCTTACTCGTTCGCCCGGCTTTGGAATGGATACCCGGTACTGCCCCATGCCCCGCCAACACTATCAGGGCTATACCCCTCTTTTTAAGGGGCTATGTTACACGGACTGCTAAACTAGCATACCTCGTACATGCGGCTACAAAGGGTAGTCTGCGGGTTTTGACGAGGTTTTATGAACATGTTCACGTCCCCAAGACGGCTCGGGATCCACTTCTTCATTTCGCCGCTGGCGGTTCGCGTCACCTTCTTAGCGTTACTCGTCGTTCTTCCTACCTTCCGCTCGACCTCAGCGGCGCCGATTCAAATGCAACCGATGCCGTCGACATCACCGACACCTTTGCAGGGAGTCGCAACTACCCCTGCTCCGGTAACCGTTACCTACTACGTGAGCGACGAGTCTCATGCCAGCGATACGCATTCCGGAATATCACGGGAGCGACCGCTCAAGACCCTCCAAGCCGCTAACTTACGAGTAAAGCCCGGAGACATAGTGAAGATCGGCCCGGGGACCTATCGCCAACGCCTGAAGATCACGACTAGTGGCACGTCCGAGAAACCGATTAATTGGATCGTTGAGCAACCCCAAAAAACCGTATTCACGGGGGCGGATATCGTACCAACTGTTACCCATGAGGGAAGCGGCATCTACTCGTTTCCCTTCCCACACGTTTTTATCAGCTGGTGCGATAAGCTGAACTCCATCGGCGAACCGATGCTCTCTCACCCTTGTGACCCCTATCACGAATTACGGGGCCGGGCCGAGCAGGTAATCGTAGAGGGAGAGCTCCTGGAGCAGGTCCTCAAGTCACCTGATCAACTCGCCCCTGGAGAATTCTATGTCTCGTTCAAAGATAAGAAGATCTACCTCAGGGATCGCTACAACCGAGATTTGACCGTCCTCGCTGCCAACTCACATATCGAGACCTCTACGCGCGATACGGTGATCCACCTCAAAGCGAGCTACAACCACCTTCGAGGATTTCACGTTCGATACGCGGCCAACAGAGCGCAGCAGGGCGCTGTTATGGTGGACGGCGTTTACACCGATTTCAACGTGCTTAGGCGCATGAAGATCGAGAAAACGAGCGGTGATGGACTCTCGATGAACGGCAAGAGGCTTATGGTTATGGACTCCGTTTTCTCAGAGAACGAGAGTGTCGGCGTATCGGGAGGAGGACTTTTTCAACTCGCCTTCATCAACAATCAGGTGATTCGAAACAATACCAAGCGGTTCTACTCCGGTTGGCAAGCGGGCGGCATGAAGATCTGCTGGTCTAGAAACTCCCTTTTCAGAGAGAACGTTTTTGAGGAGAACTACGCTGGCCCCGGCCTGTGGTTCGATATCAGCGTTGACTTCGTCGAGATCGATCACAACGTGTTCAACAACAATGACGAGGCTGGTCTGTACTATGAGATATCCTCGAACCCTATTATTCACGACAACCTCATCATCGGAAACGGACATCGGACCCAGCATGACGCTTGGGGCGCGGATGGAGGGTTGTCCCTATCGAGCTCTCACGGCGCGAAGGTGTTCCGCAATATCTTTGTGAACAATAGAGAAAACCTTCAATTCAGGGAGATGCCCCGAACGACCCCCATCTTCAATTCGAACTGGACCATCCAAGGAGAGACAGAGATGTGGAACCATCATCACTCCATTCGAGACAACTATTTCTTGAATAAAGAGCGAAGGCCTCATGTGTCCGGATGGTTCAACGTAACAGACGGCCGTCATTGGCCGACCACCTCAGAGTCTCGCCCGGCTACTCGGCCAGCTCCGAGCACTGATGGCAAGGGGCCTCTTGAGAGCCTCGCCCTCGAATTCGCTAACAACCAGTACTCAAAGACCGAGCTTAACGTCCCGGCTATCGTCTGGGGGCCGTACTGGAGCTACCGAGAGCAGTATCAGAGCGTCTCCGATGGCCAGAGATTCCTTGGCATATTTCCGACCGATCGCGAGTTACTTGGGACGGACCTCGTACCCGTGGTTAAACAGGAGATGCTAAAGATGGGGCCGTTCATCAGCTCTTACGCAGGATTGGTCAACTAGAACACTCTACTTTGACCTACTCTGGCTCCGGAGGACGGAAGTGCTTAAGCGGGTGCGTAGTGATCTTTAGTGCATGACCTTTTTCACTGCCCTGTAGACACTCTTTTGGCCGGGCAATTATCGTATCGCACGACAAAAACCGCGGTGTAAGGTCATGTTTTGTCGGACGGGTCTTCCTGTGATCGAAAAATAAACGTGACTCTGCCCCCCATTACGCAGTAATGGGCAAAGGAAAAGTAAATCCAGGAGGAAACCAAGGAGTAAAGGTCCCCGGGGGCCACTCTACACGGAGCCCCTCCTTAGCTTTTCGATAACACTCTCGACAACGGTCGAGGATCTGCCTGAAGCGTTCAAGGAGCTCCAATCGTAGCTCCCTGTCTCCACAGATAAGGTGGATCTTCCGTTCTTTTTTCTTAGGCGTGTGAGGCTTCAGGTAAGGCTCCCTAACTTGCACGGAACGTGGAACACTTCTCTTCCCGGCGGCTAAACGTGCCTCAGCGCTTGCTCGTTCGGTCTCTC